>CANGQJ010000006.1 GCA_947456625.1 Bacteroidota bacterium
CTACTTTAAGCATAGGCAAATTAATGCATCGAGAAGGAGATTGGTTGCCTGCAAATACATATAGGCTTGGTTTGCCATCAGTTGCATTTGGGTATCTTCATTTTCAACCCGAACTATATTTTGGTAAATTTGATGGACAATCAAAATCCATAATGCCATCAATAAAGTTTTCAATATATAATTTTTAAATTTGTTGTATATTAGAAGTATGAAAAGAGATACATTATATACAATCCTTATAATTTTATTAATGGGGTTGTTTTTAACAAACTTTATCATTTTTAGAATGAAAAACAATTTGTTGACCAATATGATTATTTTGACCATTATAGTAGGTAATGCATTTGTATTAAAAGATTATTTCAAAAGAAAGAAAGAAAATAAATTAAACAAATCAGTATGAAAACGATAAATACATTATATAAAATCCTATTAGTTTTAATTATAGGTTTTTTTACAATTAATTTGATATTTTGTATCACTACTAAAAATATTTTATTGAGTGGAATATCATTAGGTTTTATGACTGGTGGTGTTTTATTATTAAAATATAATTTCCAAAGAAATAAAGAAAATAAATTAAACCAATCAGTATGAAAGAGTTTGTAAATGATATTCAAGACCTAATTGTAAAACATTGGGGTAAGTTATTAGTAGTAGTATTAGTTGTTGGTGTTATCACTAATTACAATGATGTAAAGAGAGGTGTTGTGGATGGTAGGAACTCTGTTGATAATACTACTCAAACTAAATAAATGAAATATAATATGAAAGTTATTCAATTTATTTTATCGTTATTGATTATTGGTTCATTTTTCTATATGTTTACATTTCAAAATAGCAATATACTTTTGAAAGTTTTTATTTTTGTATTGTTGACACTCCGGTTTCTTTTACCATATATTTATAAAAGGTATAGTAAATTTGAAAAATAAAGACTCTATTTTTTTAGATTAAGTTTATTAGTTGAAATTCATACTATTTCATCTTCTGTAATTCCAAACCCACTTTAAGGTTAGATGGAAACCTGCCTTTCCCGATTATTCCCGAAAGTCCTATAATTAAGAAACCCCTGCCGTAAAGCAAGGGTTATTTAATGTCGACCCAGCAAGAATCGAACTTGCATCTGGAATTTAGGAAATTCTTATTTTATCCATTAAACTATGGGTCGAATATGTTTAATCTCAATCTGCTACACACTTTTACTACACACTTTCCATTTTCTAAAAATACCAATTCTGCCAAAACCAATCCAGTCCTATATTTCATTAAAACCGAGTTCCTTAATTTGAATAATCCTTTAGGAAACATCCGTTCCCACTATGTAGGATTACCACCGATTTCAAAATATCAATTCTGCTACACACTTTTGCTACACACTTGACCTTTTGCGAGATAATGGTAAAATTGGGTAAATAGAAAAACCCTTGATAGACAAGGGTTTTAAAAGACCAGTGGTCTCGCCAAGAATCGAACTTGGATCTAGTGTTTAGGAAACACCTATTCTATCCATTGAACTACGGGACCCCCTTTTGCTAGTACTATTTTTGTAGATTTAATAGCTACAAAACAACTAGTCCTTATACAGGAGCGCAAAAATAACTACTTCTTTTTAAGTCACACTATATTTTGGTATCTTTGCTGCTCAAATACAAACACATGGCATTTTATAATATCATTATTAAATTTCGTTTTTGGCTAAGCTTGGTGGCAATAGCTGCTGGTTTAGGCCTAGAATTATCGGGTGTAGCTGGTTTTTGGCCTGTATTCCCATTATATTTTCTTGGATTAATTGGCATATTAAGTCACTTTTTTGTGGGACCACTTCGTTTGGTGCAAGCCCCAATGGAAGCAGGCGATATGGACGAGGTGGAACGTATTTTATCAACTATTTGGTGGCCTCAACTATTATACAAGCCTATTCGTAGCACTTATTATACCCTAAAAGGCAATATTGCAATGGTGAAGCAGGATTTTGATACCGCCGAAAAGCATTTAAAAACAAGTAGTGATTTAGGATCTGCTATGCCAGAGGCCGAAGGTGCCAATAAATTACAATTAGGAATGATGGCTATGCAAAGAGGCGACACTAAACAAGGCGAGTCCTATATCCGTGCAGCAATTCGTGCCGGCATCCCTGATAAAGAATCCGAAGCAGTTGCTTTTTTAAGCATGTGTCAAATTTTTATGAATAAGCGCGAGTTTCGTGCCGCAAAAGATTATTTCCGTAAAGCAAAAGCATGCAAGCCAACTACAAAACAAGTTGTGGATCAAATTAAAGAAATAGAGAAATATATTTCTCGTATGCCTGGATAGTTTAAGTAACAATAAGCTTTGACTTGGCGATATTAGTCCTCTATTGAAAAATTACATTAGAAAATATTTTAACCCTGCTCCAACGAGTAGGGTTTTTTGTTGCGTATAAATACGGCGAAAAGATGTGTCCATATTTTCTACATTGATGAATGACAAAAAGAATTTATTTAGATACATCTGTTTATGGTGGTTATTTTGATATTGAGTTTTCTGTTTGGACAAAAATCCTATTTAACCAAATTGCTAATAACGAGTTTTTAGTATTACACTCCTATTTAACAAATGTTGAAATTTCTTATGCCCCTGAAAAGGTTCAGTTACTAGCTAAATCTGTTCAAAATAAAAATGCGGTGTTGATTGATTATTCAGATAAAGCAATAGAATTAGCGTCATTATATATAAAAGAAAATGTAGTTGGATTAACAAGTATAACAGATTGTATTCATATTGCACTTGCTACTATTCACAATGCTGATGTTTTAGTGAGCTGGAACTTTAAACATATTGTAAATGTTGATAGAATTCGTGGATATAATTCAGTAAATTTGAGTAGAGGGTTTCAAGCACTTGATATTAGAACGCCAACCGAAATTTTAAATTATGAATAATAAATCAGTGATTGAACAAAATAATAATTCAATGATAGCTCAATTGCGTGCCATTAGAGATAAAATAAGTTTGGAAATAAAGGACTTAGATAAAGAGCAAATGAAAGCCTATTTCATTAATAAAAAATCTTTATCCCCTGAAGTGATGAAGAAGCGTAGTTCGAAATAATTACTTCAACAATCCTTCAATTGTTTTTGCAAAATGTGAATGTTCTAATGCATGAATTTTATTTGCAAGCGTTTCGGGCGTGTCGGTAGCATCAATTTTACATTTTGCTTGAAAAATAATATCGCCTTGGTCATAATGAGCATCTACCCAATGAATGGTAATGCCGGACTCGGTTTCACCAGCAGCAATTACTGCCTCATGCACATGCGCACCATACATGCCCTTGCCACCATATTTTGGTAACAATGCAGGATGAATATTAATAATCCCTTTTGCGTTATTGGTACCTGGTTGAAAAGCGTTAACCAAAACTTCGGGGATCTTCCATAAAAATCCTGCAAGCACTATAAAATTAATTTCGGCATTGCGTAAACTTTGAACATAACCCGAGCTTGCAAACTCGCTCTTATTAATAATTAAAGTGGGAATACCTTTTTCCTTAGCTATATTTAATACCCCAGCCGTAGGCACATTACACACAATCAAAGAAACCTTAATGCGCTTATGCAAATTGGCGCCGGGCTGCGCGTCAGCGCCCAAGCCATAGCCACCGGCAACTCCCAAGCCCCCGGGAACACCCGCGCCTTCAAAGTATTCAATAATTTTCCTAGCATTGGACCCCGCCCCCGAAGCAAAAATGGCCACATGAATCACCTCATCCAAAGTGGCAGCAGTTACACTATTGCCCAAATTAGCACCTTGGTCACCGGCAAAGCCAAATAATTTACCACCAACCCTACCTAAATAACCCTTAAAAAAGCTAAATTGACCAGTAAAGAAACTTACAAAAAGTACTGAAAAAGGCCATAAAATGGTCAAAAACAGGGGATAAATGAGCCAAAATGCCCAATTTTTCTCCAAAAAAACCAATTTTAGCAAAAAGCTAGTTAGGCGTCCACTTAAGCTACCTCCAAGGGCAAAAGTGATAATAATGAGCCAAAATTGAGCCGCGCCCACCCCCCATTTAGCTTGTAATTTGTTTATTCCCTTCATTTTTTTTAAAAGTTTGCTTGCTTTTGACTCAATCTGCCCCAAAGGTGCCTTTTTTTTTCAAAAACAGGACAGCTTAGCACACATTTTTACTTCTGTTTAAGCAAAGCTTACACTTTTATGACATTCGTCAACTTTTTTCGTTCGATTGTCTTGAGCATCAATATTTCATGAAGAAAATATTGCGAAAAAAAACAGGTAATTCTTAGTATGGAAACGCTTTCTTAACTAAATTTGCACCCGTTCAAGGATATTTTTCCACACTAGACACGTTTGTGTATATGACAATTTTAAGAAGCCTAGCTAAGATCGTTTCGATCTTCCTATTTATCACCCTTAGTTCATCTATCGGTAATCAGTTAAATGCGCAAGATGGGAAATCACTTTTCTCTCAGAATTGTGCATCCTGTCACGCAGTTAATAAAAAGTTAACTGGTCCAGCTCTTGCAGGCGTAGAGGATCGTTGGCCTGAGAAAAAGAATTTGTATGCTTGGATTAAAAACAACCAAGCATTTTTGAAAACAGGGGATGCCTATGCAAATAAATTGTACAACGAGTACAATAAAACTGCAATGAACTTGTTTCCAAATTTAACAGACAAAGACATTGATGCAATCTTAGCATACATTAAAACAGTACCAGCAGCAGGTGCAGCGCCAGCAGGTGGTGCAGCTACTGCAGCCGCTCCAGCAGAGGATTCGGATAGCACTTTAGTTTTTGGTTTGTTAAGTTTAATACTTGCAGTTGTTGCATTAATATTATTACAAGTTAATAGCAACTTGAAAAAATTATCCGACGACAAGTCGGGTATTCCAGCAACAGAGCCTGTTCCTTTTTATCGTAACAAAGCATACATTGCTTTTTTAGCAATTATATTTTTTATTGCAGGTGGTTATATGACCACAGTAGGTGCAATGGGATTAGGTCGCTCTAAAGATTATCAACCAGAGCAACCTATTTATTATTCTCATAAAGTACACGCTGGTGTAAATCAAATTAACTGTCAATACTGTCACACTGGAACTTACCAAGGAAAGCAAGCTACACTACCAAGTGTGAATGTGTGTATGAACTGTCACGCTGCAATTAACGAATACAAAGGCGAAGCATTAAAACGTGAAAACGGTGATGTAGTGGACGGTACAGCAGAAATTAAAAAATTATACAAATACGCAGGATTTACCGAAGGCCAACCTTGGGATGCTTCTAAAGCAAAACCAATTGAGTGGGTGCGTATTCATAACTTACCTGATCACGTTTACTTTAACCATGCGCAACACGTGAACGCTGGACAAGTTGCTTGTCAACAATGTCATGGTGAAATTCAAAAAATGGGTGAAGTAAAACAATTTGCAGATTTAAGTATGGGATGGTGTGTAAACTGTCACAGACAAACTAAAGTTCAATTTAAAGACAATGGTTTCTATAGCATCTATGAAAAATTCCATGAGGATTTAAAATCTGGAAAAATTGATAGCACTAAAGGAATTACTGTAGAAAAAATTGGTGGTACAGAGTGTCAAAAATGTCACTACTAGTAGCAACTAAAAAATAAAAATAAGACGCGTAATATTTTATATACATTATTATGGAGCAAAATAAGAACTGGCAAAGTTTTGGCGAATTAAACAATTCTGAAGCCTATAACAAAGAGGTGACTAACGAGTTCAAAGAAGAACTTCCTTTTGTAGAAGACCATAGTGGTTTTTTACAAACCAAAGCACCTCGTCGTGACTTCTTAAAATATTTAGGTTTTAGTACCGCTGCTGCTGCAGTGGCTGCAAGTTGTGAAATGCCAATTAAAAAGGCAATTCCTTTTGCAAACAAACCAGAAGATATCGTTCCGGGTATCGCTGATTATTATGCAACAACTTATGTGCAAGATGGTGATGTGGTGAGTGTGGTTGCTAAAGTGCGTGATGGTCGTCCTATTAAATTAGAAGGTAATACATTAAGTCCCATCACAGGTGGTGGTACTTCGGCAAGAGTACAAGCATCGGTTTTAGATTTATATGATACTGCACGTTTACGTTTCCCAACCATTGCAGGTAAGGAAGCAACTTTTGAAGCAGTAGATAAAGCAATTGCTTCAGAATTAAACAACGGTGCTGTAATAGTTACAAGTTCAATTACTTCGCCTTCTACAAAAGCAGTAATTGCACAATTTTTAGCAAAGCATCCTGGTAGCAAACATGTTACTTATGATGCAGTTTCATTTAGCGGTATGTTACTTGCAAATGAAGCGAGCTATGGTAAAAAAGTAATTCCTAGTTATCATTTTGAAAAAGCAAAAGCAATTGTTTCATTAAGCGCCGACTTTTTAGGTACTTGGTTAAGCCCAGTTGAATTTGCTAAACAATATGCTACTGGTAAAAAAATAGATGAAAAAAATCCTGCAATGAGCAAGCATATCCACTTTGAAACAGTGGCTAGCTTAACAGGCTCTAACGCAGATGAAAAATATTTATGTCGTCCCTCTGAAATAGGCGCTATTGCTGTTGCTTTATTAAGTGCAGTAAAAGGTGGCGAAATTGCAGGTGTGGATGCAAAATTAAAAGCAGGCATTGAGGCTGCTGCAAAAGCATTAAACGAAAATAAAGGTGCTGCATTAGTTGTTGCAGGCAGCAACGACAAAGACATTCAAATTATAGTAAACGCTATTAACGACGCAATTGGCGCAAATGGTACTACTATTAATTTTGGTGCTACTGTAAATTATCGTCAAGGTATTGATAGCGAATTTGCTGCATTAGTAGATGACATGAACGCAGGAAAAGTAAATGCTATTTTATTTCACGGTGCAAACCCAGTGTATACATGGCCTGCAGCGGATAAAGTAAAATCTGGTTTAGCAAAAGTAAAAACAACTATTTCATTTAGCGCTAAGTTAGACGAAACAGCAGCTGTTTGTAAATTTGTAATTCCTGATCATCATTTCTTAGAAAGTTGGGGTGATGCTGAACCAGTAACTGGTCACTTTTCTTTTATTCAACCAACTATTGCTCCCTTATTTAAAACTCGTGCATTCCAAGACTCATTATTAAAATGGTCTGGCGATGCAACCGAATATACTAGCTACGTTAAAAATTTTTGGTCTACTAAATTAGGCGGAGAAAATGGCTGGAATAAAACTTTACAAGACGGTGTAATTAATCCTTCAACTCCAGTAATAAGTGGTGCAAGTATTAATAGCAGCGCAGTGGCTGCTGCTTTAATTGCAGTAAACGCTGAGAAACCTTCTAGTAAAATTGAATTAGCATTATATCAAAAAGTAGGTATTGGTGCTGGACAAGGTGCAAGTAACCCATGGTTGCAAGAATTACCAGATCCAGTAACACGTGCTACTTGGGATAACTATATTATAGTATCACCTGCAATGGCAAAAACGTTATTAAACATAGATTTAACAAATGCTGGTCAGGCCGATGCTTACGAGGTACAACCTCCTAAGAAAGTAGTTAAGTTAACTGTTGACGGAAAATCTATTGAATTACCTGTATTAATTATACCAGGTACACATCCTCAAACAGTAGGTATTGCAGTGGGTTATGGTCGTGCCGAAAGTTTAGGTAAAGCAGTAGTTGGTACTGGTAAAAATGCATATCCTTTGGCTTGCATTAAAAATGGTACTGTAAACTTTAGCTGTGCCAATGTTACTTTAACACCAACAGGTGAAACTTATCCTGTTGCTTTAACACAAACACATTTCCGTTACGACACTACACAAGGTAATCGTACCGAGGTAATGAAGGAAATGACTTTAGCAGAGTACAAACACAATCCTAAAGAAATTATTGAAGAGCGTGCCGACGAATATCGCGGTCAAATGGTAGGTGGAAATAAAATGACCGACGAGCAAGTACTTGAGAACTTTGCAAAAGATGCAACTATTTATCCTGTGTATGACCGTCCAGGAATTAAATGGGGCATGAGCGTAGACTTAAACGCTTGTAATGGTTGTGGTGCTTGCGTGGTTGCATGTAATGCAGAAAACAACGTTGCAATTGTTGGTAAACCAGAAGTATTACGTGGCCATGAAATGCATTGGTTACGTATTGATAAATATTTTAGTGGTGATATGGAAAATCCAAAAGTGGTATTCCAACCATTAATGTGTCAGCATTGTGATAACGCTCCTTGTGAAAACGTTTGTCCAGTAGCTGCAACCAACCATAGCTCTGAAGGTTTAAACCAAATGACTTATAACCGTTGTATTGGTACTCGTTATTGCGCAAACAACTGTCCATTTAAAGTACGTCGTTTTAACTGGGCCGATTACACAGGTGCAGATAGCTTCCCAGATAACCAAGCAGGTGAAGTGAACGATGTAGTAATGAACATGAATGACGACTTAACACGTATGGTATTAAACCCTGATGTTACAGTACGTTCTCGTGGTGTGATTGAAAAATGTTCTTTCTGCGTACAACGTTTACAAGCTGCTAAATTAGATGCGAAAAAAGATTCTCGTCCAATGATGGATAGCGATATTAAAGTAGCATGTCAACAATCATGTCCTACTAACGCAATTACTTTTGGTAACGCAAATGACAAACATAGCGCTATTACAAAAGTTCGTGTAGATAACCCTAACCGTTCGTTTTATGTGTTAGAGCAATTACACGTTTTACCGAATGTTACTTACTTAGCAAAAGTGAGAAACGCTGATGAGCATGAAGCAAAAGCGGAACACGCTGAAAAAGCAGAAGCTAAAAAAGCATAATTTAAAATTTTAGAAAAAGAATAAGATGCATTTAAAGTACGAATCACAACTGCGCGAACCCTTAGTATACGGTAATAAAACCTATGCTCAAGTTACTGAAGACATCGTGCGACCTATTGAAGCCAAACCATCTCGTTTATGGTATATTGGTTTTTTCATTGCTGTTACCTTACTTAGTTTTGGTGCATACAGTGTGTATCGTGAGGTAACTTACGGTATTGGTCAGTGGAACTTGAACAAAACCATTGGATGGGGTTGGGATATCACCAACTTCGTATGGTGGGTTGGTATTGGTCACGCGGGTACCTTGATTTCTGCGGTATTATTATTATTCCGTCAAGGATGGAGAACAGGTGTTAACCGTGCTGCCGAGGCCATGACAATATTTGCCGTTATGTGTGCGGGTCAGTTCCCAATATTCCACATGGGTCGTGTATGGATGGCGTTTTTTGTAATGCCTTATCCTAACTCACGTGGTCCATTATGGGTGAACTTTAACTCACCATTGTTATGGGACGTATTTGCGATCTCTACTTACTTTACTGTTTCTTTATTATTCTGGTACTCTGGTTTATTACCGGACTTTGCAACGGTGCGTGATAGAGCGTTTACAAAATTGCGTAAAAAATTATATGGTATTGCTTCCTTTGGTTGGACTGGTTCTACCAAGCATTGGCAAAGACACGAGAGTTTATCATTAGTACTTGCTGGTTTATCTACACCGCTGGTATTATCGGTTCACACCATTGTATCTTTTGACTTTGCTACTTCAGTAATTCCTGGGTGGCATACTACTATCTTCCCTCCATACTTTGTGGCCGGTGCCATCTTCTCTGGCTTTGCGATGGTACAAACCTTATTATTAATTGTAAGAAAAGTATTTGGATTAACAGACTATATCACAATTGGTCACATCGACCTTATGAATAAAGTAATTGTACTTACTGGTAGTATTGTAGGTATTGCTTACTTAACCGAATTATTTATGGGTTGGTACTCTCAAAATAAATATGAAGGATATACTTTCTGGTATAGCCGTGCTTATTTATTTAGCCCTTATGGTTGGAGTTATTGGGGTATGATGGCTTGTAACGTAATCTCTCCTCAAATTTTCTGGTCTAAGAAAATGAGAAGAAATGTATTTGTTACTTTCTTTATGAGTATCATCGTAAACATTGGTATGTGGTTTGAGCGTTTTGTAATTATTGTTACCTCATTATATCGTGATTACCTTCCTTCTAGCTGGTCTGTTTACTACAGCCCAAGTATATGGGAGATTGGTTTTTACGCAGGAACTTTTGGATTGTTCTTTACTTGCTTCTTCTTATTTGCTAAATACTTCCCAGTAATTGCTGTGGCAGAAATTAAGTATGTATTAAAACGAAGTGGTGAAAGTTATAAACCAGAATTTGACGCTATTGAAGCGCAACCGCTTGACTCATTTGTTCACGATCATGCGCACGCACATTAATTATTAGTTTAAGAAATATACTATGGCACAAAAGAAATTTGTAGTTGGTTGTTTTGATGATGAAAAAGTATTGTTTCCTGCAGTTAAGCAAGTGCGTACTGCTGGTTATAAAATTAAAGATGTTTATACACCGTTCCCGGTGCATGGTTTAGACCACGCCTTGGGTATGCGTGAAACAAGCTTACACACAGCCGGCTTTATTTATGGTATTACAGGTACCACTACTGCAATTAGTTGCATTAGTTGGATATTCACAAAGGATTGGCCTTTAAACATTGGTGGTAAGCCACACTTTGCTTTACCAGCATGGATCCCAATTATTTTTGAGTTAACTGTATTATTTGCTGCGGTAGGTATGGTAATGACTTTTATGTGGTTATGTCAAATGGCACCTGGTGTTAAAAAACATCATTTCCATAAAAGAGCAACCGACGATTTATTTGTAATGGTTATTGAGTGTACCGAAAAAACAAATGCCGAAGATTTAAAAGCTTTATTAGCTGCTAACGGTGCTGTTGAAACCGACATTCAAGTTGCAGAAGAAGACTGGTGGTTTGGAACTTATGACAACGAAAATGAAAACTTATATAAGCAAGTAGCACACTAATTAATGTGTCTCTTGTAAATTATAGGAAAGAAAAAACTTAAATGAATTAAGACATAAACGATGAATAAATTTTTAGCAATAACATTTTTAGCCGCAGTAGTTACATTAACTAGTTGTTCTGATGTTAAGCGTACTCCAGGTTCTATCTATATGCCCGATATGGCTTATAGCCGAGCGTATGAAACTTACGCCGATCATAGCAACCTAACCGAAAAAGGAATTAACTATACCAACATGCCTGTTGCAGGTACGGTGGCACGTGGTCATGAAATGCCTTTTCCAATTGCAAAAGATAAAGTGGGCGATACGGTTAATTACAACGCATCAAAGGCAGTGCCTAACCCAATTGATTCTTTAAGTAAAAAAGAATACGACGAAGCAGAGCGTTTATATTTAATTAACTGTGGAATTTGTCATGGTGCTAAATTAAATGGTAACGGTCCTTTGTATAAAGATGGTAATGGTCCTTATCCTGCAAAACCAGCTACATTGGTTGGTGATGCAAAGTATGAGAGCATGCCTGCTGGACAAATGTTTTATTCGGTTGCGTATGGTAAAAACTTAATGGGTTCTTATGCATCTCAACTAAGTAGACATCAACGTTGGATGATTATTAAATACATTAAAGAAAAACAAGCAGCTGCAAAAGCTTCTAAATAAAAATTTTTAAAAGAGAAACGATGGCATCTATTAAAGAGCAATTTGAAATTCCTGGTAAATTAAAAACATGGGCTTATGCTTTAATTGGCATTGGCGGTGTGGCCTTATTGTATGGTATGTTTACCCAAGGATTTAGCACAGACGAACATGAGCAAGTTCACTTTTGGGGTACTTTAATGTACAACACCATTTTTTGGACTTTAGTGACCAACGCAGCTATGTTCTTTTTATGTTTTAGCACTATGGCACAAGCTGCTTGGATGCAATCTTTTCGTAGAATTGCCGAAGCAATCTCAACTTTAGTTCCAGTTTTTGGAGCTATTACTTTTGCAGTATTAATGTATGTAGTACTTGGTGGTAAGCATCATATTTACCATTGGTTGGATGCAGAGGCAGTTGCCAAGGATCCAATATTAAAAGGTAAGGCTGGTTTCTTAAATCCAACTTTCTTTGTTATTTGGACTACACTTGCAATTACTTTATGGTCTTATTTTGGATATAGAATGCGTCAAATTTCTCGTGAAGCGGATGAAAATCCAATGGACGCTGCAACTGCAACAAGTTTTAATATTCGTAGCATGACCCGCTCAGGATTTTTCTTAGTGTGGTTTGGTTTAACTGTTGCAAGTACTATTCCTTGGTTATGGTTAATGAGCATAGACGCACATTGGTATTCAACTATGTATAGCTGGTATACTTTTGCAAGTTCATTTGTTGCTGGTATGGCACTCATTGCACTTTGGGTAATTTATGTAAAAAACAAAGGCTATTTAGAATTAACAAATTCAGAACACTTACATGACATTGCAAAATTCATGTTTGCGTTTTCTATCTTTTGGACCTATTTATGGTTCTCTCAATACATGTTAATTTGGTACGCTAATATTCCTGAGGAAACAGTTTACTTTAAACACCGTGTACAAGGTGCTTACAAACCTATCTTCTTCTTGAACTTAGTAATTAACTTTTTAGCGCCATTAATTATTTTAATGAAACGTTCTGCAAAAAGAAACTTTACTCTAGTTGCTTTTATGGCAGTGTTAATATTATTTGGACACTGGATTGATTTTTACCAAATGGTAATGGGAAGTCTTATGAAAGACCATGTTACATTAGGTTGGTTAGACTTTGGAATTTTAGGATTCTTTGTGGGTGTTTTAATTTTAATGGTAGCACGCTCCTTAGCAAGCAAACCATTAATTGCTAAAAACCATCCATTCTTAAAAGAAAGTATTATTCACCAAGTATAATTATTTGATCTAGTACTATAATTGATTTTGAAATAACGAATTAAGAATTAACGAATTATGAGTTTATATTTATCCATCGCAATCATCGCCCTAATTTATGTGGTAATTTTTCAAATTGCCAAGGCGAGTGAATATGTATCTATCTTAAAAGGCGAAGAAAACAGCCGCAAACAAAACAATAAAATAAACGGTTTTTTAATGATCGCGTTTTTAGTGTTGGGTTTTGTTGGTGTATATGTTTGTAATGACATGCTTTTTAGTAAAACATTGTTAGCACACGACGCTGCAAGTTTACAAGGCGAAAGAGTAGACCAAATGCTTTGGATTACTTTAATTATTACAGGTATTGTATTTGTTATCACACAATTTTTATTATTCTGGTTTTCGTACAAGTATCAAGAAAATGAAAACAGAAAAGTTTTCTTCTTTGCACATAGTACCAAATTGGAATTAATATGGACTGCAATTCCTGCAATTACTTTAACAGTACTAGTAATTTTTGGTTTACGTAACTGGTTTTACTTTACAGGAGATGCTCCAAAAAATGCAATGGTAGTGGAAGTAACAGGTAAGCAATTTGGATGGATATTTCGTTACCCAGGAAAGGATGCAGTTTTTGGAAAAAAATATTACAGAAACATTGACCCAGCTACCAACTCGGTAGGTATTATTTGGGACGACAAATTTGCACAAGACGATATTTTAACGGAGCAAACTATGTATGTAGTAAAAGGCCAACCGGTAAAATTAATCATTGGTTCAAGAGACGTTATTCATGACGTGGGTTTATCTGCTTTCCGTTTAAAAATGGACGCAGTACCTGGTATCCCAACAACAATGTGGTTTACTCCAAAGTACACTACAAAGGAAATGCGTGAGATAACTGGCAACCCCAATTACACTTATGAAATTTCTTGTGATCAGTTGTGTGGAAACGGTCACTACTCTATGAAAGGTGTAATTGAAGTAGTGGAGCAAGAGGAGTATGATTTATGGATGGCTAAGCAAAAGCCTCAATACTTTGTAGCAAATCCTGACAAAGATCCCGAAGCAGCTAAGGCAGCACAAGCAGCCGATGCAGACAAAGCAAATACAAAGGACAGCACTGCAAAAGCAGCAACTGCTAAAATGTAATTGAGCAAAGTATAAAACTTAATAAAGAAAATTATTTAAATAAAAGGTATGAGTCACGAAGCAGCATTACACGCACACGAATCGCATGGACATGATGATCATGGTCATCACGAACATCATGATACATTCTTAACTAAATATGTATTTAGTCAGGACCACAAAATGATCGCGAAGCAATTCTTGATCACTGGTATGGTTTGGGCGGTACTAGGAGGATTAATGAGTGTGCTTTTCCGTTTACAATTAGGGTATCCAGAAGCAAGTTTCCCTTGGTTAGAATCTATTTTGGGTAAATGGGCTAAGGGTGGTCAAATTACACCGGAAGCTTATTACGCTTTAGTAACTACACACGGAACGGTGTTGGTATTTTTTGTATTAACTGCTGGTTTATCTGGTACGTTTGCCAACTTTTTAATTCCATTACAAATTGGTGCGCGTGATATGGCTTCTCCATTCATGAACATGTTATCTTATTGGTTTTTCTTAACCGCTAGTATTGTAATGTTATCTTCTTTATTTGTAGAGACAGGACCATTTAGTGGTGGATGGGTTGCATACCCTCCTTTATCTGCATTACACGATGCATCACCTGGTTCTAAATCAGGTATGGACTTGTGGATTATTTCAATGGCATTATTCGTAGTATCTTCTTTATTAGGAGGTCTTAATTATATTGCTACTATTTTGAACATGCGTACAAAAGGTATGAGTATGACACGTTTACCTTTAACTATTTGGGCATTGTTCTTTACAGCAGTATTGGGTGTATTATCATTCCCAGTTTTACTTTCTGGTTTTATCTTATTAATTTTTGATAGAAATTTTGGAACTAGTTTTTACTTATCTGATATTTTTGTGAATGGAGTAGGTGCATTATCAAACGAAGGGGGTAGTGCTATTTTATACCAACACTTATTCTGGTTCTTAGGTCACCCAGAGGTTTATATTATCTTATTACCAGCCATGGGTATGGTGTCTGAGATCTTATCTGTAAATTCTCGTAAGCCTATCTTTGGATATATGGCCATGTTGGGTTCTTTATTTGCAATTGCAGTATTGGCCTTTTTAGTATGGGCGCACCACATGTTTGTAACCGGATTAAATCCATTCCTTGGATCGGTGTTTGTATTATTAACTTTATTAATTGCCGTACCTTCTGCAATTAAAGTATTTAACTGGTTAACTACTTTATGGAGAGGTAATATTCGTTTTACTCCAGGTATGTTGTTTGCAATTGGTTTTGTAAGCTTATTTATCTCTGGAGGATTAACAGGTATTTGGTTAGGTAACGCTGCATTAGATATTCACTTACACGATACTTACTTTGTAATTGCGCATTTCCATATTGTAATGGGTGTGGCAAGTATGTTTGGAATGTTTGCAGGTGTATATCATTGGTTTCCTAAAATGTACGGTCGTCATTTAAATAACTCATTAGGGTATTTCCACTTTTGGGTAACTTTAGCGGGTGCCTATATGATTTTCTGGCCAATGCACTACGAAGGATTAGCTGGTATGCCACGTAGATATTTTGACTTTAGCATTTGGGAAAGCTTCAAACAATTTGCAGAATTAAACCGTTTTATTAGTACGGTTGCCATGATTGTATTTGCAGCTCAACTTTTATTCTTAATTAATTTCTTCTATTCTATATTCAAAGGTCGTAAAGTAACCGATCCAAACCCTTGGAAATCCAATACTTTAGAGTGGACTACTCCAATTAATCCTGGCCACGGTAACTGGCCTGGTGAAATTCCTGAAGTACACCGTTGGCCTTATGATTATGGTAAGGATGGCGTTGACTTTATCCCACAAACAACTCCAGTGGGCGAGCACGAATCAAGCCACTAAAATTTTGATTATGCCCTGTTTGATCAGGGCATAATTATTTTATCTCTCATTATGAAAGCCACTTTAAAAAATTACGGACAGCTTATGAAGTTTACACTCAGTTTTACTGTGGTGTTTACTTGCGTAATTTGTTATCAGTTGGCTCCAAATGTTGCAGGTTATGATTGGTTTAATATTTTGCTTTTAACTTTTGCGGGTTTGTGTATTACTGGAAGTGCCAATGCCATTAACCAGGCAGTTGAAAAACATACCGATGCGCAAATGAAGCGCACTAGCAATAGGCCAGTAGCTGCAGGCAGGCTTACACAAAAACAAGCTTATGTATTTGCAATTATTACAGGAATATTGGGAGTTGGGTTAATGTTGTATTTTAATATTGCATCGGCACTACTTTCTGCATTTAGTTTGTTTTTATATGCCTTTATTTATACGCCGCTAAAAAAAATAAATTCCATAGCTGTTTTAGTAGGTGCATTTCCGGGAGCCATTCCTTGTTTAATTGGATGGGTGGCTGCAACCAATGAATTTACTGCAGCGGGTTGGGTTTTATTATTAATTCAATTTTTATGGCAGTTCCCTCATTTTTGGGCAATTGCTTGGGTTTCACACTCGGATTATTCTAAAGTAGGTTTTAAATTATTGCCCGCAAAGGAAGGCCCCACAAGGTTTACAGCGCTTCAAAGTATTATGTATGCAGTGCTAATGATCCCTGTTGGTTTTTTACCACATTATCTTAACCTTACAGGTACCTGGAGTATGTGGGTGGTACTAGTGGCAAATATTTTTATAGTAGTACAGTGTGTAAGGTTATATCAAAACATGGGAGTGCCCGCTGCACGCAGGGTAATGTTTAGCAGCTATATTTATTTACCTGTTGTTTATTTATCCTTACTAGCCGACAAATTAAATTTCGTACATCCATAAAATATTTTTTATGTCAACAGATATACAAATAGAAAAGAAAAAAATTCATCCCTATCAGTTTTTTTTATGGGGAGGACTGGGAAGTATTATCATGATGTTTGCTGGTTTAACAAGTGCTTATGTTGTTAAAAAAAGCCAAGCCAACTGGTTGGATTTTGAACTGCCTAATGTGTTTATAGTTTCAACAGTAGTGATTTTAATAAGCAGCTTTACCATTCAAATGGCGGTTAAAAAATTTAAGGAACAAAACCAAAATCAGTACCGTGGTTTTTTATCGGTGACTGCCATTTTGGGGATGGTATTTATTGTTTTACAAATTCAGGGCTTCCAGGCTTTAGAGGGAAATAGTATTGCCTTAATAGGAGCGCGAAGCAATTCGGCAGCCTCCTTTTTATTCGTCATTACTGGATTGCATATTTTACACGTTTTAGGGGGGATCATTGCCCTAATATGGATTAGTTTAAGGGCATATTCAACCAAAAACAACCAAAATAACGACCTGCCAGTGAAATTGATCTCCAATTACTGGCATTTTGTAGACATACTGTGGGTGTACCTTTTTGTATTCCTGCATTGGGTGGGCTAAACCCAAAAAAAGTAGGGTATTTTTATTTAAATATCCTTGATAGCCAATATTTTTGCACTGAAATCGAAATAGAACATGTCAAATGTAACAACTGCTTCAACTAAGGAAGCAAAATGGTGGAACGGAGGGAAAAGTCCCTTTGATGTTGAATACGGAAAAGTAATGATGTGGTACTTTTTAATGAGTGACGCATTTACTTTTGGCGCATTCCTAATTGCTTATGGTACCGTACGTTTTTCAACAAACGGATGGCCTAATCCAAACGAAGTATTTAAAAGTTATCCTTTTGCTGGCGAAGGCACCAACGCTCCATTGGTGTTTGTGAGTATCATGACTTTTATTTTGATTATTAGTTCGGTTACCATGGTACTTGCAGTACATGCGGGTAAAATGATGGATAAAAAAGGAGTGGTTAGAAATATGATTTTCACCATTTTAGGCGGTATTGCATTTTTAAGCTGTCAGGCTTGGGAGTGGAACCACTTACATCACGAAGGTGCATGGTGGGGTATGAATCCATTTATTAATGCCGATGGTACTGCATCTACAACCAACTTTACTAATTTCTTCTTTACCATTACTGGTTTCCACGGCTTTCACGTATTTAGTGGGGTGGTTATTAATATTATTATGTTAATCATGACTTTATTAAATAAGTTTGAGCAAAGAGGTCATTATTTAATGATTGAAAAAGCAGGATTATACTGGCACTTTGTAGACTTAGTGTGGGTATTTGTATTCACTTGTTTTTACTTATTATAAATTTATTTTAACGCCACATGGCGTTAGCAAATATTGAAAAAAGATTATTATGTCAGACAATACACACGAGCACGGAGATCCAATAGCAGAGATTAAAAAAGTAACCATTATTTTATCGGCACTTACTATTGTAGAATTAATATTAGGTTTTTGGATGATAGGAATTACTTCGGAAGGAATGCGTTTAGCAGTTAAAGGAACTATTGTTATTTTAATGTTGGCTAAAGCGTTTTATATTGTTGCTTACTTTATGCACTTAAAGCATGAGTTAAAAAACTTAATTATGACTATTGTAGTGCCTTTGGCATTATTTATATGGTTCATAACGGCTTTTTTATCGGATGGTAATTCATTTAGAAATTTACGCAATACTTACGACCCACACTTTAAAGCACAATCTACTATTAAGGTAGAGGCTAAGGAAGGTCATCATGGGGAAGAGGGCACTAAAGAGGCTGCCCCTGCTAAGGCTGCTGAGACTGAAAAAAAATAATAAACGCTTAAATTTACGATATTAAAAACCATCCATATTGGATGGTTTTTTGTTTAAATCAAGTGCCATTTAGGCTTTCCGTTGTAACTTTGGTCATCAAATAATACTATGTCTAAAAAATCATTATACGGTTTAATAATTGCACTACTTATTCCTGTGCTTTGCTACTTATGGTTAAAGCAAGCAAGTGATACAGCAGTAATTATGCCAAGACATTATTTACTAGACACTGTAATAGAAAAACAGATAAAAGGAAAACAAGTTTCCGATAGCATTTGGCATACCACCAAGGATATACGTTTGGTAAATCAGTTTGGCGATACTGTAAACTTGTACGATCAAAAAGGTAAAATTATAATTCTTGATTTTTTCTTTACAAGCTGTGGAAGTATTTGCCCTAAGCTTACGCACAATATGGTAAAGTTGCAACAATCATTTACCAGAGGAGGAGATATTCGTAAAAAACAAGTGGACACAAGCATTGTACAATTTATGTCGCTTTCCGTAGATCCCATAAGAGACAGTGTTCCAGTTTTACGTGAGTATGCCAATAAGATGGATGTAAACTCGGATAACTGGTGGTTACTAACTGGCAATAGGGATTCTATTTATCAATTTGCTTTTGAGGAAATGAAAGTAGATAAGTTTAGCATGGAGCCCGTTAACCCCGACTTTGTGCATACCAGCCGATTTATTTTAATTGATAAAAAAATGCAAGTTCGTGGTTACTATAGTGGACTTGATTCTGCTTCCATGTTAAAACTAGCAAAGGATGTTGGGTATATTATGCTTGAAAAAGATCGCGGACGCAAGAGTGAAGTTTTCCAACAAATAATTGAACTAAGTTGGCTATGGCTTGTTATAGCAGTTCTAGTAGCTGGCTTTGTGTTTTATTTTACAAGTACCAGACAAAAAAATTAACGCCAAAATAATTCATAAAATTATATTGTATGCTCACACCCATGATTCAAAAAAACGATAAGCAAGCTAAATTATTAATTGGCATATTTAGCGTTGTTGTTTTTGTAGCTGTAACTTTTTTAAGTAAGTTCACTTTAAATGTGGAACTACCTTTTGACAAACACATTTTTGCTTTGGCAAACGCATTGTTAAATTCTGCAGTTTGTATTTTATTAATTGTAGCATTAATTGCTGTTAAAAATAAAAATTACCAAGCGCATAAAAATATTATGCTGTTTGCTATGTTTTTATCGGTATTGTTTTTAGTAAGTTATATTGCGCATCATTTATTTGCAGGTGAAGCGCGTTTTGGTGATGCAAATTTTGACGGAACTGTGGACGCAGCCGAAGCCGCTTTAGTAGGAAATACCCGACCATTTTATTTAATATTATTAAGCACACATATTATTTTAGCTGCCACAAGCTTACCATTTATTTTATTTACTGCTTACCGTGGTTTAACGGGCGAGTATGAGGATCATAAACGCAAAGCAAAACGCATGTGGCCTATTTGGTTTTACGTAGCTGCAACAGGTCCATTGGTATATTGGATGATTAAGCCTTATTATAATTAATTGAAAAGTTTTATAATTAAAAAAGGAGTGAAATTATTCACTCCTTTTTTAATAGCTTAATTCTTTAGCGGGGTCCCAAAATAATTTTTCAAAGTCCACTACGGTTTCCTTTTTGACTTTTATTTTTTCCTTTTCTAGTAGTTCCTGCATTGTTGTAGGTGTCTCAAAATGTGCTTTTCCACTTAACATTCCATTGCGGTTTACAACACGGTGTGCAGGTACTTTAGGTTTAATACCATGAGAAGCATTCATGGCCCATCCCACCATGCGAGCACTCCCACCAGTGCCTAAGTATTTGGCAATGGCGCCATAACTAGTCACACGTCCTTTGGGTATTAAACGTACCACTTCAAATACATTTTGAAAAAAATCTTTAGTCTTGGGGGTGTATTGCATCTTTGGTATTATTACAAAGGGTTGCTCTAATTAATTGGGCTCTTGTTTTAATAGGTTCAGGTACCGCCTCATAATCATAAGGGCAATGCTTGCAGGCTTCTGCACAGCAATAACCTCTTGCTTGGTGATAAGCTGCGGTGAACACCCATCTGCCTTTTGGGTCTATATAGTAATCTACGTTTTCAGTCATTTGATTATTCCATTGCTTGTTTACCATTTCTTGCTAAACTATCATGCGTTTCTGTTATTTCAAATTCAGCAATAATTTCTTTTAATTTTTCATCTAGTTCCAAAGGTAATTCCTTGTCTAGTTTAAATTGAATATAATGTATACAATTACTGCTTGCAATGTTTAAGCCTTCATAATATGTTTTAATGGCACAGCGCGCATCCCATTTTTCGGATTGCATAAATT
The DNA here is from genome assembly GCA_947456625.1 of Bacteroidota bacterium. Lineage (GTDB taxonomy): Bacteria > Bacteroidota > Bacteroidia > Chitinophagales > Chitinophagaceae > Sediminibacterium. The sequence goes on from CANGQJ010000006.1 coordinate 20,891, forward strand.
CAGTGCTGTATAAATTATCGGTTGCTGTAATTAAGGTAAGTCCAAATAATTCAATAACCGTTTTTGTAAATAAAAATAAATTAGGGCTATCGGTTTTCAAATGCACTAAGCCATTGGGTTTTAAAAATTGCTGAAACAAACGTAAAAACTTAGGATGGGTTAATCGTTTTTTTGCTTTTGATAATCGCAATTGAGGGTCAGGGAATGTGATCCATATTTCATCTACTTCATCCTTTGCAAAATAATTTGGGGCTAGTTCAATTTGTGTTCTTACAAATCCTACATTTTTTAATCCATCTCTGTTAGCAATGCTTGCACCTTTCCAAATTCGGTTTCCTTTTAAATCCAGGCCTACAAAATTTTGATCTGAAAACATACGCCCTAAACCTACTGCATATTCCCCGCGCCCACAAGCAAGTTCTAAAACAAGTGGTTGAACAAGGTGTCCATTGGGTAATTTACTATTTGCAGTAATAGCTAAATTTTCTAAAGAAATGTTAGTGCTGCTTTTTTCAAGTGCTTGAAAAAAGGAAGCCCATTTGCCAGGCATATCCTGCGGATATTCCAACACGTTTTGGTACTCCTTAATGGCTGCAAATTTTATTAATTTTTTTTGACCCATGTGGCAAAGATAATATTAGCGTCCCATTAATTTTACAGCTTTTTGAGCTACCATAGGCGCAATGGCAACACCCATGCCACTCATGCGAACTGCACAGTACACATTGGGTTGCAACTGCTCAATAATAGGTTTTTTTATTTTGCCCATACCCATGGTACCACTCCATTTTAATTCTATTTTTGGTTTTTTAGTACCCTTGGGTAAAATACGATGCATCATAAATTGCTCCAAGTTTTTTTGAATTAGTTTGGAAGTTTCTAACGAAGTAGTTTTTTCGTTTTTAAAATCCTTATTACGCGCACCACCTAACAATAAGCGGTTGCCAAGGTTTCTGAAATAATAAAAACCTTCGTCAAAATGAAAAGTGCCTTTAAATTTTAAATTAGGAATAGGCTCCGTAACAAATACCTGTCCTCTAGCAGGTACCACATCTAACTTAGGTAATAGTTGTTTTGCAAAACCATTAGTGCAAATTAATAATTGCTTTGTTTCCAATTTGGCTTCTAAATTGGTTTTAATAGTCACCCCATTTTTATGCGACTTAAATTTTTTAACCTCGGTATTAAATAAAATTTGCACTCCTTTTTCTTGAACTGCTTTTTGCAATGCTAGTATCAGTTTAGCCGAATTTAATTGTCCTTCAAAAGGGCTAAAGGCCAGTGCATTTATATTTTGAAATCCTAATTTTTTTATTTGCTTGTTTTGGTTGGTGTAAATAGGCAAATACTTTCCATTTTTTTTAGGCGTTTTTAAAACAGGAGCCAATACTTTATTTAAATAATCAATATCTGCATCAAGTTTATTAATATCATAACTGCCTCCAGCTTCAAACAATTCATAACCACCAAACTGGTCATAATCAATTTCCTCTTTTTTAAATACTTTTTGAATTCTTTGCAATCCGTTATAACGCATTTGAACGGTTTCCAACATATTAGCTTCGCCCATTAATTGCACATCATACATTAATTCAGAAACGCTACCAAAGCAACTAAATCCTGCATTGCGCGTACTTGCACCAGAAGGTATTACGCCACGCTCTAGTATGGTAATATTTAGTTTAGGATTTTTTTGAATTAACTCATAGGCGGTCCATAAGCCCACAAAGCCACATCCAATAATTACTACATCCTTGGGTGCAAAATAAGTGGACTGCTCCCATACCGAAATTGCCATAACCTAAGTTTTAGAATACAAATATCCGAATTCGGGACCAATGCACCCCTAAAAATTAGGATTTAACATATTTTACTTAAATTGGTTAAAATTTTAAACCATATGAAAAAAATTATTTTCTTAGGACTTGCAGTTGTTGCCATTGCTATGGGTTGCAACCAGGCACCTAAAACAGCTTCTCAAGCTGGTGTTTACACACTTGATAAACAAGTTATCACAGACGGCAAAACCGACATGGTAAAATCTACAGCAAACGGTGATGTGCAGTATAAAGTGTATACCAATGATGGGTACTTTTATATTGGAATTAACAAGGACTCCTCGGCTGTATTTGGTACTGGTACTTATAAAATGGAAGGCAATACCATCACTGAAAAAAACGTATACAATAATGGCTCTTTGGATACTGCATGGGATGCTAAATTAGAAATCACAAATAACGAAAAAGGGTATACGCAAGTTATTCCAGAATTAAAAGCGGGTGGTGTAAGTTATAAATTAACAGAGGATTATACTAAAGTGCAAACAATTGGTGAATCTGCTTTAGATGGTATCTGGCATCAAACAAAAAATTTAGTAGTTTCTGGTAAGGACACTGCTGATAAAACATACAACGAATACAAAGTATATAGTGCTGGACACTTTATGTGGGCAACAAAATACATGAGCGATTCTGCAACTAAAAAAATGACTACAATTGTTGGTCATGGCACTTTTACTTTAAATAATGATGCCTTAACAGAGCAGTTAGATTTATCTAGCTTAAAGGGTGCGGTAGGTAAATATGATATTAAAGTAAAATTTAATGGTGCAGATGAGTATACGCAAGAAACTGCCGATTCTGCTGCAAAAACTGTTGGTTTTAAAACATATAAGCGCATTATTAAGTAATTAATCTTTTTTTAAGTTTGGAAAAGGCCACTCAATTTGAGTGGCTTTTTCATTTATATAAAATAGGGGTTCAATTTTGATAATGTCTAATAAATTCAGCAAATTGCAGTTCATCATGCGCAAATACTATTATCTCCTTATTTTAATTTTAACTTTTTCATTAAAAGGTATTTCACAAACAACGCATACCGAGGAATCATGGTGGGATTATTTAAATCAAAATAGGTATAATGATCATTGGGGCTCTTGGATTGATGTCCAGTCCAAATTAAGAGATCATTATGTAAATGCAATTAACGCCAACGAGTACACATTGGGGGCATCTTATTTTCAAAACGAACATTTTAAATATACAGGTGCAGTTACCCTGGTGGATGGCTTTCCAGCATTAAATAAGCCTTATCACTTAGAAGAATATAGGCCTTGGCAAATGATTCAATTAAATACCAAAACCAGCAGATCCAAATGGTTGCAATGGTTAAGGGTGGAGGAGCGGTTTAAGCAAACTGCAATTAATAATACTGCAAGTGACAAATATGATTTTACCTATCGTTTACGTTATTATGTTTTAGCGCAATTCCCTTTAAGTAAACATATGTATAAAAAGGGATCGATCTCCTTTGTCACTTCCGAGGAATTATATTTAAATTTTGGCGAAAGCATTGTTTACAACACATTTGATCAGAACCGGGTTTTTCTAGGCTTTTATTATTATTTAAATGATGCCAATATTTTACAATTAGGCTATACCAATATGTATCAAAAATACAATGCGCCTAATAAATATCTTAATGCCGATGTATTAAGAATTTCTGTTTTTAATAATATTGATTTTAGAAAAAAGGCAATTAAAACTAAATCATCAGATCAACTTTAATAAAATGAAAAATACAATTATTGGCCTTTTTATAGCTATTGTTTTTTCGGCAGCCATGCCGCCAAAAAAAATGAATATTTGGTTATGTGGCGATAGTACTATGGCCATTAAACAAACCAATGCTTTTCCGGAAACAGGTTGGGGTATGCCCTTTGTATATTTTTGGGACTCCACAGTTCAGGTAAATAATTTAGCTAAAAATGGTCGTAGCACTAAAACGTTTATTACTGAAAACCTGTGGCAGCAAGTACTTGATGGTGCTTCAGAAGGGGACTTTGTTTTTATACAATTTGGTCACAACGACGAAGTGCCCGAAAAGAAAAGCTACACCAAGCCCGAAGAGTTTAAAGCTAATCTTACAAAATTTATTAGAGAAACACGTGCATTAAAAGCAATACCAATATTACTTACACCCGTATCAAGACGTCAATTTGATAGTACAGGTACTGCTTTGGAAAATCACAAAGCTTATGATGCATTGGTAAAGGAAGTAGCTACAAATGAAAAAGTATTGTTTATAGATGTAGACACCAAAAGCAGGGAATTATACCAAAGCTATGGTAAAGAAAAATCCACCTTATTATTTTTACAAGTACAACCCGGTGAGCATCCTAACTATCCCGATGGTAAAATTGACAATACCCATTTTTCAGAATTAGGAGCAAGGCTTATTGCACAATTGGTATTAAAGGAAGTAAAAATGTTAAATACTAATTTGAATAATCATATTTTTGTTCCAAAGCCAACAAAATGATTTTAAAAAATTACATCAACAGCATCCATAATTTTGTTTGTGTAATTGTACTGTTTTCATTTCAATTTATTATTATTCATAAAGCGGCGGCGCAAATTACAAACCCACAAACCACTGCCAGCCTAACTTATACCAATCCAATTATTCACGAGGACTTTAGCGACCCCGATGTTATTAGGGTAGGCAATTGGTTTTATATGACCGCTTCCAGTTTTATTTCAACACCGGGGCTTCCCATATTACGTTCTAGTGATTTAGTGCATTGGGAACTTATTGGATATGCTTTAAATAATTTATTTCCTAAAGATTATTATAAAACCGTACACCATGGTGCTGGTGTTTGGGCGCCCAGTATTCGTTTTCATAATGGTGAATTTTATATTTATTATCCCGATCCAGATTTTGGAATATATATGATTAAGTCAAAAAACATTACTGGAAAATGGAGCGAACCTGTTTTAGTATTAAGTGGCAAAGGCCTTATAGATCCATGTCCATTATGGGATGACAATGGTAAAGCTTATTTAGTACATGCCTATGCTGGAAGCAGGGCTGGCATTAAAAGTGTTTTAGCAATGAAGCAAATGAATGGGGAAGGCACTAAGATTATTGATGAGGGCAAATTAATTTATGATGGTCATGGCATTGACCCTACAGTAGAAGGCCCTAAAATATATAAACAAAATGGGTGGTATTATATTTTTGCACCTGCAGGCGGTGTTTCAACTGGATGGCAAATTGTGCTTAGGTCTAAAAATATTTATGGTCCTTATGAGCGTAAAAAAGTAATGGAGCAAGGGGATTCTCCTACCAATGGCCCACACCAAGGGGCTTGGGTGCAAACTACAACTGGTACCCATTGGTTTATTCATTTTCAGGACAAAGAAGCTTATGGCCGAATTACACATTTGCAACCCATGACTTGGAAAAACAATTGGCCAATAATTGGTATGGATCAAAAGGGAAATGATATTGGGGAGCCAGTAATCAATTATAAAATGTCTTTAAAAATTTTGGCCAATGTTAATTCTAGTTTAAACGCAGATCCTTTTTTGCCTTTTCAGTGGAATGCCAATCCGGAAGCTAATTGGCGCATGCCCTACCTAAATAGTTTTCGTTTTTATGCTGTTCAGAAAAATGACAGTTTAAATAACCTTTGGAACTTTCCTGCCTTGTATTTACAAAAACTTCCCGCAGAGGTTTTTACATTTACTACAAAAATTAATTTTAATGCACTTCAAATAGGAGAACGAACAGGGTTTGTATTATTTGGCAAATCCTATGCAGCCATTGAACTAACAAACACTGCAAAAGGATTACAGTTAAATTATGTGGAATGTAATAAAGCCGATAAAGGGGAAAAAGAAATAATTACCAATTTGCAAGACAATATGCCAAGCAGTATTTATATTCGTATGCAAATGGAGCGTGACGCAATTGCAAGTTTTGCTTATAGCATCAATGGTGTTGATTTTATTTTAGTAAATAAAAAATTTAAAGCAACACCAGGTATATGGGTTGGTGCTAAAATGGGTTTTTACTGTGCAAGCAGTCACACCACCAATGATGCTGGCTTTTTAGAAATTAAGTCCCTTAACATTCAAAAATAATTTTATGAAAAAAATTGTATTCATTGTTTTATTTATTGCTGCAACTATGAGTTTACAGGCACAGTCAAAAAACCAAGCCGCAGTGGAGCTTTCTGTAAAAAATTTAATAGCTGCTATGATTTCTGGTGACAGATCTGGGTTAGAAGCGGTAGCATCGGATCATTTAAGTTACGGTCACTCGGGTGGTCACGTTGAGGGCAAGACAGAGTTTGTTGAAAAAATAGCTAGTGGTCAATCCGATTTTGTAACCTTAGAGGTGAGCGAGCAAACAATTGATATTGTTGGTAATACTGCAATTGTAAGACATCATTTAAATGGAACAACCAACGATGGCGGTAAGCCAGCTGTTATAAAATTAAATATACTATACGTATTTAAAAAGGAAAATGGAAGTTGGAAAATGTTAGCAAGACAAGCTGTTAAGGCTTAGCTTTTTTTTCTGAAGATGCCCTTTGATGTAGTTCGGTGGCAAGTACCACGTCTTCAAAATCTTTAATTTGTCGTTTACTTTCAATTTGTTTAATTAAAAGTTCGGCAGCTATGCGTCCCATTTCGTAAGCGGGTTGCTTTACTACGGTAAGGGAAGGTGCAAGTAAATCCGTTAATTCCACATTGCTAAATCCTACCAGTCCAACTTGTTTAGGAATTGCTATATTTTGTTGTTGACAATAACGCAACACACTAGTTGTAATTTTATCAGATGTTGCTAAAATTGCATCTGGTTTATTTTTAGTATTCATTGCCTGAAACATAATGTCAGCAATCTCTTCGTAAACCAAGCCACCATGTAAGCAAAAGAAAATATTGTCTGGGTTTACAGCAATATTATGATCCTTTAATGCAGCGGTGTATCCTCCAACGCGCTCCTTAGTTATAGATAAATAGGATGCATTAGCAATACATGCAATTTTGGTGTATCCATTTTTTATAAAATGCGTAGTAGCTTCATAAGCTGCTTTGTAATTATCTACGGATACTTTATGAATGTCTGCAAAATCTACTACACGGTCAAAGGAAACCAAGTTCATACCTCTTTGATGTAAATGTTGCACGTGAGAAAAATCAGAAGTTTCGGAGGACACCGAAAATAAAATACCATCCACACTTCGGGAAGCTAAATATTGTAGGGAGGAAATTTCTTTTTCAAAATCATCCTTGCTTTGCGCAATAATTACATTGTATCCTTTTTCCTGAGCTACCGATTCAATGCCATTAATGGCTTGTGAAAAAAAGCTGTTTGCAATTTCACAAACAAGCACCCCAATGGAGCTACTGCGCTTTTCCTTTAAACTTAGTGCAATGGGATTGGGCCTGTAGTTATTTTCCTTGGCGTACAAAAGCACTTTTTCCTTGGTTTCGGGGCTAATTTCATAACTATCCCTAAGGGCTCTACTTACCGTAGAGGTGGAAAGGCCTAATGCCTTAGCGATATCCTTAATAGTGATGGCCTCAAATCTCATTTTTGTAATACTTTTTACTGGCTAAAGTTAGGGCATTTTACGCAATTTATGCCGGTATCGTTTGCGTAAAATAAGGCCAAGAATAAGCCCTGTAAGGCCCTGAAATGGGCATATTTCTTTAAATTTATTCCCTTATGAAACGATTGATAATTGCCTGTTTTGCAAGTATTTCTTGCTTTTTCGGAGTTGCTCAAACGCAACCCAATTTTAAAGTAGCAACTACGAGTTTTAAAAAAGACACCGTAAGTATTGTTAAGTTTAATGCTATTTCAAATGGTAGTTTTTTAAACACACAAGCTATTAATGCTGCCATTGATTTTATGCATAAAAAAGGGGGTGGCGTAGTAGTCATTCCTAAAGGCCAATGGTTAACAGGTCCCATTGTGATCAAATCCAATGTGAACTTACATTTAGATAAAAACGCATTGGTGGTATTTACATCGGACTTTTCACAATATCCATTAGTGGTTTCCTCTTTTGAAGGCGTGGACGCTGCAAGATGTCAATCACCTATCTCCGCGGAAAATCAAAATAATATTGCCATTACGGGTGAGGGTATTTTTAATGGAAACGGTTTGTTTTGGAGACCCTTAAAAAAAGATAAGCTTTCGGAAGCCGAGTGGAAAAGACATTTACAAACTTATGGCGGTGCTTTAACCGATGATAAAAAAACATGGTATCCAAGCAAAGCTGCTGTGGAAGCCTCTAAAGCAAAGGATATTGGCAAGTTAGTAAACGGGAAAAAAGTACAAGACTTTGAAGGCATAAAGGATTTTTTACGTCCTAATATGTTAAGGATTAGTGGTTGTAAAAATATTTTAGTACAAGGAGTGAGTTTTGAAAATTCTCCTGCATGGTCCACTCACTTTTTAATGAGTAGCGATATTACAGTAAAGGGAGTAAAGGTTACCAACCCTTGGTGGGGAACCAATACCGACGCCATTGACTTGGAAAGTTGTAGTAATGTAGATTTAGAAGATTGTGTTTTTGATACCGGCGATGATGGCATTACCATTAAAAGTGGAAGAGACGCCGATGGTCGCAAAAGAGGTATGCCTACACAAAATGTGATTGTTAAAAACTGTACGGTATATCATGCACATGGTGGATTTGTTATTGGAAGTGAAATGAGTGGTGGTGCAAAAAATATTTATATCTCGGATTGTACTTTTATTGGAACCGATATTGGTTTAAGATTTAAAACAGTAAGAGGCAGAGGTGGCGTAGTTGAAAATATTTATGCGCACAATGTAAACATGAAAGACATTGTAGGCGAGGCTATTTTATTTGATATGTACTATGCTGCAGTGGATCCAATTAAAATTAACAATGACGATAATACAAAAGTGGTTGTTGAAAAATTTCCTGTAACCGAAGCTACACCTCAGTTTCAACATTTTTACTTTGATAATATTAACTGCGATGGAGCAAGCAAAGCTGTTTTTGTTAGAGGTTTACCAGAAATGCATATTAAGGACATTAACTTGGATAAACTATTTATAAAGGCAAAACAAGGTATTCAAATAGAGGAAGCAACTGGCGTACAAATAAAAAATTCAACTATTTTAACACAAGTAGTGGAACCTATTTTATCGCTTACCAATGCCGATCAAATTTCAATAGATACCATTGCACTTAAAAAATTAAATCCAGTTAATACCACTTTACCTGAAAAGTTTGCCGCAACTGTAATGCAAATCTGGCCCGATTCTTTTTCGGTAAAACCAGGTGGCAAAGCAAGATGGAGTTATGATCAGGGAGTGATACTAAAAGGAATAGACGCACTTTGGAATGCAACTGGTGATGTGCAATATTTTAAATACTTACAACATAGCATGGACTATTATGTAAAAGAAGATGGAAGTATTTATGATTACAAAACTGATGAATACAATTTAGATCATTTAAACAATGGAAAATTACTTTTAACCTTATATCAGGTTACTGGGAATCAAAAATATAAAAAGGCAATTGATTTATTGTACAACCAATTAAGCAATCAGCCCCGAAACGAGGTAGGTGGGTTTTGGCATAAAAATATTTACCCAAATCAAATGTGGTTAGATGGTTTGTATATGGGCGCTGCTTTTTATGCGCAATATGCAAGTGCGTTTCATGACACAACTGCTTTTGATGACATTACAAAACAGTTTGTTTTATCTGAAAAATATACAAGAGACGCAAATACTGGTTTATTGTATCATGCATGGGATGCAAGCAAGCAACAAAAATGGGCTAACCCAACCACAGGGCTTTCACCACATATTTGGGGAAGAGCCATGGGATGGTATGGCATGGCGCTTGTGGACGCTTTAGATTATTACCCAGTTCAAAATGCTGGAAGATACACCCTTATTCAAATTTTACAAAGATGGGCAAAAGCCATAGTGCAAGTACAAGATCCAAAAGATGGTTTATGGTTTGATATTATTGATGCACCTCAAGACAAACGTAATTACAAGGAAGCATCTGCTTCAAGTATGTTTACTTGTGTTTTATTTAAGGCAATTCGTCACGGTTATATTAGCAACAGTTATTTACCAAATGCTAAAAAAGCATATGCAGGAATTTTAGCCAACTTTATTAGCAATGAAAACGGGTTTATAAGTTTAAAGGGAACTGTTAGTGTTTCTGGTTTAGGAGGTAATCCTTACCGCGATGGCAGTTTGGATTATTATTTTAAAGAACCAGTGGTGGTAAACGATCCAAAAGGAATGGGCGCTTTTTTACAATGTAGTGTAGAAGCTGAATATGCAAAGCAGGACACCAAACATCCAGTGGTTTTATTAGATGCTTATTATAACAATGAAGTAAGAAAGGATCCAATGGGTAGAGATAGCAAATGGCATTATGTTTGGGAAGAACTTTCAAACAGTGGTTATAGTATGTTTGGAAAACAGTTTGAAAACAAGGGCGCATTGTTAAGAACCTTACATACACAGCCCACTGCAAAGGATTTAAATAAAGCAAGTGTATTTGTAATTGTGGATCCAGACAATGTTAAGGACAATCCCAATCCAAATTATATGAATGCGGCGGATGCCAATGTAATTGCTAATTGGGTAATGGAAGGAGGCGTATTAATATTACTTGCTAACGATAGCGCCAATTGTGACTTATCCCATTTTAATATTTTGGCTAATAAGTTTGGGGTACAATACACCAACGAATCTATTAATATGGTGAAAGGAAATAATTACGACATGGGTGCTGCATTTCCTGTAACAGGTAATGGTATTTTAAAAACGGGCATGAAAGTGTATGTGAAGGAAGTAAGTGCCATGAATTTATCGGGAACGGCTAAACCCGTTGCACTTGCAGGAGACAAAGTGGTGGCCTCACTTACTGCATATGGTAAAGGTCAAGTACTTGCTATAGGCGATCCTTGGTTATACAATGAATATGTAGACGGAAGAAAACTACCAATAGATTTTCAAAATTTTGATGCTGCTGAGCAAATTGCAAAATGGGCACTTTCAAAAACAAATTCAAAAAATTAATTTAAAATAAGCATAAGATTTCTGCAATGAGTTTACCAGTATTAAACAAACAAGTAATTAGTAAGGATACAAATCATAAAATTCCAGTTACCGAAAAAGTATTACAATTTGGAACGGGTGTTTTGCTAAGAGGACTTCCCGATTATTTTATTCACAATGCCAATCAACAAAATGTTTTCAATGGCAGTATTGTAGTAATTAAATCTACAAGCTCGGGTGGCGTGGATGAATTTGCTACACAAGACGCTTTGTTTACACATTGTTTACGTGGCGTATACAATGGAGAAAATGTAGACAGACATTTTGTAAATAGCTCCATTAGCAGAGTGCTAGCTGCTGCAAACCATTGGGATGAAATTGTAGCACTTGCAAAAAGTGAAGCCATTGAAATTATAATTTCTAATACCACCGAGGCTGGTTTGGTATTAGACGAAAATGATAATATCACAACTGGTGTACCCAACTCCTTTCCTGGAAAATTATTGGTATTGCTTTTAGCTAGGTACCAACATTTTAATGGTGATGCAAATAAGGGTTGGGTAATTTTACCAACCGAACTCATTCCCGATAATGCCATTTTATTAAATAGTATTTTAAATAAATTGGCCACCATTAATAATTTGCCTACCGATTTTATTACTTGGATGAATAATAGCAATGAGTTTTGCAACACTTTAGTGGACAGAATTGTGCCAGGCAAAGTAAGTGATGAGGAAATGCAAAGCTTACAGGCTAAATTGGGCTACACCGATAATTTATTAATTACAAGTGAGCCATTTGCTTTGTGGGCTATTGAGTCTAAAAAAGCATCCACCATAGAAAAATTATCTTTTGCAAAATTAGACGATAGTGTTGCCATTGCGCCAAGCATTGTAAAATTTAGAGAACTTAAATTAAGATTATTAAACGGCACGCACACTTTTTGTTGTGGCGTTGCTTTATTAGCAGGCTTTGAAACTGTAATAGAAGCTATGAATCACAAAGGCTTTAAGCAATTTATTACCAACTTAATACATACGGAACTTGTACCTTGTTTAGTAAGTGAAAGTATAAGCTTAAATGAGGCAAGTACTTTTGCAAATAAAGTATTAGAGCGATTTGCAAATCCTTATATCCAACATAAATGGATAAGCATTGCTTTAAATTTTGAAGAAAAAATGAAAATGCGTAATAGTTTTTTAATGGATACTTACGCTGCTGCCAACAACACTACTTCAAAATACATGAGTATGGGTTTTGCAGCTTTTAGTTTGTATATGCAAAAGGCTAATAATGTAACTATTAATGCAGCAGACTTTTGTAATAATGAAGCATTTGTAGCTGCAGTAAATACTTGGACAAAAGAAATACAAGAAAAAGGAATGAAAAATATTTTGGAAGCATGAAACAATTAATTTTAAAAGTAAATCCCAAAGACAACGTACTTGTTGCTTTACAAAACTTAACAAAGGGGGATCATATTGAATTTGAAGGAGCAAGTATTGTATTACAAGAAGACATCCCTGCGAAACATAAATTTTACATGCATGCTTTAACAAAAGGCAGTGCCGTTATGATGTATGGCTTATTAGTTGGTAAAGTAACTATGGACGTTGCCGCTGGTGCTAGAATGTCTACCGATAATTTACACCATGCATCGGAGCCCTATACTTTTAAGCCCTATGATTATAGTTGGGAAGCGCCCGACGTTTCAAAGTTTGCAGGTAAAACATTTAATGGATATCACCGCGAGGACGGTAGGGTAGGAACAGCTAATTATTGGTTATTTATACCAACGGTTTTTTGTGAAAATAGAAACCTAGATGTTATTAAGGAGGCCTTACACAATGAATTGGGTTATTCGGTTTCTAATCAGTATAAAAATTATACCAAGGATTTAATACAAGCATTTAAAGAAGGTAATGATTTAAATGAAAATGTAAACCTGGCTCCCAATACACTTTCTAATAAAAGAGTATTTGAAAATATTGATGGCATTAAATTTTTAAATCACCAAGGTGGTTGTGGCGGCATACGTCAGGACGCAGCCGTGTTAAGTAAATTACTTGCCGCTTATGCCGATCATCCCAATGTTGCTGGTATTACGGTATTAAGTTTAGGTTGTCAAAATTTACAGTTATCGGATTTTGAAAAAGATATTAAAGACCGCAACCCTAATTTTAATAAACCACTTTTTATTTTTGAACAACAAAAATCATTGAGTGAACCCGAATTAATTGCAACAGCAATTAAAGCAACTTTTAATGGATTAATACAAGCCAATAAACAAAAGCGTGCTCCTGCAACTTTGGACAAATTATGTTTAGGAGTGAAATGTGGCGGAAGTGATGGCTTTAGTGGAATATCGGCAAACCCTGCAGTAGGTTACTGTGCAGACTTATTAGTAGGATTAGGCGGTACCGTTTTACTTGCCGAGTTCCCAGAACTATGTGGTGTAGAACAAGAATTAATTAACCGAACTATTAATCCTAATGCTGCGAATAAATTTATTCATTTAATGAAGTCCTATTCCGACGCAGCATTGCAAGTAGGATCTGGTTTTCATATGAACCCATCACCAGGAAATATTAAGGATGGTTTAATTACCGATGCTATTAAAAGTGCAGGAGCTGCAAAAAAGGGTGGAAACTCACCGGTGGTAGATGTGTTAGATTACACCGAGCCTGCAACCAAAAAAGGATTAAACCTAGTGTGTACACCAGGCAATGATGTGGAAGCTACAACTGGTAAAGCTGCAGCGGGTGCCACTTTAATATTATTTACAACAGGACTTGGAACACCAACGGGTAACCCAGTTTGCCCTACTATAAAAGTGGCAAGCAATTCGGCACTTGCAAAACGTATGGCCGACATTATTGACATTGATACAGGTCCCATTATTGAAGGTGAAAAAACCATTGCACAAATGGGCGAAGCCATTTTAGAATATTGTATTAAAGCAGCAAGTGGTGAAGTAACACCTAAAGCCGTATTATTAAATCAGGATGATTTTATTCCATGGAAGCGTGGAGTAAGTTTATAAAGCATAAATATTAAAGCGTATGAAATCGTTTTTAGACGAAAATTTTTTATTAAAAACTAAGACAGCACAAACATTATATCATGAGTATGCGCAAAAAATGCCATTAATTGATTATCACTGTCATCTTTCCCCACAGCAAATTGCAGACAATATTCAGTTCAAAAATATTACCGATGCTTGGCTTGCTGGAGACCATTATAAATGGCGTGCGCTTCGTACCAATGGAGTAGACGAGTCCTATTGTACTGGAAATAAATCCGACGAAGAAAAGTTTATGAAATGGGCGGAGACAGTACCGTACACCATGCGTAATCCTTTATACCATTGGACGCATTTAGAACTGCAAAGATATTTTGGTGTAAATGAAATTTTAAACCCAACTAGTGCAAAAGCCATTTATGATAAAACTTCGGCAATGTTGCAGGATCCAAGTAATTCAACGCAGGGTTTAATTCAAAAAATGAATGTGCGTGTTATTTGTACCACGGACGATCCTATTGATTCTTTAGAATATCATCAAAAAATAAAGGACAGTAATTTTCCTGTAAAAGTTTTTCCAGCATTTAGACCAGACAAAGCTATGGAAGTAAGCAATGCTGCAAACTTTGTGAGTTATGTTCAAAAAATTGAAAAAGCTTCTGGAATATCGATTTCTACATTTGAAGACTTTTTATACGCTTTACAAAACAGACATGACTTTTTTGCTAGCATGGGTTGTAACGTGAGTGATCATGGCTTAGAAGAAATTTATGCCGAAGCATTTACAGGTACTGAAATTGAAGCCATCTTTATTAAAGTACATGGCGGTAAGGAATTAAATTTAATAGAGCAACGCAAGTTTAAATCTTGTATGCTATTGCATTTTGCAGAGTGGGATTGGGAAAAAGGTTGGATTCAACAATACCATTTAGGCGCTTTAAGAAATAACAACACACGCATGTTGCAAAAATTAGGACCCGATACAGGATGGGATAGTATTGGTGATTTTTCACAAGCAGCCGCATTGTCTAGGTTCTTAAATAAATTAGATACCGACGATAAATTAACCAAGACCATTATTTATAATTTAAACCCAGCCGACAACGAATTAATGGCTACCATGATAGGTAATTTTAATGACGGAAGCGTTGCCGGTAAAGTTCAATTTGGTAGTGGATGGTGGTTTATGGATCAAAAAAATGGAATGGAAAACCAAATAAATGCCTTGAGCAATATGGGGCTATTAAGTCGCTTTGTTGGTATGTTAACCGACTCTAGAAGCTTTTTATCTTATCCAAGACATGAGTATTTCCGTCGTATAGTTTGTAATCTTTTTGGAAATGAAATAGAAGATGGCGAACTTCCGAACGATATTGCTTGGACAGGAAAAATAATTCAAGATATTTGCTTTAATAATGCCAATCAGTATTTTGGTTGGGAGGCCCCTAAATAAATAAAAATATGAGTGTGTTAAGTAGTTTTAGTTTACAAGGTAAAACAGCATTAGTAACGGGTTGTAATAAAGGCATTGGCTATGGCATGACTTTAGCATTAGCGGAAGCAGGTGCAAACATTATTGGCATGTCAAGTGGTGGTGATTTTGCAGCTATTAAAGAAGCAGTTGAAAAAACCGGAAAAACTTTTACCTATTATCAGGTGGATTTAAGTGATAGAACTCAAATTTATAGTTTTATTGAAAAAGTAGCTACTACTCAAATTGATATTTTAGTAAATAACGCAGGTATTATTATGCGCGCACCAGCTGCTGAGCATCCGGATGAATATTGGGATAAAGTAATGTCTATTAATTTAGATGCACAGTTTATTTTATCCAAAGCCATTGCAAAACAAATGCTAGAAAGAGGTAAGGGTAAAATTATTTTTACTTGTTCCTTATTAAGTTTCCAAGGTGGTATTAATGTGCCTGGATATGCTGCTGCAAAATCCGCATTAGCTGGGCTTATTAAAGCATTTGCCAACGAGTGGGCTGCTAAAGGAATTTGTGTAAATGGCATTGCGCCTGGTTACATAGAAACCGATAATACCAAAGCACTAAGAGAGGACTTGGAAAGAAATAAATCTATATTAGACCGAATTCCTGCAAAGCGCTGGGGAACTCCCGATGACTTTAAAGGGCCTGTTGTATTTTTAGCTTCTGAAGCTTCTAATTATGTTAATGGAGCTATGTTATTAGTAGACGGGGGATGGATGGCACGCTAAATAAATATTTTAAAAAATTAATTGCACCAACATGGAAATAAGATTCACGCAAAGCCCAGCAGAAACCCAAGCAATGCAAACACAGGCTTTAAGAGATAATTTTTTAGTTTCAAATTTATTTACAGATAATAAAATAAATTTAACCTACTCACATTATGACCGTGTAATTATTGGTGGCGTTAAACCAGTTAGTGAAACAGTAGCACTTCCTAATCCAGCCGAGTTAAGAGCTGAATATTTTTTAGAGCGTCGTGAAATTGGTATTATAAATGTAGGAGGTGATGGAACCATTGTTGCCGATGGTGTGAGTTATGCCATTTCTAAAATGGATTGTTTGTATTTAGGAAAAGGTACACAAGCAGTAAGTTTTAAATCCAATGCTGCAAGTAATCCTGCCTTATTTTATATTTTATCTGCTCCAGCACATCACATTTATCCTGCTGCTGTTTGCACCAAACAAGATGCACAACCTGTTGCACTAGGTGCAGTAGAAACTTCCAATAAAAGAACTGTTTATAAATACATTCACTTAGAAGGTATTAAAAGTTGTCAGTTGGTAATGGGTTTAACTGTGCTAGAGGAAGGTTCGGTTTGGAACTCTGTTCCTCCGCATACACATACCCGTAGAATGGAAGTTTATTTTTACTTTGATTTGGCAGCAGAGCACCGTATTTTTCACTTTATGGGCGAACCTAAAACAACAAAACATATTGTGATTGCAAATCATGAAGCCACTATTTCGGCTCCATGGAGTATGCATTTTGGATGTGGCACTAGTAACTATGGTTTTATATGGGGTATGGCTGGAGAAAATTTAGTGTATACCGATATGGATCCAGCACCAATTAATACACTTGCATAAGATGAAAAAAGTATTTTGTTTTGGCGAATTATTATTACGCTTCTCACCTAATTTACAAAAAGCGTGGATTCATGAGCACAACATGCCTGTTTTTGTTGGTGGCGCCGAACTTAATGTAGCAAAGGCTTTGGCCAATTGGCAGGTGCCTGTAAAATATTGCACCGCAGTTCCGGATAATTATATCTCTAAAGAAATTTTGGAGTCCTTACAGGACGAAGGCATTAACACCCAACACGTTTTACTTAGTGGAGAACGTATTGGTACTTACACCTTACCCATGGGTGCCGATTTAAAAAATGCGGGTGTAATATATGACAGAGCATACTCCTCTTTTTCGTTTTTGAAAAAAGGAATGATTGATTGGGAAAAAGTTTTAGAAGGATATGATTGGTTTCATTTTACTGCAATTAGTCCTGCTTTAAACACAAATATTGTTGAAGTTTGTGATGAGGCTTTACAATTTGCTACTAAAAAAGGAATGACCATTTCAGTAGATTTAAACTACCGAGCTAAGTTATGGCAGTATGGAAAAAAACCAGTAGAGGTAATGCCTTTGCTAGTTAAATATTGTGATTTAGTTATGGGCAACGTTTGGAGCGCACACCAATTACTTGGAACGAAACTTAATCCTGCTTTAAATGAAAATTGTGAAAAGGATTTTTATATCCAGCAATCAAAATTAGTTTCTGAAGAAATTATGGAAACTTATCCTAATTGTAAAATGGTAGCCAATACTTACCGCTTTTCAGAAGGGGATGCAGTTAGGTATTATGCAACCTTAACCAATAAAACAGAACATGTAGTTTGCAACGAACATTTTACGCAAACTGTAGTGGATAAAGTGGGTAGTGGAGACTGCTTTATGGCAGGTCTTATTTATGGATTAATTCAACCTACGCATAATGCACAACAAGTCATAAATTTTGCTGCTAGTGCGGCTTTTGGTAAATTGCAGGAAGTTGGTGATTATACAAAACAATCTATTTCTTTAATACAGTCTAGATATTAATTATAAATTATGCATAGTATAGATAAAGTATCACAGCACATTTTAAAAGCTAAGTTAATTCCACTTTTTTACGAAAACGATGTAGTAGTTGTGGTGGAAGTAGTTAAAGCATTATATGCTGGTGGCATACGTACCATTGAGTTTACCCACCGCGGTGTAAATGCTTTACAAAACTTTAAGGCACTGGTTGCATTAAAGGAGCAAATGCCTGATTTATTTTTAGGTATTGGCACAATTAAAAATCAGGAGGATGCTAAAAGTTATATTAATGCAGGTGCCGATTTTTTAATTAGCCCCGTGTTTGATGCATCGGTTGCAGATATGGCTTACTTGCACAAAGTCTTATGGATACCGGGTTGTATGACACCAACCGAAATTCATGTAGCGCAACAAGCTGGCTGTAATATTGTAAAATTATTCCCAGGCAATGTGTTGGGTCCAGGATTTATTGAAGCCATTAAGCCATTGTTTAATGATGTTCACTTTTTAGTTACCGGAGGTGTGGACGCTACGGAGCAAAGCATCACAACTTGGTTAAAAGCAGGGGCTGCGGGTGTAGGTCTTGGTAGCAAGCTTATCACAAAAAGTTTATTGGCAAGTAAGCAATACAGTGAATTAACAGTAACTTCAAGAAATTTATTAACAATTGAAGGGTTAAAATAATTATATGAAGAAACAGATTGGTAATTTAAGATGGACTATTTGTGCCTTAGTATTTTTTGCTACAACAATTAACTATTTAGATAGAGCCGTAATTAGTTTATTAAAAAGCACATTCACAAGAGAACTTAAATGGGACGATGCGGATTATGCAAACGTAGAGATTGCTTTTAAGTTAAGCTATGCAATTGGACTTATGATTGCTGGCCGAATAATTGATAAAATTGGTACTAAAAAAGGATATAGTTGGGCAACCGGTCTTTGGAGTTTATCTGCAATTGCACATGCATTTGCTAATAGTGTATTTGGTTTTGCATCTGCAAGATCGGCACTAGGTTTAACCGAAGCAGGTAACTTTCCAGCAGCAATAAAAACAGTAGCAGAGTGGTTTCCAAAAAAAGAGCGTGCGCTTGCTACAGGCATATTTAATTCAGGTACCAATATTGGAGCTATTGTCGCACCCTTAACAGTTCCTTTTATTGCTATTAACTGGGGTTGGCAATGGGCTTTTGTGGCCACAGGACTTTTGGGTTTAGTATGGTTATACTTTTGGCAAAAGTATTATCACAAACCTGCAGATCATCCAAAGATTACACCCGAAGAATTAGAATATATTAATAGTGATATAGCACCACTTGAGGAAAATGAAGTTCCCAAGATAGAAAAAAAATATACTTGGGGCATGTTACTTAAATACAAGCAAACATGGGCTTTTTCTATTGGTAAATTATTAACCGATCCTATTTGGTGGTTTTATCTTTTCTGGTTACCGGATTTCTTAGAAAGTCAGTATGCATTAAAAGGAACACAAATTGCATTACCAGTAGCAGCAGTTTATACCTTGTCTGTGGTAGGTAGTGTAGGTGGTGGATGGATTCCATTAAAATTAATGAGTAAAAATTGGCCAGTATTTAGAGCAAGAAAAACATCCATGTTAATGTATGCTTTTTTAGTGGTGCCTATTTTATTTGCACAATATTTAGGTTCTTTAAATATGTGGTTAGCAGTACTTGTAATTGGAATTGCTGCTGCCGCACACCAAGCTTGGAGTGCTAATATTTTCACAACTGTAAGCGATATGTTCCCTAAACAAACCATTGGTACTGTAACAGGAATTGGTGGTATGTTTGGATCACTAGGTGGTATTTTATTATCCTTACTGGTACAGAAAAACTTATTTGTACATTACCGTGCCATTAATCAAATTGAAACGGCTTACTATATTATGTTTGCTTGGTGCTCACTGTCCTATATACTTGCTTGGTTAATCATGCATTTATTGGTGCCAAGGGTAAATGTGATTGAAGATTAATACATAATTTCTTATATTTAGTATATTAAAATGTATACTATGAAATTTGTAAAAGCCTGCCTGTTTATTAGTTTGTTGCTAATTGGAACTTCTGTTCATGTAAGTGCTCAAAAACAATTCAGGGCATTACTAGTTACTACTACTAGGGGATGGCATCATGAGTCTATTCATGCTGGAGTGCTTGCTGTTCAACAGTTAGGGGTGAAACACAATTTTCAAGTAGATTTACTAGAGGATAATTATGGCTTTACCGATAATACTTTAAAAAATTATCAGGTTGTTATTTTTTTAAATACCACAGGTGATATTTTTAATGAGCAGGAACAAAAAGTAATGGAGCGATTTATAAAATCGGGCAAAGGTTTTATGGGTATTCATAGCGCATCCGATACCGAGTATGATTGGGCATGGTATACACAACTAGTAGGAAGAATGTTTCAGATACATCCTGCAATACAGTCGGCAAGACTTCAGGTGTTGGATGCAAGTTTTCCCGGCCTGGAAGGCTTTGCAAATAATAAACAATGGACCGACGAATGGTATGAATTTAGCCCCGATAAAGTGCAAGGTTTAGTAACCGTTTTAGCGGTAGATGAAAAAACCTATAATCCAAATGTGAGTTGGGAAGCAAATCCAAATAGACAAGCCATCTCTGGAAAAGGAATGGGTGTATTTCATCCCATTGCATGGTACCATAATTTTGACGGAGGTAGGTCCTTTTACACTAATTTAGGCCATGTACCTTCGGACTTTTCAGACCCTAATTATTTAAGTCATATAGCAGCGGGTATAATTTGGGCTGCTACTGGGAAAAAATAAAAGCCCCCTTTTACTACCCTACACCCCATAACAGCTAATTTATATTTTATTGTAACTTTCTAGCATGGGTGGCAAACCCATGCTTACGTATTTTAAAAATTAATTGCATGCTATTAGTAACTACTTCTTTAAAAAAGACTTTTTTATTTTTATGTGTTTTCATATGTTTTAAAACATTTGCACAAAATAATATTCCCATTTTAGAAACAGGCGGTACTAGTATGCCAAATGAATGGATTGATGATATAACGGGTCACCGTGTTATTAAACTTATTAATAGAGCTGGCATTAATAGTAGTTTTTATTTCCACAACAATCCCTTTATAATTAGCGCTGACAAAAAAAATGATAAAATGATTTTTTTTGGAACAACCAATGGTGTTAAAAATGCTTATACAGTAAATTTAGAAAACAAGGAGGTAACACAAATTACTTTTTCTGAAACTAGTATTGGGGCTGAGATTGTAGGACATAAGTATAATAACTTATATTTTCAAAAACAAGACAAGGTATATGTTACCAATATTAAAACTAAGGAAACAAAATTAGTATTTACATTTCCCGAAAACTATAAAGGAAATATTGCAACTGTTAATTCGGATGAAACTATTTTAGCAGGTTCCAAAGCAAGTGATGCGCAAGCCGACATTCCAAAAAAATATCCAGAGAAAAAAGATTTTTTTGATCGCATATTTGATGCACACGAACCCAATGATTTATTTACTATTAATATAAAAACTGGAAAATTACAAGTAATCCATACCGAGCGAACTTGGCTTGGACATGTTCAGTTTTCCCCTACAAATCCTAGTATACTTATGTTTTGTCACGAGGGGCCTTGGCATAAGCTAGACCGTATTTGGCATATTAATATTAATACCAAAGAAGTGAAATTAATGCACAAGCGAACCATGGATATGGAAATTGCAGGACACGAATGGTTTGCTCCCGACGGAAAAACTATTTGGTTTGATTTACAACAACCAAAAGGCGAAACCTTTTTTGTAGCAGGAACCAATATTAAAACGGGAGTTGAAAAAAAATATAGGGTTAAGCGTGACGAATGGAGTATCCATTTTAATATATCAGATGATCAAAAAATGTTTTGTGGAGACGGTGGTGATGCAGGCCAAGTTGCAAGAGCTACAAATGGAATGTGGATTTATCATTTTATGCCATTAGGCGACAGTTTAAAAAGTGAAAAATTGGTAAACATGAAACACCAATATTATAAGTTAGAACCCAATGTTCATTTTACACCAAACGGAAAATGGGTAGTATTTAGAGCCAACTTTGAAGGAACTGAAAATGTGTATGCAGTAGAAGTAAAAAAATATACTAACTAATTTATATTTTCAAACTTAGGTTAATTAATTATAAAGCATGAAAAAAAGCCTTTTAATATTATTGCTAATTACATCGCAACTCGCATATTCCCAACATTGGCCAGCAACTACTAAGGAAGCAAAACCTTGGACCAGATGGTGGTGGATGGGAAGTGCGGTAGATGAATATGGTTTGGATGATCAATTAAATAGTTTGCATGGTGCAGGTTTTGGTGGTGTTGCCGTAGTTCCAATTTATGGAGCAGTGGGTTACGAAAATAAATATTTAAAATATTTATCTCCAACTTGGATGAAAGCTTTGGACCATACTACTCAAAAAGCAGCTTCCTTAAATATGGGGGTGGATATTTCGGTTGGCACTGGGTGGCCCATTGGTGGACCTCAGGTAAGTGAAGCAGAGGCGGCTACTAAATTAATAATACAAAATTACAGCGTTGAAAATAACAGTACAATTAATGAAAAAATTATTGCCAAGGACAAACGTGGTATGGTTTTAAATAATGCAATATTAACCGCACTTATTGCTTATGATAATAACGGAAATACAATTGACTTAACCAATAAGGTACTTGCCAATGGGACACTTAACTGGACAGCTCAAAATGGAAGTTGGGAATTGTATGCAGCTTTTATTGCAAAAACAGGACAAAAAGTAAAACGTGCAGCATTTGGTGGTGAAGGTTTAGTGCTAGATCATTTTGCAACCAATTCGGTAGCTCATTATTTTAAATCATTTGATACTGCATTTGGGAATAGCAATCACGGTGTGAGGTCCTTTTATGATGATAGTTATGAAGTGTTTGATGCCGATTGGACACCACAATTTTTTGATGCATTTTTATTACGAAGGGGCTATGATTTAAAACCTTATATCAAATATTTGGTTGTCAAAAATGGCGGTGCCATTGCCGCACAAATTAAATCTGATTACAGAGCCACATTAAGTGATTTATTACTTGAAAATTTTGCAAATAAATTTACTAAATGGGTGCATTCCAAAAAATCCATGAATACCAATGAGTCCCATGGATCCCCTGGAAATATTTTAGACTTATATGCAGCGGTTGATATTCCTGAGGCGGAAATATTTGGAAGTAGCAAGTTTAATTTTCCTGGAATAAGAAGGGATAGTGCTGATATAAGAAATGTAGATCCCGATCCAATTATGCTACAATTTGCAAGTTCGGCATCGCATGTGATGGGCAAAAAATTAACATCTAATGAAACCTTTACATGGTTAACGGAACATTTTAAAACTTCCTGGAGCCAATGTAAACCCGAAGTTGAAAATACTTTTTTAGCAGGGATTAACCATGTATTTTATCACGGCACTACTTATTCTCCTAAAACAGCTACTTGGCCAGGATGGTTGTTTTATGCATCGGTTAATTTTGTACCTACCAATACTTTATGGCCACATATTGTTGGATTAAACAATTATGTAACCAGATGTCAATTAATTTTACAAAGTGGAAAATCCGATAATGATATTTTAGCGTATTGGCCGGTGTATGATCAGTGGCAAAATGAAGCAGGAATGGATATGCCGTTTAAAGTGCATAATATAGACGACTGGTTGTATCCTACTGAATTTTATAAAAATATAAAATCATTACAAGCAATTGGATACAGTGCGGACTTTGCTTCTGATAAAATGCTGGCAGCTGCAAAAGTAAAAAATGGTTTAGTGCAGGTAACAGAAAAAGGTGCTAGTTATAAAATAGTGTTGGTATCTAGTACAAAATACATGCCGCTACCAACGCTGAAAAATATTATAGCATTAGCCCATAGTGGAGCAAAGGTAATTATGCAGTCACTTCCTACTGCAGTTCCAGGATTAAAGGGTGCATTAATGCAGGATACTTTAAAACAAATTTTAAATACGCTATCTATACATATAGTAAACAATGAAATTAAGGAAGCTAATATAGGTAAGGGCTCTATAATTATAGCAAGCAATGTACAAGCAGCATTAGGATATGCTAAATTACAAGGCGAACAATTATCTCAAAAAGGGTTAAAGTTTATTAGAAGAGCTATTGGATCTGGCAAATACTATTATATTGTAAATCATACTGCCCATAGCATTAATGAATTTGTAAATTTAAATACCCAAGCAAAACAGGTTTGGATATTAAATCCGCAATCAGGAACCACTGGTGTAGCTCATTTTGAAGCCGGAACAAACAGTACAAAAGTATTATTACAATTAGCGCCTGGCGAAGCTATTGTAGTACAAACTAGTAATGTACAAGCCATGCCAAAAAATGTAGTGAATTATACATATGTTCAAAATACAAATACACCAATAGTTTTAAGTAATCCTTGGGATTTGAAATTTTCAAATGGCGGACCTTTTATTCCAACTAGTAAAACAGTAAGTAAAATAATGCCATGGACTAGTATTTTAGGAGATAGTACTTTATTGTCTTTTTCGGGATCGGGCACCTACACTACTAAATTTATTTTAACTAGTAAAACTGCAGATGATTACGAGTTGTCTTTAGATAAATTATACGAAAGCGCAAGGATAGTTGTAAACGGAAAAGAGGCTGGATTAATTTGGAGTATACCGTATAAATTAAATATTGGTAAATACTTACAGCAAGGAACAAACGAAATTAGTATTGAGGTAAATAATTTAATGGCTAACCGTATTGCTTATATGGATCGTAATAATATAGAGTGGCGAAAATACCATGAAATTAATTTTGTAAACATTGACTATAAACGTTTTGATGCCGCTAAGTGGAGAACGCAAATATCAGGTTTAGACGGAAATGTTATCATCACACCATTAGTGTATAAAAAATAATAAATGAAATATAAATTTGGGATTACATTACTTATTTGCTTGCAATTTTTTGCTGCAAAAAGTCAAACAGCAGCTGAGTGGGTAAGTAAAGTTGGAGCGCAAAGTTTTCCAACTGGGAATAAAATTTTTAGCGTTAATAAATATGGAGCTACCGCCGGTGATACGCTACATGTAGCAACTAAAGCAGTACAAGCTGCAATTGACGCCTGCGCGAAAGCAGGGGGCGGTGTAGTTACATTTAATCCGGGTGAATATGTATTGGGATCGGTATTTGTAAAATCTAATGTGGAACTTAAAATTGATAAAGGCGTACTTATTTATGGTTCGCAAAATATTAAAGATTATCCCGAAATGCAATCACGCATTGCAGGAATTGAAACTACTTGGCCTGCTGCTTTATTTAATGTAATGGACGCTCAAAATGCAGCCATCACTGGTGATGGAATTGTGAATGCGCGAGGTAAATTTTGTTGGGATATGTACTGGGAAATGCGCAAGGACTATGACACCAAAGGCTTACGTTGGATTGTGGACTACGACGCCAAACGAGTTAGAACTTTGCTTGTTCAAAATTCAAAAAATATTTCCGTTAAAAATATCACCTTAAAAAATGCAGGTTTTTGGACAGTGCAAATTTTATATTCCTCTTATGTAAGTATCAATGGCATTATTATTAAAAACAACGAGGATGGACATGGTCCAAGTACGGACGGCATTGATATTGATTCCTCGGATTGGGTTTTAGTAGAACATTGTGACATTGATTGTAACGACGATAATTTTTGTATAAAAGCAGGTAGGGATTGGGATGGACTTAGGGTAAATAGGCCTGCCGAATATATTGTAATACGAGATTGTGTTGCACGCAGAGGGGCTGGATTAGTTACCTTAGGAAGTGAAACCTCGGGCGGCATTAAACACGTACTTGCAACAAATTTAGTAGCTAAAAATACAGACAATGGATTAAGGATAAAATCGGCTTTTACAAGAGGTGGTACCATAGAGGATATTTATTTTGAAAACAGTACTTTGGATTCGGTGAACAATGCATATCAATTTAACCTTAACTGGTATCCTGCCTATAGTTACTCGGAGCTTCCCAAAGGCTACGATATTAATACCGTGCCGCAACATTGGAAATCAATGCTGCAAAAAGTAACTCCAGCCGAAAAAGGCATTCCGCACGCTAAAAATATTTATGTCACTAATGTAAAAGTAACCAATGCGCAAAATGCATTTGTAGCCAACGGTTATGAGCAATCACTTTTGGAAAATTTTGTGTTTACAAATTGCACGGTAAAAGCAAATTCAATTGGAGCTTTAGAATTTACAAAGGGATGGAAATTTATAAATACAACTATTGATGTTGACACTAAAAAATTAGCCGCTAAAACGGGAGCTGCAGATGAAAAAAACGAAAGACAAAAAAACTAATTTAAACTTGCTTTATGAAAATATCATTTACACAAAATAAACTAATATTAGTTGCTGTGGCCGCCATAGTATTAATGTCCTCATTTGTGATATTCAAAGACAATAGACCAGTGTTATATATAGTAGGGGATTCAACCGTAAAAAATGGGGATGGCAATGGAAGGGATACTTTATGGGGATGGGGAAGTTTTATGAAGTCCCATTTTGATACTACTAAATTAGATGTGCAAAATCATGCTATTGGCGGCAGAAGTTCTCGCACTTTTATTACCGATAAAAGATGGGATAGAATATTAAGTACTTTAAAAAAGGGAGACTATGTTATCATACAATTTGGACATAACGATGCAAGTCCTTTGGACGACACTGCAAGAGCAAGAGGTACTTTAAAAGGAATACAAGACGATAGTGTTGAAATTTACAACCCTATTAGAAAAGTAAAAGAGGTGGTGCATTCCTATGGGTGGTATTTACGTAAATATATTAATGAAGCTAAGCAAGCGGGAGCTATTCCAATTATTTGTTCGCCGGTACCCAGAAATAATTTCACCAATGGCTTAACCAATCGGAGCACCGATTACGCCGTATGGGCTAAGCAAGTATGTGATCAAACACAAACTTACTTTTTAGATATTCATAATTTAATAGCAGACCAATATGATAAGCTAGGAGAAAAAAATGTGAATGTATTTTTTCCTAAGGACCATACCCACACTAATTTAGAAGGGGCTTTATTAAATACCCAAGTGGTTATTGATGCTATTCAACAAAATAAAGCAGGTAGCTTAAAAAATTACTTGAATTAAAATTAGCTTCTATTTAAAACTACAAGTTTAAAAACCAATTGAGTTCCCTCCATCCACTGGAAGTATTACACCTGTAATATATTTTGCAGCGTCCGAAGCTAAAAATAAAGCAGTAGTTCCAATATCTTTTGGCTCACCCAAATAACCCATTGGTGTCCTCCCCAATGCTTTATTTTTTCGTTCTGGATCGTTGTTTAAAGCCTTCGCGCTCATTTCGGTGGCAATAAATCCGGGCGCAATACAGTTTACTCTAATTCCATTAGGGGAAAGTTCAACGGCCATAGCCCTTGTCATAGACTCTATAGCGCCTTTGGATGCACTATATGCAATTACTTTAGGAATACCATATTGCGATGCCATAGAACTAATATTTACAATGGATCCTTTTTTATTGGGCAACATATATTTTACAACCTCTCTTGACAACGAAAAGATAGACTGTACATTGGTTTCAATAATATTATCAAAGTCCTCGTCGCTTACTTCAATAAGAGGCTTTTTCATATTAATACCAGCATTGTTTACTAATATGTCAATGCCGCCATGTTTTTTTACTAATTTTTTGATGAAAGCAGGAATTCCTTTTCTGTCTTTTAAATCAAAAGCTTGAATATCACATCCATCGCCTAACTTTTGTTTTACTGCTTTTAATTTTTTAGTATCACGACCTATAATAATGGTCGTAATTTTATTTTTTACAAAAGTTTCTGCAATGGCAAGACCAATGCCAGAAGCGCCTCCTGTTACAATTGCTACGGGTTTGTTTTTCATAATACTTTATTATTTTCCATTGCCAGGGGCAAATGGGAAGTTAAGTGATTGATAATATTTTAAATTATATTTTGCTTTAGGATAATTATTTGGAAAGGGTTGTTTGCTAAAGGTTTGAAAATACAATAAGCAAGCGTCTCTCCACCAAATAGCATCGTGTAATTGAATGGCTAGTAATTGATTTATTGGTTCAAAATCATCAGGATTTATTTTGGATTGCAATCCCTTCCATTGTTGGTTCATTTTTTCAACACCGCTTACACCTTGGTTGTACTCATAACAAAGTTCATTCCATAAATTATTCCCAGATTTCATTTTATGATTCCAGCTTACATGGTGAAACCATAATAAATATTTTTCATCACAACTATTACTATCACTCCATTGTTTTTGAACCCAAGGATCATACTGCGCTACAGCATTGCTTCCACTTGCAGACCTATTAAAGCCAATACCCAATGTATCGCTGCGGTGGTAATAAACTGGGTTCCAGTCGGCTCTGGATAAAGTATTCCCCCAAGGCATTGGTCCATAATGATGCCCATTACCCATAATATGATGTAGGCCTAAGGGCGTCATATACTTCACCATATTTTCATAGGAAGACATCATTATATTTTGAATGGTATCCACTACTTGTTTTTCCTGTGACCAGGTTTGTTGTATCCATTCGTTTGCAATATCACTTGCACTTAAATGTAAATTCCAAGCAAGCCTTCCATAGGCGTACCAATTGGCTTGTGCAAAAGGATGACCACACCAATTCACATCGTTTCCAATATTAGCAACACCACTCATGCCACTTAGTGCGTTTTCTTTATTTTCTAAAACATCCATCACCGTTTTAGACGCGTTAATTTTACTTTCTAAAATTTCTTTAAACATAGGGCCTTCATAAACCAAATGTGTTGCTTGTCCTAAATATTCTTGTGTGATTTGAAATTCCATCATCACAGGCGTTTTAGGCATTGCACCAAATAGTGGATGAAAAGGTTCTCTTGGTTGAAAATCAATGGGGCCATTTTTTATTTGTACTAATACATTTTTATTAAACTTACCATCATAAGGGGTAAATTCACTGTAGGCTTGTTTTGCTCTATCATCCGGTTGTTCATTGCTGTATACAAATGCTCTCCAAATAACAATTCCATTATGAGGCGCCACTGCTTCTGCAATCATATTTGCACCGTCGGCATGAGACCTATTATAATTTTGAGGACCTGGTTGTCCCTCGCTATTTGCTTTTACTAAAAATCCTCCAAAGTCTGGAATGAGATCATAAATTTCATTTGCTTTTTCTTTCCACCAATTTTTCACTTGATCATTTAAGGGATCGGCAGTTTTTAATCCACCAATTTCAATAGGTGCCGAAAAACGTGCAGTTAAATAAATTTTAATCCCATAAGGACGAAAAATTTCTGCAAGTGATTTTACTTTTAATAAATATTCATGTGTTAAAAAAAGTGCGTTGGCATTTACATTGGTAACTACGGTGGCATTTATTCCAATGGATGCATTTGCTCTTGCATAATCATAATAACGTTTGTCCTTATAGTCGGGTAGGGTATGCCAATTAAAAATAGAAATACCTGCATAACCACGCTCCACGGACCTATTAATATTATCCCAATGGTTTAACATTCTAATATTTAGCATTGGCGTACTTGTAATATGTAATGCACTAGGATCCTTTTGCATTTGCATAGCACGAATAAGTTCAAAGCAACCATACAATAAACCAAATTTACTTTTAGCACTTAAAGTAATAATATTTTTTTGCCCCGCATGAACCGAACTAATTATTTCAAAACCTTCTTGACCAATATTTTTATTTGCAGTATCTATTTTAAAAATAAGTTGTGCGTTTTTTTCATTGTCAACAAATTGCGGCGTTGTTCCAATAATTCTTTTACTTGCTAATTTTAGTTCAGTTTGAACAATGCTAATTGTTTTGTCATTTGAATTTTGCGGCAGATAAATATTTTTAAAAACACTTTGATATTTTACTTGTAAAACAGGGTTGTTCATTTTTTCATAACCTAGCCAAAGTTCATAACCATTGCTGGCTTCACAATGCTGGGATAAAAACTGAAACAGAATTGCAATAAAGAGAATTCGGAATTTTATCATAATCTTGAATCCTAAATTTTATAAGTTAAAGGACTTTCGTAAAACTAAACATTATGTTTTTATATTGAACTTTGAAATAGAAAATTTTGATACCTTCGAAAAAATTTATTTTATGTTACATCAAACTATGCGCTGGTATGGTCCTAACGACATTGTAAGCTTAATGGATATTAGACAAG
Organism: Bacteroidota bacterium; assembly: GCA_947456625.1. Lineage (GTDB taxonomy): Bacteria > Bacteroidota > Bacteroidia > Chitinophagales > Chitinophagaceae > Sediminibacterium. The sequence goes on from CANGQJ010000006.1 coordinate 51,145, forward strand.
CTGGTTGTGCAGGTGTTGTAACAGCACTGCATCAAATTCCGGTGGGGGAGGTTTGGACTACAGAAGAAATTTTAAAAAGAAAAGCACTTATTGAAGCAGCAGGAATGACTTGGACTGTGATAGAAAGTTTACCCGTGCACGAGGATATTAAAAAAAGAAATGGTAATTATAAGTTATATATAGACAACTATAAAACAAGCCTTGAAAACCTTGCAAATTGTGGTTTAAAGGTGGTAACCTATAATTTTATGCCCATTTTGGACTGGCTTAGAACCGATGTGGCTTATGAATTGCCCGATAAAAGTAAGGCCCTTTATTTTGAGTTTGATAAATTCATGGTTTTTGACCTTTATTTATTAAAACGTCCGGGTGCCGAAAAGGAATATGCCCAAGCCGATTTGGAAAGAGCAAAAAATAAGTTCAATGAAATGACGGAGGCAGAAAAACTATATGTTTTTCAAAATTGTTTATTAGGACTTCCAGGATCCAATGAAAGTTTTACTGCTGAACAAATTTTAGCCGCATTAAAAACCTATGAAGGAATTGATAAGCAACAATTAAAAGAAAATTTATTTTCATTTTTACGTGAAGTTGTTCCTGTTGCAGCAGCCAATGGTTTACAAATGGCTATTCATCCCGACGATCCTCCTTACTCAGTTTTAGGACTTCCAAGAATTGTGAGTAATGAAACGGACTTGTCTGAAATCATTAACTGTATTGATTCTCCTGCAAATGGACTTTGTTTTTGTACAGGCTCGTTAGGGGCAAGGCCCGATAATGATGTAATTGGAATGATTGAAAAATTTGGTGAACGAATTCATTTTTTACATTTAAGAAATACAAAGCGTTATGATAACGGAAACTTTTTTGAAGCAGATCATTTAGATGGTGATACCGACATGTATGAGGTGATGAAAAAAGTGGTACAATTAATGCGTAAAAGAAATATTTCTATTCCAATGAGGCCCGATCATGGGCATCAAATGCTTGATGATTTAAATAAAACTACTTACCCAGGTTACAGTGCCATTGGAAGGTTAAAAGGCCTTGCCGAATTAAGAGGCTTGGAGCATGGCATTAGTAAAAGTTTGTAATGAAGCAGGGGGTTCTTTTTTAATAAATCTTCCAAACCATACTGCACTGTGCTGAAGTTATTGTATTCCTAATTTTTATGTTATATAATTGTTAACTTATTGAATTTTAGCTACTTAGGTAAAATATAGTACGTTTTTCGTAGATTTTTGAACCTCTTTAAGTAGAATTTCGCAATCGATTCCGTAAATAAATGAAACCGTTTACATTTGTATATGAGAAATTATTTGTTATTTGTTAACGAAAGTTTAAAATCTTTCTGGGATTGCTTGCCATTTATATTAGAAAATACACTTACTTATTGCAAATATGTATTTATGTATTGCTATTTTTTGCTCGCCTCCTTGAATTAATTTAATCTTTTATTAATATTATTAATTAAACAATAAACAAAATTTGCTGATTAATTTTTTCTTTTTGAACTAAAATAACGAGCCATTATGAACAAAAAAACATGCGGAAAGTATTTATCAATACTATTTCTGTTTCTCTTCTCCTCATTCTCTATGTATGCCCAAGGCATTCAAGTAACGGGTAAAGTTAGTGATGACGCTGGTAAACCATTAGAAGGTGCAACTGTAACCGAAAAAGGAACCAACAAGTCTACACTTACCGACGCTAAGGGTACATTTAAATTGTCAGTTTCTAGCGCTAAAGCTAAATTGACCTTTTCTTTTGTTGGTTATGATCAACAAGAGGGCGCTGTAAACGGTGCATCACCAGTATCTATTGTATTAAAAGCAACAAACGAAAGCTTAAACGAAGTAGTAGTTGTTGGTTACAATACAGTTAAAAGAAAAGATGTAACCGGTTCGGTTGCTGGTATTAACCAAAACGACATTAAATCTCGTCCAGTTGCAAATGCGGTAGAAGCAATGCAAGGTAAGGTTGCCGGTGTGGATATCTCATCCAACGAGCGCCCTGGTCAAGTTGGAAGTATCACCATTCGTGGTGTACGTTCTTTAACTGCATCTAACTCTCCACTTTATGTTGTGGATGGTATTCCATTAATTACTGGAGGTATTGATTACTTAAATCCTAACGACATTGAAACCATCGACGTTTTAAAAGACGCGTCTGCTACAGCGATTTATGGTTCTCGTGGTGCGAACGGTGTAATTATCATTACTACTAAACAAGGTAAAACTGGAAAAGTAACATTAAGCTTAAGTACATCGGTTAAGGTTGATAATTTAGTTGATAACATGGAAATGTTTAACTCAGCTGATTATATTAATTATAAAAGATGGGCTTATTACTATACAGGTTTAAATAACAAAACAGGTATTAGCACCAACCCAAGAGGTGATCAACCTACACTTGCAAATGATAGAACTTTATTTGCTGCAACTGCCGATCCTACCGCTTGGAGTAACATTGCTAAAGGTTGGGCTTCTGGTACTTGGAACGGCGCATTGGTTGGTAATACCGACTGGAGAGGTTTAGTAACTCAACAAAATATTACTACCGATCACGTATTAAGCGTTAGCGGTGGTACAGATAAAATTAAAGGATATGCTTCTTTTGGTTTCTTAGATAATGCAGGTTCTATTAAAGGACAATCTTATCAAAGATATTCTGCTAAAGCTAGTGTTGACATTACTCCTACTAAATGGTTAACATTTGGTAACAATATCTCTGCAACTTATAGCAGACAAGAGTATGGTCAAAATGGTGCAGGTTTAAGTACCATTGGTTCACCTGCTAGTGGATTATATGAATCTGCAAGAGGTATTTATCCTTATGCTTTACCTTATGATTCAGCTGGTAACAGAATTTTATTCCCAGGTGGTGACAATGCCGTTAAGAGCATTGTTGACGAATGGAAATATTCTAGAGATCAAAGAACAACTTTACGTGCTTTTGGTAGCATTTACACACAAGTAAATATTGGAAATTTAATTCCGTTTTTACAAGGTTTAAAATACCGTTTAAATTTTGGTCCAGATATCTCTTTCTATCAAGATGGAATTTATTTAGATGCTAACTCGGTACAAAATGGTGGTAGCACTAGTTATGCTTCATTAGCTAAGAATACCAATTTCTCTTATACTTTGGATAACTTACTTTACTACGATAAAACAATAGGTGACCACACTTTAGGGGTAACTTTATTGGCAAGTCAAACTGCATATGACAAACAAACTAGTCTTATCACAGGTAACGGTGTTCCTTTACAATCTCAATTGTGGAATGCATTAACAAGTGGTACCGTAACTGGTCAATTAACTTCTGCATCAGACTTAATTCAACAACAATTAATGTCTTATATGGCTAGATTAAACTATAGCTATAAAGAAAAATATGTGTTGACAATGTCTGTGCGTAACGACGGTGCTTCTCAATTAGCAGAAGGCCACAAATTCTCAATGTTCCCTTCGGCTGCATTGGCTTGGAGAATTAACAAAGAGAAATTCTTTAAAGTGGATGCGGTGGATGACTTGAAATTAAGAATTGGTGCGGGTATTACAGGTAACTCTGCAATTGCTCCTTATTCTACTCAAGGTTCTGTAAGTGCATTGTTTTATCCATATGGTGGATCAAACGCTGCAGGTTCTATTCCAAACGCTACTTTAGCTAACTTAAATTTAGGTTGGGAAAAAACAACACAATTTAACGCAGGTATCGACTTCTCTTTATTCAAAAGAAGAGTAACTGGATCTATCGATGCATATACATCTGAAACTACAGATTTATTAATGCAAAGATCTATTCCAACAGTAACTGGTTTCACAACTACCTTTGCGAATATTGGTCAAACTGCTAACCAAGGTATTGATATCAGTATCACTACTCAAAACATTAAAACTAAGGACTTATTATGGTCAACAACTTTTAATGCAGGATGGCAAAAAGAGCATATTGTTTCTTTATCTAATGGTAAGCAAGATGACATCAATAACAACTGGTTCATTAACCAACCAATTGGTGTGATTTATGGTTACAAAGCTTTAGGTTTATGGCAAGCAAGTGATTCTTCTACATTTAATCAATTTACTTCTAACTCATTCTCTGCTGGTAGCGTAAGAGTTGCCGACTTAAATGGTGACAAGAAGATTGATCCAAACAACGACCGTACAATTATTGGTTGGACAAGACCACGTTGGGTATTGGGTTTAACCAACGCAGTAACTTATAAAAACTGGGATTTATCTGTATTTATTTACTCTAGATTAGACTTCTTATACAATACAGGTGGTGAAGGTCAAGCAGCACGTACAATGCAAAGAGCAATTGATTACTATACTCCATTGAACACAGGAGCATACTATCAAAAACCAATCTTTAACGCAGGTGGTGCTACTAGCGATCCTTATTACCAAGCTTTAGGATATCAAGATGGTTCATTTGTTAAAGTTAGAAATATCAATCTTGGCTATACATTTAGTTCTAAGTCAATGAGTAAAGCTGGACTTTCAAGCTTGAAAGCATATGTTCAGGTATCTAATCCTGGTATGTTATACTCTAAGATCAAATACCTAGATATGGATGTTCAAGGACCAACTTGGAACAAAGGATTTACACTTGGAATTAATGCAACATTTTAATAATAATAACTTTAAATAATATGAGAAATCGTTTTTTGAATAAACTTTTAATTGTTGCGGCGGTATTTTTTACTTCGTCTTGCAATAAGGATTTTTTAAATGAGACGCTTACAACAGCAAGGACTACCGACTTCTTTACAACAGATGCAGGTATCCAGCAGTTATCTGTAGGTGCTCAATATCAAGTTTTAGATGTTCCTTTTAACGGAGAGTGGAATTATAGTGCAACACAATATGGAACAGATGAGTTTCATATTGGTGGTGACCCTTCTAACTCACCTTGGAATAACTACGATGCGACATTTGGTCCAACCGTAATTGCGTCAAATGGTAACACCGCTTTATCTAACTATCAATGGGATGCATTGTATACAGGTATTGGTGATGCCAACTTGTTAATTGCAAATGCAATTAAGAGTACATCTACTTCTACTGCAATTAAAAATACAGCATTAGGGGAAGGATACTTTTTACGTGCTTATAACTATTTTAGATTAGTAAGCCAATACGGTGGAGTGCCATTACAATTAACTCCAATTAATACGGTACAAACCGAATTTAAACGTGCAACTGCAAAAGAAGTATTTGCACAAGTAATTTCTGACTTTACCAATGCAGCAAAATTATTGCCAACTACAGGTAGTCCATCAAAAATTACGCAGGATGCTGCAAATCACTTTTTAGCTAAAGCTTTATTAAGCAGAGCTAGTGAAATTAACAGTTCTTGGAACTCAGACACTAAAGCTGCGGATTTAGCTGCTATTGCTCCTTTATGTGATGCAATAATTGCAAAGCACCCATTAGCTTCTGATTTTGGTGCATTATGGAACTTCACTGCACAAAACTCAGCAAACGAAAGTTTACCTGAATTAATTTTATCTGCTCAGTTTACAAACGACGTAAACACATTACAAGGTAATGGTAACACACAACACTTGTATTTTGTTTCAAGATATGACGTACAAGACCAAATGGCGCGTGACTTAACTGGTGACCGTCCATTTAGTAGATTGGCAACAACTTACTACGATTACCGTATCTATGATTTAGTAAACGATTCTCGTTTTTGGAAATCATACAGAACTAAGAGCGCAATTAATGCTGCTAAACCAGTGAGCCCTAACGTTCAAGGTGACTTAGGTATCATGTTTGTAATTAACCAACCTGGTGACACTCGTTTTAGCTTAACTAAAATTAGTAAGAGTACTGCTGGTGCAAACTTAATTGCAGATACACGTGGTACAGGTAGAGTAATTCCTACAACTTATGTAGCTTATCCAAATGGTAGAACTACCGACGGAGCGCTTTATACCGACGTAACAACTGCTGGTCAAGGTTTCCCTTCTTTAAGCAAACATATTGATGGTTCTAGAAACTCATTAAACGATGTTGTTGGACATAGAGACTTTATCTTAGCAAGATCGGCTGAAACTTATTTAATTGCTGCTGAAGCAAAAATTAGATTAGCACAAGCTGGAACTGGTAGCTACGCCGATGCATTACCTTATATCAATGCAGTAAGAGCTCGTGCTCAATTTGCAAGTGGTGAAGCAAGAGATAAGTATTGGGATGGCGGTAACACATTGTTATCTGCTTCATTACAATCTCCAGGTATTAGCAACTCATTTTTTGCAAAGAACTCTTATTATGAGTCTACAAATATTGCAACTACAACGGCTGCTGCAAGTAGCTTAGCTATCACTAGTGTTTCAAGCTTACCTGCTGGAGATGAGAGCGTTATTAGCACTTTAGGTTTAACAAGCACTTATGACAGAATGTTAGCTTTAGTTTTAAACGAACGTTCTCGTGAGTTAGCAGGTGAATTTAAGCGTTGGGAGGATTTATCTAGAACACTTACTTTAGTTTCTAGAGTTAAAGCTTTCAACCTTGAAGGTGCTGCTGCTATTAAAGATTTCCATACCCTTCGCCCAATACCTCAAACTTTCTTAGATGGTATCCAAGCTGCTGGTGTAAGTTTATCTTCAACTCAAAAGCAAGCAATGCAGAACCCTGGTTATTAATATATAACATTTAGGTTTTATATAAAAAATACGCAACAGTTTCTGTTGCGTATTTTTTTTTGAACGGTAGGGGAATGTGTGGAATTTTCTATAAATTCATGAATGAAAAATTTTGACCAACACCGACGTTCGTTTCTGAAAAATGCAACAAAGGCTTCGGGTGCCATGATGATGATGCCTCTTTTTGCAGGTGCAAAGCAAGTAAAGTCTGCAGCCTTTCAGCAAACTACTCCAGTAGCTGCTAACCGCATTAAATTTGCGGTCATAAATATTAACCACAATCATATTTTTGGAATGATCAACGCCGTTACTAAAGGCGGTGGCGAACTGGTTGGAGTATATGCCAAAGAGCCTGAACTTTTAGCCGATTTTACAAAACGTTATCCAAATTGTCCCGTTGCAAAAGACGAAAAATCTCTTTTAGAAGATAATAGTATTCATCTTATTTTATCATCGGGTATTCCAGATGAGCGTGCATCCCTTGGTATTCGTGCCATGCAGCATGGTAAGGATTATTTAACCGATAAGCCTGGCATTATTACATTGGAGGAGCTAGCACAAGTAAGAAAAGTACAACAACAAACAAAACGCATATACATGATTATGTATAGTGAGCGTTTAGAAAATAAAGCAACTACAAAGGCGGGTGATTTAATTAAACAAGGTGCAATAGGACAGGTAATACAAACTGTTAATTTAGCCCCACACAGAATAAATAATGGAATTAGGCCCAATTGGTTTTACGATAAAAAAAGATATGGAGGTATTATAACCGATATTGGATCACATCAGTTTGATCAGTATTTATATTTTACAGGAACAAATCAAGCACAAGTATTAATGTCTCAAATTGGGAATGTGTATCATCCGCAATACCCACAATTTGAGGATTTTGGGGACATTATGCTAAGCGGTAATGGTGGTGCGGGTTACATACGCGTAGATTGGTTCACACCTAATGGTTTAGATACCTGGGGTGATGGCAGGTTAACTATTTTAGGAACTGAAGGATATATTGAGGTAAGAAAAAATACAGATATACTTTCGGGTCATAAAGGAGGAAATCATTTGTATATGGCCAATAATAAAGAAATGATTTATATGGATTGTAATAACGAAGAACTTCCATTTGGTCGTTTATTTGTAGACGATATCATTAATAGAACACAAACTGCAATGCCTCAAGAACATTGTTTATTAGCAACCGAGCTTGCCCTTATTGCACAAAAAAATGCTAAACCACTTATCATTAAAAAATAGTGTATGAAAAAACAAACACAAAAAAATGTAGACCGAAGAAATTTTATCGGATCAACTATTAAAGCGTCATTAGGTACTGCCATTGCTGTAAACTTTCCAACTATTGTGCCCGCACGTGTACTTGGTAAATTTGCCCCTAGTAATATTATAAATGTAGCTTCTATTGGTTGTGGTCGTATTTCAACTTCTCATGACATGACTGGTGTTTCGCGTTTTGCAGGTGCAAGAATAATGGCAGTTTGTGATGTGGATCGTGACAGAGCTAATGCAGGCCCTGCAGCAGTTAAACTAAATTATGAAAAGCAGGCTGCGTTTAATGGAGGCTTAAAAGCCAACTGGGATATTAAAGTATATTATGATTATAAGGAGCTACTAAATAATAAAGATATTGATGCGGTACATATTAGTTTGCCCGATCACCAACATGCTATTGTAGGGGTGCATGCCGTAAATGCAGGTAAGGATGTGTATTTGCAAAAACCAGCCTCACTTACTATTGAAGAAGGAAGAATTTTAAGTAATGCAGTTAAAAAAACAGGACGTCTTTTTCAAGTAGGAAGTCAACAAAGAGGTAATGATCCTTGGCCTCAATTTAAAAAAGCTTGTGAACTTGTTCGTAACGGAAGAATAGGACAATTAAAAACTGTAGAAGTAGGACTTCCAGGTGATCCAGGCGGCGGCAATAAAATACAAATGCCAGTCCCTAAAAATTTAGATTTTGATGCATGGTTAGGAGCAACTCCAGAAACTTATTATACCGAGGACCGTGTGCATTCACAAGATACTTCTGTAAAAGGAATTGGCTCCCGACCAGGTTGGTTAAGAATGGAACAGTTTGGTGCAGGTATGATTACAGGTTGGGGCGCACATCATATTGACATTGCACATTGGGGAATGGATATGGAACATTCAGGTCCTATTGAAATTTGGGGACACGCTAATTTCCCGCATGACGATAAAAATTACAATGGCCTTTGGGATGTGCATGGTATTTTTAAAACAGAAGCTTTGTATGCGAATGGTGTTAACATGATTGTTTCCAATGAATTACCAAATGGGGTTAAATTTATTGGAACCGAAGGTTGGATATGGGTGACCAGAGGCAACTACCGCGTAACCGATACCGATCCAGTAGGAGATAGCAATGGCGTTAAACCAATTGATGCAAGTAATCCTAAAATTTTACAATCTGTTATTGGTGCTAATGAAGTGCATTTGTATGAAAGCCACGAGCAGCATGTGAATTGGCTAGAGGCAATTAAAAATGGCACGCCACTTGCAGCACCTATTGAAGTGGGTCACCGCTCTTGTAGTGCTTGTTTACTGCACCATATTGCTATGAAATTAAATCGCAAAATTTATTGGGATCCGGCTAAAGAAGCATTTAAAAATAACGATTCCGAAGCAACGGCTATGTTGTCTCGCCCAAGAAGAAAAAAATATGATTTCTAAAATATATTTAACAATGCGCAAGTTTTTTATTTCGTTTTTACTATTGTCTATTCCTGCATTTATGTTTGCACAAAAAAGTAAGTTGTATACCATTGCTACTTTGGATCCAGGACATTTTCATGCGGCACTTGTACAAAAAACCATGTACCCCAATGTGGCCAAGGAAGTTTATGTATATGCAAAACCTAGTGCAGACTTAGACATGCATTTAAAACGCATCACCGACTATAATAACCGAAAAGAAAACCCTACCAATTGGAAAGAGGTATTGTATACGGGCGATGACTTTTTTAAAAAATTAATTTCGGATAAAAATGCAAACCTAGTAATGCTTTCGGGCAACAACGAGTTAAAGTCGGAATATATTTTAACTGCATTACAAAACGGTTTAAACGTAATTGCGGATAAGCCTATGGCCATTGATGCCAAAGGATTTGAGAAAATTAAAAAATCCTTTGTAGTGGCTAAGCAAAATAAGTTACAGCTATATGATATTATGACAGAGCGTTTTGAAATTACCTCTATTTTACAAAGGTTACTTGCACAAGAAGCTAGCGTTTTTGGAACATTAGAAAAAGGAACCAAGGAACATCCAGCCATTGAAAAGAAAAATGTACACATGCTGTACAAAACAGTTTCAGGAAATGTATTAACTAGGCCAGAGTGGTTTATGGATATTACCAAACAAGGGGAAGGCATTGCCGATGTAATGACCCATGTAGTGGATTTAGTTCAATGGGTATGTTTTCCCAATCAAGTGATTGATTATAAAAAGGACATTAAAATTTTAGACGCCAATCATTGGCCAACTAATTTAACATTAAGTCAGTTTAGTGCGTTAACTCATGCTACGGCATTTCCTAGTTACTTGCAAAAGCAAATTATTAAAGATTCTATTTTACCCTATTATTGTAATGGTGAAATATTGTATCAATTAAAAGGCGTGTATGTAAAAACAACCACGCTTTGGAATTACAAATCGGAGTATAATGCAGGCGATATGTACTCCTCTTATATGCGTGGGACTAAGGCTAGTTTAAAAATACAACAAGGGCCTAATGAGGCTTTTAAGCCAGTTTTATACATTATACCTAATAGCAATGATACAGGTTTTGAAAAAGCTTTAAATGAAATTATTGCCAAATTGCAAACCGAGTTTTTGGGTGTAGGTATTGAAAAAACCAATGAAGGATATAAAGTAACCGTACCAACTAAATACAGCGAAAACCATGAAGAACATTTTGGAAGAGTGGTGCAATTTTATTTAGGTTATTTGGATCACAACAATATGCCTAATTGGGAAGTGCCCAATATGATTGCAAAATATTATACTACCACTTCGGCATTAACGCTTGCTCAAAGCAAAAAATAAAATTAAGACTCTGTCCAGTTAGGTTGGTTATGATAAGGCATACAAGCCTCGTATTTGCCAGGGATAGGATCATAAGCTAAATAGTTTTTACCTATTTTTTCACTGGTAAAATAAGCCATCAGTGTTAAGTTTTTAATTTTTCTATAAAAACTTAATGGTGCTGGGTTTTCCTCCATTGGCTTGCCCCACATTGTCATTGCTGTAGTTGCAGATGACTTATCTAATGTTAAAAGTATTTGTTCTCTTTGCTTGGTATCACATTGCTCAAAGTCCTTGCCATATTGTTTATTGGCATTGGTATTAATTTCTGCAATTCCATTTTTATAAAATAGTTGCTCTTTTTCACCCAATAAATTTTTTGCAAGTGCGTCTATAAACTGAGGTACTCCAATATCGTTAGCACCTGGTGTTTTGGTAGTAGGACAAATGGTATTAGTGATGGCCGATAAAGTGCTTGCCTCCGTTTTAGAAAAAAAAGTAGGTGTCCAAGGTAAATTTCCTTTTTGCTCACAGGATACCATTAAATCAATTACGGTACCTGATACCAAAGCATATCCTAAAAAACGAGTTGACTGTTGTATGTATTCTCTGCGGTTCATGAATTATAAATTTTGCTTTTTTAATTCAGCTACTGCATAATCAACAGCTCTTGCAGTAAGTGCCATATAAGTTAAACTAGGATTTACAGAATTAGATGAAACCATACAGGAGCCATCTGTTACAAATAAATTAGGAACACTGTGCACTTGATTATTTGCATTTAAAACCGAAGTTTTTGGGTCTCTTCCCATACGCGCAGTGCCCATTTCGTGAATGGAATTTCCTAGTGCTGTAGGATTATCAAAGGACTTTATATTTTTAAACCCTGCTTTTTCAAACATTTCTTCGGCGTCTGTTTTCATTTTTTTTCGCATGTTCCACTCGTTGTCTTTAAAGCCAGCATCCATCACTAATTGTGGAATGCCCCATTTATCGGTAAGTGTTGGATGAAGCGTAACTTTATTTTCATGATAAGGCAATACTTCCCCAAATGCCATAATGCTTAAATGCCAATCCCCTGGGTTCATTAAACTGTCTTTAAATGAACCGCCTACACCCACTTCATTTACACCACGGTTCCAACTATCTCTAATGGCATCACCTCCTTGATAATTAAAACCTCTTTTAAAACTTGCTTGTTTGGTTTGCTCGTTTAGATTTACATATTTTGGAATAAATAAACCTGCTGGCTTTCGTCCTTTGTAATAACTATCCTTCATGCCATCGTAAGATCCCATGGCACCCACATTATGATGATGGTCCATAACATTGTGTCCAAGTTCACCAGACTCGTTGCCTAACCCATTGGGATAACGATCCGATTTAGAATGTAGTAATATTTGTGTACTTGCTAAAGTAGAAGCACATAAGAAAATTACTTTTGCATATACTTCAAAAGTTTTTTGCGTTTCACTATCAATAATTAAAACTCCTTTTGCTTTATTGGAATTTTTATCTAGTATAATAGAGTGCACAACTGAATTTGGTCTGATAGTTAATTTGCCTGTATTATTAGCAGCAGGAAGTGTTGCAGCATTGCTACTAAAATATGCCCCAAATGGACAGCCTCTTCCACATCGGTTTCGGTTTTGGCAAGTGCCTCGTCCTAGTGCGGTATGCCAAGGTTTTGTTTCGGTTAAGTGTGCTACACGGCCCATCATTACTGGTCTTCCAGCAAAGCCATCCTGAACATGATCTGCAAAATGTTTTTCAATGCAATTCATTTCAAGGGGTTTTAAAAAATCACCATCGGGTAAATGTGGTAGGTTTCTTTTTTCGCCGGCAACACCAATAAAACGCTCTACATAACTATACCAGGGTGCAATATCTTTATAACGAATAGGCCAATCAATGGCAATACCTTCTTTAGCATTTGCTTCAAAGTCTAAGTCGGACCATCTGTAGGTATGTCTTCCCCAAGTAATGGAACGGCCACCAACTTGATTGCCTCTAAACCAATCAAACCTTTGAACTTCCTGGTATGGATTTTCTAAATCATTGGTAAAAAAATTGCTAGAAAAAGCGTTGATATAACCACTACGTGCTTGAACATGTTGTTTTGCTTTGTCTTCATCCGAAAGCATGCCTCTAAATGTTTCATCCCAAGCATCCTTGTTTGCGTTTGGATAATCCTTAATATGATTCACCATATTTCCTTTTTCTAAAACCAAGGTGCTCAAACCCTTTTCACATAATTCTTTAGCTGCCCAACCTCCTGTGATACCGGAACCAATGACAATGGCATCGTAGGTATTTGTTGCGTTTAAGCTTGTATTAAATGGCTCCATTTTATTTATAAATCTTTAGATAAAAATAGACATAGTATATCATTAGCAATTTAAGGTATTTTGTGCATTTTTTTGGGTATAAAATCAGGTAGGTTCATGACAGTATTTTGTTTAGCAATTTTTATATTGCATGAAGTACGATTGCCACAATTTCAATTTATATAATTTTATTGCCATGAGATATTATCTTCCTTTTTTATTTGTAGGACTTTTTGTGTTAGCAGGTAGTGAAGTGAATGCACAAAAGTTAACCGATGCCAATACGCCCTTACATGCATTAAAACCAGACTATCCAGTGTCTTATGAAATTCCAAAAGTGAGTACTGTTAAGGAAAAGCTGGACATTATATTTGATTACTTAAACAAAGTAACACCGGCACAATTAATAAATAAACAAACTGGAACCGAGGTTGAAATTTCAAAAATAGATACCAATACTATTTTTAAACCTGGTGATTTTAGATTAACAAGTTATGAGTGGGGCGTAACTTATAGTGGCATGCTTGCCATAGGAAAAGCTACAGGAGACGAAAGGTACACCAAGTATAGTGCAGACAGGCTTGGTTTAATGGGTGCAAGCTATGCAAGTTTTAAGCAATTGTATGACAAATACCATAGCAGAAATAATCCCATGCATTCTGTGATTGATCCCCGCGCTTTGGACGATGCAGGTGCTATGTGTGCTGCTATTTTAAAAACATTGCAAGTAAGTAATAATCAAAATTTAAAACCACTTGCCGATAATTTTTTACAATACATTTCCAATAAGCAACAACGTTTTCCGGATGGAACATTAGCAAGAAACAGACCACAACCCAATACACTTTGGTTGGATGATTTATTTATGAGTGTTCCTGCTTTAGCGCAGGCTGGGAAATACACTGGTAATAAAGTTTATTATGACGATGCAGTAAAACAAGTATTGCAATTTTCAACACGCATGTTTGACAAAGAAAAAAACTTGTACATGCATGGATGGGTTGCTGGCATGAGTGTGCATCCTGAATTTCATTGGGCAAGAGCCAATGGCTGGGCGGTTTTAACCATGGTTGAATTACTTGATGTATTACCTGCAGACCATCCCAATAGAGATGCTATTTTACAACAATTACGATTACATGTAAAAGGCTTAGCTGCTTATCAAACTGGATTTGGTTTTTGGCATCAACTCATTGATAAAAATGATAGCTACTTAGAAACCTCGGCAACGGCAATTTATTGTTATGCTATGGCAAGAGCTATTAATAATAAATGGATAGATGCAAAAGCATATGCACCTAGTGTAATTCTTGCTTGGAATGCAGTGGCTACTAAAATAAATAAAGAAGGACAAGTAGAGGGTACTTGTGTTGGAACCGGCATGGCATTTGATCCAGCATTTTATTATTACAGGCCCATAAGTGTGTACGCTGCACATGGCTATGGTCCAGTGTTACTAGCAGGTGCCGAGCTTATTAATATGTTAAACACGCATCAATTTGAGATGAATGATAGTGCCATTCATTTATTAGATAATTAGTTAAAATTAAACACATGATGATAAAGCAATCTTTTTTAGTTTTTGTTTTATGTTGTTTATACACCAACAGCAATGCACAAATTCATAAACGTTTTTCATTTGGCGCTACGCAAAATATACAAGGTTATATAAATGTTTTGCCCACTAATTTGTATAATAATGAACTGGGATATGGTTTTGAATCCTTAGAGAGTATTACCTCAGTGCATAGGGGTGGTCAAAAATTAGGATCTGATTTTATCACAGGCAATAAGCCGTTTTATTTTTCGGTAAATCTTCCCGAAGGAAATTATCAGGTTACACTTTTAATGGGTGATAGTAAAGGAACCAGCACTTCAACCATACGAGTGGAGTGTCGCCGATTAATGATTGAAAAAGTTTCCACTGCTTTTGGTGAACACAAAAAACTTGCATTTACAGTACATATTAGAGATAGTGTAAATCATTTAACGGGATTGCCTGTAAAATTAAAGCCACGCGAAAAGCCCTATTTTCATTGGGACAATAAACTCACTTTTGAATTAAATAATAGTAGTGCTAAAATTGCTGCACTAGAAATTAGTAGTGATACCAAAGTGCCTACTATTTTTTTAGCGGGCAATTCAACTGTAGTGGATCAGGCCGAAGAGCCTTGGGCTTCCTGGGGACAAATGATTCCTAATTTTTTTAAACCTGGAACTGTTGCTGTTGCTAATTATGCCGAGTCTGGGGAAACCTTAAAAGCATTTGAACAGGAAGGAAGGTTATCAAAATTATGGACCTTATCTAAACCAGGGGACTATTTATTTATAGAGTTTGCCCACAACGATCAAAAGCCTGGTGCCAATCATTTGGACCCTTTTACTAGTTACCAACAAACATTAACCAATTGGGTGGAGCAGGCAAAACAAAAAGGAGTGCAACCAGTTTTTGTAACTTCTACTAATAGGCGCACATTTGATAGCACAGGTCATATTTATAATTCATTAGGAGATTATCCCGAGGCCATGCGTCAACTTGCAAATAAATTAAATGTGCCTTTAATTGATTTAAATCAAATGTCTAAATTATTTTATGAAGCACTAGGCCCTACTGAATCTACCAAAGCTTTTGTATATTTTAAAGCCAATACATATCCGAATCACACCACCGATGTAAAAGACGATACGCACTTTAATACTTATGGGGCCTATGTATTAGCAAAATGTGTTGCTAAAGGAATACAGGAAAAAATCCCTTCCCTTGCAAAACATTTAAATAACAATTTTAAAAAATTTAATCCTGCTCAACCTGAAAATCCATCCACATTTCATTTACCTGAAGGTTTGTATACAGGTGGTTTAAAACCAGACGGCAATTAAAATTATTTTTGAAGCGCTAACCAATTTAATAAAAGTGAGGGCCAGTTTTCAAGTCCCGCCTTTCCAAGTGCCATTCCAAAACCATGTCCTCCTGTTGGATAAATATGCATTTCGGCAGATACTTTATTGTTTTTTAAACTTTGATAATAAAGTAAACTGTTTTCAACAGGTACCGAAGTATCATCCGAAGCGTGTACAACAAATGTAGGCGGTGTTTGAGCTGTTACATTAAATTCGTTGGAATATAATTTTATTAATTCTTTACTTGGTTGTAATCCAATTAAATTATTTCTGGATCCCATATGCGCAATAGTTTTATCCATAGAAATCACAGGATAAATTAAAACACTAAAATTAGGACGGGTATCTTCTTCAAAATTAGTAGACAAAGTAGAGGCTAAATGGCCACCTGCCGAAAAGCCCATAATACCAACGCGGTTTGTTTGAATATTAAATTCTTTTGCTCTTTCTCTCACTATCTTAATGGCTTGTTTGGCATCTAGTAAAGGCACTTTGTCGGGACTTGTGCTTGTAAGGGAATCGGGAAGCCTATATTTTAATACAAAAGCTGCTATGCCGTGTGCGTTTAACAGTTTAGCAAAATCAATTCCCTCCCAATCGTAGGCAATTCTGGAATAACCACCTCCAGGACATATAATTACTGCTTGTCCGTTGGCACTTCGCTTATTAGGCAAAAACACTTCTAACTGAGGCACTTGCACCTTACTAATTCTAGTAATTTCGGTAGTCTCTACATTTTCGGTTATGCTATTTGGGATACTTAAGGGTATTTTACCTGCGGGCCATAGGTCTATTTTCATATTTTGACTATTAGATTTTATTGCAAAAAGAAGCATGAATAAAGCAAGCCATTTTTTCATAATGTGGTATTTGAGTCCTTAAATTACTTAAAAAAATTGATTCATGTAATTCAGGACGCAACATGATGGCAAACTCTAATAAAATATTTAAATTGAATACCTAAGAAAATTGCTAATTAACGATTGCCTGCATGAAACGTATCTGGATTTTGATGGGTTTATATTGTGTCGTATTTTTTGCCACTGCGCAAAAAATTAACAGGTATGCATTAATGCAACGTCACAATGTGCATGTGCTTAAATGGGATAGTTTGTCGGCACTTACTGTTGGCAATGGAAAATTTGCTTTCACAACCGATATTACCGGATTGCAATCTTTTCCACTAGCTTATAAAAACGGAATTAGTTTGGGCACAGAGTCCAACTGGGGATGGCACTCCTTTGTGGACAGTTTAAATTTAAAACGAACCGATGCGTTAAAACAATTTACATTAAATGGAAAAGAGGTTAGCTATTTAGTACAGTGGAATGATGCAGGGAAACACAAACAAGCATCGGAATGGTTTCGTCAAAATCCACATAGGTTGCAGCTTGGAAATGTTGGATTTAAGTTTATAAAAAATAACGGAAACATTGCTAGTATTGATGACATTAAAAATGTGCATCAGTGGCTGGATATTTATACGGGCACTATTTATTCTAATTTTACTTTTGAAAATGAACTAGTAAATGTTACAACTTTTTGCAATCCTAAACTGGATCAAATTCAGGTTCAAGTAAAATCAAATTTACTAAAACAAAAAAAGCTTCAACTGCAAATTCAATTCCCTTATCCAACTGGTGCTTGGGGTGACGAGGGTGTTTTGTACTGTGAAAATAAACATATAAGTGCATTGCAATCTCAAAGCAAACAACAAGCAATTCTTGTACATAGTTTAGATACCACAAACTATTTTGTAAACATGCATTGGTCCCAACAGGCGCAAGTGCTTAAAGCTAGTGCACATGTATTTGTGGTAACTCCAATTGTAAATGATACTACATGGAACTGCAGTATTGAATTTACTAATCAACAAAATAAGGAAGCAGCAACTGCTTATAATTACCAGTTAGTACAAATGGAAAATAACAAGTCATGGAAAAATTATTGGCAAAATGCTGCTGCCATTGATTTTACGGGCTCAACCGATACGAGTGCTTTTGAAATAGAGCGAAGAGTAGTGCTTTCTCAATATTTAATGCATGTCCAAGAGGATGGCAGTGTTCCTCCGCAGGAAACAGGGCTTATTAATAATAGCTGGTATGGAAAACCACACTTGGAAATGACTTGGTGGCATTTAGCGCATTATGGATTATGGAATGGAAACAAGCAACTTGAAAATATTTTAAATTGGTATCAACAAGTAAGTCCTAAGGCAATTGCAATTGCAAAGCGTCAGGGATACCAAGGTGCAAGATGGCAAAAAATGACCGACTTAAATGGGGACGAAGTGCCCTCTACGGTGGGTGCTTTTTTAATTTGGCAACAACCACATCCTATTTATTTTGCAGCATTATGTTATCGTGCTAATCCCAATAAAGCTACTTTAGAAAAATTTAAATCATTGGTTTTTTTAACTGCTAATTTTATGTGTAGTTTTGCAAACTATGATTCGGTTTCTAAAATGTATCATTTAGGTAAGGGTGTTATAGCTGCACAAGAACGGTATAAACCTGAGGAAACTTTTAATCCCACTTATGAATTAGTATATTGGAAATGGGCATTACAAGTGGCGCAGAATTGGCGCATTAAATTAAAGCTTCCCATTAATAAAAACTGGCAAAATATTATTGATCATTTAGCTACACTTCCGGTTCAGGATGGAAAATATTTATTTACTCAAAACGCTACGGACTCTTACACCAATCCAAAATTAAAAACCGATCATCCTTCGGTGCTTGCTGCCTATGGTGTGATGCCTTTAACTGGGCAGGTGAATCAAAAAATAATGGATTCCACTTTTACATGGATTTGGAATCATTGGGACTGGAAAGATACCTGGGGTTGGGATTTCCCAATGACAGCCATGACTGCCACTAGGCTTGGTAAACCACAACTCGCAGTTGATGCACTGCTTATGCCAATTAAAACAAATACCTATTTGCCCAATGGTCACAACTATCAGGACAATAGGTTAAGATTATATATGCCAGGAAATGGAGGACTATTAACAGCAATTGCAATGATGGTTGCGGGATATGACGGAGCTACTGAAAAATTACCGGGTATACCCAAAAATGGGAAATGGAAAGTACGCTACGAGGGTTTAAAACAAATGCCTTAAATTATAAATTATTAAATAAAGGGAATATGAAAAAATGGGTTGCTTTTACTATTTTAATGACTTGCTTTTTGCAAACAAAAGCGCAGTTTATACCCAATAAAAAAGCTTTACTAACAAATATGCAAAAGGCCAATCAATATTTTATGGACAAGTGGCCGGATGCAGGTAAAACTATTATCACCAATAAGGAGCGTCAAAGTACAATATGGACTAGGTCTGTTTATTATGAAGGACTTATGGCATTGTACACAATTGATGCGCAAAAAAAATATTATGACTATGCCGTGCAATGGGGCGATAAACACAATTGGAAATTAGTATGGGGTGCAAATATTAGAAATGCCGACAATCATTGTGCAGGACAAACCTATATTGATTTGTATTTAATAGACAAACAACCAGAAAGAATTAAAGATATTAAATCGTCCATAGATTTAATGGTACAGTCAGATAAAAAAGACGATTGGTCCTGGGTAGATGCACTTCAAATGGCAATGCCTGTGTTTACAAAGTTAGGCGTACTATATAATGATAGTAGTTATTTTACAAAAATGTATGAGCTGTATTCGTTTACTAAAAACAATCATGGTACCAACGGATTGTATAATAAACAGGAGCATTTGTGGTGGAGAGACAAAGATTTTGTACCTCCTTATCAAGAGCCTAATGGTAAAAATTGTTATTGGAGTAGGGGTAACGGATGGGCATTAGCCGCACTTGCAAGGACTTTAAATGATTTACCAAAAAGTAATTCGCATTATAATGAATACTTAAAGGATTTTATAGATTTATCTGAGGCTTTATTGCCTTTGCAACGTGCAGATGGATTTTGGAATGTGAGTTTGCAGGACCCTTCCCACTTTGAAGGGAAAGAAACTTCAGGCACAGCCTTGTTTGCTTATGGTTTTGCATGGGGGGTTAATCATGGAATTTTAAACAAGAAAAAATATTTACCCGCAATTGTAAATGCATGGAACGGTATGGCTTCCTATGCACTGCATGAGAATGGAGCGCTGGGTTATGTTCAAAGTACAGGTAAGGAACCTAAGGATGGACAACCAGTAAGCTTTGACCATTTTCCCGATTTTGAGGATTATGGACTTGGTGCCTTTTTACTTGCAGGGACTGAAATTTATAAAATGAAATAAATTAGTTACCCATAAATTTAAAACATGAAAAAAATAATCTTTCTTTTATTATGCATGATTTCCATTAATGGTTTTGCGCAAAATGAAATTGTAGTAAATGTAGATTTAGGAAAAGAAAAAATTAATAAAAATATTTACGGACATTTTGCCGAGCACTTAGGTAATTGTATATACAATGGTTTTTATGTTGGAGATACCAATAAATTAATTCCAAATACCAATGGGGTAAGAAATGATTTAATACAAGCTTTAAAAGAATTAAAAGTACCAGTATTAAGATGGCCTGGTGGTTGCTTTGCAGATACCTACCAATGGAAAGATGGAGTAGGACCAAAAAATAAGAGACCTGCCATGGTAAATCGTTGGTGGGGTGGAGTTACGGAAGACAATAGTTTTGGTACACACGACTTTTTAAATATGTGTGAACTCATGGGTGCCGATCCTTATTTAGCAGCAAACGTAGGAAGTGGAACCGTGCAAAATTTAATTGACTGGACGCAGTATGTAAATGGGAAACCAGGATCAAGTCCAATGAGTAAATGGAGAACCGATAACGGTAGAGAAAATCCTTGGAATGTAAAAATTTGGGGTGTTGGAAATGAAGCCTGGGGTTGTGGTGGTAATATGAAACCCGAATACTATGCCAATATTTACAGACAGTATTCCACTTTTATGGGTGACTGGACCAATGGGGAGCATTTGTTTAGAGTGGCTTCTGGCTCAAGTGGAAGTGATTACAATTGGACCGAAGTTTTAATGCGTGATATTCCTCATAATTTAATGGAAGGCATTGCACTGCATCATTATGCAGTAATAGATTGGAATGCAAAAGGATCTGCAACTGCCTTTGATGAAAAGCAATATTTTACAATTATTAGAAATGCTTTACAAATGGAGGAACTAGTGACAAGACATTCCACTATTATGGATAAATATGATCCTAAAAAGAAAGTGGCCTTAGTAGTGGACGAGTGGGGTGGCTGGTATGAGGTAGAGCCAGGAACCAATCCAGGATTTTTATATCAACAAAACACTATTCGCGATGCAATGATTGCGGGCGTGACTTTAAATATTTTCAATAATCATTGTGATAGGGTGCGAATGGCCAATTTAGCACAAATAGTAAATGTATTGCAAGCGGTTATTTTAACCAAAGGCACTTCCATTATTAAAACACCTACTTACCATGTAATGGAAATGTACAATGTGCACCAGGATGCAACCATGCTCCCTTTAAATTTAAAGACAGCGGAATATATTTTTGGAAACGAAAAATTACCAGCAGTATCTGCTTCGGCTTCAAAGGATAAACAAGGGGTTACTCATATAAGTCTTGTAAATATTGATCCCGCTAAATCACAGGAAATTATGGTTGAGATGCGTGGTGAAAAATATACTTCGGTAACTGGCCGAATTTTAAGTTCTAAAAAAGTACAGGATTATAATTCATTTGAAAATCCGGATGCCATTAAGCCAGTAGTATTTAATGGCGCTAAAATGTCTAATAATAAACTCACCATTCAACTCCCACCTAATGCAGTAGTGGTATTGACTTTAAAGTAATTACATTGAAAAAAATAGGCTTTTTTTTATTTATTATTTGTATACAATCTAAAGCGCAAAATATTTCGCTTGCAGGAACTTGGCGCTTTAAATTGGACAACGCCAATATAGGAATACAACAAAATTGGCAAAACAGTGTCTTGGAGGACAATGTTCGTTTGCCAGGATCTTTATTGGAAAATAAAAAAGGCAATCCAGTTACACTTCAAACAAAATGGACGGGAAGTATTTATGACAGTTCCTGGTATTTTAATCCCAGGTATGCAAAGTACAGGACAGCCAATAATTTAAAATTCCCTTTTTGGTTAACGCCTAATTATTATTATGTTGGCGCCGCTTGGTATCAAAAGGAAATTATGATTCCTAAAAATACAATTAGTAAAAACTATATCATTTTTTTGGAAAGGTGTCATACACAAACCACCCTTTGGTTGGACAACCAAAAAATGGGAACACAAAATTCATTGGTTGCACCACATGTTTATAATTTGCCCAATTTTATAAAACCAGGAAAACATATTATTACCATTCGTATTGATAATAGCGTTGAAAATTTAAATGTAGGACCCGATAGTCATAGTATAACCGATCATACTCAAGGAAACTGGAATGGCATTGTTGGCAAAATGGTGTTGCAAGTGCGACCAGCAGCCTATATGAGTAATGTGCAAGTATTTCCTAATATAAAGGAACAAAAAGCAGTTGTTAAAATTAATATTGCAGGATTGGCCAACCAAGCAAAAAGTATTCATATTAGTGCACAAAGTTTTAATACACAAAAAAACCACCATCCAAAGGATATTTGGTTAAATGTAAATTCAAACTTGGATAGCTTGGTAGTTGACTATGCAATGGGAAATAAATTTTTAACCTGGAGTGAGTTTGACCCTGCATTATATCATTTACAAATTACATTAACCAATAAAGACGGTTCCATAGACCAGCAAGATGTTAATTTTGGGATGCGTGCATTTGAAATAAATGGCAAACAATTTACAATAAACAATCAAACTACTTTTTTAAGAGGCACGGTAGAGAATTGCGTTTTTCCTTTAACAGGATATCCTAGCATGCTAGTAAAGGACTGGGTGCGTATCTTTAAAAAGTGTAAAGCGTATGGTTTAAATCATATGCGTTTTCATTCTTATTGTCCGCCAGCAGCTGCTTTTGAAGCTGCCAACCTAGTTGGTTTTTATTTGCAACCCGAGGGACCCAGTTGGGCAAATCATGGCGTATCATTGGGGGATGGCTTACCTGTTGATGAATTTATTTATGAAGAAACCATGCGCATGGAAAAGTATTATGGTAACGCCCCATCCTATACAATGCTTGCCTATGGCAATGAACCAAGAGGAGGTAAGCAAGTTGCTTACCTTACTAAATTTATTCAGTTTTGGAAAAACAGAGATGCAAGGCGTGTGTATACTGGGGCATCGGTTGCAATGAGTTGGCCATTAGTTCCTGAAAACCAATACATGGTAAAATCTGGTGCCAGAAATTTAGCTTGGAATAAAATGCCCGAAACCATTTCGGATTATAGTGCCGCAATCAATGCATTTTCAGTTCCTTATATTGCACACGAAATGGGACAATGGTGCGTGACGCCCAACTATAAGGAAATTTCAAAGTACCAAGGGGTATATAAAGCAAAAAATTTAGAACTCTTTAAACAGGATTTACAGGATGCGGGCATGGCTAATTTGGCTAATAAGTTTTTACATGCTACTGGTAATTTACAAGTGCTTTGTTATAAAAATGAAATTGAAAAATCCCTGCGCACCCCTTTAAATGGTGGATTTCAATTACTTTCCTTAAACGATTATCCAGGTCAAGGTACTGCACTAGTGGGTGTGCTAGACGCTTTTTGGGACGAGAAAGGTTATGTGAATGCCAATGATTTTTCAAAATTTTGTAACGCCACGGTGCCTTTAATGCGCACTAGTAAATTTGTTTATACAAATAATGAAATCATAAAAGCAAGTGCCGAAATTTTTCATTACGGTGCACAGGATATAAAAAATGCAAAAATTACTTGGAGTTTTAAAAAATTAAATGGGCAAGTAATTGCTAATGGTCATTTTGCTCCAATTACAATTGCAACTGGTAAAAATACAAGTATTGGAGCTATTGAAATTAATGTAACGCCAATTACAAATGCAGTTCAATGTGAACTAGAAATTAAAATAAATGGCACTCCGTATAAAAATCAATGGAATTTTTGGGTATATCCCGCTAGTGTTCCTAGTATTAAAAATGAAATTTTATATGCAAGTAGCATAAACGATACGGTAATACAAACCCTTGCAAAAGGAGGAAAGGTTTTTTTGAACTTGAATCAAAAAATTATAAAAGGCAAGGAAATAGTACAAAATTTTTTACCAGTTTTTTGGAATACCTCTTGGTTTAAAATGCGTCCACCACATACATTAGGGTTTGTTGTAAATCCCAACCACCCTGCATTTGCTTATTTTCCAACACAAAATCACAGTGATATACAATGGTGGGAAATAATAAATGGCTCACAAGTAATGCATTTGGAAGATTTTGATAAAAACATAAGACCCTTAGTACAACCTATTGATACCTGGTTTATGAATCGTAGGTTAGCAATGCTATTGGAAGCAAAAGTGGGCAAGGGCAAACTCATGCTTACCAGTGCAAATATTGCCGATACTGCAACCGGTCTTGCCAATAAACAAATGTATTATAGTTTAATAAAGTACATGCAAACCAAAGCCTTTAACCCTAAAGACCAAGTGAGTGTAGCGCAAATACAAGCATTAACTACCACTGCTTCAAAATATGTTTTTAATGCATTTACCAATGCTTCGCCCGATGAACTAAAACCCAAACAAATATTAAATAAACTATAAAATTAAGATGAGAAAAATTATAATTTGCTTTTTACTTTTCGCATTTTCACAAAGTAATTTATTGGCACAGCAAGCCAATGTGCGCCCTTTTTATAAACCAAATTTAGTAGTAGCTAAGGATGGTAGTGGCGATTACACCACAGTGCAAGAAGCTATTGACGCAGTAAGGGCTTACACTCCGGTGCATGTAACTATTAACATTAAAAATGGCACTTATCATGAAAAAGTAACTATACCGGCTTGGGTAAATAATTTATCCATAATTGGTGAGAGTAAGGAAAAGACAATTATTAGTTACGAGGATTATGCGGGTAAATTTTTTAGTACCGACACGGTACATAACAAAAATAAACACACCACTTTCACATCGGCTACTTGGTTTGTTTATGGCAATGATATAACCATGGAAAATTTAACTATTAAAAACGAGGCTGGAAGAGTAGGGCAAGGGCTTGCGTTGCATGTAAATGGAAGCCGTTTTATTTTAAGAAATTGTAATTTAATTGGTAATCAGGATACTTTATTTGCTACCAACGACGAGAGTGAGCAATTTTATGACCATTGTTACATAGAGGGTACTACCGATTTTATTTTTGGAAGTGCTACCGCCGTATTTTATAACTGCACCATAAAATCCTTAATAAACTCTTATATCACAGCAGCCTCTACCATGCCGCAACAAAAGTATGGTTATGTATTTTTGGATTGCAGTTTAATTGCAGGACCTGAGTGTACACAAACTTATTTGGGAAGACCATGGCGTGCCAATGCAAAAACGGTTTTTATAGGTTGTGAAATGGGTGCGCATATTAATCCAGTGGGTTGGCATAACTGGGATAACGCAGCCAACGAAAAAACTGCTTATTATGGCGAATATGCTTCAAAAGGACCAGGGGCAAATACAAGTAAAAGGGTACCCTGGGCGCACTTTTTAAGCGAACAGGAAGCAAATGATTACAGCTTATATAAAATATTTGGAAATTGGAACCCATTAAAGTAACTTAAATAATTATTCATTGAGGAACTATAATGGCTACTTAATAATTAAATAATAACGATTTAAAAAAGCACATATGAAAAATTCTAGACGAAGTTTTATTGTTAAATCTGCAAAAGCAGTTTCTGGAGCTTACTTAGGAGCGGTAGGCTTTTCAGCTAAAAGTTACGGAAATATAATTGGCGCCAATGACAAAGTTCGCGTTGGAGTAGTAGGTTTCTCGGATCGTTTTAGAGGAGCACATCTTCCTTCTTTTATGCAACACAACAAGGAATTAAATTTTGATATTGTAGCAGTATCAGATATCTGGAAAGTAAGAAGAGAAGAAGGCGTTGCTTACTTAAAACAAAAATTAGATCATGATATTAGAGGTGCAGTAAACAACGATGCACTATATGCTGCAAAAGACATTGATGCTGTATTTATTAGTACACCCGATTTCCAACACGCAAATCATGCAGCAGAAGCAGTGAAAGCAGGTATGGATGTTTACTGTGAAAAACCTTTTGCAGAAACAATGGAGGACAATCGCAATGCTTATAAAACCATTAAAGCCTCCGACAGAATTGTACAAATTGGTTCTCAGCGCCGCAGTGGTAGCAACTATAAAGCAGCCGCAGATTTTATCCAATCTGGAAAATTTGGTCCCATTACCATGGTTGAATTAGCATGGAATGTAAACCAACCAGGTCGTTGGAGAAGACCGGACTTGGTAGCAAAATGTAAAAAAGAAGATTTAGATTGGAATAGATATTTAATGAATCGTCCTTACGAGGACTTTGATCCAAGAAAATATTTAGAGTATCGTTTATTCTGGCCATATTCTTCAGGTTTAGCTGGACAATGGATGTCACACCAAATTGACACAGTGCATTGGTTTAGTGGTTTACAAAATCCTAGATCAGTAACTGCTAATGGTGGAATTTATCAATGGAAGGACGGTCGTAAAAACTGGGATACTGTTACAGCCGTATTTGATTACGGTCCTGCAAATGATCCTACCACAGGTTTCCAAGTTGTGTTTAGTTCTAGAATGCACAACGGTGAAGAAAAGCCAACCGAAATGTATTTTTCTAACGGAGGTGAATTAAACTTAATTAACAACACCGTTTCACCAAAAGGTGGTTTAACTGCAGGTTTTGCAAAAGCTATGAATATGCAACCTAATTTATTGCCAAATATAAGTTTAACAGATCAAGAAATTAAAGTAGTTGCTTCTGCAAACACAGGTGCCGATCCTTTAACATCTGGTCACGTAAGAAACTGGATGGAGTGTATTCGTTCAAGAAAAACGCCTAACGCACCAGTAGAAGCGGGTTACCAACATTCCATTGCAACCATCATGACTAATGCAGCAGTTAAAACTGGAGCAAAAGTTACTTTTGATCAAGCAACACAAGAGGTTATGGCTAACGGCAAACCATTTAAGTATTAATTAATAATTATTTAAATAATCACAATCCCTATCTAATTAAAATAGATAGGGATTTTTTTAAATTAGCAATGCAAAAATTAAATAGCTCTAATATGCGTTTATCATTAACTACCGTTTTCTTAATTAGTATTATGTCGTTCGCTGCTGCACAAAATAAAGTAAAGCAAGTAAAACTAGGTACTAAAAATGCACCCATTTTAAAAGTAAATGGGCTTGAGTTTAAGGATTTAAATAAAAATGGAAAACTTGATAAGTATGAGGATTGGCGTTTGCCAAATTCCTCACGCGCTTTGGATTTAGTTTCAAAAATGTCGGTTGAGGACAAAGTTGGTTTTATGCTAATTAGTTCCAGTAGAATGAAAAACGATTGGTCATTTGAAGGTGCTAAGACACGTGAAACTATTACCAGTGATTTTAACGAAGAGGATTTGGTCCAAAAAATGAATATGTTTACAAGGCAACCGCTACCCATTGAAATGATGATGGCAGCGGGTACCACTAAAGCAATTCAACAATATAAATTAAGACACTTTATTTTAAGAGCCAATGTAGATGCACGAACTACTGCACAGTGGGCTAATAAATTACAAGCATTATGTGAAAGTGATCCACTGGGTATACCAAGTGTAATAGCATCTAATCCAAGAAATCATATTACAAAAGATGCTTCCATTGGTTTAAGTGTGGGCACTACTACTTTTTCAACATGGCCATCTGAATTAGGATTGTCTGCAATGCATGATTTAAAATTAACAAGAACATTTGCCGATATCGCAAGACAAGAGTGGGCCGCAGTTGGACTTCGTAAAGGATATATGTATATGGCCGATTTATCTACAGAGCCAAGATGGCAAAGAATAGAAGGTACATTTGGAGAAGATCCAGAGTGGGTTGGTAAAATGATTTATGAAGTTATTGTTGGTTTTCAAGGAACTAAATTAAACAGCACCTCTGTAGCGCTCACTACCAAACATTTTCCTGGTGGTGGAGCGGGTGAGGGTGGACAAGATCCACATTTCCCTTGGGGCAAGCGTGAAGTGTTTTCTTCTGGAAATTTAGACAACAATATTATTCCTTTTAAATATGCAATTAAGGCAGGTACATCTTCTATCATGCCATATTATTCTTATCCAGTAGGCACTAAATATCCAGAAATTGCTTACGCTTATAACAAACCAGTATTGCAAGGCTTACTAAGAAAAGAGTTGGGCTTTAATGGCATTATTAATTCCGATACAGGCCCAATTGAAATGATGCCCTGGGGAGCCGAAAATTTAACCATTGAGCAGCGATATATTAAAGCTATTGATGCAGGTGTAAATATTTTTTCAGGTAGCGCCGATCCTTCCAAACTTTTAGAAATTGTAAAAGCAGGAAAAGTAGATATGAAATTAATTGATACTTCGGTATATAAATTATTATTGGAATTTTATCAATTAGGATTATTTGAAAATCCATATGTAGACGAGGAAGCAGCTGTAAAAATTGTAAACAATAAAGCATTCCAAGAAAAAGCAAATTTAGCTTTAAGAAAATCTATTGTGTTATTAAGAAACGAAAACAAAACACTTCCATTAACTAAAAAAACAACTAAAATTTATTTAGAGTCTTATATGCAAAAAAAGGGACAATCCGCAAGTAATGTATATAAGCCTAAAGGAGGCGAAGCCGTTGAGTTTGTTAGCAATCCCGAGGCTGCAGATATGATTGTGTTATGGATTACACCAGGAGCTAAATCCTTATTCGAATCCGATGGCGGTCCCCTTTCGGTGATGCTTTCGAAAAGTGGCGTGGATGTTAAATATGTTAATGAGTTAACACAAAAAAAACCTACCGTGCTTGTAGTGAATTATACTAACCCTTGGGTAATTAGTGAAATTTACAATGCGCAAACTATGCCAAATATAAAAGCGGTGATTGCTACTTTTGGAACTTCTACCGATGCATTGATTGATGTGATTACAGGTAAATTTAATCCAACTGGCAAAATGCCTTTTACAACACCAAGTTCAGAAAAGGAAGTGAGTGAAAATAAAGCCGATATCCCAGGTATTAAAGAATCAAAAACTTATCCATTATTTAAAGTAAACGAAGGGTTAAGCTATCACTAATATTTTAACTTACTAGATATTAGCTAGTGAATGCTATAAATTAAAAAAGCCGCTCCAAATATTGGAACGGCTTTTTTTAGTTGCTGTAGGGGGAGGGGTCGAACCTCCAAGGGGCAGTTAGCCAAAACACAAAGTTGAGTGGTCTACCCTGGTCGCCTATTGCTAGGCGGCTCTATGTTTCGTTTATCCCGTGATCCCCACCTTCGAGACGAGAAGGCATGTCTGCCAAAAATTTCATCACCCCACAGTATTAAGAACTTATCATTTGAGCGTTTACAGTGTGTTTTCCCTCATTTGATATATCAAAACTAATGTAATGAGGTATATGTTGCAAATATTTTAAGTAATTATTTTAAAATATAGAATATTATTAATAAATTAGCTAATTATTTAAAAATAGTTAATAATGGAACAAAAATCAGCACCAAAATTAAACATTGACAAAAGCCTTGATAAGCTGGATTTGCAAATTATTCAAGCCATGATGCAGGATGCCGAGGTTTCCTATGCAGACCTAGGTAAACAATTTTTTGTTTCTGGTGGTACCATTCATGTACGTATTAAAAAGTTAGAAGAATTGGGCATCGTACAAGGTAAAAGGCTTGCTGTGGACTTAAAAGTACTAGGGTATGATATCATTGCCTTTATAGGAATTTATTTAGAGAAGAGCTCCATGTATGATACCGTTGCACAAGCTTTAAAAGCAATTCCTCAGGTAGTGCGCGTGAACTATACAACTGGCAATTATAGCATGTTTGTGGAGATTGTTTGTAAAGACATTCAACAGCTTAGGTTTGTGTTGCACGACGAGTTGCAAAAAATTAAAGGCATTGAGCGGACCGAAACCTTAATTTCCTTAGAGGAAAGTTTTTCGCGTAATGTACGTATCGTATAAATAATCGTTTGTAAATTACATCAAACCTAGTTTAATGAAACCTTGTAATTATAATGATGCCAGAAGGGGCTTTCTAAAAAAATCGGCTGCTATAGCTGCTTTATATTTAACCCCATCTTTGTTAGTTAAAGCATTTGCAATTGATGCAGTGGTGCCAACCCCCATTGCTAAAGAAAAATTAACCATTACTATTAATGGAAAATTATTGAATCTTGAAATAGATGCAAGAACAACTATTTTAAATTTATTAAGAGAGGAGTTAAATTTCACAGGCACTAAAAAAGGTTGTGAAATGGGACAATGTGGTGCATGTACAATACATATTAATGGGAAACGCACAAAGTCTTGTATGCAATTAGCTATAAGCAATCAAAATAATAGCATCACTACCATTGAGGGTTTAACAAATAGTGAAGTATTGCATCCTATGCAGGCAGCTTTTTTAAAACACGATGCTTTTCAGTGTGGCTATTGTACTTCTGGTCAAATTATGTCGGCGGTGGCTTGTGTTAGAGAAGGTCAAGCAAAATCAAGAGATAGTATTAAAAATTTTATGGACACCAATATTTGCAGATGTGGTGCGTATCAAAATATTGTAGATGCTATTGAGGAAGTAGCAAAAGCAGGAACTAAAATTTAATCATCACCAATTTATATACCATGAATCAAAAAAATACAAATACGATATTTTGGGAAGATGAAAGAGTAGACGGCGCAGATAAAGTAACAGGTAAAGCAAAATATACTGCCGAACACAACTTACCAAATTTAGCTTATGCTGTTTTTGTAACAAGTAATATTGCAAAAGGCACAATTAAAAATATTGACACTAGCAAAGCACTAGCTATGACTGGCGTATTGGATGTCATTTATTATGCCAACTGTCCTGCAGTTCCAGGATACAATCCCAATGCGGCAGAGCGTCCAAAAAATGTTTCTGAGTGGAGAGGTCATAAAGTTTTATATGACAATAAGGTTCGCTTTTTTGGACAACCTATTGCGCTTGTTGTTGCTGATAGTTTTGAAAATGCAAACGCAGCTATACGATTTGTAAAACCTGAATATGAAACCGAAGCTTTTGAAACTAATTTTGATAAAGCACGTTTAAACGTCGCTAATTTAAAGCCACCAGTGACTTATAAAAGAGGCCCTGAAACGGTTACAAATGTTGCAGCTACGGTTGAGGCAGAATATAATATTCCAATAGAAGTGCACAATCCAATGGAGTTACAAGCAACTATTGCTTATTGGGAAGCTGAGGATAAATTATTATTGTACGATAAAACTCAGGGTCCAAAAAGTACACAGGGACTTATGGCAAAAACATTTGGACTTCCAGATAAAAATGTAAGAGTTATTGCAGAAAATGTGGGAGGTGCATTTGGTAGTTCATTAAGATCATGGTCCAATGTACCTGCTGCTTGTATTGCAGCAAAAAAATTAAATAGGCCTGTTAAATTGGTACTTACAAGACCGCAAATGTTTACTTTAATTGGATACCGTCCTCAGTCATGGCAGAAAGTAAATATTGCCGCAAATGCAGCTGGAGATTTTCTATCCATTAATCATGAAGCCATAAGTAATACTTCACGCTACGAAGATTTTAGAGAAGGTATTGTAGATGTTTCAAAATTTTTATACGCAGCAGAAAGTGTAAATACAAAATACAGCATTTTGCCTTTAGACTTAAGCACCCCTATATGGATGCGCGGTCCTGGCGAAGCAACAGGATGTTTTGCATTAGAATCGGCAATAGACGAATTATCTTATAAATTAAAAATGGATCCTATAGCGTTAAGAATTAAAAACTTTACTACCATTAATCCTGAAAATAAATTACCCTTTTCCGACAATAATTTAAAAGCATGTTATGAATATGGCATGACAAAAATTGGTTGGAAAAACAGACCTACTGTGCCTGGCACACTTAAAGAAAATGGATTGCTTATTGGGTATGGAATGGCAGTGGGTGTATTTGGAGCAGGTAAAGGAACTGCAAGTGTTCGTGCTATTTTATCAAGTGATGGAAAATTAGTTTTGGAATGTGCTGTAAGTGATATGGGTCCTGGTACATCCACTTCCATGTCTAAAATTGCTGCAGAAGCAATGCAAATGCCAATCACTAAAATTAAATTTAAATTAGGTGACTCTGATTTACCTCCTGGCCCTTCACAAGGAGGCTCGGGTACTACATCTACTGTAGGATCTGCAGTGGACTTGGCTTGTAAAACTTTACAACAAAAGTTAAAGGATTTAGCAATTCAATTTGCACCCCCATTTAGTGGGGCAACACCTGATACATTAGAAGTAAAAAATGAAATAGTATCCTTAAAAACCGATGCCACTAAAAAAATTGAAATTGTTGCTTTATTAAAATTGGCAAATCAAGATAAAATTGATCTAACCATTAACTCTTCTGGTAAAACACCAGAGCAATTAAAGTTTACAAGTAATTCTTTTTCTGCTCATTTTGTAAAATTGGCAGTGAATCCTAAGGATGGAAAAATAAAAGTTTTACAAGTAGTAACTACTGGTGATGCAGGAAAAATTATTAGTCCTAAAACGGCACATAGTCAAATGTTAGGTGGTGTAGTGGGTGGTCTTGGTATGGCATTATCGGAAAAATTGGAAATAGATCATACCACAGGACAAATAATGAATGCAAGTTTTGGCGCCTACCATGTTCCTTTGCATTCACAAATTCCAAACATAGATGCATGGTTTGTAAATAAGCCAGACATGAACGTTAATGATATTGGTGCAAAAGGAATAGGAGAGATAGCACTTATAGGGTTTGCTGGAGCTATTGCCAATGCAGTGTATAATGCAACCGGTAAGCGCGTTAGAGACCTGCCAATAACACCCGAGAAACTTGGTTTTAAGTCTGTTAAAGCATAACTCCATTAAATTTTATAACCGTCATCGGCAACTAATTGGGCGCATATTCTGCGGCGAGCCTCTTTGGTATTAAATGGTGCAACCTTTGTAAAACGTTTTAAGCCAATAAGCATCATAGTAAGTTCGTCCCCTTCTGCAAAACTATTTAAAGCATCCTTACCTGCTTTGTTAATTGCATCGGCTGCATCATAAATATAAGTACGAACAATATCGGCTTGAACTGCTGTAGCAGCTTCGCCTTTTAAAGTAGATAACTTTTCTAGACGCAATAATGCCGACTCGGCGTGGTAAGCAATAATAGACATATCTGCAATGTTCATTAAAATTTCTTGCTCCTTATTTAAAGTCATCATTAACTTTTGAACTGCAGCACCAGCCACCATTAAAATACATTTCTTAAAATTAGCAATATATTTTTTTTCTTTCGCAAAAGCACCTTCATCATCACTTCCAAAATCGGGAATACTCATTAGTTCTTGTTGCACACTCATTGCTGGTCCCATTAAATCTAACTTGCCTTTCATGGCACGTTTTAAAACCATGTCCACGGTAAGTAGTCTATTAATTTCATTAGTGCCTTCGTAAATTCTATTAATACGACTATCGCGATATGCTTTTGAAATACTATACTCATCACTGTATCCATTACCACCATGCACTTGCACGCCTTCGTCAACTACGTAGTCTAATACTTCAGAGCCAAACACTTTTAATATTGCACACTCAATTGCATATTCTTCGGCAGCGCCTAATAAACTTTCAGATAAATTTTTTCCTGCTGCTGCAAGTTCGGCTTCCATTTCATCAATGTTACGAGATACACGGTATAGTGCAGTTTCGCCCACCCACATACGAATTGCCATCTCTGCTAATTTATGCCTAATAGCGCCAAACTTTACAATTGGCAATTTAAATTGCTCTCTTGTTTTAGCGTATTGAACTGTGGTAGTAATGGCTCTTCTTGCACCTCCAAGTGTAGCAGCGCCTAATTTTAAACGACCAATATTTAAAACATTAAACGCAATTAAATGTCCTTTGCCAATTTCGCCTAATACATTTTCAACGGGTACTTTACAATCTTGAAAATACAATTGCACCGTACTAGAACCTTTAATTCCCATTTTATGTTCCTCAGGTCCTTGTGTAAATCCTTCCATGCCTCTTTCTAAAATAAAGCCTGTAAATTGTTCGCCATCAATTTTTGCAAACACAGTATATACATCGGCAAAACCTCCGTTGGTGATCCAACATTTTTGTCCATTTAATATGTAGTGTTTTCCGTCGGCCGATAATTTTGCAGTTGTCTTTGCACCTAATGCATCGGAACCGCTATTAGGTTCGGTTAAGCCATAAGCGCCTTTCCATTCCCCACTAGCAAGTTTTGGAACATATTTTGCTCGCTGTGCTTCGGTACCAAAATACAAAATAGGCAAAGTGCCAATTCCCGTATGTGCAGCGTTGGCAACAGAAAATGAATAACCTCCTCCTAAATATTCTGCTACAATTGTGGCTGTAACAAAATCCTTACCTAATCCTCCATATTGTTCAGGTACGGTAATGCCTAAAAGTCCCTGCTCGCCTGCTTTTACAAGTAGGGAAGGCATTAAGCCTGGCTCTAGCTTATCAATGCGATCTGCTACAGGTAACACTTCGGTGTCTACAAATTGGTCGCACATATCACGCACCATTATTTGTTCTTCGTTAAATTCTTCAGGAATGAAAACATCGGACGCTTGCACTTCTTTGATAATCCATTCTCCTCCGTGAATTGTAGTTCCCATAAAATATTATTTATAATTAGTAGAATATTGTTTTCTGAATTTTACAAATGTTTTAAATTAAATCGGGGTGTGTTAAATTATCATACACCCTTTGTAAAACATTTTTAACCACTTCAATTTCATCTTTGCTAATATTTTGCAAAGCCTCATTCATTGTTTGATTGGCTAAATCGTATGTGATTTGTTGTAATGGTTTTGCAGCATCCATTAAACATACTTTATTAATACGTCTATCGGTGTTGCTTGCTACACGTGTAACTAGTCCTTGTTTTTCTAAGTTGTCAATTAAACGCGTGATACTAGCTTTGTCTCTAAAAGTGCGCGTTCCTAATTCTTGTTGACTTAGTTCGTCCTCTTTCCATAAATGGTATAAAACGGACCACTGTTCAATGGTAATTTCAAGCCCAGCATTACGGAAGTTTTTTTGAAGCCTACGGGCAACAGCAGTAGTGGCCATGCCATTAATAACGCTGTATAATTCCCCTCTTTTAAATTGGTTGTTTGACATATAGTTAGTTATGCAACTAATTCAAAAGTACGATGAAAATAGGGATTTGGCCTAAAAAAACGAAAAATTTTGGGATTGATACGCTACTTCTGCTAAGTCCTTGAATTTGAAGTGCTAATCCAAACTCCGCCTACGAATTTTTATTTGAATGCCGTTTTCAATTGGCTGGTCACTTACAATAATAAGATAACCACCACCGCCTGCTCCCGATAATTTATAGCCCAAACCTTTTTGTTGGATACTGTCTATCACTTTGGCGGTGGCACTGTCAAGCATATTGGGGAACATGGCAATTTGTGCATGAAAAGAGGCAAGAAAATATTTACCAAACAGCTGAATGTCTTTGGCTAAAATTGCATTCCAACATTGCTCCGTAGCATTTGCCAATGCTTTTGCACCGGCTAAATCAATATTGGTGTTTTCTAATACATTATAATTGCTTTGTCTTGGATCAAGTGGAATTAAATAAAGCGAAGACTCTAACCAACTTAAAATTAATTCATCTTCAATTTTATTTATTTTATCTGGCCAATAATTGCCGCCACTATAGTCTAATTTATTTAACCCAGGCATTACAATGCCTATTGCATCTTGTGAACCTGCAACTTCTTTAGTGCCTGGAGGATTTTCGTAACTAAATAAAACCTTACTTAATAATTCGGGGTCGCCATCGGGGATTTTTGATTTCCATAATTCAATGGCTTTATTTCTGGTACTACTAGACATCCCACTACGGTGATTAAATTCAATAGTGGGCTCAATGGAAATAGTAATAACAGCACCAGCATGATGCTCATTTACAAAAGGCTGGTCAAGCCAACCTCCTGCAAGATCTATTCTAAAAGGTATAATGGAATTGGTTCTTAAACTAGTGGTACTTCGGGTTGGTAAACCAGCAGTTGGAATGCGTTCAAGTACAATGTATTCCATGTTTTTATCTGAACAAAGTTTTGCTTTAGAAGGCGTATTTCCATCCTCATTCACTATAAATATATCTGGATTAATTTCATTTAACTCTGACTCAAAATCTAAAATACCCGAACCCTTATTTATTTTACAAGTATGCACACAGCGCAGTGCCTGTATCATGTATTGTCTTTCCTGTTGGGTGATAATGGGGTAGCGTCCTTTTAAATCGTAAACCGTTTTGTCGGATCCAATACAAACATATAAATCGCCATAACTTGCCGCTGTTTCTAAAAATGCAATATGTCCGCTGTGCAATAAATCAAAACAGCCACTCACAAATACTTTTTTTTGAACTAGATTCATATTATTCAAAACTACGAAATTAATAATTACTTTAAAGGCTAGTAAATAAAGGAATATTATAAAGCCCTATCCAAATGTACATATCCGCCATCCACGTGAACCAGTTGTCCTGTGGTATGACTTGAAACTTCTGATAATAAAAAACTAACTGTTTGTGCTATTTCTTTTGGGGTTGTGAATCTTTGGCCAAGCGGAATTTTGGATTGTATTGATTTCAATTTCTCTGATGGATTTTCTTGTTTTTGAATCCACTTTTCATACATTGGTGTAAAACATTCTGCAACTATAACTGAGTTTACTCTTATACCATATTTTAATAATTCAACTGCCCACTCTCTAGTTAATGCATTACGTCCACCATTAGCTGCTGCATATGCCGAAGTGCCACCTTGGCCAGTCTCCGCTGTTTTTGAACTTACATTTACAATATTTCCTTTGCTTTTAATTAAATGAGGTAATGCAAAGTGAGCTAAGACGTAATAGTGCACTAAATTGGTCTGTAAACTTTTCATGAATGCCTCATAATTTCCATTTTCAAAATTAACCGTATCATTAAAACCTGCATTATTCACAAGTCCATCAATACGCCCATGTTTAGCAACAATTGCATTGATTGCATTTTGACATGCATTAGGATTTACTAACTCTGTAAATACAAAACATAAATCTTTGTTTTTGGGTTCTGCAATATCTATGATCACAGGAATTGCACCTTCCTCTAATAAACTATTTACAATTCCTTCTCCAATACCACTAGATCCTCCACTAACAATAATTACTTTGTTATTTAATTTTAAGTCCATTGTTTAAATAATTTAATTGATTGTATTTAATTTATAAAACTTAGTGCAATTGCCACTAAAAAACTTTTCTTGTGTTGAAATAGTATATTTGGAAAAGTATGTTTTTAAAAAAGTTAACCAGCGTTCATAGCTTGTAGCAAGTAGGCATACCGGCCAATCGGAACCAAACATGATTCTATCAAATCCAAAATATTCAACAATAATGTCTAAGTAAGGAACCATATCGGCTTCTTTCCAGCTTTCCCAGTTTGCTTCCGTTGCTAGTCCACTAATTTTGCAACTTAGATTTTCAAACTGGGCAATTGCTTTTATTTGGTTTTCCCATGCTACTATATTATCACCTATTTTGGGTTTAGCCATATGATTTAGTACAATAGGCAAGTTTGGAACTTTTTTTAAAAGTGCTGTGGCCTCAATGATTTGATTATTATAAATTAATAAGTCGTAAGTATATCCATTATTAGCCAATAAGTTTAAATTTTCAATAAATCTCGGTTGTAACATAAAACCTTCTGGAGCTCCTTGTAAAACATATCTAAAGCCTTTTACAATTTTAGCATGCTGGTAATTTTCAATCTCATCTTGGATATATTCATCAAATAAATCTATCCATCCAACAACGCCTTTTATAAATGAATTTGATTCTGCACATGCTATTTGAAACAATGTTTCCTCTTTTGTCTGATCTACTTGTACCGAAACACAAGAAGACACTTTATTTGCTTCAAATATTTGTTGAAGCTCATTTGGTAAAAAATCACGTTGAATTAATTTCATTTCATTATTAATCCAACTGTGATTTACCGGATGATATTTCCAAAAGTGCTGATGTGCGTCAACTATTTCCATCTTAACTATTACTTTGGTAAGCATTTACTGTTTGCTTACTTGTTCCCAAACCGTCAATTCCTAATTCAACGATATCACCTGGTTTCAAATATATATTAGGAGAAAATCCTAATCCAACACCAGCTGGGGTTCCAGTACTTATTACGTCACCAGGAAGTAATGTCATAAACTGGCTGCAATACGAAATAAGTTGAGGTATATTAAAAATTAAGTCGTCTGTATTCCCGTCTTGCATTATTTTACCATTTAAACTTAACCATAACCTTAATTTATGTGGATCCTTTATTTCATCCTTGGTGACCAACCATGGTCCTAGAGGCGCAAAGCTATCACAGCCTTTCCCTTTGTCCCAGGTTCCGCCTCTTTCTAATTGGAAAGCTCTTTCACTTACATCGTTGTGTAATACGTATCCTACAACATAATCCATTGCATCTGCTTCGGAGACATAGGATGCTTTTTTGCCAATTACAATAGCAAGTTCAACCTCCCAGTCGGTTTTTTCTGACCCTTTTGGAATAATTATTGGATCATATGGACCACTTAAGGAAGTAGTTGATTTCATAAATAAGATTGGTTCAGCTGGTATTGGGGCATTGGTTTCTTTTGCATGTTTTGCATAGTTTAAACCAATACATAATATTTTAGAAGGTCTGGCAATAGGAGATCCAATGCGCATATTACTTGAAACAACTGGCAAATTATTTTCTTTTACTATTTTTTCTAAATCTTGAATTGAATTTTTTGAAAAATATGCTTCGTCAAAATCATGAATATGCGCACTCAAGTCATAGTTAACTCCGTTTTTATGAATTCCTGGTTTTTCAAAACCATTTTCGCCAAATCTTATAAGTTTCATGTTTATTTATTTAAGTATTTAATGTTACAAATCCACCATCAATGGCATAATCACTTCCTGTTATAAAATTCGCTTCTTCACTGCATAAATACAGAACTTGTTGTGCAATTTCTTTTGGGTTACCCATTCTTCCGATTGGCTGTGTTTTAGAAAGTTTTTCAAACATCTCCTTTTCTTGACCTGGATAATTTTTTTGTAAAAACCCATCTACGAAAGGAGTGTGCACCCTGGCAGGTGAAATGCTATTACACCTTATGTTTTCTTTTAAGTAATCCTTTGCTACACTTAATGTCATTGCATGAACTGCACCTTTACTCATGCTATAAGCAAACCTATCAGCTAAACCAACTTTTGCTGCAATTGAACTTATATTTATAATTACGCCACTTCCGTTTTTTTGCATCCAAGGGATGCCTGCCTGCAAACAATGGTAAACACCTTTTACATTTACATCAAACACTTTTTCAAAATCAACTTGGGTTGTGTTTAAAGCATTTCCAATGTGTGAGATGCCTGCGCAGTTAACTAAAATATCAATCGCGCCAATTTTATTAAATACATTAACAACCTGGGATTGATTGCTTACATTTATTTCATGTGCTGATGCTTTGCCACCATCTTCTAAAATTTCATTAACAGTATTTAAGGCTTGCTCGCTGTTTAAATCTAAAACATGCACAAATGCATTTTGCTTTGCAAGTATTAGACATACCGCTTTTCCAATTCCGCTTCCGCCACCAGTAACTACAGCGGTTTTATTAATTAAGTTAAACATGATTTAGGATTATTATTTTAGCAATCGCATGCTTCTACAAATTATAAAAAATCTCCTAAAATAACTCAATTAACAACCCAACAATCCTTAAAAAACCAGTTAACTTTACATAATGATTCATTTTCTTGATTGGGCCGCGGGGATTTTAACCATTTTATATGCCATTTTATTAATGGCTTATAGGTATTGGTTTGGTAAATTAAAATCCTTTGAACCTATTGCTGCCTTTACTCAAAATATACATTTTACGGTTGTGATTCCGGCCCGAAATGAGGAAGGAAATATTAAAGCCTGCCTGGATGCTATTTTAGCGCAGGATTATGATAAAAATAATTATGAAATTATTGTAATTGACGATTTTTCGGAGGACAATACTGCAATAATTGTAAAAGGGTTTAGTGCCCAAAATGCTAATGTGCATTTATTGAGTATGTCGGATTATTTTAAGCCAGGGGAGATGAATTCTTTTAAGAAAAAAGCAATTGAAAAAGCAGTTAGTAAAGCTAAAGGAACTTGGATAGTTACCACGGACGCGGATTGTATTGTGCCTAATACTTGGCTTAGTTTATACAATGCTTTTATAAATGAAAATAATTGTGTTTTTGTTGCAGCCCCTGTTATGTTTATTAAGGAAACAGGAATTTTAAATGAATTTCAAGTACTTGATTTTTTAGCGCTTCAAGGAATCACAGCAGCTGCAGTGGGCGCTGGCAAACATTCTATGAGCAATGGTGCAAATTTAGCATTTGAAAAATCGGCATTTATTGCAGTGGGGGGATACCAAGGCGTAGATCAAATTGCTAGTGGGGACGATATGTTTTTAATGCATAAAATGAAAGTAACTTTGTCCAATAAAATTGGCTATTTATTTCATCCAGGTGCCATTGTTTTAACAAAGGCGATGCAAAATTGGAAGGACTTTTTAATGCAAAGAATTAGGTGGTCTAGTAAAGCAAGATATTACGACGACCGTTCAATTTTTTGGGTGTTATTACTTGTGTATTTGTATAATTTATCCATTCTCTTACTTTTATTAATGGGGGATTATGCAAGTGTTGTGATAACGATTGCGTTTAAAACTTTCTTTGAAATGTACTTCTTAGATCCTGTGGCAAAATTTTATAAAATGCCCAATGGATTACGCTATTTTCCTTTGTACCAGCCACTTCACATTACTTATACCTTAGTAGCAGGGTTATTTGGGCAGGTAAAAACTTACACTTGGAAGGGTAGAAGGGTTAAATAAGGTCCAAATAAATGTTTTTTGAACCTTGTAATTACGTAATTTTGGGACCTAAATGAACGCGTTTATGTCTACAGAAACTCTAGCACAAGCAGCTCCACTTACAGCAAAGGATTTTGCATCTGACCAAGAAGTACGTTGGTGCCCTGGTTGTGGTGATTATTCTATTTTAGCACAAGTACAAAAAGTAATGCCAACTATTGGTGTTCCAAAAGAAAACATTGTAGTAATTAGCGGTATTGGATGTAGTAGCCGTTTTCCATATTACATGAATACTTATGGTATGCACTCTATTCATGGTCGTGCAACTGCTATTGCAAGTGGTTTAAAAGCATCTCGTCCAGAGTTAAGTGTTTGGATTGTGGCTGGTGATGGTGACTCTATGAGTATTGGTGGTAATCATACCATTCATATGATTAGAAGAAATTTTAATGTTAATTTTTTAGTTTTCAATAATCAAATTTATGGTTTAACAAAAGGACAATATTCTCCAACTTCTGAAGTGAATAAAATCACAAAGAGTACTCCAATGGGAAGTATTGACCATCCTTTTAATCCTGCTGCTTTAGCAATGGGTGCGGATGCAACCTTTGTAGGTCGTACCATGGATCGTGATCCTAAGCATATGCAATATATGATCACAAGGGCGGAGCAACATAAGGGAACTAGTTTCTTAGAAATCTATCAAAACTGTAACATCTTTAATGATGGTGCATTTGAAATATTTACCGAAAAAGCAACTAAGCCATTACATGCTTTATTTGTAGAACAAGGAAAGCCATTAACTTTTGGTGCAAATGGTGAGCTAGGTTTACGCTTTGATGGCATGCGTCCTCAAGTAGTTACCATTGGTGAAAAATACAGTGCCGATGATTTATGGATACATGACGAAAAAGATTTTTATAAAGCTCAAATCTTAACACGTTTATTTGATAATCCAAATGAAGTAGGTGCAGTATTCCCTCGTCCATTTGGTGTGTTCTTCACAGCCGATCGTCCTTGTTATGAGGATATGATGGCTTTACAACTTGAAGAATCCTTAGTTAAAGGTCCGGGTGATTTGGATAAATTAATTCGTGGTCGTGAGACTTGGGAAATTAAATAGTTTTTTAAAAGCGTCTCTGTAAAAGAGGCGCTTTTTTATTTATAGCAAGTTATACTTGTAATAAATATAGTTTTACAAATCAATATAATTTCTTTTAAGGGCCGTCATAACCATGGCGGTCCTTTGTTTTACCTGCAATTTTTTAAATATCCGGTCTCGGTATCCATAAATGGTTTTGATACTTTTATGAAGTTCGTTTGCAATTTCATCATAGTTTAAATCCTTTGTGCAGGCTTGTATAAAGCCAATTTCGTTTTGCGTTAATGGACTTGCATTGTAACTTAATTCTTTAATTTCAATTGCACCAATTCGGTTGCTAGTGATTAGCTTAAGCTTGTTAGCAGATAATTTAAATTTAGTTCTGCTTCGTACACAATGTTTTAGATCTATTAATTCCTCGTCTGTAAAAAATATTCCATCTAGTCCATTTTTTAGTAAAAAACAAATCCCTTTCATAAACTTAGCATCGGACTTTAATAAAATAAAACTGTGTTTGTGTTGTTGCTTTATGGCTTTAATAATTTTGACCAAATTGGTGTAATGAAAACAATCTGAAATAATACAAAGATCGGGCGGGTAGGGGGCGGACTGAATATAGCCCATAAAATCTTGTAAGCTACTACTGCTATAAATTACCTTACAGTCTTGTTGTTTTTCAATGGCTAACTGAAAAGCATTTCTGATTAAAATTTTTTCTTCCAAGTAGGTGATGCTAAACATATTATTTATTTATTACAAATAAAACATAAACGGTTCGTAATAAAAATGGGTACTTTTGCACAATAACATTTATGCTAATTAGTATTCATCCAGACAATCCTCAGCCTAGACTTCTTTCACAAGTGAAAGCCTGTTTGGAATCGGGAGGTATTATTGCTTATCCCACGGATACGATTTATGGATTGGGTTGTGATATTTTTCATCCCGAAGCTGTAGAGAAAATTTGCGCAATCAAAAAAGTAAATCCAGAAAAAGCGAATTTAAGCTTCATATGCTCTGATCTAAGTGACTTGAGCTTATATGCTAAAGCAATTGATAATTCCTTATTTAGAATTTTAAAAAAAGTATTACCTGGCCCTTTTACTTTTATTTTACCTGCAAGTAAGCAAGTGCCCAAAATTTTACAATCAAAGAAAAAAACAATTGGTCTTCGTATTCCCAATAACAATATTGCGCTATCTATAATTAAAACTTTAGGACATCCTATTTTATCGGCAAGTTTTCCTGGCGATAATATTGAGGACTATACCAATCCTGAAATTATTTACGAGCATTGGGGAAGTCAAATAAACATGGTTATTGACGGAGGCGTTGGTGGCATTGTACCCTCTACTATAGTGGATTGTACAAGTAATGAGTACATTGTAACACGCCAAGGTGCTGGCATTTGGGATTTTTAATTTACTTGTGTTTTATTTTATAAAAATCCACGCCTTTTTTTAAGTGAATAGCTATAATATGGTAAGCTGTGGAGGTAAAATATTAAAACTTTTGCGGTGTTCAAAACAAAGGCCATGTGTTTCAATGGCAGCCCTGTGTATGGCAGTACCGTATCCTTTATTTTTATCCCATCCGTAATTTGGATATTGTAAATGCGCTTTTTCCATATAAGCATCACGCGCTGTTTTAGCTAAAATACTTGCTGCTGCAATATGTGCGTATTTGCCATCCCCTTTTACAATAGTGGTATGTGGTATTTTTTTATAAGGATAAAACCTATTACCGTCCACTGCTATAAAACCAGGACGTTTTTTTAATTGATCTAATGCCAAGTGCATACATTTTATAGCAGCTTTTAAAATATTGGATGCGTCTATCTCGGCAGCGGTTTGCGAAGCAATGGCCCAGGCAATTGCGGACTTTTTGATGATGGGCTCTAGGGTTTGTCTTTGTTTTTCAGTTAGTTTTTTACTATCGTTTAACAGTGGGTGATAAAAGTTGGGTGGAAGTATAACAGCCGCTGCAAAAACAGGTCCTGCATAACATCCCCTGCCTGCTTCGTCACAGCCTGCCTCTATTAAATTGCTTTGAAAATGGTTTAGTAAAAGTGACAATCCTAATTTTTTAGTCCTGTAAATTTAAGCTATCCACGCATTACTTGCTACCTTTGTGGTGTATTCAATTTTAATTTAAAATGGGCATTGAAATAGCTGAACATAAATCAAAAGCAGTAGCCAATTGGTTATTATTGGGGGTTGGAATGACAATTATTCAAATTGCATTAGGAGGAATAACCCGTTTAAC
Organism: Bacteroidota bacterium; assembly: GCA_947456625.1. Lineage (GTDB taxonomy): Bacteria > Bacteroidota > Bacteroidia > Chitinophagales > Chitinophagaceae > Sediminibacterium. The sequence continues at coordinate 95,577 of CANGQJ010000006.1, forward strand.
TGGAAGTGGACTATCTATTACAGAGTGGGATGTGGTTACAGGCGCACTGCCACCTATGTCCCAAGCACATTGGCAGGAATTATTTGCAAAATATAAAACTACACCTCAGTTTCAGCTTTTGAACTTTGACTTTACGCTTTCTAATTTTAAATTTATTTTTTTCTGGGAATGGTTTCACCGTTTATGGGCAAGAACTATTGGACTGGTCTTTGCAATTGGGTTTATTTATTTTTTTGTAAAAAAATATTTCAAATCAAGTATGATAAAGCCTTTAGTGGTTTTATTTTTATTAGGTGCCTTGCAAGGCGCTATTGGTTGGATTATGGTGGCAAGTGGTTTGGAAGGGGATGCTGTTTATGTAAAGCCAACTCGTTTAGCATTACATTTTATTTTTGCATTGGGCTTACTTGCATATACCTATTGGTTTGCTTTATCATTAAAAGCAAATGCTATTCAAAAAAGCAATATTAGTTCCCAAGGTCAAACTAAACTAGCAGGAATTAAAAAAATAGCTTGGTTAATACTTGTGATTTTATTTCTTCAATTAATATATGGTGCTTTAATGGCTGGGCATAAAGCCGCCAATGTAGCAAGTACTTGGCCTACTATTAATGGACAATGGGTTCCTATGGGATTATTTAATAAGGATTCCTTTTTATTAAATGCAGTGAATAATACCATTTGGATACATTTTGTACACCGCGGCCTAGCTTATATATTATTAGCACTTATTGTTTTTTGGTTTACACAAATGAAATCAATTCGTGCTAATGCATTTTGGGAAAAAGTAAAAATCTTGCCTTTAATTATTGTTTCTATTCAAGTGTTATTAGGAATTCTTACTATTTTATCAAGTGCACATATTGTTCCAGGCAGTTGGGCTGAATTTGAATGGTTTGCACAAATTCATCAGCTAGTAGGTATGTTATTATTATTAAGTGTGGTGAATATTATTTATGCAACCAAGGAAATTTAAATAGCAACAAATTAAATAGCGTCTTATGAACAGAGATATTTCAAGCATCCGAAGAGATTATCAACTAGCATCACTAGACGAAGCTTCCAGTGCAGCTAACCCAATGGATCAGTTTGAGCATTGGTGGGAGGAGGCAATAAAAAGTAATATAGACGAAGTAAATGCGTTTGTTTTATCTACCATTAATGAAAAAGGTGCACCAGCGTCACGCGTGGTTTTATTAAAGAATTTTACTCCCGAGGGCTTTGTTTTTTATACCAATTATGAAAGCAATAAAGGAAAGGAAATAGCTACAAACCCTTTGGTTGCTATAAACTTTTTTTGGAAGGAGTTAGAAAGACAGGTACGTATCACTGGCTCCATTAAAAAAGTAAGTATGCAGGAGAGTGAAAAATATTTTCATTCCCGTCCTTTAGGTAGCCAAGTAGGTGCATGGTCCTCCCCTCAAAGTAAGGTAATACCAAATAGAGCCTATTTAGAAGATATTATGAATGCGAATTTAGATAAGTACAAGGAAGGCAATGTGCCCTTACCTCCACATTGGGGTGGTTATATAGTTCATCCAACCAGTATTGAATTTTGGCAGGGTAGAAGTTCGCGTTTACACGACCGTTTATATTATACATTAAATGAAAATCACAGCTGGACCAAGGAACGTTTAGCACCATAAAAAAAAGAGCCTCTGTTTGGAGGCTCTTTTTTTTATATCATTTAGTGAAGTAGTAAATTAATTTTATCTACTCTTTTAACTATTTGTGCTTTCGAGCAATTACTTTGTTCGCAGCTTCTACAATATTCACGGCGTCTAATCCGTACTTGGTTAATAATTGAGTTGGTGTTCCGCTTTCTCCAAAAGTATCTTTTGTTCCTACATATTCTTGAGGCACAGGACAATTTTTAGCTGCCACCTGTGCTACTACATCACCCATACCACCAATAATATTATGCTCTTCGGCTGTGACAACACAACCTGTTTTTTGTAAACTTTTAATAATTGCAGCTTCGTCCAAAGGCTTGATAGTATGTAAATTAATTACCTCAACACTAATACCTTGCTCCTCTAATTGTTTTCCTGCTTCAATTGCTTTCCAAACCAAGTGACCACAAGCAATAATAGTTACATCTGTTCCTTCGGCTAATATTTGTGCTTTACCAATTACAAAATCACTGCCATCCTCTTTTGTGAAGTTGGGCCATTTTGGACGACCAAAGCGTAAGTATACTGGACCATGATAGTTAGCCACTGCTTTAGTTGCCGCTTTTGTTTGGTTATAATCACAAGGCACTACAACGGTCATACCTGGTAACATTTTCATAAGTCCTATATCCTCTAATATTTGGTGTGTTGCACCATCCTCTCCTAATGTTAATCCTGCATGTGATGCACAAATTTTTACATTCTTATCTGAGTAAGCAACTGATTGTCTAATTTGATCATACACACGACCTGTACTAAATCCAGCAAAAGTAGTTGTGTAAGGAATTTTACCACCTATGGTTAAACCTGCAGCAATACCTATCATGTTTGCCTCGGCAATACCAACTTCAATAAACTGAGTAGGTAGCTCTTTCATTAATGGTCCTAATTTAAATGAACCAGCAAGGTCCGCAGTTAAAACTACTACGTCTTTATTTTCTCTAGCAATTTCTAAGATACCGTCACCAAATCCTGCTCTGGTTTCTTTTTCGTTTTGTGCTACAATGTCTTTTACGTTCATAAGGTATAGGTTGTGCTTTACAGCAATAAATTAAATAGTTGGTATCAATTAATTTTCAAATGTAGAATAGAAATAAGGGGTTTTTGCTTCAAACTCTGCACTACAAGTATCAACCATTTTGTATACCCTTGTAATGCCTAGTGCTTTGCGTTTTTCATACACTGCGTCGTCGTTGGTGTTGCCGTGTAATAGTTTTGCAATTTGCATATCGCTAAAGCCATGTTTTTTAGCTTCTTTTAATACCTCGGTTGGCAAGCTTTCTAAAGTATGCTTCATTAATTCTTTTTCAATATCGCAAATAATACGAATTTGATATAAGAACCAATTGTCAATGCCTGTTGCAGCTGCAATAGAGCGAACTGTTGAACCTTGCATTAAAGCATCTTTAATACGGAAGATACGATCCCATTTTGGAGTTTTAATATACTCCATTAGTTCTTCGTTCTTCATTAAACTTTTTCCATAATATCCTAAACCAATAGCTTCGTTCTCTAAACTTTGACAAGCTTTTTGAATGGCTTCGGTAAAACTTCTTCCAATGGCCATTACTTCACCAACGCTTTTCATTTGTAATCCTAATGTATCATTGGCTCCTTTGAATTTATCAAAGTTCCAACGTGGTACTTTTACAATTACATAATCCAATGCAGGTTCAAAGTAGGCCGAAGTGGTTTGTGTAATTTGATTTTTTAATTCATCCAAATGATATCCTATTGCAAGCTTTGCTGCAATTTTTGCAATTGGGTAACCCGTTGCTTTTGAAGCTAATGCCGATGAACGAGATACACGTGGATTAATTTCCACTGCAATTAATTCCTCGGTTGCTGGATTTAATGCAAACTGTACATTACAACCTCCCGAAAAGTTTCCTAAGCTACGCATCATGAGCATTGCCTTGTTACGCATTTCTTGAAACGCAGTATCACTCAATGTCATAGCAGGAGCTACAGTAATGGAATCACCAGTATGTACACCCATTGGATCCAAGTTTTCTACGGTACAAATAATTACAACGTTATCTGCTTGGTCTCTTAATAATTCTAATTCATATTCTTTCCATCCTAACACTGCTTTCTCTACTAACACTTCATGCATTGGAGAAGCCTTTAACCCTTTTTCTAATGCTGCGTCTAATTCGCTTGCATCATGTACAAATCCACCGCCTGTTCCACCTAGTGTAAATGAAGGGCGAATTACCAATGGGAATCCAATTTTTTGTGCAATTTCTTTTCCTTCTAAAAAACTATTTGCCACTTGGCTTGGCGCAACTGCCATTCCAATTTTCACCATTAATTGTCTAAACTTTTCACGGTCCTCTGCGGTATCAATGGCTGCAACATCCACACCAATCATTCTACAATTGTATTGTTTCCAAAGTCCAATTTCGTCGGCTTCTTTACATAAGTTCAATGCGGTTTGACCTCCCATTGTTGGAAGCACTGCATCGATTTGATTTTCTTGTAAAATTTGCTCTAAGCTTTCAATAGTTAATGGCAATAAATAAACTTTATCGGCCATCATAGGATCGGTCATAATAGTAGCGGGATTGCTATTAATTAAAATAACTTTAATCCCCTCTTCCCTTAAGGAACGAGCTGCTTGTGAACCTGAATAATCAAACTCGCAGGCCTGTCCAATAATAATGGGTCCCGAACCTACAATTAATACGGATTTAATGGAAGTATCTCTTGGCATAACTACAAAAATATAAATTGTGCAAATCTACTAAAATTGGAGCGCATTTTATAGGTTTTTAAGCCTAAACATTTTTCTCCTTTATATGTCTTATCTTCACCTTAATTCAAGCATTATGGCAGTTATAAAAGAAGGGGCTAAGGCTCCGGCATTTAAAGGGGTGGATCAGAACGGAAAAAACGTTGCTTTGGCCGATTATAAGGGTCAAAAACTAGTATTATACTTTTACCCAAAGGACGACACACCGGGTTGTACGGCCCAGGCTTGTAATCTTAGGGATAATTATAAGAAGCTTTTAAAAAAAGGCTTACAAGTGTTAGGTGTTAGTGTAGACTCGGTTAAGTCGCATGAAAAATTCATTACTAAGTACGAATTGCCTTTTTCTTTAATTGCGGACGAGGATAAAAAAATTGTAGACAAATACAATTTATGGGGCCAAAAGAAATTTATGGGTAAAACCTATATGGGCACCACACGTACCACTTTTTTAATTGACGAAGAAGGGATTGTAAAACATATTATTGAAAAGCCCGACACCAAGGACCATAGTGCTGAAATATTAGCAATAAGTGGTTGGTAAATAATTGCGAAGCCCTTATTTCAAAATAGTATAAGTAAGCAAGCTCATTAAATAAGCCAGACCTGTCATCATGAAAAATTGAATGGTGGGCCATTTCCAACTTTGGGTTTCTCTTTTTACTACTGCAAGGGTACTCATACATTGCATAGCCAACACATAAAATATCATTAAGGAAATTGCTGCTGCAAAACTATATACTGCTGTGCCATCGGGACGTTTAGCAGCTTGAAGCTTTTGTGTTAGCGAACTATTGTCTGCAGCTTCAACACTATATAATGTAGCCATGGTACCCACAAAAACTTCACGTGCTGCAAAAGAGGTTACAATTGCAATACCTATTTTCCAATCAAATCCCAATGGTGCAATTGCGGGCTCAATGGTTTTACCTAAAATGCCTGCGTATGAATTTTCTAATTTTTGAGTATGGTATATTTTATCTAATTCGGATTTATTATTTGGGCTTGCTGCAATTTGTTGTGTGTGCGCAGTTTCTACTTGTTGCATTTGTTTACTTGGTCCGTAGCTACTTAAAAACCAAAGTAGCAAACTAATTATCATAATTACTTTTCCTGCATCGGTAACAAATATTTTTGCTTTTTGAATCATGGTAACTCCCACGTTTTTCCAACGTGGTGCACGATATACAGGTAGCTCTAAAATAAAAAAGCTTTTTTCCTTAATGCGAATAAACCATTTTAAAACCATGCTTGCTAATAGGGCCATAATAATGCCTAATACATAAAGGCCCATCATTACCAATCCTTGTAAACTTAAAAATCCAAAATATATTTTCTTGTCAATCACAAGTGAAATTAAAATGGTATAAACAGGAAGTCGCGCACTACAACTCATAAAAGGAGTAACCATTATAGTAAGTAACCTTTCTTTTTTATTCTCAATATTTCGGGCACTCATGATAGCTGGAACTGCACAAGCAAAGCCACTAATCATAGGCATTACACTCTTGCCATTTAATCCTACTTTACGCATAAGCTTATCGCTTAGAAAACTAATACGCGCCATATAACCAGTGTCTTCTAATAAAGTTACTAGTCCAAATAAAATCATGATTTGTGGAATAAAAACAAATATCCCCCCCAGTCCTGCAATAATTCCATTTACCAATAAGTCCTCCCACCATGCGTTTGGTAAGACATTATTTAAATATGCAGTTAGGTTGGTAAAAATCCATTCAATACCATCCATGGGATACCTGGCCATCCAAAAAACCGATTGAAATAAAACAAACAAAACAAAAAATAAAATTGCATATCCTCCTACACGGTGTAATAATATATTATCAAGTTTATCCGTGCGTTTTTTCTTGGCACTAGGATCGGGTTCGCTAACCCTATTTTTCATAATCTCCTGAATGTGGCTATAGCGTTGTAATATTTCCTGTGCCTGTGTTTTAGTATGATTGAAGTTATGCGCTATCTCTATTTGCTCAATATTTTCCTGCATTTCTGTATCCAAAGGAAAGGCTTGGTGGTGCATTAAATAATGTAAAGCAGCATAGTCGCTATGGGTGGGGTATAATTTTTTAAAATCATGAATCGCTTCTGGTGCTAAATTTTTATTATCAATAAAACTTTCTTGATTTCTAGATCGAGGGGTTTCAATAATTCCAATTAAAGCTTGTTTTAATTCCTGAAGCCCTTTATTTTTTCTTGCATCAATGGCCACCACTGGAATGCCAAGGTCGGATTGAAGGCCGGCGACGTCAATTTTAATTCCTTTTTTTGCAGCCAAGTCGTTCATGGTAAGTGCTAGTACCACGGGCTTTTTTAAATCAATAATTTGACTACAAAAAAGTAAGTTTCTTTTTAAATTACTTGCATCGGCAATGAGTAAAATAACATCGGTATGCATTTCCATATCCACCCCCATAAGAACTTTGTAAGCCACCCATTCGTCCTCGCGTTTGGGATAAAAACTATAGGTTCCTGGTAAATCAATTAGGGTTGCAGGATGAGCACCAAGTGTAAGTTCGCCTGTTTTTTTATCAACGGTTACGCCGGGAAAATTACCTACTTTTTGATTAAGCCCGGTTAGGGCATTAAAAAGTGAACTTTTACCACAATTGGGATTTCCCACTAAAGCAATATGAATACCGGCTTTGGACATGCGACAAAGCTAACTTTTATGGCTCGCTCGTACTTACGAAATTAGAAATTGACCAATATGACTAATATTACTGATTTTGGTCACGCGTATAATAGCTCCTTTACTTATTTTTGTCTCTCAAAATAATTAAGATGCGTAAAGTAATTGTATTGTTTACCCTGGTATTGCCTTTGGGTTTAATAGCACAAAAATTAAATAGGACTGATAAAGTATTAATTCAAAGTTTAAAAAGTCACATTCAATTTTTAGCAAGCGATGCATTAGAAGGTCGTCGTGCAGGTGATATTGGTGAGCAAAAAGCAGTGGATTACATTATTAATCAATACGCGGGTTTGTCAATTAAGCCAGCAAGTGATCAAGGGTTTATTCAAAGTTTCCCAATTGACGAAGGAAAGAAATTAGCAACCGCTGCATATGTTACTATTAATAATCAAACTGCTTTAATTGATTCTGATTTTTTCGCATTGTCTAGTAGTGGTACTGGAAACTTTGTTTCAAAAGCATCGGTTACACTAAATGAACCTAAGCAAGTATGGTTTAAAGACATAAGTGATGTGCTGGAAGAAAATGCAAGTAATCCGCATTTTGATTTAAACGATTGGATTATTAATACAGCTAATCAAATAAAAAGTAAAGGAGCGCTTGCACTTTTTTTACATAATAGTGGCAATACAGTGGATAATATTCAGTTTAATAAATATGATACTGCAACAGCGTTAGCTATTCCTGTAGTTTATTTTACAAAACAAGGGTATACAAAGCTTTTTAATGATGAGTTGGCAACCTATAATATACAAGCTATCATTGCGTTTGAGCACCCTACGAGAACTGCGCATAATGTAGTTGGATTAATAGACAACCATGCAAAAAATACAATTATTATAGGTGCGCACTTGGATCACCTAGGGTTTAACCAAGACAAGCATGGGCTAGATTTAAATAGTTTTATTCACAATGGAGCAGACGATAATGCAAGTGGTACCGCAGCATTAATTGAACTAGCAAAATGGCTTTCAAAAAAATCACCTAAAAACAACAACTATTTAATTATTCATTTTTCAGGCGAGGAGCTAGGTTTGTTAGGAAGTAAATATTGGCTAGACCATCCAACCTTACAAGGCAACTTTAATTACATGATTAATATGGATATGGTGGGTAGGTATGATACAACTCGTAAATTAACGATTGGTGGTTATGGCACTTCAAGTAAGTGGGCCGAAATTTTATCTAAAACGCCCACCCCATTATTAACACATTATGATAGTGCAGGTACCGGGCCAAGTGACCATGCTAGTTTTTATAGAAAAGATATGCCGGTATTATTTATGTTTACTGGAAGTCATTCAGATTATCATAAAGCAACCGATGATTGGGATAAAATTAATTATGAAGGAGAGAAGGATGTGATTCATTTAGTGCAAGACATTATTAAAACAACCGATACCTATGGCAAGCTTGATTTTTTAAAAACAAGGGAGCAAAGTATGGGCAAGAGTACTAAGTTTACAGTGAGTCTTGGTGTGATGCCAGATTACGCGTTTACCGGCACTGGCGTTCGAATTGAGGGGGCTAGTCAAGGTAAATTAGGTGAAAAATTAGGGTTAAAAGCATCCGATGTTTTAATACAACTTGGCGACTATAAATTAATTGATGTGATGGGTTATATGCAAGCTTTAAGTAAATTTAAAAAAGGGGATAAAACCACATTGGTCATTAAACGAGGTTCCGAGGAAATAAAATTTGAAATACAATTTTAAAAAACGTTGTAATTTTTATTATGAAATTAGTTTTAGATCAAGACGAGATTAATGAGCAAGATTTTGAGGGTACACGTATCCTTGGAATAACTGCACCTATCAAAAATTATCAGTTTTGTATTTTACTAAATCAATTCATGGGATTTGAATTTAGATTTAATCCCGAACATGAAATTGCGTTGAAAAGAAAAAGTAGAACTTATTATTTTTCTATGTATGAGGCCAACGAACCCAATACCACCATTCAACATTTTGTGTATCATAACCAATATGATGGAGAATATTTATTACCTGAATTAAAACATATGGATTTTATCTGGTGGATAAAAGGGGATTGGATTGAGGACGAAAAAGTAAAAGAAATTTCTCAAACAATAAGAGACATTAAAGGCGTACAATTAGTGGTAGAGCTCACTCCAGAGCATATTAAAAACAAAGGCAACCTTATATTTGAATAAAACACTAGTGAAAATAAGTAACAACTACTACGCTGTAATTATTATATTTTTATTGTTATAAGTTTCACAAATACCTATTGGTTGATTATATAAAATACCTGCTTCTTTTAATATAGCTTGTACTTCATTTACTGCACTTGGATCCACTGCAATTAATAAGCCGCCATTGGTTTGAGGGTCAGGCAAAATTAAACTAGCAATACTTTGGTCAATATCCTTATCTAGTAAAATACCTTCCGATGTTGCATTCCAATTGCGCGCTGTTGCGCCTGGTATTGTTTTTTGTGCAATATAGTTGTATGCTTCTTTTATAATAGGAATACTAGCGAATGAAATTTTTGCAGTTAAATTGCTTCCTTGCATCATTTCAGTTAAATGGCCTGCTAAACCAAAACCAGTTACATCGGTCATTGCGTGTACGCCTTTTATTTTCCCCAATGCTTCACCTGCTTTATTAATAGTTGTTAATTGTTTTACAAGCAATGCTAAATCGGGTTTGGTTAAAAGGCCTCTTTTTTGTGCTGTTGCAAGAATACCAACACCTAAAGGTTTTGTAATAATTAATACATCACCTTCTTTTGCTGTATTGTTTTGTTTTAAGTTTTCAATGGCTACAAGTCCATTAACAACCAATCCAAAAATAGGATCTTGACTATCAATACTGTGACCACCTGCAATCACAATACCCGCTTCGGCACAGGTTTTGCGCGCACCCTCCATTACTTGTGCAGCCACACTTGCAGGTAGCGTTGCCAATGGCCAACCTAAAACTGCCAAAGCAAAAATAGGTTTGCCACCCATTGCATAAACATCACTAATGGCATTGGCTGCAGCTATTTGTCCAAATGCAAAAGCATCGTCTACAATTGGCATAAAAAAATCGGTGGTACTAATCATTGCCGTTTTATCATCTAACATATAAACGGCTGCATCGTCTCTGCTATCGTTGCCTACTATTAATTGTGGTATATTATTTTTAGCACCCACATTGTGTGCGGCTAAAATTTCTGATAATACCGATGGTGCAATTTTACAACCACACCCACCTCCTTTACTATGTTGTGTTAACTTAATTTCCATAATGGTTTCATTTTTTCAATCGTTTCTGCATCACCAACTTGTAACCAATCATGAATACTTATCGATAATGCATTACTAAGTTCGGTCTGCAATCTAGCTATTTCCCATTGTTTACCTGTTATTTGCTGCAGAGAAACAGGCTTAACGGCTACATCATTAAATTGAGTTTGATTAATATTAAACCCAATTCCAATAACGGCCCAAGTCCACTGCTGTCCTCTAAGTGTATTTTCTATTAAAATACCCCCTGCCTTTCTGTCACGCCAGTAAATATCGTTGGGTAATTTGATACGTGTTTCATCCCCTGCATGGGCTTCAAAAAAGGCCTTTGCCCCAATTGCTACAGCTGCCGAAAGGCCATTTTGGTCATTTGGACCCCAATTTTTAGTTGGATTTAAGGTTTTTAACTCCAAAACATAGCTGCAAAGCAAATTTTGGCCCGGTTTGCTATCCCAAACCCTTCCATGTTGACCCTTTCCCTGAGTTTGAAAATCAGCACGATAGCAACTGCCAGATACGGCCAATTGCTTATGCACTTGGCTTATGGCATAAATATTGGTACTATCAATGACAGACAGTTCTATTAACGGCGCTCCTAATGTGATAATTGGTGTGGCAGGTGACAAAGAATTGTTATTTTTGTAAAGTTAGTTAGTTTCATTTGTGTCACCATAATAGGTTTCATAAATTGAGGTCTCTAAACAGGCATTAACAAATAAAAACGAACATTATTGGAACCTCTTTCCGCATTAAAAGATCGTAAAAAATCTACAACGCAACTTACCCGAAGTAGTAAAATTTTCAAAACCATTATCGCTGCAATACAGGATAAAAAAGGAGAAAATATAATTAGCTTAGATCTTAAGAAAATTCATGAAGCAGCAGCTGATTTTTTTATCATCTGTGAAGCAAATAATACCACGCAATTAAAAGCAATTGCAGATAATATTGAATATGAAGTTAAGCATACCTGTGGCGAACTTCCTTATAAAAGTGAAGGAAAGACCGCAGCGCAGTGGTTACTCATTGACTATATCAATGTAGTGGTACATGTCATGCACCCCGAATCCAGAAAGTTTTACCAACTTGAGGAAATGTGGAGTGACGCAGATACTAAAATGCACGATTTATAAACTTATTTCACAGACCATTGTTATAATAGTATAACAAAAGCTATAATATTCACAAATGATACCCGAAAATAATAATCCTAAAAAGAAAGGCCCATTGGGAGATGGACCAAAATTACCTAAGTTCAATATTTACTGGATTTATGGAATACTATTTTCTGTTTTGCTGTACGCCTCATTTTTTTCCAAAATGGCGCCCGATGTTAACACCATATCTCATAACGAGTTTAGCAGATTAATGGCAAGTGGTGATGTAGAGAAATTTGTAAAAGTAGAAAACAAAAAAGTAGTTCGTATTTACATTAAAGGCGATAGTCTTCAAAAAGATTATTACATCCAAAAGTTTAAAACAAAATTAAATAAGGATAAAATAAAAGGCAATTACTTATTTGAATACAAAGTGGATGACTGGGCCTCTTTTAACAAAGAAGTACAAGATATTTACGCAAAATATGCAATTACAAATATTCCTGATAGCAGTTCTGATACCGAAAGTGATTGGTTTGGTCCAATTGCGAATACTATTTTTTCATTGGTATTAATTGTAGTGGTTTGGGTTTTATTAATGCGTAAAATGGGCGGTGGCGCTGGTGGTAGTGGCGGCCCTGGGGGCATATTTAATGTAGGAAAATCAAAAGCAACCTTATTTGAAAAAGGAGGCACTAAAGTAAATATCACTTTTGCCGATGTTGCAGGATTAGAAGAAGCAAAAGAAGAAGTCATGGAAATTGTCGACTTCTTAAAAAATCCAAAAAAGTACACAGCACTTGGTGGAAAAATTCCAAAGGGTGCCTTATTAATTGGCCCTCCAGGTACGGGAAAAACATTACTTGCAAAAGCTATGGCAGGCGAAGCGCAAGTTCCATTTTTTAGTTTAAGTGGTTCCGACTTTGTTGAAATGTTTGTGGGTGTTGGAGCTAGTCGTGTGCGTGATTTATTTAAGCAAGCAAGAGAAAAAGCACCTTGTATTATTTTTATTGACGAGATTGACGCCATTGGTCGTGCACGTGGCAAAAACGCAATGATGAGTAACGATGAGCGTGAAAATACTTTAAACCAATTGCTAGTGGAGATGGATGGTTTTGGAGGGGATACAGGCATTATTATTTTAGCTGCTACCAACCGTCCCGATGTACTTGACAGTGCACTTTTAAGACCAGGTCGTTTTGATCGTCAAATTTCAATTGACCGTCCGGATGTAAAAGGTCGTGAGGAAATTTTTAAGGTACACTTAGGACCAATTAAAGTTTCAGAGAGTTTAGATGTTCATAAGTTAGCAGAGCAAACTCCAGGTTTTGCTGGAGCCGATATTGCAAATGTATGTAACGAGGCAGCATTAATTGCAGCACGTAAAGGAAAAACAGGTGTTGAAATGAAAGACTTTCAAGATGCCATTGACAGAGTTATTGGTGGTCTTGAAAAGAAAAATAAAATTATCTCTCCAAACGAAAAAGAAGTGATTGCTTATCACGAAGCTGGTCACGCAATTTGCGGTTGGTTTTTAGAGCATGCCTATCCTTTATTAAAAGTGACTATTGTGCCAAGAGGTACAGCTGCATTAGGTTACGCCCAATACACGCCAAAGGAACAATACTTGTATACTATTGAGCAATTAACCGATCAAATGTGTATGACTTTAGGAGGCAGAGCAGCAGAACAAATTTTCTTTGGTAAAATTTCTACTGGCGCTTCAAACGACTTACAACAAATTTCTAAAATGGCTTATTCCATGGTAACTACTTATGGAATGAATGAAAAAATTGGTAACGTTAGTTTTTACGATCCTGCTCAAGAAAATACATTTCAAAAACCATTTAGTGAAGAGACAGGTAAAATTATTGACGAAGAGGTAAGAAAAATGATTGCAGAAGCGTATCAAAGAACACTTGCATTACTTACAGAGCGTAAAGCTGAAGTTGAAAAATTAGCAAAGGCATTACTTGATAAGGAAGTGCTTCATAAAAGTGATGTAGAAGAATTAATTGGCAAAAGGCCTTTTGAAGAAGAATCCATTGACCTTACTAGTAATACTTATGGACCAAGTGAAACTACAGTAGAAAACATTGAAGACACTATTGATCATGCAAATGCAACTATTTCTGCTGCAGATGCGACTGGGAATAATGAATAATATTAATGATGGAATCGCAAGGTGCAAGAAATAAAATATTAAAGAAAATTAAACAAGCGTTAAAGTCGCCTGTATCAGTTCCTTTTCCAGAAAGGGCTGCCGATATCCCCATTTTTATTCCAACCGAACAGGAATTGGCCATTGGCTTTGCCGAGAAGTTTACCGAGTTGCTTGGCAAATTTGTATACTGTGCTGACGAAGGGGAGCTTGTAAAACAATTGTCTGCTTTAATTAAAACAAAGCAATGGACTAAAATATTTTCAAAAGAAACAGGTTGGTTGGATGATATGAGTGAATATCAGTTTGATCCTGTAACCACCGACGAACTTGAAAGTTGTGATGCTGCTATTACACTTTGCGAACATTTAGTGGCAAGAACTGGATCCATTGTTTTAAGTAGCCAACAATTAAGTGGAAGAGCAACTAGTGTTTATGCACCAATTCATATTTGTATAGCCTATACACACCAGTTAGTGTTTGATGTTTCTGATAGTTTACACAAGTTTAGTGAGGAGTCCGATCATTTACCATCTATGATAAGTTTTGCCACAGGACCTAGTCGTACTGCGGATATAGAAAAAACATTAGTAGTAGGTGTACATGGTCCAAAGGAGGTTTATTTATTTTTAGTTGATAAAGACCTTGATTAAGTTTAATAAAATTTATTGAATGCATATTGCTCCTGAAAAAAAAGTTTATTTCTTATCTGACTTTCACTTAGGGGCACCTAATGAATTAGAGAGCCGAAAACGAGAGGACCGATTAGTGCGTTTTTTAAACCATGCCAAACAAGAAGCTGCAGCTATTTTTATTGTAGGGGATATTTTTGATTTTTGGTTTGAGTATAAAACAGTAGTGCCTAAAGGTTTTGTGCGCATCTTAGGATGTTTGGCCCAAATTAGTGATGCTGGAATTCCACTACATATATTTACAGGTAATCATGATTTATGGATGACCGACTATTTTGAAAAAGAGTTGAATGCGAATTTGTATTTTGAACCCAAGCAATTTAAACTAGGCAATAAACAATTTTATATTGGACATGGCGACGGGTTAGGTCCTGGTGACTATGGATATAAAAGATTAAAAAAAATATTTACTAATCCCTTATGTAAATGGTTATTTAGATGGCTACATCCAGATGCAGGTATCCGTTTAGCCAATTATTTTAGTGCAAAAAGCAGGGCCAAAACTGGTAGCTCGGACGAAGTGTTTTTAGGTGCAGACAAAGAGTGGCTTATCATTTATACCAAGGACAAGGCTAAGGAATTAGATATTGATTATTTTGTTTTTGGCCATAGGCACTTTGCAATTGATTATCCTATTAACGAAAAGTCCCGTTATATTAATTTAGGAGATTGGATTAGATTAAATACCTATGGTGTTTTTGATGGTAATACAATGCAATTAGTTAAATGGGAATCTTAAAATAAAGGGGGTTGAATTATGAATCTTGATCAACAAATATTATCCAATTCGGTACGTAGTTATTTAATAGTTTTAGGTATTTTACTTTTTGCTTTTGCAATTAAAAGAGTAGTATCTCGTTTTTTTGCTAGCTTAATTTATACTTGGATAGACAAAAAAAATCATTCTGAATTAAGAAAAACACATGTACATCGTTTAATTGTTCCAATTGAAAGATTTTTACTTTTCATAGTTGCTATTATTGCTATTTATGAATTAAACTTTCCGGAATTATGGAATTTACACTTGTATAAAATTTCATTAAAGGTTGCAATAGAGTCCGGAGTTAAGTTTGTTTTTATTATTTTATTAATTAGAGTTAGTTTAAGAACGCTTGAATTTGTTTCAATTATTCTGGAGCAAAAAGCAAAACTTTCAAAGGATCAAACCGATGATCAATTGGTTTTATTTTTTAGAGATTTTTTTAAAGTGATATTGTATATCATTGGTGTGTTAATGGTATTGCATTATGTTTTTAATGAAAATATTGGAAATTTAGTAACCAGCTTAAGTATTGTGGGCGCTGCCATTGCACTTTCGATGCGTGAAAGTTTAGAAAATATTATTGCATCATTTATAATTTTCTTTGATAAACCTTTTACGGTAGGCGACCTGGTAAAAGTAAATAATTTTACAGGCACCATTGAAAAAATTGGATTAAGAAGTACACGTATTAGGACGGAGAGTAAAACCTATATATCCGTTCCTAATAAACAAATGGTAGACACCATAGTAGATAATATTAGTTTAAGAACGGAGCGAAAAATTGAAATGGATTTGCAATTAAGCATTGCCACAAATTCACAAGCCCTGCTTGGCTTTGCGCAGTTTTTAAGGGATACAATTTTAAATACAACTGATATCAAAAGCAGTAGCGTTTTTGTTGCAGAATCGGGTAAACAATATCATGTAATTCATGTAGAGTGTTTTGTTCCAATGACTACAGAAATTAGTGGATTTCAGATGCTTAGAGAAAAATTAAATTTGGCAGCGATTGAATATGCCAATAATAATAATATCACATTTTCCGAGAAAGCCTAATGAATAAAATGAATTAGAAGGTATTTACAAGCTACTTTTTAATGAAACTAAAAAGGTTTTGATATTTTTTAGGCTACTAATAAGCGCTAAATCTTTTTCGGCTTTTTGTTTATTATTTTTCAAATAAGTTTTAGCGCCATCTATTGAATATTTTTTCTCACGAAGTAAGTAATAAATTTGCTTTAAAAATTCAATATCCTGAGCGCGAAACAAACGGTCGCCTTTGCGCGTTTTTCTAGGCTGCAATTGCTTAAATTCTTTTTCCCAGTACCTAATAAGTGAAGTATTTACATTAAACCAAACTGCAACTTCTCCAATTGGGTAGTATAATTTTTTAGCAAGGTCCTCTGAACTCGGAACTTTTATTTTATCCATATCACCTTGCATAGAGGCAAATGACTTACGACCTCTTTTATGTGTTGCATTTTCTTTGCCAAAATTCATTGGTGTTCTTGATACGCTTGGAAAGGAATCTGAAATAATTAAATCATCCGATGATTGGTTTACTGTATCAACACTTATAGGAGCAGTAAATTGAACAGGCTTATTAACCACCTTTTTGTCGGCCTTTGTTCTTTTAATATGAACAGGAGTGCTTGGAGGGTTGCCAAATAAATCTAATTGTTGCAATTCTTTTGCCATATAACAAAGTTAGGGGACTATTTATAGCAACTACCCCCTGTAAATGATTGGTGGATAAATTGTTAAGTATGACGTAATTTTGGGTATGTATTTGTTTATTGCCGCCAACACAGCCCTTAATATACCTAGTTCCATACTGGATACGACCATTATTGATATGGTACAAGCTTGTAGCCAAACACAGGAACATAAATTTATCATTGTTGGTGATGAAATTTCAGAACCATTAAGGCAATTAACCAATGCGCAATCAAATGTTTTAATAAAAAACAATAGGCAGGCAAGTGATTTTATAAAACAAGTAACCAACGCTTCTATTATTCATTTTGGAAATGATGTAAAATGGGCAAGTACATTTCCGGTTTATTTTATACCACTCACAAACGAACTTGCTCAAAATAAAGGTTGGTTTATTAAAAGCTATTTTCAAAAAAGAAAATTTAATCTTTGGCTTCACAATTCAAACAAAATAATTGCACTCCAAAATTGGGCTAGTGAAAATTTAAAAAAAGCCTACCCTAAATTAAGTTTCAAGATACAAGAAACATTTTTACCAACTACAGTTCCTCAAAAATTGGAATGGGATAAACTATTTGAGATAAAAGAAAACATTGCCAATGGGAATAATTATTTTCTTGTATTTGCACCACTGCAAAGGTTTACAGCCATTTTAAAAGAGTTTTCTATTTTTAAAAAATGGCAACAGACCACCATGAATTTAGTTTTTATATTAGATACCCAGGAGCAAGTAAATCAAGCACTTGTTTTATTAAAAGGGTATAAGTTCAAATCAGATATTTTAGTTTACGCATCAAATCAATTCCAAAAAAATTGGCTAGCTGCTACTTATTGTATTTTATGGGAAGGGGTTCATTTTTCAAAATCGGGATGGATTTTTGATGCAATACATTATGATATTCCATTGTTATTTGATGCTCAAATTGGTTTGCCAGACAGTTGGCTAAAAGCAGGTGAATTTTTTTCATTTTCAGAAAAACAAGCATTATCAAATCATTTTAAATTATACTATAAGGATGAAGTTTACAGGCAAGAAAGTGCTAAACAGGGAAAGGCTTGGCTAACACAATTAAACGAAAACAAGGGGGGTAAAGAGTTATTTAATAAAATTGTACTTTCGCATATCATTTAGGTAAATACATATAGCATGCATCAATCAAATATCAACGTTACTGTTCATTTGGATGAACAAAAAATTCCTCAAAATATTCAATGGTCCGCAACCGATAGCACTGCTACCGAAGCTCAGGATGCCAGAGCCATGATGCTTACATTTTGGGATCCTACCGATAAAACAGCTTTACGCATAGACCTTTGGACAAAGGATATGATGGTAGACGAAATGGCCGACTTTTTTTATCAAAATTTAATGGGCATGGGGGACACGTATTTAAGAGCAACCCAGGACAAGGCTTTATCCGACGAGTTTAAAACTTTTGCAAAATCGTTTTATCAAAAATTTAGAGCAACTCAAACCGAACAAAATTCAAAATAGTAATACCATGAGTTTAGAAACAGAAGTAATGTCTTTGATGAAAGACGCAATGAAAACCAAAGACGAAGTATTATTAAGAGGCTTAAGAGCCATTAAAGCAGAAATCATAAAAGCCAAAACAGAGCCAGGTGCAAATGGTGAAATTTCGGCAGATACCGAAATGAAACTGTTGCAAAAATTAGTGAAATCACGTAAGGACTCTTTGGCTATTTATGAACAACAAAACAGACCCGACTTGGCTACCAAAGAAGCAGAAGAAATTGCAGTTATTGAAAAATTTCTTCCAGCTCAAATGAGTGAGGAGGCTGTAAAAACAGCGTTGCAGGCTATCATTGCACAAGTAGGTGCTGCAGGTCCTCAGGATTTAGGTAAAGTTATGGGCGTTGCAACAAAACAATTAGCTGGACAAGCCGACGGTAAATTAATTTCTGCTGTTGCAAAAACATTACTTACTGCATAGTATTATGTGGATAGACATTCTAACAGGAACTTTATTAATTGTTGCTATTTTACAAGGCTATAGAAATGGACTAATAAGAGCTATTGTATCTTTTATGTCCTTGTATATTGGCTTGGTACTTGCTTTTCAGTGTGCTGGATGGGTAGCCTCTATGTTAAAAACGCATACCAAAATTGAATCTCACTGGCTGCCTTTTATTTCCTTTTTATTGGTTTTAATTGTTGTTTTATTGGCTTTAAAATTTGCTTCTAATTTGTTACAACAAACTGCCGAATGGCTTATGTTGGGTTGGTTAAATAAACTGCTAGGCATTATTTTATATGGCTTTATTTACTTCACTATTTTAAGTGCTATTGTGTACTTTTTACAAATACTAGGCGTGTTAGAAGCAGCTAAAATGAAAGCATCCTACAGCTACGAATATTTACATGCTTGGTGGCCTTATTGCATGGATAAAATGAGTTCATTTTTACCCTCCATTAAGCAAAGTATTGCTACTTTTTCAAATCCATTAAAGTAATAGCACCTTGTTTTTACGAAATTGTTAAGAAATGGCAATTAACTGTTTAGGCATTCATCATATTACGTTTTTTACAATGAATTAAGTATCTTTATTCATATTGATTGTTATGGAATACGAAATTAAAAAAGACGGAAAATTTGAATATTTGGAAGTGGGTGAGGGGGAACCACTTATGTTATTACATGGTTTGTTTGGTGCGCTAAGTAATTTTTCGGATTTAATAGAAAAATTTAAGCATACCCATAAAGTAGTAGTTCCCTTATTGCCTTTGTTTGATTTAGACATTTTACATACAAGTGTAACAGGTTTGGCAAAACATGTTACACAGTTTATTGAACATAAGGGATATGATAAAGTACACTTATTAGGTAATTCATTAGGAGGACATGTGGGATTGGTATATGTTTTAAGTCATCCTGAAAAAGTAAAATCGTTAATATTAACTGGAAGTAGTGGACTTTTTGAAAATGCAATGGGTGATACTTATCCAAAGCGTGGCGATTACGAGTACATTAAAAATAAAACAGCACTTACTTTTTACGATCCAGCAATGGCTACACCAGCATTGGTGGATGAAGTATTTGAAATTACTAGAAACCGACTTAAAGTAATTAAAATTATCGCACTAGCTAAAAGTGCAATTAGAAATAATTTAGGAGATGAACTAAAACAAATTAAAGTGCCTACTTGTTTAATTTGGGGTCAAAACGACACCGTAACACCTCCATTTGTTGCAGAAGAGTTTAAAAAATTAATCCCACACAGCGAACTACATTTTATTGAAAAATGCGGACACGCACCTATGATGGAAGTGCCTGGCGCATTTAATGAAATATTATTTGCATTTTTAACATCACTTCCAAAGTAAATTTATGCCCATGTTAGCTGCGACTATCGCCATAAAAGGGTTACCATACTTACACTTGGAAGATACTGTTTCATTTGCCTTACAATGCATGGACGATTTTGATGTTCAGCATTTAGTGTTGATAAAAGAGGAATACTTTATTGGAATAATAAGTAAAGCAGACCTACTAGACACAGATGAAACAAATACCCTTGCTACATTAAGTGATTCTTTATTAAAAGTGGGTATTGGTGCAACTGCTCATTTTTTAACTGCACTTGACTTGTTCACAAAACATGATTTAACATTACTTCCGGTTCTAAATGAACAACAAGAATGCATTGGAGTAATAACACAGTCACAATTAAATGATAGTATAGCACATTTTTTAGGCGTTGCAAAACCAGGAGCTATTCTTGTTTTATCGGTATCACCTTTTCAATATTCGCTTTCTGAAATGAGTAGAATTGTAGAGTCAAATAACGCCCAAATACTACAGCTTAATAGTTTTTTTGATGAAGCAAATGGGGCTTTAATTGTAACCCTAAAATTAAATAAGGATGAGGCTGGGGCTATCATTGCTACATTTCAGCGCTATGACTATACTGTACTACATTACTTTGGAAATACCCCGTTAAATAATGATATAGAAAATCATTATCATAATTTAATGAACTATCTGGATGTTTAAACACGTCACTTTTATATATTTTTTTACTTTGTTTTTTATTGGTTTTCAATTTAAAGCAAATGGGCAATACATTATTTCTAATATTGATATTGAGGGCAACGCTAAAACAAAGTCTTACATTATTTTAAGAGAGTTGCCTTACCAAGTTGGAAGTATTGTTAAATCCGATTCCATTGCTTATTTAAATAATTTAGCTAAACAGCAAATTATTAATACCTCTTTATTTAATGAAGTACAAGTTAGAGCACAAGAAACCGATAGTACGCATTTGAACATTAAAATAAAAGTATCGGAGCGTTGGTATTTTTTTCCACTTCCATATTTTAGATGGGTAGATAGAAATTTAAGTGAATGGTGGAACACACAGCATCATAGTTTAGACCGCGTTAATTATGGCATTAATTTGAGACAGGCCAATGCAACAGGCAATAACGATAGGTTAATTGTAGGCTTAATTACAGGCTATACCAAGCAAGCAGTGGTAAGGTATCAGTTCCCTTATTTAGATAAAAAACTTCGTTTTGGAATGGGATTGGGGTGGCAATATTTTACACAAAAGGAACTAAATACCTCTACCAGTTTTGACAAACAAGTATTTACAAAAACCATCAATGAAATTCAAGACGGTTACCGAGCCAATGTTAATTTTTTCTATAGAGAAAATTTATATGAGCGTTTAAATTTACAAGTTGGTTTGGGCAATACACAAATTTCCGATTCGGCCCTTTTAGCACAGCCGCATTATTTGCCTAATTACGGCAAATCACTTTCCTATTTAGATTTTAATTTTTCTTATAGTAAAATTAAATTTGATTATAACGCTTATCCCACAAATGGAAATAGTACCGACGTTGGGCTATACCATCGATTTTCTGGCGGTAATAATTTAAGTTCAATTCAGTTTAGAAAAATACATGCGCATCCAATAAATTCTAAAAACTTTTATTTGCTTGAATCTAATTCACAAGTAAAATTCATGGCCAATCAAAATTATTTAGATAGTCGATTAATGGGGTATGGAAATATGCAAATGAATGGGTTTGAATATTATGTAATTGATGGTAATGCTGGATCCATTGCTAAGGCCGAGCTACACCATTTATTAGGTACTTTTACGCTTTCAAATAAGTCCAGTTTTCCAATACTTGATAAATTGGCCAAACATTTACCCGTTATCAACTACCATTTTTGGTTAAGGGCCTTTACTAATTTGGGATATGCGTATAGCGAGCGTCCAGGTAATGCTAGCAAATTAACCAATACACTACTTAGGTCTGCTGGAATAGGCCTTGATATTATAAGTGTATATGACCTAGTAATAAAAATTGATTACAGTGTGAATCAGTTGGGGGACAAAGGGGTATATTTGCATGGCGGAATTAATTTTTAATGATAACCATGAAAGTAGCTATTTATAGTAGGGGTGTGGACCTGGATCAACAACAATCTTTAAATGCATTGTTGTTTGAATTAAATAGGTATGATGTTACTATTTATGTTTATGCCGATCTTATCACTAAGTTTTCATTAGTAAACCCTGCCGATAAATCTCCACTTATTGCGTTTAGTTCTTTTATGGATTTACATAATTCCATTGATTGTTTAATTAGTTTGGGTGGTGATGGAACGGTACTAGATGCTATAACAATAGTGGGGGATACCAATATTCCTATTTTAGGCATTAACTACGGACGTTTAGGTTTCTTGGCTTCAATTTCTAAGGATGAATTAAGTTTAATGGTGGATGCATTGGTGAATAGAACCTATGTTATTGAAAAACGTTCTTTAATTCACTTGGATTCTAATTTACCCATTTTTGGTGCTACTCCTTTTGGTTTAAATGAATTCGCAATTCATAAAAGAGACACTTCACCTATGATAAAAATTCACACTTATTTAAATGGTGAATTTTTGAATTCTTATTGGGCCGATGGTTTAATTGTTGCAACCCCAACTGGTTCTACTGGATACAACATGAGCTGTAATGGTCCCATATTATTTCCCGATTCTGCAAGCTTTGTAATCACACCTGTTGCCCCACATAATTTAAATGTAAGGTCCATTGTAGTGCCCGATACTTCGGTAATTTCCTTTGAAGTAGAAGGAAGAACCGAAGAGCTAATATGCGCCATGGACGCAAGAAAAGAGATTGTTCCTAAACATATCGAGCTAGCGGTTAAAAAAGAAAATTTTGCTATACATTTTATACGACTCAATGAAAATAGTTATCTTACAACATTAAGATCTAAACTCACTTGGGGCTTAGATAAAAGAAATTAATAAATGCGTAAAATTCAACACCTTTTTTTAATATCAAGTATGTTGTTCGCCATTAATTTGTCGGCACAGCATATCTCTTTGATGGAAAACAGAGGGGAAATTGGTGTCATGGGTGGAGCCTCATTTTATCATGGTGATATTGCATCCGATGTTTTATTTTACAAACCTAATTTTGGTGTTTTTTATAAAAAGCAATTAAACGATTATATTGGTATTAGGTTTAATTATGAATACATTTCATTGGGTGCAAATGATATTCAATCCTCTAATTTTTATGATTATAAAAGGGGTTTGTATTTTACGCGAACTGCGCATGAGTTAAGTATTATGGGGGAGTTTTATTTTTCTAAATTCATGAGTGGTAATAAAAATTACAGATTTGCACCTTACTTAGGATTTGGATTTGGTGGTTTGAAATCAATCAATGGTCAAACCAATATAGACACGCCCTCCACTAATAAAACTTTTGTTTTCCCTCTGAATTTGGGTTTCAAATATAATTTGTCAGGGCCATGGAATTTATTTGGGGAAGTAACTTACAGGTTTACTAGTTCTGATAAAATTGATTATTTCTCAGACGACTCACGTCATATTCCAATTGATTATAAATACGTTTTTCAGGCTAGTAGCTCTGGAAATGACCAATATTTTAGCACCAAACTAGGTGTATCTTATAATTTGCTGTCAATTTATGGTCCCGATAGGCCTAAGACCCCTAAAAAATGGTTTTTCTTTAAAACCAAAGAAAACCAACCCAGCAAATCAAAATCCAAAGGCTTTTTTAGCAAGTTTAAAGGCAAATAAGCCAGGGTATTTTCTTATTTTTACATTATGGAAACATTGGATATGAAGCGGCTCCCCAAACACGTGGCTATCATTATGGATGGCAATGGAAGATGGGCTAATGAGCAGGGACAGGATCGTTTGTATGGCCATTATCATGGTGTTATAAGCGTTAGAAAAGTGGTAGAAGCCGCAACAGAAATTGGTATCCAATACCTCACCTTATATGCGTTTAGCACTGAAAACTGGGACCGACCCGAGGCCGAAGTAACCGGCCTCATGACCCTATTTGTGGAGACTATAGCTAAAGAAGTTCCGGATTTACATAAAAATAACATCAAATTAGCCTTTATTGGCAACTTGGATATGCTTCCAAATGAGGCTAAAAAAGCCTTGGCGGATGCCACCCAAACTACTGCACAAAATACAGGCCTTACCCTAATTATTGCCCTTAGTTATAGTGGTAGATGGGAGCTGGTAGAAGCTGCTAAAAGCATAGCTCAAAAAGTAGCAAACGGTGCTTTGTTAGTAAATGATATTAATGAAACCGTATTTGCTGAAAACCTTACCACTTGTGCTTTTCCCGATCCAGAACTCATGATAAGAACAAGTGGCGAATGTCGTATCAGTAATTTTTTATTGTATCAATTGGCCTATGCCGAACTCATTTTTACAGAAACCAGATGGCCTGAATTTAGAAAGGAACATTTGATACAAGCCCTATTAGAATACCAGTCTAGAGAAAGAAGATTTGGCAAAACAAGTGCTCAAATACAACAAATATAAAAATAAAATAATATGTTTTATTTTGTTTTTTAACAAAGACTTTGAAATATTACGAGTAATTTGCGACACTTTTAAAACCTTAATGTACAGCCCCAAGCAGATGCAGAAAACGCTCCAATTTATAATAGGTATCTTATTCCTTGTTTTACTTACAAATACTGGATTTTCACAGGTGAGCCCTGTTACCGATTCTGTAACTCAAATTAATGTAAAATTGATGGGGATTTTTAATCAAAAAAATCCTACAAAATATAAGATTAGAAATATCAAAGTAGTTGGTAATCAAAACTTTGATGAAGCATTATTATTATCCTTATCTACCATCAATACTGGCGACGAAGTAACCATTCCTGGTGGAGACAACTTTGCAAAAGTGATTCATAAGTTAATGGATCAAAATTACTTTAGCGACGTTAGTGTGTATTTGACGGATGTACAAGACAATCAAATTGACATTGAAATAAATGTTGTTGAAAGACCTCGTTTATCTAAATTTAATTTTATTGGTATTCGTAAATCAGACAATGATGAATTGTCTGGAAAAACAGGACTACTTCCTAACAGAGTTGTAACCGAGAATATGAAAATTACTGCAGTAGAGGGTATCAAAAAATATTATGCAGAAAAAGGTTTTCAGGATGTTAAAGTAACTATTAAGGAACGCAAGGATGCAGCCCGAAAAAATAATTTATTATTAGATTTTGTTGTAGACAAAGGGCCTAGGGTGCGTATTAACAATATTAATTTTGGAGGCAATGTAATAGATGAAACCAAACTTAAAAAAAGCCTAAAAGAAATTCACGAAAAATCAAGACTTACATTATATCCAATTAATGACAAGCCAATGATTGTAAAAACAAGCCCTTATACTTTTGATGACTACTTAAAAGAAAAAGGCTTTTTAACTTTTACAAAAACAAGAAAAATATTAAATCCTTACGCAAGAATTTCTTTCTCCTCTGCAAAGTTTAATCCCAAAAAATTTGACGAGAGTAAAGATAACTTATTGAACTACTACAACTCATTAGGATTTAGAGACGCAGTGGTGGAAAAGGATACGGTATATCATAATGCTGCTGGCAATTTAAATATTGACATGCAAGTAAAGGAAGGGCGTAAGTATTATTTTGGAAATATTACATGGAGAGGAAATACAAAATATCCAGACTCGTTATTGTCTGCTATTTTAAATATTAAAAAAGGGGCTACTTACAACCGTGAAACTTTATATAACAAATTAGGTAAAACACAAACTGCCGAAGGCGGTGATATTAGTGGATTGTATCAGGACGATGGTTATTTATTTTTCGCTGTTGATCCAATTGAAACTGCAGTATACAACGATACAATAGATTACGAAATAAGATTAAGAGAAGGTCCACAAGCAACAATCAAAACAATTCGTATTACAGGTAATGAAAAAACCAAGGATTTTGTAATTCGTCGTGAAATTAGAACTATACCTGGTGATAAATTTAGTCGTACTTTATTAATTCGTTCTCAACGTGAAATTGCACAGTTAAACTTTTTTGATCAAGAGAAAATTAAAATTGAACCTATTCCAAATCCGGAAGATGGTACAGTGGATATTAATTATGGTGTAGAAGAAAAGTCAAGTGACCAATTGGAATTAAGTGCTGGATGGGGTGGATATATTGGATTAACAGGAACTTTGGGAGTTACATTTAATAACTTCTCTTCAAAAAACTTATTTAAAAAATCGGCTTGGGATCCATTACCAATGGGGGACGGTCAAAAGCTTAGTATACGTGTTCAAAGTAATGGTAAGGCCTTCCGCTCTATTAATACTTCTTTCACTGAACCTTGGTTTGGCGGTGTAAAAAGAAACTCGTTAACCATAAGCATATTTAATACCAAGTATGGTCAAACCATTGACCAAGCTACTGGCATGTATAATATTAATGCCGCGGATAATCAATATATTTCAACTACTGGAGCAACCGTAACTTTTGGTAAACAATTAACGTGGCCTGATGACTATTTCTCATTTAGCTATGGATTAAACTTTACAAGGTATACTTTAAAAAATTATCCAATTGATCCTTACAACTTACCAAATTTTAGAAACGGTAATGTAAACAATGTGAATGTAAGATTGGCATTACAAAGAACTTCTGTAGATCAACCATTGTTTCCAAGAACAGGATCTACCTTTTTATTAAGCGCACAACTTACTCCTCCTTTTTCTTTAATTGATCCTAATATTAATACGGGTGAAAATAAATTTGAATTATTAGAGTATCACAAGTGGCGTTTTAATGGCGAATGGTTTATTCCATTAGGTAAGCCAGCAGGAGAGGATCATAATAAACAATTTGTATTACGTTTTGCGGCAAAATATGGTTTCTTGGGTAGATACAATACCGACTTAAGTATTTCTCCTTTTGAAAGGTTCCAATTAGGTGATGCAGGATTAAGCAATCAGTTTGCATTATTGGGTTATGATATTATTGCGCAACGTGGTTTCCCTGTATACCAAAGTTCCAATCCAAAAATTAACCCGGATCAACAATCTGCAACGCAACACTTTACCATATTTAATAAATATGCAATGGAGGTGAGGTATCCGTTAAGTTTAGCTGCAAGTAGCACTATTTATGCATTAGGATTTTTTGAGGCTGCAAATGGATGGTATAAAATGAAAGACTACAACCCATTTGAATTGCGTAGATCGGTGGGTATTGGAATGCGTTTTTACTTACCAATGTTTGGATTGTTAGGATTTGATTATGGTATAGGAATAGACCGTTTGAATTCAACCAATACGCTTAAAGATGCTGGAAGATTTACATTTATGTTAGGTTACGAGCCAGAATAGTTAATGTCTTAAATTCATATTTATGAAATTCAATAAGTTTTTTACTTTATTAGTGCTAGGTATTTTTTGTAGTTTTTTTGCAAATGCACAGGCTAGATATGCGGTGATCAATACCAAGTATATTTTAGACAAAATACCTGAATACAAGGAAGCAGATAAAAAATTAAAAGCTTTAGGGGATCAATGGCAACTAGAAATAGACGACAAGCAAATGACCCTAGATAAAATGTACAAAAACTATGAGGCTGAGCAGTTTATGCTATCCGAGGAGTTAAAGAAAAAGCGTGAAGAAGAGCTTTTTATAAAGGAAAAGGAGCTTAGAGATATTCAAAAGCGCCGATTTGGATACGAAGGGGATTTATTTAAAGAGCGTCAAAAATTGGTAAAACCAATTCAAGATAAAGTATATAATGCAGTGCAAAAAATGGCTGCTGCCCGCTCTTATGACTTCATTTTGGATAAAAGTGAAGGAATAACCATTATATTTGCTGACCCGAAATTGGATAAAAGCGACGACGTTTTAAGACAATTAGGAATAAATAATTAAAAACACAAACACAAAAAATAGAGTATGAAAAAAGGTTTTTTATTTGCAGCTGTTTTATTAGTTGCAGTTTCATTTACTAACAGCGCATCTGCACAAGCGCCAGTTAAAATTGGTTATTTTGATGAGCAAAGCGTAATTGGTTTATTCCCAGGTATCCAAGAAAAATTAGATACTGTGTTACAGTCATATGCTAAGGATTCTTTACAAGAGGAGTATAACTACACTTTAAAAGACTATCAAGTTAAGGACAGTATTTATAAAAGAGATTCTGCCGATTTAGCAAAAAGACCAAAAGCTTTGGAATTAGCGACAACCGACTTAAACCGTTTAAAGTATAAGTTAATTAACTGGCAACAATACCAACAAGAGTCAATGCAAGCAAAGCAAGAGCAATTATTGCTTCCTTACAGACAAAAAATCTACGCTGCATTAAGCGAAGTGATTGCTGAAAACAAATACACTTGGGTATTAAATGCAAATTCAATTTCTCCATACTATCAACCATCTATAGCAGATAACTTATCAATAAGAGCGGCTATGAAATTAAAGTTGAATTTACCAAAAGAGGTTGAGGAAGCATTTAGAGTGGCTACTGGCGGTGCGCCTGCAAAAGGTGCAGCACCTGCAAAAGCAGCAGCTCCAGCTAAAAAAGGATAATTTTTAAAAAATATATTTTCTAAGAACCTCGTTGTTATGCAACGAGGTTCTTAGTTTTACATCAACAATAAAAAACATGTCAGCACCTATTGGCGTATTTGATAGCGGTTATGGTGGTTTAACCATCTTAAAGGAATTAAAAAAGCAATTGCCTCAGCATGATTATATTTATCTTGGGGATAATGCACGGGCGCCTTATGGTTCGCGTTCCTTTGAAACAGTATATCAATATACTTTAGAAGCTGTTAAATGGTTTTTTGACAATGGCTGTTCTTTGGTAGTGCTTGCGTGTAATACAGCATCTGCTAAAGCCCTACGTAATATCCAACAATTGGATTTGCCAATTTTAGCACCTCATAAAAGGGTGCTTGGTGTTATTCGTCCTTCATCGGAGGTTTTAGGAAATTATTCTGTGTCTGGTCATGTTGGTATAATGGCAACTTCCGGTACGGTTCAAAGTGAAAGTTATATAATGGAAATGGCTAAGTTTTTTCCAACAATCAAAGTGCATCAACAAGCATGTCCAATGTGGGTTCCACTTATAGAAAATGGTGAATATGATACTCCGGGAGCTGACTACTATGTGAAGCAATACTTAGACCAGCTTTTTAGCCAATCCAAGGACATTGATACTATTTTGCTTGCATGTACACATTATCCTTTATTGGCGCCTAAAATAGCCGCGCAGCTTCCAAATGGGGTGAAATTGGTATCTCAAGGTGAAATTGTAGCCGAAAGTTTGGTTAAATACCTTCAAAATCACCCTGAAATAGATCAAAACTGCAGTAAAAATGGTAAAATAGACTTTTTCACCACTGACAATGCCAAAACCTTTGAAAAGCAGGCTAGTGCTTTTTTTGGACAAAAAATTGCAGCAAATCATACAGATTTAGCTTAAGAATTCAAAAAATACCCTATTTTTGCCGTCCTTTCACAGGTAGTGGTATGGTGACTGCTATTGAACGTGGAAACAATATTAGCGAACTAAGTAAGTAAAAACAACAAGATGAAACGTACATTTCAACCTCATAAACGTCGTCGTAAATCAGTTCATGGTTTTCGTAAGCGTATGGAATCAGCTAATGGTCGTAAAGTATTAGCAAGCCGCCGTAAGAAAGGACGCAAGAAACTAACTGTATCTAGCGAGAA
>CANGQJ010000007.1 GCA_947456625.1 Bacteroidota bacterium
AAAAACTTCATAATATGTTGAAAATCATATCATATAGTCATTATTTATTATATTAAAGTTGTATATTTGTGTATCAATTCAGATAAAATGAACCAAATAGTATCTTACCTCCGTTGTTCTACATCATATCAGTTGGAAACACACTCCATAAATAATCAGAGGTTAAAAATTAAACAATATTGTGATCTCCATAATCTAACCTTAATAGAGGAGATAGTAGATGAGGGTGTTAGTGGTAAAACCTCAAAAAGAGAGGGTTATTTAAGATTATTAGATATGATTGATAATGGGAAGTGTGATGGGGTAATTGTATACTCTTTGAGTAGGTTTAGTAGAAATACAATGGATACTCTATCATCCATTGAGAAAATGAACCAAAAGGGAATCACCTTTCACAGTTTAAGTGAGAGTATTGATACCTCATCTCCAAACGGAAGGTTCTTTTTAACCATTTTAAGTTCGTTATCACAGTTGGAAAGGGAAATTACTTCCCAAAGGGTAACAGATGTTCTAAAGGGGTTAAAGACCACTAATAAACCCTATTCTAATGATTTATATGGATATGATAAGATTGAGGGTAATTTGATTGAGAATGAAACGGAACAAAAGATGTTGAGGAAAATCCTTAAAATGAATAAGTTAGGATATAGTATTACAGAGATTGTAAAATATCTGAATCAGAAAGGTTATCAAACTAAAAGAGGGGGTAAAAAATTCTATTATAATACAGTTGATTATATACTGAAATCAAAAAAAAGTAGTTGTAAATAACTTACTAAAACATTGAAATATTGGATTTGTATGAGTTGAGTTAAACTAACTGAATATTTGGATTTATATGTTGTATTTCATTAACAAAGTCCTCTTTATCTGTTGGAGAAACAAATATAGATTTTCCATTTTGGTAAATCACCTCTACACAATCATAAGAAAGAATAGGATTATGGAAATAACTATACTTTCTGTATTTGTCTTTATTATTATACTTTAATGTTTTAATTGAAGGTATTTCAATATCATTATTGATAAAGAACCCACCTTTAATGTTTAATACATTACCCTTTATTGAGTATTTAGTAAACTCATACATTAGTGTAACTATGATTGAATATACCAATACAACTTTTAAGTATAAATCAAACTTACCCTCTCCTATACTTTTACTTTGAAATAATGTCAATAGAAATAATGGAGTAAGTATTCTTAATAATCCTATTTTAGATTTATATGTTTTCATACTGATTGGTTTAATTTATTTTATTTATTTTCTTTCTTTGGTAATCATCTTTTAATTTCAAAATACCACTAACAATTATAGTTAATGATGTTGTAATGGTCAAAAATTCGTTTTTCATTCTAAAAATGATGAAATTGATTGTAAACAATCCTATCATTAAAACAATAAGGAGTGTATATAATGTATCTCTTTTCATACCTCTAATTTATACCAATTCTATTAAATCAACCTAAAAAGGTAGGTCCACCTACCCATTTTTGGTAGGGTATGAGGTAGGGAAAGAAAAAACCCTCACATAACTAACTGATAATCAGCGTTATATGAGGGTCTGTGTCGGGAAGACAGGATTCGAACCTGCGACCCCTTGGTCCCAAACCAAGTGCGCTACCGGCCTGCGCTACTTCCCGTTCCATTATAACTTGCGTTATAAATATTTTTAAACCGGTGATCTGCTCTATTTTAAAACCCAAAGAACTAAAAGTTAAGTGCGGAGAGGAAGGGATTCGAACCCTTGGTACAGTTTAACCCGTACGGCAGTTTAGCAAACTACTGATTTCAGCCACTCATCCACCTCTCCTCCGAACCTCTTTCGAGGGGTGCAAAAATAAGCAGGGTTTCTTTAAATTCCTAAAAAAAGACCGGAATAAACTAAATAAAGTTCATTCCGGTCCAATATATTTTTCAAGCACCCGCTTTTGTGCAATTTATTTGTTTTCAATTACATCGCAGCCAACTGTACCTTCTGCGTAAGCTCCATCACATTTTCTCTAAACATAGAGTCCGTATCCATTAAGTCCTTCACCGTTTGACAAGAGTGAATCACAGTAGTGTGATCACGTCCACCAAAATGCTCACCAATAGTTTTTAATGAGTTTTTAGTAAATGCTTTTGCTAAATACATAGTAATTTGACGTGCTTGCACAATTTCACGCTTACGCGTTTTTTGTAAAAGTTTGTCATATGGCACTTCAAAGAATTCACATACCATTTTTTGTATGGCGTCAATGGTAATTTCCTTACTACTTGTTTTCACAAAGTTACGGAGTACCTTTTTAGCTAATTCAACGTCTATTTCCTTTTTATTCAATGAGGACTGCGCTAATAAGGATATTAAAGCGCCCTCTAATTCTCTAACATTTGTGTTAATATTATATGCCACATACTTCACTACTTCCTTAGGCATATCAAGACCATCGGCCTTCATCTTTTTCTCTAATATCTCAATACGCGTTTCATAATCTGGCACTTGGATATCCGCACTTAAACCCCAGCGGAAACGGCTTAATAAACGCTCTTGTAACCCCTCCAAATCCTTAGGTGCTTTATCCGAAGTTAATACCAACTGCTTGCCACTTTGATGTAAGTGGTTAAAGATGGCAAAAAATGCATCCTGAGATTTTTCGGCACGGTTAAAGAACTGAACGTCATCAATAATTAAAACATCAATCAATTGATAAAAATGTATAAAATCATTGATGGCATTATTGCGACTATGATCTTGGAATTGATTGATAAATTTTTCAGAACTCACATATAAAACCACCTTGTTTGGGTGAACGCGCTTTACGTCGTTCCCAATAGCTTGTGCTAAATGTGTTTTACCCAAACCTACCCCACCATAAATAACCAATGGATTAAAGGAGTTAGCACCTGGTTTTTCGGCCACTGTTTTACCAGCACGGCGCGCTACCCTGTTACAGTCTCCCTCAATGAATGAGTCAAATGTGTAATTATGGTTTAACTGAGGATCAATTTGCATTTTCTTTAACCCTGGAATCACAAAAGGATTCTTAACTGGGTTATCAATAACCAATGGGAAATTCATCTCATTGTTATTATATGTTTTCATGCCACTTGCAGGCACGTCCATTGATCCGTTTTTATTGTTACCGCTGTCCACCATGATGCGGTATTCTAATCTTGCCTCTTTTCCTAATTCTCGCTTTAAAGTCTTTGCTAATAAATTAACGTAATGTTCCTCTATGTACTCGTAAAAAAATTGACTAGGCACTTGGATCATTAACACGTTGTCTTTTAAGTCAACGGGCTGAATTGGTTCAAACCATGTTTTAAAATGTTGCCATTCGACAATATCTTTTATGATCTTTAAACAATTGCTCCAAATTAATTCTGCACTCTTAGCCATTTTCTGTCGAACCCTTTATATAGTGAAATAAGATAATTCTAGTACTTGCGCTGATTATCGAATTGTTAACCAGAATGCGAATATTCAAAACAATTGTTGAAAAAAAAACTTTTTTATTTGGTTTTTTTTACATGTCCCGAAAACACAGGTTTTTTGATTTTTTTCTTCGATAGAACAGGCGTTCAAGATAGCCCAATTTCTAATAAAAAGAAAGTTTATCCACTATTTTTTAAAAGTTTTTTTTAGGCCAAAAACTAATACCCATTTGCTTATCTATTAAAGCTTAAATGATTTAAGCTTTAAGTACTACCTTTAACCACTTAAATACTAATATGAGTTACGAATTAACAGGCAAATTAATTGCCAAATACGACACAGTTCAGAGAAAAGAAACCTTTAAAACAAGGGAATTTGTAATAGAAAAATCGGACGATATTAATGGTAAAATCATTACCAATTATGTAAAGTTTCAATGTGTACAAGACAGAACTGCCATACCAGATCGTTTTAATATTGGGGATACAGTTAAAGTTTTATTTAATATCAAGGGATCTAAGTGGAATAAAGACGGAAAAGATAACTATATCACCAATCTAGATGCATGGCGTATGGAAGCAGTTTCATTGGGTGGTGATACCGCTCCTAGTGAAAATACTTATTTTGATATGCCTCCAGGTGAATCTGGCGACGATTTGCCATTTTAATTAGACGAAACTTTCTACATAATTTTCGGCATTTTTTTAGGATAAAAACCTAACCCATGCAACAACAAATTCAACTTCGCGTTAAGCCCGAGGAGGCATACAATGCAATAACACTTATTGACATTTTATCTAAGTCCTTAGGCAAGTCTCAAACCCAAATTACTGGGTATCATATTTTGAAGCAATCCATAGACGCTAGAAGTCGTCAACAAATTTGGATAAACCTTAGCATTTTAGCATTTATAAACGAGCCACCAAGTACCCGTTTTGATGATAAAATTAATTTCCCCATTTTGCCATCTAATGCAAAAGAAATTATCATAGTTGGGGCCGGACCTGCTGGACTATTTGCAGCACTGGAGTGTATTTTATTAGGCATTAGGCCAATTATATTAGAAAGAGGCAAAGATGTCCGATCCAGAAGAAGAGATTTAGCCAAATTAAACAAGGAAGGAATTGTAAATCCGGAAAGCAATTATTGTTTTGGAGAAGGTGGGGCTGGTACTTATAGTGACGGAAAATTATATACTAGGAGTAATAAACGAGGAAGTATTGAAAAAATTCTGAGACTTTTTTATCAGTTTGGGGCCGATGAGCGTATTTTATATGAAGCCCACCCCCATATTGGAACCAATAAATTACCTCATATCATTACTGCTATGCGGGAACAGATAGAGGCTTGTGGCGGAAAAGTGTTATTTGAAAAAAAGCTGGTTGACCTAAGTATTGAAAAAGGAACCATTACCCATGTAACCACTGCAGACGGGGATATCTTTAAAGCCAAGGCCGTCCTACTTGCAACCGGACATTCGGCCCGTGACATATTTAAACTTTTACATGAAAAAGGAATTTTAATTGAGGCTAAACCATTTGCGCTTGGTGTAAGGGTGGAACATCCTCAATCGGTAATAGACGCAATTCAGTATCACTGCCTGGTTCGTAACCCAAGTTTACCTCCTGCAGCCTATAGCCTAGTGGAGCAAGTAAGTGACCGAGGCGTGTTTAGCTTTTGTATGTGCCCAGGTGGTATTATTGCACCTGCAGCTACAGCTCCTGGAGAAATTGTCGTGAACGGCTGGAGCCCAAGTAAAAGAGACAATGCCTATGCCAATAGCGGCATGGTAGTTCAAATTGATATTGCTACAGCAGCCGAATTTTTAGTAAAAAACAAATCAAAATTAAATTCAAGTGTTAATTTAAATAACCCATTAATATTACTTGATTTTCAAAGATATGTAGAAAATAAAGCTTACGAATTTGGTGGTGGCAAACAAGTGGCTCCAGCATCCCGACTTGTGGACTTTTGTACCCAAAAGACTTCGGCTAATTTGCCCGACGCAAGTTACTTGCCCGGACTGCACCCTGCCAATTTAGGCGAGGTCTTACCCAACTTTGTACAACATACGTTACAAGAAGGATTCAAAGCTTTTGGAAAAAAAATGAAAGGTTATTATACCAACGATGCAATTGTTGTAGCTACCGAAAGTAGGACCTCCTCACCGGTTCGTATACCAAGGGAGGCCGAAAGTTTTCAGCATCCACAAATAAATAATTTGTACCCATGCGCCGAAGGCGCAGGTTATGCAGGAGGAATTGTAAGCGCAGCAATGGATGGGCAAAAACTTGCACAAGCCATTGCACTACAACTTAAATAAACTTAAATTAATCCTGAGATTTTACTTTTTTAGAAAGTAATAATTCATTCTTTATCAATGAGTTATTTCGGTATGATTCTAATTCTGCTTTTAGCTCGTCAGAAATACCTCTAGTCCCCCCTAATTCAGGCTTTCCAGCATTTACCCAAGCGGTAAACCAGAAGTCTGAAATCATATTTGCAGATGCAATTAGCTGCCCATTGATGGTAGATCCTAGGGCTTGTGCATATGCTTCGGCAAACTCTTTAGTATATACTTTAGTCTCTTTACCATACCTCATTTGAACCTTGTACTTGGTTTCGGGGGTGAACTTAGCAGTTAATTCATGTTCTTTTTGTAGCATTTCCGGCAATAAAGCATTGGCTTTTCGAATATCTGCCCAAAGCGCTTGTGCTGGATTTTTTAAATAAGTAGCATTATGATTATTATACAGTGTATACTGATCTAGTTTTAGGTCTGGAATAAAGGATTCCCATAAGCCATGTAACCCTTTTTGTCCGGTTAACTGACCATCATAATTTACTGTGGTATGTAAAGGAACATGCAAGTCGCCCAGATAATGTCCTAAATCTGCGGCATAAAACAGGATACTGTCCTTGTTTTTGGATTTAAAAGCATTGGTTAAGTTTTCCATTTGCATCATTGCATTATACGGCCCCCAGCCATACTTTATTAAACTATCTTTTGTGTATTTCTTCACTGCAGCATTCCAGTCCAAGGGCATTTCATTAATAGCATTTTGACCGTACATTTCTATATCTATAAAGTGTTTTGTATCCTCAGTTTTATCGGCATTTCTTCTAATATCTGGTCTTGGCGCGTTTTCTACCAAGTACTTCATATCAGAATGAAAATAGGCCCTCAACTGCACTGGCAAGTTATATATAGCTATTTGATTAATGGTGCGATGTACTAAAAACCCCCAGCTACTAAAGCCAAGTAACATGGTAATTAATACCAAACTGTATCCTAATTTCTTTAAGCTCATAGTCTAAATATTTTAACGAATATAGCCTATTATCCTTTTTAAGTAACGCCGTTCCCGTAAAATAACCTTTAACAAACCTGGCATGATTGGCAATTATTTTACGGCTATATTTGACTATAAAATAGACTCCATGGAACCCATATTAAGCTTATCGCATTTAAAAAAATATTATGCTACTCAAAAAGCTGTAGACGATATTAGTTTTGACATTCAAAAAGGGAGCATTTTTGGATTATTAGGACCTAATGGCGCAGGAAAAACCACCTTATTAAGAATGATAACAGGGATTTTTTATCCGGACCAAGGAAGCATTATTTTAGATGGACAACCTTTTAGGCCAAGTGAAGATATTAGCAAAATTGGGTATATGCCCGAGGAAAGAGGCATGTACAAAAAAATGAAAATTGGGGAACAAGCGCTTTACTTAGCTCAATTAAAAGGCTTATCAAAAGCCGAGGCTACAGAGAAAATTAAGTATTGGTTTCAGAAGCTTGAAATGGAAAGCTGGTGGAATAAAAAAGTAGAGGATTTAAGTAAAGGGATGAGTCAAAAATTACAGTTTGTGGTAACCGTTTTACACGAACCTAAACTCATTATTTTAGATGAGCCCTTTAGCGGCCTAGATCCAGTTAATGCCAATTTAATTAAGGACGAAATATATGCATTGGCAAAAAAAGGGTCTACCATCATATTTAGCACACACCGCATGGAACAGGTGGAAGAGATTTGCGATCATATTGTACTGGTTAACCTAGGCAAGAAAATATTAGACGGAACGGTTGCAGAAGTTAAACAGTCCTTTAAAGAAAATATATTTTCTATTGAAACAGATAGTCCAGAAAATATTTCAGACAACAATATTTTCACAGTAGTTCGAAAAGACGTCAACAAAATTTTTGTAAAAATTAATGACGGCAACAATTCAAATGAAGTATTATCACATTTAATTAATAACAATATTCGCATTGTTTCCTACAATGAACTACTCCCCTCTTTAAACGAGATATTTATAAAATTGGTAGAGTCTACACATTCCACTACTAGAGCATTTCAAAACATTTAATACTTTTTACCATGCATAAAATTTGGTTAATCATACAAAGAGAATATTCCACAAGGGTTAAAAATAAACGTTTTTTATTGGTTACTTTTTTAATGCCATTGCTTATGATGGGGTTGATTTTTGGTAGCGCCTACTTATCAACTACTGGGATTGAGCACCGCACTATTGCAGTGATTGACCCAAATGGATTTGTCAAAAATGCTTTAAAGAACACCGACCAAATAGAATTTAAGTTCCCAGAAAATATAGACACTAATAATTATAGCAAAAATGGCTATACCGATATTCTAATTCTTCCCAAATTTGAAAAAAATAATAAATCGGATTATATTTTAAGATCCAAGAAGTCTATGGGACTAATGTTACAAAATAGCATAAGTGAAAAAATTAACAACGCTATAGAAGACCAGTTATTACAGGATGCTGGTATTCAACAAAATACACTGGACTCTATTCATAAAGCATCTCAGGTAGCAGAACTGAAAGCTTATGAAGACAAAGGAAATGTGAGTAAGGAAAGTAATGCAGGACTTGCTATGGGCATTGGTTATGCAAGTGGTTTTTTAATTTATATTACTTTATTTATTTATGGCACTATGGTAATGCGTGGTGTAATGGAAGAAAAAACAAACCGCATAGCCGAGGTAATTATTAGCAGTGTAAAACCTTTTGAATTAATGCTTGGTAAAATAATTGGTATTGGCGCAGTTGGTCTTACACAGTTTGCACTTTGGATTGTTTTAATTATTAGTTTAACCAGTATTGGAATGGGATTACTTCCAGCCGATATTCAACATCAGGTGACTACCTTACAACAAAGTAATGGACAAATGGGTATGGCGCAAGCTAGTGAATCGGCCATGCGCATTTACAATATGCAACATACTATTGCAACAGCAAATTGGCCATTGATATTATCCTGCTTTGTGTTTTATTTTTTAGGGGGTTACTTATTTTATTCTGCTTTATTTGCTGCGGTAGGAAGTGTGGTAAACGAGGATCCACAAGATGCTCAAAGTTTGGTTTTCCCAATTACTATGCCCATAATATTTTCTTATATCATAACCAATATGGTCACCCAAAATCCAAATACACCTTTGGCCTTTTGGGCAAGTATTATTCCTTTAAGTTCCCCCATGGTGATGATGGCAAGAATTGCTTATGGTGTTCCTAGTGCAGTAAGCTATTGGGAACTTGCTTTAAGCATGACTTTACTTATTGGTGGATTTTTATTTACCACATGGTTAAGTGGAAAAATTTACCGTACAGGTATATTAATGTATGGCAAAAAAGTTAGCTGGAAAACTATGATTAAATGGGCCTTTACCAAACAGTCCTAAAATTATAAAGCTATTCTTACATTAATACCCGCCCTTGTATTAATAATAGGAGGTGAGGAAGAAATGTAAGGCGTGGCCCTTCGTTGATCAAAGAAGAATTTTAAATTAATTTTACTATTTAATACATAATCAATAGAAGGTTGCAATGTTATTTCTTTTTGGCCACCAGTACCATATGCATTAGTTTGATCTAACCTGCTATTGCTATTAAATACATCACGCATAGACATATCAAATCGGAATGTGAGATCATTGTTTAGTTTTGCATTGTTTAAACCCGGAATAAAAAACGGAAGTCTTAAACCTTTTTTTCGCCAGCTTGCTCCCATCACCCATTCCTTACTATTGTTTTCGCTTAATTGATAGTCCACTAAGCTTAAGGAAAGCATTCTACTTTTTTTGTATTCAAACCTAAGCGACCATTGGTTTACTGTTGTCACATTTAAGCCTATTAGTGGCTCCATTCGCTCACTTATAGTTACGTTTGGTATTAAAAAATATGGAATATAATTTCCACTTATTGGATCTAAGAAAGTTGGTGTTCCACGCTTAGTAATATCATCTACAAAATTTAAGGAACTACTAAAACTATTCATAGACAGATTGCCGTTGTAACCATTACTTATGGTAATGTTTGTGAAATACTCAGACAAGGCTGGTAATTTTGATAGCCCACTATACATAATAGACCAATTGGGCTTTGGTATCATTCCTGTAAATGGATTGGACCTTATGCTACTATTATTTTCATTAATTAAAGAAACTTTTTTAGGGTCTTGGCCTGTGTAGGCAGCAATAAATGCTGGAATTAATACATCCTGCGCGTATTTGCCATAACCCAATGCATATCCACTAGGATCTACATTAGTTCCAAGCCTCTGCGAAATAATGGTTCGATAGTTTTGGAATGCCTTGAACTGTAATGAAATAACATTAGGGTCATGTGTTTCAAAGAAAGTATTCAAAGCCATATAACTAATATTAAAGCCCCCAGCCGATAAGGGATTGGCATGGGTCCTTACCCCAGTATATGCAAAACTAGTATCCTTATATAATTCTGAATATTCTTTAGAAAATGTTTTATTAAAATTAATATCAATGACTAAAGATTTTATTGGCTCTAATAAAATTCTTGCAGATAACTTTTGATCAAAAGTTTGTCTGAACACCATATTAAATGCCGGATCCTTTGTTAAAAATCCTTTTTTAGCCTGCGTGTTTAACCAGGAAGTATCGGGTTGCTTACCAAACATGTAGTCAATGTTTGGCGATAAACCTGTAAATGTTTTATCTAAAAATTGTACTCCAGACATATAACCAGGAAGCCTACTATTAAAATTTTCAGAATAGTCAATATTTGCGGTTTGAGCCATTGTAATCAACTTCGCAAATGGCTTCACAAAATTTGGAACATTAACGGGTTCATTTGCTTTTAATAATCTTTGAGCAACACGTTCCATACGCCTAGCTTCTTTCCATGCCTTAAATGCACTATCTCTAGCCTTACCTGTTTTTCCTGCAAGTGCCTCTTGCTTGGTTATTAAAATTTTAGTTTCTAAAGGATTAGTAATTATAGGTCTGCTTCCATTGTAATTACTATTAAGAGCAGCATTAATGAATTTTGATTTACTATACAAGCTAGCAAAATTAAACTGAGTAGTAATTTGTTGCGACAATGTATTTTCAATAGTATTTCCTAAGGTTTGTGCCAACCTACTTGCGCCAATCCAATTGTAGTTTGTTGCAAAGTTATAACTTGAATTTATCCAATTGGTTAAAGGAATTTTATTGGTAGGCAAATCGTAGCGCATGGTAAAACGCTGATTGTATAAAGTATTACGCCCCCCACCAAATAACATTCTGTTTATGGAGTCCTGTTTTGCCTTTGTATTAATAGGCCCATCAGGTTCGTCTATCCTTGAATTCATGGTTGCATTAAAGTCCATATTTAATGACCTAGTTAATGGCCATCTCATATTAAAAAGCCTAACCATGGTAAAGTATTTATTATAAGTAGTTTCTACTTTATCGGTAGTACCATCATAGGAACTCACTACCCTTGGTGTGAACTCGCCATATTGTCTGTCTAACACGGTTCTAAAACTAATTAAACTTGGAGCAGGGTTTACATTGAAATCCTTAGCCCAAGCAAGCCAAGGCGAAGCAGTTTTTAATATTTTCTTAAATGGTTCTATCGATTTTGCATTGTGGTTATAGGTATACCCAATGGCACCTCTTTGCTTTACCATTAAATTTTCCTGTATTAAAGGACTTGTTTGTGTTAACTGCGAATAGGAATAGCTAAAATCTAAATTACTTATGCTTAACAAATTTGTTTTAGCCGATGGAAGGAACCTTACATTGGTAAAGTTTAAAGTTTTTATTGTGGTTTGATCTGCCGATGCATTGCGAACCGAATCCTTTTTAGCACCACTTAATGCATTCATTTTATCCTGATATAAAATGTCTTTGTCAAATGGATCAAAAAGTGGTGTTTCAATTGATTTATTGATGCTTGCAAATACAGGAAGTGATAATTTCACTGCTTTTGGTAATAATTTTCCTGCCTCAATATTTGTTGCAATATCAATTTGAGTAAGTCCTGTTTTAGCTCTTTGATTAATGCTTTGTTCAATAGCACCAAAGCCTGCAGTGCGGTTATTGGCCGATATTGCAAGCGTACCTAAATCTGCCATAACTAAGTCCATCCTTCCAATGGCAGCCCAAGATCCACGTTCATCTAATTCAGATAATCTTAATTCATTTACCCACACTTCGGCGTCAATGGTTTGCAAGTTAGATGTATTTTCAAAAGCAATCATAACCCCTCTTATCTCTCCTAAATTAGGATTACCCATCACCGAATACCTTTGATTATTGGACTGTAATTTTGAAAATTTAGAGGTATAGGAATAATGTTGTTTATCTCTGTCCAACTTTAAATTTATTAGGTCAATTAAACTTAAATTCAATTCATTTG
This sequence comes from Bacteroidota bacterium, assembly GCA_947456625.1. Taxonomy (GTDB): domain Bacteria; phylum Bacteroidota; class Bacteroidia; order Chitinophagales; family Chitinophagaceae; genus Sediminibacterium. The sequence goes on from CANGQJ010000007.1 coordinate 12,114, forward strand.
CTGCAGGCCATACTAAATTAGCCTCAGCACTTGAATACGTTTTTTGAGCAGTTGTAGTTAATGGAATTCTAATTTCATAATAGTTATTCTGAAAATCTTGACCCATTCTTATTACTGCTGTAATAGCACTTTGCTCTGACCTGGTAATATTATTTTTATTTTCGGCATGCAAAAACAATGACAACTTTCCATATCTACGAATGTCTATATTCATTGTTTTAAATACCCCTCTAGGAGTTTTTCCCTTTTGTAAATTATATAGTTGAACACTTAAGGCCTGCTCGTTTTGCAATAAATTCACACCATTATTACTTAATAATTGAACACGTTCAATACCTGGTGGAATAATATAGTTTACTGGAGTTCTACTACTATTTTCCTCAATACTTACTGCAAGTGTATTAACAGTTGAATTATTACTTCCACTTATAGGTGTATAATTACCAGTACTGTCTACATCATACATATATTGTCTCCACTGATTTCTTACCAATCCGAATTTGGCAAAACGAAGTGTAATAGAATCTTCGAAACCAGTTAAATACATTCTTAAAAAACGAATGGATTTAAAATCCTTAATACCACCCACCACATCGGAATAAGATTTAATTGGCACTCTAAATAAATACCAATTTTCAACACTCTTAGTTCCGTCGGCCAGTGTCACATTTACTGTTTTTGCGTCGGTTACATATTTGGTAGTACCTACACCCATCCCATTTTTTTGAATTGGAATTTCATATTCAAAATAGGCTTCAGTTTCATTTAAAGTATTGTCTCTATTTAAATCCTCATTATCGGGTAGCAAAGTTGCAGCACTACTAAATTGACTAGTTCCTGCAATTGCAGAGTTGCCTTGTGGATTATTGAAATATTTATACCTACCTAATATTCCAACATTTCCAGCATCATATTGGGCATCACGATACCACACATAGTTGTCCGCGGAAGGATCTTTAGTAAACTGTTGCGCCACCAATGGATTTGTGATTTTACTAATAATACTAGCTCTTTTTAAACGCTCTTCTTCATCGTTCATGCCATCTAGTCCCACATCCTGAAATTTTCTATCTTCGGCGTTATTACTAAATGCATTGGTTACCTGTATTGGATTTACAGGAACCTTACCCCATACCGAACTATCAATTTGTGCAGGTATGGTTGGTGTTGGCATTCCATTTTCATAAAAACGACGCCCGTCCCTTAAAATATCTTCACTTACATTACCTAAATTCAAAACTAATTTTCCTTTACTAGCAGGTGATTTTAAAAACGGATCCTGCACCCAAAATTCTACATATTCAATAATGCTAGTTTCAAAATCGGTTTGATCTAATGCACGCATCACACCACCCCATTTATCGGTAGGATTTTTAAATTTCCCTGTACCGTCTAAATCATTGTAATTATAATTGTAAGGACCTCTATCTTTTGGATAATAAGTTAAATCAAAAGTAGGAAGCTGAACGTCGGTTAAATTAGTGGTTTTATTTGGAAATAACTCATTGGTAAAAACCTGTCTAACCCTTGGATCACTAATTAATGCAGGTGTTCCACCTAATGGATTGTTAGGACTATTCCTGTCCTGAAGTGTAGGCTCAATAGTATACCAAGCAATTCTTGCTCTGTTTTTATTGTAGTCTATATTGTCTGATAATTTACCTTCAACAAACCTATCCATTGGAGTAGAGGCCAATGCCCAAGATGTAAAAGGAAAACGTAAATCAATATCGGTTCTTGTAGATTCAAAATCATCTAAATAAACAACACCAGTTCCTCCTTTGCCAATTTGTTGCGCATGACCAGGTTGCAAATAAGCAGCTTCACCATTAGCAGTGATGTATGACTTTGCATTGGTTTTGTAAAAAGGCAATTTGTTTACTAACCTTGTAACTGCTGGTACTTCGGATTTGAAATTAAAATCAAACCCATACATCGCATTTTTAATTGGATCAGATCCATAATTAGTTTTAGTAAAAAATGGTCTTTCGCTTAAACGTTCACTTGAAAATCCAAAATTAAAATTCTTACTGGCCATATAGTCCAAGCGTAAAGCCCTAAATCCACGTTCTTGAAATCCAAATCCTAAATTATTTTCAAAGGAAACATTTACAGGAATATTTGAACTTAAAATACCAGGATTTATAATTCTAACAGTGCCCGAGCCATAGTCAACAATGTAGTCTACTCCTTCTTTTAATATTTGTCCCCCAGCTCTTACACTCACCGAACCTGGCGGTACATTAAATGCATTTAAACTAATTTCTGCCCCACCACTACTTCCTTTTACTTGACCTTCCATAACAAACCTGTCCAAGTTGGTATAGGTTTGTGCATCGGATTTAATATTTCGGTACAATTGTGGGAATATATATTTATTAACGATGTTGGTATCAAGTCCTTTAAATGCAATATTTTTTAAGTCCTCCCCAAAAGGTTCAAGTAAGGGGAATACCACACGACCCATTTTTGACAAAACAGTATAGCCTTCTACATAGTCAAACATGCCATCGGGTTGCGGATCGTTGTGATTGTTTAGTCTATCTAATTGTAAAATTTTAATTAATGATTGACCACTCACTGCAGCATTGGTTACGGGTAAATATCTTTTCAACCCCGAGCCAGGTGCATCATACATTACATTTAATTGAAAATCTTGTTGTTGAATAGAACCAAATAAATCCAAGGAGTAAACGTTTTTCATCATCAAATCCCAAATAGGCAAATCGGTTCGTTGTGTAGTTGCTTTTAATAATTTTAAAAACATAATTTGCTGCACACCATTATTAGGATTTAAAGCAACATTGTCCGAGAATTCACCTACTTGAAAAACTTTTCCATTATAAGTGTACTGAAAAGCAACTCCTAAAACCTCATCGGGTTGTAATGGAATATTTAAAGACAGAAATCCTATTTGTGGATTAAAATAATATTCATTTTCGGTAAGTTTTCTTGCAAAAGTGCGTTCATAATCCTCTGCAGCGCTAAGCCCTTCCGATGTTAAAATGGATGCAATGCCAGATGAATTTCTAGATGCTGTATTATTTGCAAGGGTACTATATAAATTATTAGCACTGTTATCTGGGTATGGATTTGCGCTACCCTGCCATTTATTATTATGTGGTTTTGGCTCCCCCAAGTCTGCAAGTCCCACCACATCTCTAACATTGGTGGTGGAACCATTTCGATTGGTTACCCATACTTCAATTCTTTTTATCTGAACCTGTGAATTTACAATTGGCAAAGAGGCCATGGCCTTATTGAAATTGTTTCTAAAATATTGAGATAATAAAAAGTGTCTGTTTTCCTCATAATCATCCAATCGTTTTTGAAACTTTTGAGTGCTTGCCCCTCCTTGTAAATTCATGGATTGGCGTTGCGATTTTTGATTGGCAATGGCAGCAGTAACAAATAATTTACCAAATTGTAATTGCGTTTTTAGACCAAATAAATTTTGAGTGCTTGGTATTAATACACTTCTTGAAACATAATTAATATTTCCTGCCTCAATGCTTTTTATGATTTCGTCTTTTTTGCCTTTGTAATTTAATTTTATTTGATTATCAAAACCTAGGTTAGATAAAGTGTTAAAATTTACTGGGAATTTTAGTTTGTCTCCAATACTTGCATTCATACTAAAATTAGTACTTGCATCAAAATCAAAACCACCATTGGAACGTGCTCGCTCGGGTAATGTTGGATTCATTACTGTTTGCCCCTGGTAACCTGCTTTAATATTAATTTCACCAACTGGTTTGAAATCTAATTTTAAATCTGACCCTGTTTTACCAAACAATCTATCAAAATAACTATCAAAAACCTTTGCTTTAGGTCGGCTAATTTTTCGGTTTAAAACACCCAATGAATTTGCCCTTTGTAAAAAATAAGCCTTCTCGTCTTTTTCGGATTTTAATTTCCAATATTCATTAAAACTTAATGCAGCAGGCACTTTTACAAGTCTGCCATTTACAAACTCTCTAATAAAATATTGTTTTGTAACCGGATCGTATTCAACATTGCGTTTTATAAAGCTAGTATCCCTTAAATCAAATGGATTATTACTTGGCTGAGAAAGGTAATCGCCACGTCTATCTTTAATTGGATATCTTAAAGTGTCATTTATTTTTTTGGAAGTATCTACACTCAAGTTTTTTGTAGATTGCGCAACTAATTGCCCTCTTGTAAAGAGCAATAAAGCCGCACACAAAATAACTTGATATAGTTTCAATGAATTTTAATTACGAATTAACAATTCTTAAGGGCCACTTTAATTAGTGCCTCCAGACTTAATTGATCTCCTTCGGATTTAATAGTTTTATCTACTGCTTTTTCAGCAATTGCTTTTTGTATACCTAAAGCAACTAAAGCTTGGATAGCATCCTGGTGTGGATTTTGATTCACTAAAGCAAAACCTCCTAATGGATTATTATTGATACTAATTTTTGAAAGTTTTTCTTTGAGCTCCAACACTAATCTTTCTGCGGATTTTTTGCCAATACCTTTAATGGCCTCTAATTGTCTTGCATCGCCTTGAACAATAGCTCTAATAATTTCTTCGGGTTGCATTCCTGACAACATCATTCTTGCCGTGCTTGCACCAACACCAGACACACTTATTAAATGTAAAAAAAGTTCCTTTTCCTGTAATTCATGAAAACCAAAAAGCACTTGTGCATTTTCGGTGATATGCAAATAAGTATGCAGTTGTCCCGACTCCTTTTTTGAAATGGCTTCATAGGTATTTAAGCTAATGTTTACTTCATAGCCAACTCCACCCACATCTACTATTAATTTAGCTGGGGTTAATTGCACAAAATTGCCTCTTAAAAATGCGATCATACTGGTTCAAAATTAACGCATAACGCATGAAAAATAGACTTTTGAGCCTTTTCTTAGCCAAAAATTAGGATATTTGTAAGCCAAATTAAACAAGTGCCCATGTCACAAATACTTAGAGCAGCAATTACCTCGGTTGGAGGCTATGTGCCAGAGACAAAATTGACCAATTTTGACCTTGAAAAAATGGTGGATACCAATGATGAATGGATTAGAACCAGAACTGGTATTTCGGAGCGTAGAATATTAAGAGAACCAGGAAAGGCAAGTTCTGACATGGCCGTTAAAGCCGTAGAGGAAATTCTACGCAAAAAGAATTTAGACCCATTGGAGATTGATTGTATTATTTGTGCAACGGTAACTCCGGATATGGTATTCCCTGCCACTGCAAATATAATTGGCGATAAAATTGGGGCAAAAAATGCATTTGGATTTGACTTAGGAGCAGCTTGTAGTGGCTTTTTGTTTGCTTTAAATACGGGCGCCTCTTTTATTGAAGGGGGTAGATATAAAAAAGTATTGGTTATTGGAGTAGATAAAATGAGTTCTATTATTGATTATACCGACCGTGCCACTTGTATTATTTTTGGCGATGGTGCAGGTGCGGTTTTATTGGAACCAAGTTCAGATGAAAACGGTTTTCAAGATGCCATTTTAAAAAGTGATGGTAGTGGAAGAGATTATTTACATATTAAAGCAGGTGGAAGTTTAAAACCAGCAAGCGTTGAATCGGTGCTAGCAAAAGAACATTACGCTTTTCAGGATGGGCAACCCGTTTTTAAATTTGCAGTAAAAGGTATGGCCGATGTAACTGCCGAACTATTAGAGAAAAACAAATTAACTGGAGACGATATAACTTGGCTAGTCCCACATCAAGCAAATTTGAGAATTATTGATGCAACTGCTAATAGAGCAGGCATTCCCAAGGAAAAAGTGATGATAAATATTCAAAAGTATGGCAATACCACTGCAGCTACTATTCCACTTTGTTTATGGGAATGGGAGTCCCAATTAAAAAAAGGCGACAATTTAATACTTGCTGCTTTTGGAGGAGGTTTTACTTGGGGAGCAGCTTGGGTTAAATGGGCTTACTAAACTATTTAAGTTTAAATTACACTTACTAAAATATTTTAAATATGGGAAAGCAAAATTTGAAAGGCGTTAGCACTATAACGCTACACACTGCGAGTCATGAGAACGATAATTTTTCCCATACCACTCCTATTTACGCAACCTCTACGTTCACTTTTAATTCGGCCGAGGAAGGTATGGACCGTTTTAAAGGAAATGATAAAACCAGATTATACTCCCGTTGGGGCAATCCCACTTTTACTGCAGCCGAACAAACTATAGAAGCATTAGAGGCACGTGGTATTCATAATGCCGATGGCACACCATTAAAAGTAAAGGCATTATTACATGCAAGTGGTCAAGCGGCTATGACAACTTTATTTTTTAGTAACCTTAGCGCAGGCGACGCTTTAATTTCACATTATTCACTATACGGAGGATCTCAGGAACTCATGCAAAAAGTATTAAGTGAAGCTGGTGTAAAAATTATTTTAATTGATATTCATGATGAGGCTTTATTATTAGCAACTTTAAATGCCAACCCAAATACTAAATTAATACATCTTGAAACTCCCGCCAATCCTACATTGCAATGCGTAGACATTGAGGCTATTTGCAAAATAGCACATGCAAATGGCGTGAAAGTTTCTGTAGATAACACGGTTGCTACACCTTATTTGCAACAACCTTTTGCATTAGGTGCCGACTTTGTTTTTCACTCTGCCACTAAATTTTTAAACGGACATGGTAGTGCTTTACACGGTGTACTTTTAGGAAAGGATTTGGACTTTATGCATACTAAGGTTTGGAAATGGCATGTACTATTAGGTGGTAATAGCAATGCATTTGACGCTTACTTATTAATTCAGGGAATGAAAACTTTGGAATTAAGGATGGAAAAACATTGTACTAATGCAAATTTAGTAGCCAACTATTTACAAAATCACCCAGCTATTGCGCATGTAAATTATACTGGATTTACAACCCATCCACATCATCATATTGCTAATAAACAAATGAAGCAGCATGCCCCTTTAATTAGTTTTGAGTTAAAAGGAGGCTTGGAAGCAGGTAAGCAATTTATTAACGCTGTTGAAATTTGTACCCGTGCTGTATCCCTGGGTACTGTAGATACTTTGGTGTCTCATCCAGCTAGTATGACTCATATGTCTATTCCAAAATTGGAGCGTGAAAAATACGGTATCACCGACGGATTAATAAGAATGAGCGTTGGGATTGAAAACATAGAGGACTTACAAGCCGATTTAGAGCAAGCATTATCAAATGCATCAAAATAAAATAGCACTCCCCATTTATACTTTATGGAAATTAAAATAAGACCTGCTGTAAAACAAGACTGCGAAAGCATGATGCAATTAATTCATGAATTAGCGCTTTACGAAAAAGCACCAGAGCAAGTGGTGGTAAGTTTTGAACATTTTGTCGAAAGTGGATTTGGACCTACCCCTGTTTGGTGGGCACTTGTAGCAGAAGTGAATGGAAAAGTGGAAGGGATGGCTTTATATTACATTCGCTATTCCACCTGGAAAGGTCAAAGAATGTATTTAGAAGACTTAGTAGTGTCGGAGAAAATGAGGGGTAATAAAATTGGCAGCTTATTATTTGATGCTTTAATTGTAGAAGCAAAATCAAAAAACTTTAAAGGAATGAATTGGCAGGCTTTAGATTGGAATGAACCTGCATTGAATTTTTACAGAAAGTATAATAGTAATTTTGATCCAGAATGGGTAAACTGCTCTATTGATTTTTAATAGTACTAATCAAATATTGTGCGATATCTGTTTTTTCTAAGTTGCCCAAATTTTCGGGAATAACTTAGTTCAAAGCCACTTTGTTTTAAATCAGCACCTGAAATAGTATTGCTGTATACATCGTAACTCACTCCAAATGTACTCTTTTTGGAAATAAAGGAAATGGTTGGAACATAAGCCTCTCCTAGTCTATAAAAACATCCTAAATACATTTTAAATAAATAGTCCTCATCCTTATTTACCGGAAGTCCCATTAAGGCACCAAAATAAAGTTGAGATAAATTGTTTTTATTTAAATAGTTAAAATAAAATAATAAGGAATTGTCATTTACAAAAGGCACTTCGGCATTCATAAAGGCCCTGTATTTTAAATTCTCGGCTTTGACAAAAGGCGAGCTAGTTACATTTGGTTTTGAATTTAAATAAGTCATAAAACCTGCTTGAAAAAAACTAAACTCACTATGCCTTGTGTAAACCACTCCTGCATTAGTTGTTAAAGCAGTTGCACTAGAATTTAAATTCTCTAATGACGGATTAATCAGTATGGCCCTATAATCGTACTGGTCATTAAAGCGTAATTTAGATTTATCCAAATAAATAGAGGCAAGTGTACTACCAAAACCTAAGGACAAATCACTATTTAATTTGTAATCCAAAAATATGTGATAAGCTAGGTTAAGGGAGATATAATTGTTTTGCATAATACCAGACATTAACTGGTCTGATATTATTTGACCACCAATACCTAAGTAGTTTTTACTATTCTCTAAATCTTTATTTAAACGTGTATCAAAAGAAAGCACATAAGATCTGTATAAACTATTCCCGTCTATCATTTGTGACTTATTCACTGCCTGAAAACGATTGTCATACTCGCTACCACCAACACCTGCAGGGTTTTGATATTGACTGGCAGCAAAAGGCTGAGACAATATAACGTCCTGGCAGTAGGCAATACTGCTTAATAAAACGAAACTTAATAATATGTATAAATACTTACCCAATTACATTTTTATTTTAATAACAAGAACGAACCTGATTTTTTTCGTTGTTGTCCTGCTTTAGTTACATAATCTACTATCCAATAATACACGTCAGCGTCTTGTAACACTTGACCATATTTACCATCCCAACCTTCGTTCTTATCCTTGGTTTCAAAAATAAGTTTACCCGAACGATTAAATATCATTAAGTGCAAGCTTTCAATTCCTGCATTTGCTTCTGGCTTTATTACATCATTTAACCCATCCCCATTTGGTGTAAATGCATTTGGTAAATCAAAAATAAAGTCCTTGGTAACATCTATATGATAGCTATCGGCAACAGTACATTTTGTAGTGGTATCGGTTCTAACTAAAATATAATCTGTTGTAAATGCACTATTAAAAGTTGGATCGGCTTTAGTGTAAGAATTTAAATACATTGGTGGTTGCCAATTGTACATTACATAGCCTGTATCCTTTTTAGTTGGAATAATAAAGTTGTCTAAATAATACGCTTGGTAGTTAAAGCTTTGAGATGGTATTGGCTGGAAAGTCGTAATCTTAAATGTATTTGAATTTAAGGATACACAACCATTTTTATCTTTCACATTAAAGTAAACATTAGTAGCACCATCTTTTACGCCAATAATGGTACCATCGGTTTGACCAATTAAATTATCATTGTCTAAATAAATAGTATAAGAATAAGGTGGCAAACCAAGTGATGCATTATTGGATAAACTAATTTTCTTACCAATACATAAACTCACTGGCTCAGCTAATGGCTTCACAACAGGCACTTCAAAAATGGTAGCAATCACTGGTGTTCTATTAACAGTGGTACATCCATTTAAAGTAGCTTCTACATAATATGTAGTTGTCTTTTTAAGTAAAGGAGTTGTATAATTTTGAGTTGCATTAATACTATTGCCACCAATTTCATCGGCAAACCAATTAATTACACCACTACTTTGAACTGCATTTAAATTTAATGTTGCAGGACCGCAATTAGATGCACTAGTTACGGTTGTAATAGTTGGCACTTCTTTTACTTTTGCAACCGCTAATAATCTACTTACAGAAGCACATCCTCGGTATAAACCACCTGCATAATAATTTGTAGTTTCACTAATTACAGGGGTTACAAAAATACCGCCCACTCCAATTGCAGTACCACCGGTTGTTGCATCAAACCAGTTTACTTCACCTAAATTAGATACTCCTAATAATTTTACAGTACCCGGTCCGCAACGCTCATTTGAAATTGCACTTGTTACTACTGGCGTTGGTATTACTTCCAATTCAATAGGTTGTGTGTATTCTACATTACAAACTCCGTTTTTAACAGCAGCTCTATAATATTTAAAGTTGGAGTTAACACCAGGAGCAGTATTATCTATAGCACTATTTAATAAGTTTCCTGTTTGGGTAGTATTAGCATAACTAAGCGTACTAATTGGAACCGATGTTGAAGTAGATCCTGACACCTGCCATACAATATTATCACCAACATTATTTGTTATGGACACAGTTGGCTTATCACCATTATTACAAATTGGAGAACTTCCTTTTAAGAAATAAACATTTCCTGGAACGGTAGCAGCGTCGGTAGTTACTTTTACAATATCTGAGTTTATTGCTGGACATACTCCACTTGTTACAACTGCCTTATAATACAATACGCCTGGAGCTGTTGTTGGGATTCGGTTTGATGGAAGTGTGTTTCCAGTTTGACCATTAATAGTAGTAAATGGACCAGTTAAACTTGAAGCAGTTTGCCATACAATATTTCCAACATTAGTTGGAATGGTAACAGCCATTGCTGGACTATTAATACACCACTCTTGTATTTTTTGGATTGCAGCAATAGCACCTACTTGTGAAGTAGGATCTACTTTTATAGTTACTGGATTTGTAATTTGACTAGGACATACTCCACTTTGAACAATTACTTTATAATAGGTAGTTACTTGTGTACTTCCAGGAGCTGCATTATTTACCGTACTACTAATACTACTATTAGTTTGTGCAGGACTTATATCGGTATAAGTAATTCCGTCGGTAGAGCTTTGCCATTTAAAAGTATTACCCACATTTCCAGATACACTAATTGTTGGAGGCGTAGTGTTATTACAAATGATACTAGCACTACTTGCAATGTTACCCGCCACTGTAGTAGGATCTATTAATAAAGTCCCTTGCATGGTAATATTTCCATAACCTCCCGTTAATGTTATCGTATAATTAAAAGTTCCTGCTTGTGTTGGAATACCACTAATTACATATAAACTATCGGCACCTCTTACCAACCAGTGGCCTGTTAAACCAGTTGGTAATGTATTGGTAATAGTTGCTCCAGTGGCAAGTGTAGTTTTATATACCACATTTACATTTGCAATATTAATACACGCTTCGGCTCCTGTTGTTGAAGAAAGCGTGATGGTATTATTTGGTTTAATATCAAGTGAACCAGTTGTAGATATCACACCGCAACCACCATCTAATACTACAGTGTAGGTTAAGGTACCTGCTTCGTTTGAAGTTCCAAAAATTCTAAACACATGTGTTTGTGCATCATAACTTTGCTGAATATTTCTTGGCAAGTTAAGTGCTCTTACATTGGTTGCCCCCGTAGTTAAATAAACAATATCCACTATTGGGGTATTAATGCCTACCACCTGTGTTGTGGAAGATGGTACAGAAGTTAATGTAATGGTATTATCTGGGTTCACCGTCATGGAAGCGGTTACAGTTTTTGTTGCACAACCTCCTACCGTAGTAATGGTATAAGTAAATACACCCGAGTTTGTTGGCACACCACTAATGGATAATTGTCTTGTTGTAGTACTATAAGTCCATGTAACACCAAAAGGCAAATTACCTGTTAATGTAGCAGCATCGGCATAAAGAATATCATATACAATAGTTGTAAGCGGCGTATTGATACAGGTTTCAGTTATTGGTCTTCTTAAATTAATAAAGTTCTCATTAACAGTAATAGTTCCTGTAGTAGTGGCACTTAAACAATCGCCATATGCTACAACGGTATAAGTGAAAGTGCCCGATTGAGTAGGCGTTCCACTAATTACCACCGATTGAGTAGTGGAACTAAAGGTATAAGATATGCCACCTGGAAGTCCTGTTATACTTACCGTATTTGCATTTTGAGTGCCATACCTAATATTAGTTAAAATGGTATTTATACAAAGCGACGGATTATTTGAGTTCACACCAGATGTAATTCCAATTTGAGTATCTGGTTTAACTGTTATTGTACCTGTTGTAGTTGCAGTTACACAATCACCAAAGGTTGCAATGGTATAAGTAAAGGTGCCCGACTCTGTTGCAACACCACTAATAGTATACTCTTGTGTTAAAGGATTATAGTTTGGCACAAGTCCACCAGGAAGTCGGCCTGCAATAATATGAATGTCGGTAGTACTTGAAGTGGACCTATACTTTACAATTGTTGGTAATGGATTATTAATACAAATTGTATTGGTTGCAGTACCGCCCACTAGTGTAATTGTAGCATCAGGTTTTACCGTAATAGTTCCTGTGGTAGTTTTACTTAAACAATCGCCATAGGCAATAATGGTATAGGTAAAGGTACCCGACTGTGTAGGCACACCGCTAATAGTAACTAATTGTGTAGTTGCACTAAAAGTATAATTAATGCCAGGTGGCAAACTAGGAATGGTTACTGTATTTGCATTTTGTGTTGTGTAAGTAATATTAGTTAATAAGGTATTAATACAAATTGCTTGCGCATTAGTAGTTGGCGAAGAGGTTAATGCAATTTGAGTATCTGGCTTAACCGTTATTGTTCCTGTTGTAGTTGCAGTAACGCAATCACCAAAAGTTGCAATGGTATAAGTAAAGGTGCCCGACTCTGTTGCAACACCACTAATAGTATACTCTTGTGTTAATGGATTATAGTTTGGCACAAGTCCACCAGGAAGTCGGCCTGCAATAATATGAATGTCGGTAGTACTAGAAGTGGATCTGTATTTTACAATTGTAGGTAATGGATTATTAATACAAATAGTATTGGTTGCAGTACCTCCAACAAGTGTAATTGTAGCATCAGGCTTTACAGTGATGGTACCTGTTGTGGTTGCACTTAAACAATCGCCATAGGCAATAATGGTATAGGTAAAGGTACCCGACTGTGTAGGCACACCGCTAATAGTTACCAATTGTGTAGTTGCACTAAAAGTATAATTAATACCAGGTGGCAAACTAGGAATGGTTACTGTATTTGCATTTTGTGTTGCATAAGTAATATTAGTTAATAAGGTATTAATGCAAATTGCTTGTGCATTAGTAGTTGGCGAAGAGGTTAATGCAATTTGAGTATCTGGTTTAACCGTAATAGTACCAGTTGTAGATGATGTTACACAACCACCAAAAGTAGCAATAGTATATGTAAAGGTACCTGACTGCGTTGCAGTTCCACTAATTGTAAACTGCAAGGTAGTTGGACTATAAATTCCGGTTAATCCTCCAGGTAATGATCCTGCAACTATCCTAATTTCTGTTGCACTTGTTGTTGTTCTATAAACAACTGGTGTAATTAAAGGATTATTTATACAAATCGTATTGGTAGCAGTGCCGCCAACTAAAGTAATTGTAGCGTCTGGATTTACTGTAATTGTACCACTAGCAGTTGCTGTTGCACAAGCACCTATTGCAGTAATAGTATAAGTAAAGGTTCCGGACTGTGTTGGTGTTCCACTAATAATAAATTGATGCGTTGTAGCACTATACGTTCCAGTTACACCTGCTGGGAATTGCGTACTTAAACTAATTAAACCTGTCTCATTACTAATATCATAAACAATATTAGTTAATACCCTATTAATACAAATTGTTTGTGTTGATGTTCCAGAATTTAATGCAATGGCAACATCGGGCTTCACCGTAATGGTTCCAGTAGTGGATGCGCTTGCACAATCCCCTTGTGCAACCACAGTATAAGTGAAAGTTCCAAACTGCGTAGCAGTTCCACTAATTGTTAATTGCTTAGTAGTATTATCAATTGTAGCTAATACGCCTGTAGGTAAATTACCAATTAAGGAGACTGAATTTGCAAAAGTGGTACTATATACAATAGGTGTCACAATTGCTTTATTAATACATATAGTATTGGTTGCAGTACCCGAGGTTAAGCTTATAGTTGCGTTTGGCTTAACAGTTATGGTTGCATTAGTTGTAGCACTTACACAATTTCCAGTTGCTAAAATAGTAAAGCTGAATACTCCAGACTCGGTTGGCGTACCTGATATTCTATACGTTTGATTCACCTGATCAAAAACCTGACTTACTCCATTTGGTAAACGACCGGAACTAATTACAACACTCGTTGCACTTGTAGTAGAATAATTAATACTAGTAATTGCAGTGTTTATACAAAGTGGTGCTTGGTTATTAGTACCAACAGCTGAGCTTAATGTTATTTGAGTATCTGGATTAACAACTATTATGCCCGATCTTGATTGAGGAAAACAACCTCCTGTTTGTGTGATAGTATAATTATAGGTACCAGGTAAATTTGGTTTACCAGAAATAGTAAGTATTCCTCCAGACCAAGTTGCTTGCAATCCAGGAGGCAACACGCCATTATTTAATCCATCATAAGTAACTCCTCCAGAAACATAACTAGAGTGATAACCCGTTGCACCTGTATTTGCATAAGTTATTGTAGCAATTCCTGTATTTATACAAACAGAAGCTTGGTTATCTGTTCCTACTGGGGATGTTAATGCAATAGTATTTTCTGGATTAACAGTAATGATACCATTTGCATAAACTGTACCAGAACCACAACCTCCTGTTAATGTTATTTTATACCTAAACACACCTGTCATAGTTGGCGTACCTGTTATTAACACTACCCCATTTTGATCTGGATTCGTGCCAATTAATCCTGATGGCAGTCCATTATGAACCACATTGTTAATATCTGTATAAGAATAAACTGCCCCAGTTGCTCCTGTTGTATTATAAACAATATTTGTGATTGCAGTATTAACACAAGTAGTTGCATCGGTACTTGTAGTTGATGTGATTGTATTTACTTTTACATCAATTGTTCCGTCTACAACTCCTCCATTACAACCACCATATAAAGCAATATGATAAGTGTATAAGCCAGCAACTGTTGGCGTACCTGTAATACTAATGGTATTGTTGTTCCAGCCATAACCTGTAATGCCAGGAGGCATACCAGAATAAGTTCCTGCACCTATTGAATAACTAAATGCAGCTCCTGTTGCACCACTTGTTGTATAAGTTATTTGGGCGATGGGTTGATTGATACAAACCGTTTGTTGCGTTGTGGTAGAAGCTGTTGTTAAACTAATAGTATTAGAAGTACTAATATTGATTGTACCGTTAGTTGTTGCAGATCCACAACCATCAAGTGTAACAATGGTATAATTAATAACACCTGTTCCCGTAGAAGTTCCTGATATTATTAATTGTTTTGTTGTTGCACTATAGGTATATCCAAAACCTGCTGGCAAACCAGTAATATTAAATGTACTAGCCCCGTCTACTAAATAAATAATAGGATCAATTTGTGCATTCACACAAGCCGATGAACCTTGACCTCCCCCACTAATTAATGTTAAAGTATTTGCTTTTGAAATTATGGTACCTGTAGCTGTTGCAGATCCACAACCATCTAAAGTAACTACATAATTATATGTTCCTGCAACGCTAGGAGCACCTGAAATTGTTAAGACATTATTACTTGCGTTATATATTATTCCGTTACTACTTGGAAGCCAATCCACCCTTGCATTTGTTCCATTTGCATAATTATATGTTATTGGAGAAATGGCAGCATTTATACAAATGGTTTGCGTTATATTACCCGATGCAATTGAAATAGTTTTGTTTGGTAGCACATAAATTCTTCCTGTTGCAGTTATATTATTTCCACAACCACCGGTTAAAGTAATAGTATAATCATAGTTGCCCGCAGTGGCTGGGGCACCCGTAATAGAAGCAACATTAGTTGCAGCATTAAATGTAAAACTAAGCCCAGTAACACTTGTAAAAGTTCCCGTTCCAGTTGAGTAAGAAATTGTTGCACCCGTTGCACCCGTTGTTGAATAAGTAATACTATTTATGGCAGTATTTATACAAACTGAGGTTTGATTATTTGTACCAACCTCCGAGCTTAATGTAATGGTGTTGTTTGGATTTACAAATATTTGTCCACTTGCACTAACAGTACCCGATCCACAACCTCCAATTAAAGTAACAGTATAAGTATAGGTTCCAGCAACAGTTGGTGTACCAGAAATGGTAACTGTTCCAGCTGTTATAGGACTTGTTGCAGTTAACCCAGCAGGAAGTCCATTATGTGAAACGTTATTTTGATCTAAGTAAGTGTAAATAGCATCCGTTGCGCCTGTAGTATTGTATGAAATTGGTGTGATACCCACATTAATACATGTAGTTGCACTTCTGCTAGTTGTAGGTGTAATGGTGTTAATAGGATTTACAACTATGGTTCCCGTGTAAGTACTAGTTGCACAACTTCCGTTGGTTGCAATGGTATAAGTAAATGTGCCAGACTGTGTTGGTGTACCACTAATTGTAAACTGTTTTGTAGTAGCACTATAAGTTCCAGTTATACCTGCAGGCAAATTACCCAAAAGCATGTAAACATTATTTACCGTATAAGTGCCTTGGTAAACAATTGGCGTTAATGGAGTGAAAATACAAATTGTTTGTGTTGAGGTTCCAGCAGTAATACTTAAAGTAGATGCGGGATCAATTGTTATAGTACCAGTTGTTGTTGCTGTAACACAATCACCTGCTGTTGCAATAGTATAGGTAAATGTACCCGCTTGTGTAGCAATACCACTTATAGTAAATTGTTTGGTGGTATTACTATAGGTTCCTGTAATACCTCCAGGCAAACTACCTGCAATAATATAAATTCCATTATTTTGAGCAGCGCTTGATGTAGATTGATATACTACTGTTGTTATAGGGCTATTAATACAAACTGTTTGCGTTGCTACACCAGTTATTAAATTAATGGTTGCATCTGGTTTAATAGTGATAGTGCCTGTTGTAGTCGCACTCGCACAATCCCCATATGCAGTTACTGTATAAGTGAATGTTCCCGACTGGGTTGCAACACCGCTTATAGTTAATTGGTGTGTGGTTGCACTATATGTCCAGCCTACTCCAGCAGGAAGCGATCCTCCGCTTAATTCTGCATAATTAGTAAAGTTGGTATTATAAACTATTGGCGTAATTGCATTATTAATACAAATAGTTTGCGTAGCAGTACTTCCTTGCGCTAACAAAATTTCACTATCTGGTTTAATAGTAATGGTTCCTGTTGTAGATGCTGTCGCACAGCCACCAATGGTTGAAATAGTATAAGTAAATGTACCCGACTCGGTAGCAACACCACTAATAATAAATTGGCTTGATGTTGAGCTATAGGTTCCAGTTAATCCAGCAGGCAAACGGCCAGAAGTAATTTGAGCACCCGTTGCAGTTTCTACATTATAAACAATGGGAGTAATATTAGTTTTAATACATTGAGTAGACCCAATATCTATTGGATAATAATTTAAATTATCATAAATACTATTTTCAAATGTACCTAACATGATTGCCCCTGAAGGAGTAAATAAATTATTATTTACATTATTAAAATCATTTTTGTCCACAACCAATATTCCGCCAATCCAAACTTTTAATGAATTTGGTAATATGGTTACTTTTATTTTATACCAGTTTAAACTTGAAACTGGTGACAAAGCAGCTGCTATCTGATTGCCCATAAAGTATACAGCATAGTCGTTATCATTTGTACCATAAGGCCTTGATACAATACCAACTACCGAATTTGTCCAAGTTCCTGATTGTGCAAATATGGAAAAACTTTGATCAGATTGACCTGAATTTGCTTTAGCATCTATTTCATAAGTGCCATAAGTAAAATCTTCTTTTAAAGTTTTTACTACCCCTACTGTATTGCCAATATATGTATTTAATAAAATCCCGTTTCCACTTTTCCCACTATTTGTAATTAAAGTTCCAACTGTTGCTGTGTTAACACCAAATACTGTACTAATTGTTCCTGTTGTTAAATTATCAAAGTTTTGATTATAAGATGCAGTTAAATAAACTTTTGTTTCATTTACAGTTATAATACCTGTTTTTTGAGGATTATTACAACCTCCAGAAACATTTACTTGGTAATTATAAATTCCTGACACAGTTGGAGTGCCCTTGATAGTATATATTGTATTTGTATAAGTACCTGTAACGCCAGGAGGTAACCCAATTGAAGAAACTCCAATAAAACTTTCATACCCTACAGGTATATTTCCTACTTGATACTGAATGTCAGTAATTGGCGAATTTATACAAATAGTTTGAGTTGTGTTTCCCGAAATTAAAGCGCTTGTTAAAAGCGGATTTACATATAATGTGTAATTCCAAGATGCAGGATTAGGATCACAGCCATTTACATCATTACTAGTGATTGTAAATGATAAAACACCAGATTGAGTAGGTGTACCAGATATAGTAATAATTTGAGTTGCAGGATTGTAGGAATAAGTGAATCCACTTAAGCCAGGTGAATTTGCAGTAAATGATGCTGTTGAAGTATTAGTAACATTTGTGATTTTATAACTAACAGTACCAGGACTATTTAAACACATATTTATACTTCCACCCACTTGACCTATACCTCTTTGAACAAATGATAACACTCCATGATAACTAGCAGCACCACAACCTCCAGTTGGGTTAATGGTGTAACTATATGTGCCAACACTTGCGGAAGTCCCTGAAATGGTATATTGTTTGGTTGCTTGATTATAGGAATAAAATAGCGTTCCAGGTGGAGTACCGCTATACCCGTTTGTATTATCCCATACTATCTGCGCCCCTGTTGCATTACCAATAGTATATATTATTGGAGTAATGTTTGTATTAATACATAAACCTGTTTGCGTTGCGGCACCACTCCCGGATTTGAGTCCAATGGTCATATCTGGGTTTACAATAATAGTTCCTGTTGCGGTAATACTAGCACAGCCTCCTGTTAAACTTACAGTGTATGTAAATGTTCCTGACTGGGTTGCCGTCCCAGAAATAGTAATTGTGTTACTATCCCACAATCCAGAAACGCCACCTGGTAAATTACTAAAAGTAGCACCAGTTGCACCCGTTGTGGTATATGTGATAGATACTATTGCAGTGTTAATACAAATAGTTTGACTATTGGTACCAGCAGCTGAACTTAATGTAACTGTGTTATCTGGTTTAACAGTAATGGTACCAGACTGCGTTGCAGAAAGACAACCCCCAACAGTTGCAATAGTATAAGGGAATGTTCCCGACTCGGTTGCTGTTCCACTAATTATAAATTGTCTTGTAGTTGCGCTAAACACACCAGTTAAACCACCTGGTAACCTTCCTGATATAAAATTAACCCCACTTGCACTACTAGTAGATTGATAAACAATGGGAGTAATTGGATTTCTTATACAAATTGTTTGTGTGGCAGTACCTGATCCTGGAGTAGTTACAATATCTAATGTTGCATCTGGATTTACTGTTATAGTTCCAGTTGTTGT
Source organism: Bacteroidota bacterium (assembly GCA_947456625.1). Lineage (GTDB taxonomy): Bacteria > Bacteroidota > Bacteroidia > Chitinophagales > Chitinophagaceae > Sediminibacterium. Next base: position 31,404 of record CANGQJ010000007.1, read on the forward strand.
TGAACTTGCGCAATCACCCACAGCAACAATGGTATAAGTATACGTGCCTGCAGCAGTTGGCGTACCAGTTATTTTTATTTGACCAGTAGTTGAAGCTGTAATTGTAGATGAACTTGTAGCACCAGTTACTGTATTTAAATACTTTGTTGTTGTAGTAGTTGCTGTTGTTGCATAGGTTCCTAATGTTACACCTGGAGGTAAACTTCCGCTAAATAAATAAGCATTTGTAGCATTAGAGGTTGTATAAACAATATCTGTTAGTGGATTATTGATACAAAGCGTAGGTGTATTTGTACCGGCAGCTGAAGTTAACTGAATTGCTGTGTTTGGCTTAGTAACTACAGTAAAAATTACAGATTTTGTTGGCGCAGTACACCCATCCCCATTGGTCACAGTAACTTTGTAATATTTTATTCCTGCAACATTGGTAGCAATTTTATTACTTGGAAGTGTAATATCAGTTGGGGATTGAGTTGAACTTGTTAGCGTAACTGTGTAACTTAAAGTTGCACTACTAAATCCCGTGCTGTATGAATTTGAAACAGACCAAACATATTTAGACCCTGTAGAATTTGACAATGTCAGGTTTGCTGCAGGTGCATTTAAACATAAAGTTTGATCATTTCCTGTAATACTAGCTACACTTATATCTGGTAGTGGAAAAAATTGCACAAATATTGGATCTGTATAATAAGCATTTGCTGCTGTTCTATCAACCCCAGTGTTTATTCTATCGTCAAGCCAATATCTTAATCTGATATAAAAAGTATTTCCAAAGAACCCAGAATTAAATGTTTGTGTAATGAATTGTGGTCCATTATCAGATGTAGGAATTTGGGTACCTGTATTATTTCTTGGATTATCTACACCTGGTAAAGCAGGACTATTATTTAAGCTATAAAAAGTGCCATTATTAGTTGGAGACCATTCTATAAAATAGTCTTGAATAAATGATTGTTCATTATTCGTAACTAAAAATTGTACTGCACTACCATTACAAATTAAACCAGCTGCATTTAATGTGGACATTGTAACAGCTGTGTTACTAAATACATTTGCCTTTACCCCAGTAGTTAAATTAATAGTATTCGCCTCAGCATAATTAGAAAATATGCTTAGTAGAAAAAATAGAAAAATATAGGCTTTCTTTAGAATCAATTCTACACTAAAATTTAATGAGCTAAAGATAATATATATATCTTATAATTGAGATATGTATTAAATTATATTTAAATATGTAAATTACTGTATTTCAATATAAAAATAAGAAATATTGAAAAAATACATTGAAAAATGGTGAATCTTAGCCTATGAGCTAAAAAACGGAACGATAATTACATTAGATTATTGTTTAAACTATATCAAGTTTACTTACAATATATTTTGATTTGTTCGTCGGGATTTACTTCGTTAAAGTTCTTGGCTTTGGATTGATATAAAAATTCACAACCTTTTTGCGTGTTACCAAGCATGATTAAAGAAAGGCCTTTATACAATTCAGTCTTACCCGAAATAGCCCCATTGTTTAAACTATTTGTAAAATATTTGTCGGCAGAAGCGTAGTCCTTCATGGTAAAATAACAAATACCTATGTTCTCATAATAGGCATAATTTTTTGCATCTAATTTAGATGCCATTTTAAACAACCTAATAGCATTATCATAATCGGCCTTCATAAATGCTTGTGTAGCCGAGTCCTTGTATAAGTTTAAATAATTTAGTTCGTTTGTTGAGAAATTTCCCTTAACAAATACTTTATGATCCTGATATGATATAACCGATTTTTCTACAAAATAATTTTTATTGGCAATGGTGCCATATATGAGTGATTTAATATTTTGTAAATTATAACTACTATCAATTTTAGGATGTAATGCCAAAGCACTATCTGCCATTTTTCTTAAATAAGGTGTACTTACCCTACCCCCAATTTCAAATTTAGCGCCAAGGTAATGATACCAAACATAAGGCTCATTTCGCAGTACCACCAAGGTTTTAAAGGCTTTGTCAAGTTCCACCGAATCCTTTGCCTTCATACAACTAATGGTAAAGTTGGAATAAACGCCAGAGTTTCTAGGCCTTCCGTAAAATGCTTTTTTATTGTACTTATAAGCACTGTCTTCGTGATTTTGTACCGAATACAAGTAACCTAAAAAATAATCATTAATAAAAATATTGGGATTATCATTTTTACTTCGCTCTAATAAATCAAACGCAACATCGTATTTATTTAGTTTGGAATAATACTTTGCTAAAATAGCATCCACCGGCTGTGCGGCATAGTTTAAATTTGGAATTTGTGTATAGGTAGCATAATACCCATTTAACACATCCTCGGGCACCTGTTGCTCTGCGTATGCATTTAATACGTTTTGCATTACAAGCGACTTATAATTATTATAAGTAGTATAAAAAATATTAATTAAGGCAATAGCAGTTAATATTTTAAAATAAGTATAAATCCCTTTAATCTTTTTTATTTCACCTTGCTTACTATAAAAAAATACTACAGCCAAAGCCATAACCAATGCAAAATAAATTTGCATTACAGGACGCTCAATTGGGAAGTTAAAAAAGGCGTCCGAAAAATAACAAGCCAATAGCATTAATACCAACAAGTAAACTTGCACCTCATTAAAGCTTAGTACTTTAATAAAAGCTGTTTTAATATTTGTAAAAGCAACTATTACAAATAACCCAATAAATAAGAGTCCCCCAATAATTCCAAGCTCGGCACTAATCTCAATAAAGTCGTTGTGCACGTGATAAGGAATATAATATTCATTGTCCCTATCCCCTCTGGAAGAAAATATTTTCCAGTTACCATATCCTGCACCTATGATAGGATGTGCAAGCGTATATTTTAAACCATCAATCCATAAACTATTTCTTCCACTTTGCTCAAACGTAATGGCCTTAACCCTTTCCAAAGGTGCAGCATAACCGGAGGCACCCGATCCTCCTAAGTTTTTTCGGGTCTCACGTGCATAATTTATTAAAACCGTTGTAAACAAAATGGACAACACAATAGGAATAATCAAAGAAGCAATTTGTTTAAAAAACCAGACAAGGGATTCCTTTTTTATAAATAAAAAAAAGCTAAATAAAACTGTCACTAAAGCAAGACCTACAAAAGTACTACGGGCATTTACTAAAAAAAGCAACGTAGTTCCAAAACATAAAACAGCGCTTAAAATATATTTATATGTTTTACCAGTATTTAAAATAGCATAAATAACAAATGGCAATTTGAAAAGTAAACTTTGTGCAAATATGTTTTTATTTCCACTACTTCCGTTTAAACTTAAAATAACTGAATCAATTTCCGAGGTTTTAATACCCGTTAAAAACTTATTTATATTCATGACTGCCTCGCCAAATACAATAATTGAAACTGCATAACATAGCGGCAATAATACTTTTTTATTGCTTGAGAAAATTACTGCAAAATGTAAAAAACTAATAAAAGTAACTAGCAACCTAGAGAGGGTTACCCAGGTTTCTATTTTATTAAATGCATAAAAAATAGACATTACCGCCCACCCAACATAAATTAAATATAGTATTGCCGTTTTATTATTAAAAATGGCATGTAACTGATACAAATATTTCTCACCAAAAAAATGAAAATAAATAAACAGTGCAATATTTAAAATAGCCAAGCCCAACCATTGCGGACCCATGGGGTCAAAGGCTTCAAATTGAGGCAAATATTGAATCACAAAAAACAATAAAAAAATAACCAACTCAAATGAGAACCACTTGAGTTGGTTGAAATTGTTATTATTAGTAATTGCTTTTGCCATTTAAAAAAGGTACCCTTTAATTATATTTTTTACTGTACACCACTTACAACAGCATCCTTGTGAATTTTTTGAACCAGTCCTTGCAAAACCTTACCAGGACCCACTTCTGTGAAATTCAATGCTCCATCCTCCACCATTGCTTGCACTGTTTGTGTCCACTTAACAGCACCTGTTAATTGTGCAATTAAATTTTCTTGAATTTCCAAAGGGCTAGTAACCGCTTTAGCAACTACATTTTGATAAACAGGACAAATGGGTGTGTTAAAAGTAGTCGCTTTTATAGCAGCGGCAAGTTCTAATTTTGCAGGCTCCATTAATGGCGAATGAAAAGCACCACCTACTGGCAAAACCAATGCACGTTTTGCGCCGGCTGTTTTCATTTGTTCACAGGCAATTTCAATTCCTTTTTGCGATCCTGAAATAACCAACTGTCCTGGACAATTATAATTTGCTGCAACAACTACTTCGCCAGTTTCATGGCTCACCTGTTGACAAACCTCTTCTACTTTATCGTCGGCCAGTGCTAATACTGCAGCCATTGTGGAAGGTTGAATTTCACAAGCCGCTTGCATTGCTTTTGCACGTATACTTACCAATCGCAAAGCATCTTCAAAACTTAAAGTTTTATTCGCAACCAATGCACTAAACTCGCCTAGTGAGTGTCCTGCAACCATGTCCGGAACAACTGCAGGCATGGTTAAATATGCAATTACAGAATGTATAAATACAGCAGGTTGTGTTACGTTGGTTTGTTTTAATTGCTCGTCCGTTCCTTCAAACATGATATCGCTTATACGAAACCCTAAAATTTCATTTGCTTTTTCAAATAAATCCTTTGCGATACTATTTTGTTCATATAAATTTTTTCCCATTCCAGAAAACTGACTTCCTTGGCCGGGAAATACATAAGCGTGTTTTGACATAACAATGTTTTATGGGTTCAAAAATAATGTTTTAATCATAAAAAAAGGTGGAGTTTTCACTCCACCTGAACTAAAACTAACCCAAACCCTATGAACTTGCTTGCTTGAAAGTTCATAGGAATATTAATCGTTGATTTCGATGTATTTTAAAAACTCCATTTTAGTGCTTTCCTCTTGAAACTTTCCACCAAAGAAACTAGTGATGGTATTGGAACTATCATCCTTTACACCTCTGCTAGAAACACACAAATGTTTTGCGTCCATCATAATGGCAACATCCTGTGTTTGTAAAACAGTTTGTAATGCTTTACCCACTTGCATAGTTAAACGCTCTTGCACTTGAGGGCGTTTAGAGAAATATTCTACCAAACGGTTAAGTTTACTTAATCCAATTACTTTACCACTACTAATATAAGCAACATGCGCTTTTCCAAAAAATGGCACAAAGTGATGCTCGCAATTGGTATAAAAATTAATATTTTTCTCCACCAACATTTCATTGTATTGAAATTTATTTTCAAACAAAGTCATGCTTGGCATGTTGGCAGGATTTAATCCTTGGAACAATTCCTTTACATACATTTTTGCAACGCGCAGTGGGGTTCCACGCAAACTATCATCACGTAGGTCCATACCTAAAATTTCCATGATGGCTTTGAAATGCGGCTCTATGGCTGCAATTTTTTCTTCGTCTGTTTTTTCAAACGCGTCATCACGAAGTGGTGTATCCACGGAGCTTGCTCGGTGTTGGTCACCCATTTCTTCAATTAATAAATTGTCTATTGCTAACTTTTCTTCCTTAAGCGGGGTAGTCAACAAAATTTCTTTCTGTTTCATACAGACGTATTTTTAAATCAAGGTGATTAGATATTCTAGGTCTTATTAAATTGTAAATCACAATAGCAATATTCTCGGCTGTTGGATTTAAATCCTTAAACTCCTGTGTATCTAAGTTTAAATTTTTGTGGTCAAATTTGCTTTTAACCTCTTGGTCTACAATTTCAGATAGTGTTTTGGTGTTAATTACAAACCCAGTTATTGGATCGGGAATGCCATTAACCTGAACAACTAATTCGTAATTGTGCCCATGATAATTTGGATTGGCGCAGGCTCCAAAAACTTGCTTGTTTTTTTCATCGGACCAAGCAGCATGAAACAACCTGTGGGCAGCATTAAAATGCTCTTTTCTAAATACCGCTACTTTTTGTTCCATGGTTCCAAATTAAGAGGATAAAGTTACGATATTAATAACGCAGGAAGGTTAATTTTGTTTAACGTTTTGTGTAAAATATTAAACGTTTAACTTTATAGCCTATTTATTACCCAAAATATTCTACAAAAATGCGTGGGGTCTCGTATAATTTAATGCAATGAAGCTGCACTTCGCTTGGAATATGAGCTACCAATTGCTCCCAAATGGCAATCGCTAGGTTCTCGGTACTGCACATTTTGCCTTGCATAAAAGGAACGTCTATGTTTAAATTCTTATGATCAAGCTGGTCAATTACCACTGTTTTAATTAAGCTACTCAACTTTTTAACATCATATAAGAAACCAGTTTCAGGATGTGGTACCCCTTTAATGGTCACCAATAATTCGTAATTATGACCATGCCAATTTTCGTTTGCACAAACACCAAACACTTCCTCATTTTTTTCCTTAGACCAATTTGGATTGGCTAGCTTATGTGCTGCATTAAAATGCTCTACCCTAGTTAAATAAACCATTGCTTAAATGTGTTAAAGTGCAAAGATAGAATTTTGATGCTAAGAACCCATTTTTTAGTGTGCTTTCCCGACCTTTGAGTTATGAGAGTTTTAATAACTGCAGCTACTAAGGGGGAATGGATGCCAAGTTTTCAAAAAATCAATCCAAAATTTGTTAAAGATCACAATAAATTTTCGGTAAGGTTTCATGAATCAGGCATTGGACTACTAGCATCAAGTGTATCGCTTATGAAAGTAATTTATGAACAAAAACCAGACTTAATGATACAAGTTGGTATTGCAGGTTGTTTGGATACTACCATACCGTTGGGTAAAGTTTTTGCAATTAAAGACGAAGTAATTGGAGATTTAGGCGTGCAAGAAAATAAACAATGGAAGGACTTATTTGATATGCAGTTTTTAAAATCAAGTAGTGCTCCCTTTGAGAAAAAAGTACTTCCAAATAAATGGCTTAAGCAATATAATGTATTAAAACTTCCCATTAAAAAAGGAGTAAGTGTAAACACCATTAGCACTCAAAAAGATAAAATAAAAACATTAAGTGCTAAATATAAAGCAACGCTTGAAAGCATGGAGGGCGCTAGTTTACACTATATTGGGAATGACCTAAATATTCCTTTTATTCAAATAAGAGCAGTTAGCAATTATATTGGTGAGCGCAATAAATTAAAATGGAAAATGAGTGAAGCAATTCATAATTTAAATGAAACTTTATTAAATTATGTAGACGCTTTATACAAAACAAGTAACAATGCCAATTATTGATATCGGATTTTCACCCTGCCCTAACGATACTTTTATTTTTGATGCATTGGTGAATCAAAAAATAGAAACCAAGGGGTATACCTTTAATTTACATTTAGCCGATGTGCAAACCCTTAACGAGTGGGCGTTACAAGGAAAACTTTCTTTGTCAAAAATTAGTTATGGGGTGTGGCCACTGGTAAAAAATAATTATCATTTATTAAATGCAGGAGGTGCATTGGGCAAAGGTGTTGGCCCATTGTTAATTTATAAAGACGAATCCGTTAAAGAACGCGCTTACTCCATGACGGTTGCTGTTCCAGGCATGAATACCACTGCACATTTATTATTTAGTTTGGCATTTCCGCATTTAAAAAATAAACGCTTTTTAGTATTTAATGAAATTGAAGATGCTGTTTTATCCGGTCATGTTGACGCAGGAGTGATTATACATGAAAACCGTTTTACCTATGCTCAAAAAGGATTAAAAAAATGGATGGACCTAGGTACTTATTTTGAGGAAACTTTTAATGCACCAATACCACTTGGTGGAATTATTGCAAACAGCAAAATGCCCTTGGAAGAAGTGCGAGTATTAGATGAATTAATAAAGGAAAGTGTACAATATGCTTTTGCAAATAGTTTTGAAACCCTGCCCGAATTTGTAAAATGCCACTCCCAGGAAATGTCGGAACAAGTAATGCGTCAGCACATTGACTTATATGTAAATGACTTTAGTATTGACATGGGAAAAACAGGGAAAATTGCCATTGAACAATTGGAAAATGTTTGGCAAAATTTAAACAAGTAATTAGACAATAAATTCAGAAATTATTTATGGCTCAATTTATTAGGGCTTTAATGCTTTAGCATATGCCGCTAAAACGCGCTCCCTGGCTACTTCATGCACCACAATTGGTTTAGGATAGGACGGAGTGTCCAATTCGGGAATCCACTTACGTATATATTTTAAATCCTTATCAAATTTTTCGGTTTGCAAACGAGGATTAAACACTCTAAAGTAAGGAGCTGCATCACAACCACTGCCACTAGCCCATTGCCACCCACCATTATTTGCAGCTAAATCAAAGTCTAATAATTTTTGTGCAAAATAAGCTTCGCCCCAACGCCAGTCAATTAATAAATGCTTGGTTAAAAAACTTGCAACAATCATTCGTACTCGGTTATGCATAAAGCCTGTTGCATTTAATTCACGCATGCCCGCATCTACAATGGGATAGCCAGTGCGTCCTTCACACCATGCTTCAAATTCTGCTTCGTTGTTGCGCCACTCAATAAAATCATACTGCGCTTTAAACGATTTTCCATTGGCAACTTGCGGAAAATGCCAAAGAATCATGTGATAAAAATCGCGCCAAATAAGTTCATTAAAAAAAGTACTGTTTAGTGATTGTGTTTCAAGTGCCAATTGCCTAACCGATATAGTTCCAAAACGAAGGTGTACACTTAATTGTGTAGTGCCTTTAATGGCAGGAAAATTACGCTGGTCGGTGTATTTTTTTACTGTATGCTCATTCCAATTTATTGGAGGAACAACTAATTCGGAAGGTTCAAAGCCAATGACATCAAGGGTTGGCACTGCTATAGGTTTACTATCTAAAAAATAATCCAACAACTTAGCAGATGGGTGAATTTTAGGAATTTGTTTTGTCCACACTGTTCTCCACTTATTTGCATAAGGAGTGTAAATGGTATAAGGTTTCCCGTCGTCTTTTAAAACCTCGTCTTTTTCAAAAATTACTTGGTCTTTAAAATGATGGTAGTTAGCGCCAATATTTTCAACCAATTTTGCAATAGCATTATCCCTTTCATTTGCTTTAGGTCCATAATCATGATTGGTATAAACCGCTTTCACATCATATAACTTTAATAGTTTTTCAAAAGCCTCTAATGGCGTTCCATAAATTACATGCATGGACTTCCCTTTTGCAACTAACTTAGTTTGCATTTGCGTAATTGTGCGATGAATAAAGTCCACCCTTTTATCTTTAAGTTCAGTTTGCTGACTTAAAATTATTTTATCAAAAATAAAAATGGGTAGTACTTTATGACCTTGCAATTTTGCTTGATACAGTGCATGATATAATCCAACATTATCTTCAAAACGTAAGTCTCTTCTAAACCAAAATATAAAAACAGATTCCTTCATAAAATTATAATCACTCATTTAACAATATTAACATAAAATAGTTCTGTGCTAAGTACAATATATTTAATTTAGCCCCATGCAAATAGGACAAATAACAGATGCCCTTGAAAATTGGGCCCCTTTACACTACCAGGAAGATTATGACAACGCAGGCTTAATGCTGGGCAACAAAGATGCGGTTTGCACTGGCGTTTTATGCTCCTTGGACCTAACCGAAGCAGTCATTGACGAAGCCATTAAAAACGGATGCAATTTAATAGTAAGCCATCATCCCATCATTTTTAAAGGACTTAAACAAATAAATGAATCCAACTATGTTGCCCGAACGGTTTTAAAAGCAATAAAAAACAATATTTCGGTATATGCCATTCACACCAATTTGGATAATATCCTTGAGGGCGTGAATAAAACCTTAGCCGATCGCTTGAATTTGGGAAATAGACGCATTTTGGACCCTAAGCCTGGAATTAAAGACCAAAATGACAAAGAAATTGGGTCGGGGCTGGTTGGCGAACTTCCACTTGAAACCAACGAAGCTGAATTTTTAAATTGGGTGAAGGAAAAGTTTAATTTAAGCGTTTTAAAACATACCCCTTTTACTGGAAAACAATTGAAAACCATTGCTTTATGTGGTGGAGCAGGTAGTTTTTTAATTGGCACTGCTAAGGCACAAAAAGCCCATTGTTATATTACAAGCGACCTTAAATACCATGACTTTTTTGAGGCCGACGGTAGTATATTACTCGTGGACATAGGCCATGGGGAGAGCGAACAATGGGTTTCGGAGCTAATTGTTGCTTATTTAACAGGTAAATTCCCTACCTTTGCCGTCCTCCAATCCTTGGTGTGTACACAACCTATAACATATCTTAAATAAACTTGAAATATGGCATCAGTCAAAGACTTTTCAGTAGAAGAAAAATTAGTGAATCTTTACAAGCTTCAATCTGTTGATAGCAGTATTGATCAAATCGAAATACTACGTGGTGAATTACCAATGGAAGTAAAAGATTTAGAAGACGAAGTACAAGGTTTAGTTAACAGACAAACTAGAATTGAAGAAGAAATTAACGGTATCACTGAATTTATTGAAAGCAAAAAAGCAGCCATTAAAGAAAGTGAAGCAATGCTTGCTAAATACGAGCAACAAAGCGATAACGTTAAAAACAATCGTGAGTTTGAAGCCATCAATAAGGAAATTGAAATGCAAGGCTTAGAAATTAAACTTTCTGAAAAACATATCCGCGATGCCAACGAAGAACTAGCTGAAAAAGTAAAAGCTTTAGAGGCCGCTAAAAAAACTATTGCTGTTAAAGATGGTGTATTAAACCACAAGAAAGAAGAGCTTGAAAAAATTATAGCAGATACAGAAATTGAAGAAAAAGATTTAAGAACAAAAAGTGACGAAGCAAGAAGTCACATAGACGAGCGTTTATTATACAGCTACGACCGTATCAGAAATAGCTACCGTAATGGCTTAGCTGTTGTTACCGTAGAAAGAGACGCTTGTGGTGGTTGTTTTAACTCTATTCCTCCTCAACGCCAAAGCGAAATTCGTTTGCACAAAAAAATAATCGTATGTGAAAACTGCGGTAGAATTTTAGTGGAAAAGGAAGCAGCGGAGAAAGGGACTAAATAATTTCCAGATACGAAAATATTTTCCTTAAAATAGTTTAACAAAGGGTAGCCATTCAGCTACCCTTTGTTTATTTTTACACCCATGCGTAGCCTATTATTACTAGTATCTTTATTTTGCACGGTCCTTTTGCAAGGGCAAACCAAGCAATATATTTGGAGCGATAGGTCCCAGCAAATTTATGAGTCCATTACTTCACTCAGGATTCCCGAGGCTAGACAAAATATTATTGTAGAGCGCAAGGCAAATCCAAACAACCTTATTAATGAACTACTTGATAGCTATGCAGACTTTTACGAACTATTCTTAAATGAGGATGTAGCAGTTTATCAAAAATTAAACCCTTTATTTGAAAAGCGGATTAAATTATTAGAAACAGGGCCTAAAAATAATCCTTACTATTTATATTGTTTAGGCGTAACCTACTTTCACAAATCTGTCATAGCCTTTAGGTTTGATAATACTTTTAATGGCGCTTGGGATTTTAGAAAAGCCTATTTATATTTTAAGGACAACAGGAAATCCTACCCCAACTTCTCTGCAAACGATGTATACTTTGGCGCCATCACTACTGTTGTGGGTACCATACCTAAAGGATATCAATGGATTGTAAATATCTTGGGGCTTAGTGGTCATATTAGCGAGGGCAATACCCTTGTACTAAAGTATATTAATAGCAAAGACGAGCACAGCAAAAAATGTCGCAATGAAGCTTTATTAATATACCCATACCTTATTATGAATTTTGAAGGTAATACTAAAAAGGCTTTTTCGTTTATTGAAAACACCCCCTATGATTTTAAAAATAATCATATGCATGCCTATATGGCAACAAACTTGTATTTAAACCATCAGCAGTCAGCTAAGGCATTAAATGTGGTACAACAACTAGAAACAGGTCCTGCATACCTCCAGCTTCCTTTTTGGAATTTAGAACTTGGCTATGCTTATACCAATGAACTTAAATTAGATAAAGCTCAAAAATATTTAACCGATTTTACCCAAATATTTAAGGGCAAATTTTATATTAAGGATGCTTTTGAAAGACTTTCTTGGATTGCTTATTTACAAGGGGATATAAAAAAAGCTGAAGCATACCGTAAAATGGTTTTATCGGCAGGAAATCAAGTGACCGATGCGGATAAACATGCCATGCAAAATGCAAAAAAAGGGACCTGGCCAAATACCATTTTACTAAAGGCTAGACTTTTTAGTGACGGTGGTTATCAAACCCAGGCTTTAACAACGCTTGCTGGTAAAACCTCAAACGATTTCACAACCGATGCCGATAAAACTGAATTTGCATATCGCTTAGGGCGCATTTATGAATTAATGGGACAGGACGAGCTTGCTATAAAGTTTTATAAATCTGCTATTGAAAAAGGAGCACATCAACCGGAATATTTTGCGGCAAGAGCAGCACTTCAAATTGGAAATATTTATGAAAACAACGGACAATATGCTAAAGCAATATCGTTTTATAATGAATGCATAGAAATGAAGGACCATGCTTTTAAAAATTCATTAGACCAGAAAGCGAAATCGGGCATACAACGATGTCTTAAGCAATAACATCAAAAATAATAATGTATATTGCAAAAGCGATGTTAAACAAATTAGAAATACAAAACTATATATTAATAGATCACCTGGTAATTGATTTGTCCAGTAAGCTTTCTGTAATTACAGGTGAAACTGGTGCTGGTAAAAGTATTATCATGGGTGCATTGGGATTAATATTGGGCGAGCGAGCCGATAGTACTGTTTGTAGAAACGCAGAAAAAAAATGTTTTATAGAGGGTAGTTTTACATTAACAAATAAAGCACAATACAAGCCTTTTTTTGAAGCCAACGATTTGGATTTGACCGATGAAATAATTATTAGAAGAGAAATAAGCGCACAGGGAAAATCAAGGGCATTTATAAACGACACCCCTATTAATTTAAATGAACTTAAGCAACTAACTAGCCAGTTGGTGGACCTACATCAACAGTTTGATACTTTAACATTGGGTGATACCGATTTTCAAAGAACTGTAATTGATGCTTTAGCCAATATACAAAAAGAGGTAACCACCTATCAGGATGCTTTTAATGATTGGAAGGAGGCTGAAAAAAAATTAGAAACTTTAACTGCTCAAAAAGAAGCATTTGATAAAACTGAAACTTATAATAAACATTTATTAGAAGAATTAGTGGAATTAAATTTAAAGGAAAACGAATTAGAGGAAATAGAAACCGAATTAAAGTTTTTAGAAAACGCTGTTCAAATTAAAACACAAATAGAGCAAAGTGTTTTATTGCTTGAAAATTCGGACCACCCCATAGTGCAACAAATAAAACAAATAAGCAATACACTGGAGTCAATTACTAAATGGCAGCCTAGCTTTGAAACCTTATTACTTCGACTAAAAGCGGCGCAAATTGAACTTGCAGATATTTCAAGTGAACTTAGCAACTGGCAAGACAAAATAGACTTTGACGAAAATAAAATTAACAGTTTACAAGAAAGGCTTTCCTTGGGTTACGGCTTACAAAAAAAACATAAAGTACAAAGCACCGAAGCCCTACTTTTAATTCAAAGTAATTTAGAAAAAGAATTAGAAGCCGTATTAAATTTAGACGAAACCATAGCGCAACTTACAAAACAAGTTGCGGAACAACATAAAAAAGTAGCGGCATTTGCAAAAGGATTAAGTGAAAAACGAAATGATCAAATAGCGCCACTCACAAAAAATGTAAATCAATTACTTCATCAAGTGGGCATGCCTAATGCCAAAATAAAAGTTACTATTGAGCTAGTTCCTTTTAACCATTTTGGACAAGATAAAATTGATATTTTATTTGACGCTAATAATACTAGCCGATTTGAACCCATACGTAAAGTTGCAAGCGGCGGTGAATTAAGTCGTTTAATGCTATGTATTAAATCCTTGGTAGCTAAGTCTGTGGATTTGCCTACAATGATTTTTGATGAAATTGACACAGGAATTTCGGGTGAGCCTGCTAAACAAGTTGGATTATTACTTCAAAATTTAGGCACCAACAGACAAGTACTTTGCATTACGCATCAACCTCAAATTGCAGCCAAAGGGCATACGCATTTATATGTTTACAAGGAGCAAAATGGCACACAAACTCAAACACATTTAAGGGCATTATCTACACAGGAGCGAGTTGAACATATTGCACGTATGATTGGTGGTGACCCACCAACAAAATCGGCATTGGATAATGCAAAAGAGCTTATGGCAAATTAGTTAATCCCACCTTGATTTAACTTTTTTTATTGGCCTTTCTCAGCTATTATATTTATTTTTACGGCACTAAATAAACCATCAAAATGGCATACAATTTATTAAAAGGAAAAAGAGGAATTATTACTGGTGCATTAGATCAAAATTCTATTGCATGGAAAGTAGCTGAAAAAGCACACGAAGAAGGTGCAACATTTGTCTTAACCAATGCGCCAATTGCAATGCGTATGGGAGAAATAAATGGCCTTGCGGAAAAAACAAATTCTAAAATTGTTCCTGCCGACGCTACTAGTGTATATGAACTAACTAACTTATTTAACGAGTCTCAACAAATATTAGGAGGTAAAATTGATTTTGTACTTCACTCTATTGGAATGAGTGTAAATATTAGAAAAAAAATTGCTTACCCTGAGTTAAACTATGACTATTATGCAAAAGGTGTAGACGTTTCTGCTATGTCTTTGCACAAAATGTTAAGTGTTGCTTATAACATGGACGCTTTAAACGAAGAAGCAAGTGTGGTTGCATTAACTTATGCAGCAGCTCAACGCACTTACCCATTTTATACCGATATGGCCGATATTAAAGCTTTGCTTGAATCTATAGCACGTAGCTTTGGATATCATTATGGATTAAAGAAAAGAGTGCGCGTAAATACTGTCTCACAGTCTCCTACAAAAACCACAGCGGGAACTGGCATTAAAGGTTTTGGCGATTTCTTTGATTATGCCAATGCCATTGCGCCATTAGGAAACGCAAGTGCTGAGGATTGTGCAAATTATTGCATTACTTTATTCTCCGACTTAACTAAAATGGTTACTATGCAAAACTTATTCCATGATGGAGGTTACTCTACAACGGGTGTAAGTGATTTGATTATGCAAAAAGCTGGCATCACAGAATAGGGAATATACATTCAAGAATTAGGATCTATAAAAATAAAAAAATGAGTGATCAAAAAATAAATCCTAAAATAGTAGAATCCATTGGTTACTTAGGTACGCTTTTAAGTTGTGTTACTTTTGTGCCACAGGTTTATTTATCCTGGAAATCACATAGCGTTGGTGACCTAAGTTTATTAATGGTATTAATAGTAAATTTTAGTTGTGTGGTATGGCTTACCTATGCCTACTTAATTAAAAGCGGTCCGGTATTAATTGCTAATACTATTGTTTTAATATTAAGCTTAATGTTGCTTTATTTTAAGCTAACCTTCTAAGGATTTAGTATTCGTCCTCGTTGAACATAAAATCCTCTTGACTTGGATAGTCTGGCCAAATGTCCTCGATGCTTTCATATACTTCTCCTTCGTCCTCTAACTCTTGTAAGTTTTCTACAACCTCAATAGGTGCACCGCTACGAATTGAATAATCAATTAATTCATCTTTGGAAGCTGGCCAAGGCGCTTCTTCTAAATAACTGGCTAATTCTAAAGTCCAAAACATAGAGTAGTATTTTGTGCAAAAGTAGCCGTATAAATGATATAACCAAATGTGTTTTTTCTACAGGATGTAAACAAATCTTTAAATTTCGCTAAAAATGCCCCGGAATTACTAGGTTTGTACTATGAATCAAGCCTCAAAACTATTAGTAGCCAAGGACATATGGAAAAATTATGGCCCTGTTCAGGTATTAAAAGGGGTTTCATTGGAGCTTGACAAAGGGGAAGTAGTTAGTATTGTTGGCGCTTCAGGGGCTGGAAAATCCACCCTTTTGCAAATTGTAAGTACACTAGAAAAGGCCGATAAAGGGGAGTTATTTTTTGAAGGGAATGCTTTAAATAATTTAGGCAATAAACAATTAGCGCAATACCGAAATAAGTCCATTGGATTTGTATTTCAATTTCATCATTTACTACCCGAGTTTACTGCACTTGAAAATATTAGTATACCAGGTTGGATTGCAAAAACGCCAAAAAAGAAAGTAACAAATAGGGCACTTGAATTATTAGATTTTATGGGACTTGCCAATATGGCCAACAAAAAACCAAACAGTATGTCTGGAGGTGAACAACAAAGAGTTGCTGTTGCTAGAGCACTTTTAAATAGTCCTGCATTAATTTTTGCCGACGAACCCACTGGAAATTTAGACAGTGAAAATGCTGCCTCCCTTCACGATTTATTTATTCGTTTAAGAAATGAAATGCATCAAAGTTTTTTAATTGTAACGCACAACGAATTGCTTGCAAAAATGAGTAATAGAACTTTACAAATGAAAGACGGCGAATTTATATAAACCCTGTTTTTTAAAAAAGAAAATTATACTCTAGGTTTCCACGGCACATCTTCTATGCCATTTAAATGTCCAATATATCTAGCCAAAACAAATAAATAATCACTTAAACGGTTTAGGTATTTTATTACCATTGGCTCAACAAATAAATCTTCCTCTTGTAAATTAACACACCAACGTTCCGCCCTTCTACAAACACAACGCGCAATATGCGCAGTGGAAATTGCTTGGTGTCCACCAGGTAAAATAAATGACTTCATAGGCGCTAACTGCGAATTCATTTCGTCAATAAGTTGCTCTAAATAAGCAATATCTTGTTCTTTTAAATCTGGAATTTTTAAATGTGGCTCTTTATCGGGGTCGCAAGCTAATGAAGAACCTACCGTAAATAAACGATCTTGAACTTCTTTTAAAACTACTTTAATGGGCTCATTGGTTAACAAATCACTCAATAATCCAATGAATGAATTTAGTTCGTCCACAGTTCCATATGACTCAATTCTGATATGACTTTTAGGCACCCTTGTACCGCCTATTAATGATGTGCTTCCTAAGTCTCCTGCTTTTGTGTAGATCTTCATATTGGTTTGTTTTGCTTGCCTAATGCGTATAACAAAACTAACAAAATAAAGTTCAATTTACTATTTATGATTCGTGTTTAAGGTATCGGTTTCAATTAAGCCATCTCTTAAACGAACAACCCTATGTGCATACTGTGCAATATCCTCCTCGTGTGTTACCAACACTACGGTGTTACCGGCAGCTTGAATTTTACCAAACAATTCCATTACTTCTACTGAAGTTTTTGAATCCAAGTTTCCTGTTGGTTCAT
Organism: Bacteroidota bacterium; assembly: GCA_947456625.1. GTDB lineage: Bacteria > Bacteroidota > Bacteroidia > Chitinophagales > Chitinophagaceae > Sediminibacterium. The sequence goes on from CANGQJ010000007.1 coordinate 48,731, forward strand.
CGGCAAGTAAAATAGAAGGATTATTTACTAGTGCTCTAGCAATAGCAACACGTTGTATTTGGCCTCCACTTAATTCATTTGATTTATGATGACTACGATCTGCTAATCCTACTTTTTCCAAAGCAACCATGGCTCTGTCAATTCTGTCTTTTTTAGAAATACCAGCATATACTAATGGAAGTGCAACATTTTCGGCAGCTGATAGTCTTGGCAATAAATTAAACTGTTGAAATACGAAACCAATTTCAATATTTCTAATGCCTGCTAATTCATCATCGGTCATTTTACTAACGTCGTGCCCATTTAAATTATAGGTACCGCTAGTAGGTGAGTCCAAACATCCTAAAATATTCATAAGGGTGCTTTTACCACTACCCGATGGTCCCATTAAAGCAACATACTCATTACTTTTAATGTCAAGATCAATTCCCTTTAAAACGGGAATGGCTTGGTTGGCCATAAAATAGCTTTTCTCTATTGCACGTAATTGTATAACTGAAGACATAATTATTTATTTATAACTTTTGGAACCTTAAAAAATTCACCATCCGAATCTGGGGCATTTTTTAAAGCACTCGTCCTTGAAATAGATCCGTTTATTTCGTCGGTTCTTAATACATTAACCGCATCACCCATATGCATTAATGGTTCGGTTCCAGTTGTATCCAAGGCGTTAAGTTGCTCTACAAAAACAACCAAGTCCTGCATATCTGTAACTAATTTATCCATTTTTTCAGGGGCTACATTTAACCTTGACAAATGGGCTAAATGGCTAACTAACTTAGTATCAACTTGCATAATACAAATGTAGTTTAAACCTGGGAACACTCCACTCCCTTTTGTTAAAAGGTTGTTGGAGGCAATTAATGGTAAAAACAACAAGATAAACCCCATTTTTTCAAAGTTTTTTTTGAAATTAGTTGCATAACTAACTAATTTTACACAAACGCTTTAATTATGCAACGATCTATTAAAAATGTAGTGATTTTAGGAAGTGGTGTAATGGGATCAAGGATTGCTTGTCACTTTGCTGGTGTGGGTGTAAAAGTTTTATTATTAGATATGCTTACACCTGGTTCGGAAGGAGCTAATTCAAAAAAAGATCGTAATAAATTAGTGGACGATTCCTTAACTGCAGCAGTTAAATCAAATCCATCTCCACTATACAATAGTAATGCAGCAAAACATATTACCACTGGAAATTTTACAGACGATATTTCAAAAATAGCAAGTGCAGATTGGATTATTGAAGTAGTTGTGGAGCGATTGGATATCAAAAAAATGATTTATGATGAAGTGGAGAAATATAGGAAACCAGGAACCTTAGTGAGTTCAAATACTTCTGGTATTCCAATTCATTTAATGGCAGAAGGACGCAGTGAGGATTTTCAACAACACTTTTGTGGAACTCACTTTTTTAACCCGCCAAGATATTTAAGATTACTTGAAATTATTCCAACTCAAAAAACACTTCCTGCGGTAATTGATTTTCACATGCATTATGGTGATGTTTTTTTAGGGAAAACAACCGTGCTATGTAAGGACACACCAGCCTTTATAGCCAATCGTGTTGGAGTTTTTAGCATGATGAGTGTGGTACATATTATGGAAAAACTGGAGCTTTCCATTGACGAAATTGAATCTTTAACAGGTCCAATTATGGGAAGGCCTAAATCTGCAACATTTAGAACAGCCGACGTAGTGGGTATTGACACTTTAGTGAAAGTTGCCAATGGTGTAGCCGAAAATTGTCCATCCGATGAGGCTATTTCAACTTTCAAATTACCAAGCTGGCTTGAAAAAATGGTTGCTGAAAAATGGTTAGGAGATAAAACAGGTCAAGGATTTTTTAAGAAAGTAAAAACAGCAACCAGTAAAGAAATATTAACTTTAAACTTAAAAACATTTGAATACGAGGCACGCAAAAAACCAAAATTTGCATCTATTGCCGCGGCAAAACCTATTGAAAGTTTACCAGAACGTATCAAAATATTATATGCAGGCAATGACAAAGGAGCCGAGTTTATTCGTGCTTTTCACCATGCCTTATTCTCTTACATAAGCTTTAGAATTCCAGAAATTAGTGATGAACTATATCGTTTGGATGATGCCTTAAAAGCCGGATTTGGCTGGGAAATTGGTGCATTTGAAACCTGGGATACCTTAGGTGTTGCAACAGTTATTGAGGACATGAAAAAAGGAGGTATTGCCATAGCTCCTTGGGTGGAAAACATGGTGCGCAAAGGGTTAAATTTTTATATGGTTAAAGCGGGTAAACGTTATTATTATGATGTTACCAGCATGGATTATAAATTAATTCCTGGCACCGAATCCTTTATTATTTTATCTGACCATAAAGAAAAAACAATTTGGAAAAACGTGGCTTGTAATTTAGTTGACATTGGAGATGGTATTGCCGGATTTAGTTGGAATACAAAAATGAATAGTATTGGGGGTGAAGTTTTGGAAGGGCTTAATAAATCCATCGCCATTTGCGAAGAAAAATTTAATGGACTAGTAGTTGCAAACGAAGGAAATTTATTTAGTGCAGGCGCTAACGTTGGCATGATATTTATGTTGGCCATTGAACAAGATTATGAGGAATTAGATATGGCCATTAGAACGTTTCAAAATACAATGATGCGTGTACGTTACTCTAGCATCCCTGTAGGAATTGCTCCACATGGGCTTACACTAGGTGGTGGCTGTGAAATGAATTTACATGCCGACACCATTGCTGCAGCTGCAGAAACATATATTGGATTAGTAGAACTAGGCATTGGTGTTATTCCTGGTGGCGGGGGAACCAAAGAATTTGTTTTAAGAGCATCCGATGAAATGCATATTGACGAACCTGATACCATTACTTTAAAAAATAGATTCTTGCAAATTGCTACTGCTAAAGTGGCTACATCGGCACAAGAAGCTATGGACATGGGTATCTTTAGAAAAGGACAGGATCATATTGTACTAAATCAGTCCCGCAGAATTGCCATAGCTAAGGAGCAAGTTTTAAATTTATTCAATGCAGGTTATACACAAGCGCAACAAAGAACCGATATTAAAGTACTTGGAAAGTCTGCACTGGGTGCATTGTATGCAGGCATCAATGCTATGTGGCGCGGAGGTTATGCTACAGATCATGATAAATTAGTTGCTCAAAAATTAGCTTATGTAATGTGTGGTGGTGACCTTAGTGAAGCAAGTTTTGTAAACGAACAATACTTACTTGACCTAGAGCGCGAAGCCTTCTTAAGCCTTTGTGGTCAAAAGAAAACTTTGGAAAGAATACAATCGGTAATGACTTCGGGCAAACCTATTAGAAACTAGGCCTATTTCAATAAATTATTTAAAGCAGTATCGAGGCTTGGAAAATCATATTCAAAACCTGTTTCTTGTATTTTTTCTGAGCAAACATGGGCACTTTTTAGTACTTCAATACTCATTTCGCCTAACATTATTTTTAATACAAATTCAGGTACCTTAACTGTAATGTAAAACTTATTTAATTTTGAAGCAATTGCATTTACAAGATGCTTATTAGAAACTGGACTTGGCGAAACTGCATTATAAACCCCAATTAGTTTATCGTTCTGCATTGCATAGGAAATCATTTTACATAAATCCTGTTGATGCACCCAACTTACAATTTGATTTCCTGAACCAAGAATAGTGGCTAACCCAAATTTTGCAGGTTTGATAAACTCAGCTAATGCGCCTCCCCTTTTATTAAATACAATACCTATTCTAAAAGTAACAAGCCTAATGCCTAAAGAGATAATTGGCTGCACACTTTGTTCCCATTGTAAACAAGTGCTGCCTAAATAAGAATGGTCACTTGGAAATGATTCTTTAAAACCATTTAACAAGGAGCTTTCATTATCTGGCCCATACCACCCAATGGCCGAAGCAGTAATTACTGTTTTTACTTTATGTTTATTTTCCTTTAATGCTTTTACTAGCAATGCTCCGGACTGAACTCTACTTTGAAGAATTTCTTCTTTTCGTTTTTTAGTCCACCTTTTAGTAGCAACACTTTCGCCAGCCAAATGCACAATAATATCTGCTTTTTGAATTGCATCGATATCAATAGTTTGTTTATTAATATCCCAACTAGCATAACTTAAATGCAAACGACTGGACTTTTTAGCATTTCGTGTTAACACAATAACCGTATAGCCATTTTCAATTAAATGATTGGTAAGCGCTTGCCCCACCATCCCAGTTCCTCCTGTAATTAATACGGTTTGCATTAAACAAAGATACACTGTTTACAGTCTAAATATAAAAACTCCCGCCTTTTCAGGCGGGAGTTACAACTAAATCAACTGTACCATAAAAAACAACTTTTAATCTGGCTTTTTGCCATCTAAGAAGGTATTGATAGTAGATATCTGCGTTTTGTTATTATCATCCTGCTCTACAGTATACTTGCTATAATAGTTTTCTACAGAAGCCAATGTATTTCCAAACAAATCCATATTTCTTCTAACATAAGCAGGCACTTCATCAAATTCTGCACTTGGATCATTGCCATTGCCAATATTAAATGAAAGGTTTCTTAATTTCTGTATACGCTCTCTAACTTTTCTTCTTTGCTCTTCTGAATCATCCAAAGGCATGTCATAGTTTTGAGCAACTTTATTTGTCTCAGCTTTAATTTGACCAAGTGATTCTTCACGCATTACCAATTGCATTGTTGGCTCTTCTTCAACTGCAACTCTAAATGAAGATTCAAAAGTTTCTGCAGGGACAACAATTGCTTCAACAACTGGAACAGCATTGGCAACAACTGGCTCAATAATGTCAGCTATTTCTTCGTTTTCTACAACCTGCTCAGTTACCTGATTAAAAACTGGTTGTTCGTCATTAGCATAAATATTGGTAGGCTTATTTAAAACAAAAAACTCTTTGGTTTCAGCAACCTCGTTTTGAGTTTCAATAATCTGGTCTTGTATTTCGGTTAATTCATAAGGAGCATCGCTTTGTTCTAATTCTGGAATAGAAACAAATACATTGTTCATTTCTAACGCTGCTTCGGTATGTAATGTTGGCGTTAAATTTAAAGTTTCAATTGTTTCTGCTGCTTGCACTGTTAAGTCTGCAAATTCTTGTGCATCCTCAAATTTTTCTGCTTCAAACACTTCTGATTGTATTTCATTTGCAGCTACTAATGCTTCTTCTGTTTCATTTATTTCAAACGAAAACTGAATTGGCTCCTCACTTGTAATGTCTAAGACCAATTCATTAGTTGGTACTGATTCAACAACAGTTTCATTTTGAACCAATGTATCTTGAACAGGGGCAGCTGGCGTTGCTTCGGGCATTGCAGGAGCATCGGTTGCTAAAGTCATTACTATTTTTTCCGCTACCGGTAATGCTTCTTTTTTTACATCATCTTTTTTAAATGGATCCTTTCCTTCAAAGCCTGTAGCAATTAAAGTAATACCAATTTTTTCTCCCAAAGTATCATCATAACCACTTCCCATAATTACGTCGCTGTTTTCTCCAGTGCGCTCACGCAAAATAGTACTAATTGTTTCTAACTCATCCATGCTACATTCAAAATCACCTTCGGCACTATTGATATTTAATAAAATCCATTTTGCACCCTTAATATCATTATCGTTTAATAACGGCGAATTCAATGCTTCTTCAATTGCTCTTTGAGCTCTGTTTTCTCCCTCAACTTCGGCCTTGCCTAAAATTGCAACACCACCATTTTTCATTACGGTACAAACGTCTGCAAAGTCTACAATAATATGACCACGGCTGTTAATTACATCCGTGATACATTTAGCAGCTGTTGCTAAAACATTATCGGCCTTTGTGAATGCCTCTTTCATTTTTAAATTACCATATTGAACGCGTAGTTTATCGTTTGAGATCACTAACAAAGTATCAACCAATGGCTTGAGTTGGTTAATTCCATCCTCGGCTTGTTTTTGACGACGAGGACCTTCAAAACCAAATGGAGTGGTTACAATTCCTACCGTTAAAATGCCCAAATCTTTACAAATTTTGGCAATAATTGGAGCGCCACCTGTGCCAGTACCACCACCCATACCAACAGTGATAAATGCCATTTTGGTATTTACCTCTAATATTTTTTTGATTTCCTCCAAAGACTCCTCCGTTGCTAATTTCCCAACCGAAGGGTCCGCGCCAGCTCCTAAACCCTGCGTTAAATGGGGGCCTAATTGAATTTTATTAGGCACAGGGCTTTGCTCAATTGCTTTGGAATCGGTATTACATATGATAAAATCTACACCTTCGATATCTTGATGAAACATGAAATTTACGGCATTGCTACCGCCGCCACCAACGCCTAGGACCTTGATGATGGATGATTTTTGCTTTGGCAAGTCAAATTGAATCATTCTTTTGTTTTTAAATGGGTTAGTTAGTAGGTAGTTAGTATAGTCGAAATTACTCTATTTATAAAAATTAGGTTAGATATTTTTATAACATATTGTGGGTAATTTTATTTCAATAATTTGTCATCGTCTTCACTAAAAATTTCAATCAAATTGGTTTTGAAACGATCCCAGAATTTTGACTTTCTTTCCGCTATCACTTTAGCACTAATTTCGGTTTCGGCCGTTTGACTTACTTTCGTTTTTTGTGGAGCTTGCTGTGCAAATTGTGCAGCAGGAATAGTTAATTCCTTAGGTACTTCCACTTTCTTAAAGTTACTTTCAAACACTTTATAATTTTGCTCGTAATCGTTGTAACCTTTTAGGATTAAACCAATACAAGTAGAATACATTGGCTTCTTTAATTCATCAATATGATTTGGTGCTAAATGCTCGTTAGGCAAGCCCACTCTAGCATTCAAGCCAGTTGTATATTCTGTTAATTGAATTAAGTGCTTTAATTGAGAACCTCCACCAGTTAAAATAATACCACCATTTAAAAGTCTACTATCAAGGCCAACTTGCTTTAAATGATAAGTAACAAAATCTAAAATTTCACTCATTCTAGCTTGAATAATTCCAGCTAAGCTTTTTACGCTAATTTCTTTTGCAGGCATTCCTTTTAAACCAGGAATAGTAATGTACTGATTTGAATTTGCTTCATTTGCTAAAGCACTTCCAAACTGTACCTTCATTGCCTCTGCTTGACTTTTTAACACGCCCAATCCTAAACGGATATCATGCGTAATATTTTCACCACCAAATGGGATTACTGCAGTATGTTTTAAAATACCATCGTAAAATACGGCAAGGTCACTGGTACCACCACCAATATCCAAAATAGCAACTCCTGCTTCTAAATCCACATCACTCATTACCGCACTAGCCGATGCCAAAGGTTGTAATACTAAATCCTTAGTTCTTAAACCACTTCTTTCCACCGAGCGATTAATGTTTCTGATGGCATTTCTGTCTCCTGTTAATATTAAAAAATTAGCCCCCACTTTCACCCCATTCACACCTACCGGCTCTTTAACATTGGGATTATTGTCCACATAAAACTCTTGAGGGATCACGTCTATAATTTGATCTCCTGCAGGAATAAATGTCTTCTTTTGATTGTTAATTAACTGCTCAATTTCCCATGCTTGGATTTCATTTTCAGCATCCTGCCTTACCATGTCACCTCGTGTTTGTAAACTCTTAATATGGTGACCAGCAATACCAACATAAACTTCGTTGATATCTAAGCCTGGATTGCTTTTTTGGCAATTTTCCAATGCTTGTTGGATGGCCTTAATGGTTTGATCAATGTTTAATACTTGACCATGTTGTACCCCATTGCTATTGGCACGGCCAAATCCTAAAATCTCTAATTTACCGAACTCATTTTTGCGACCTGCAATTGCTGCAATTTTGGTAGTTCCAATGTCTAAACCTACAATTATAGGGGAATCGTTTTGACTCATTTTTTATAGTTTTTTAGTTGTTTAGTTGTTGTTCGAAGTTGTTTTTTTGGGCATTTCTGCCTTGGCCGACTTCTTCTCTACATTTAACGTTTTATTGTTTGATTTATTGTTTATTTTTTTAACGAATACTATGCTTTTTTGCTTAACTATTTTTTTAGGGGCCGCCCTTGATGCAATTGGTGTTTTTGAAGGCGTCACCACCTTCACAATACTATCTATTTTGGGTTTATTTTCCACCATTACTGGCTTAGCCAATTTAGAGGAATCGGCAATTGAAACCGAATCGGCCATAGCTTCCATTTGTATAAATGGCATTGCACCAGGCGCATATTTGATAGGAAACATCCCCTTTTTTAATGCGACCACTTGGTGGTCAAATCTTAAATCCAATACCTGGTATGCATTAATGCCCGATGGTACCCAAACTTTTTTATAAAATGTAAATAGCCTGTTAAGTTTGTCTGTTAAATGTTCTACCGAACCAAACAAAACAGTATGGTCCCCAATAGTTGGTGTCATTTCAAAATCACCATTTGGTTCAATATTTACTTGTGCCATTTGAGCCAAAAAGAAACTATCCTTTTGAACTGTTAGTGCAAAACCTAAAACATCATTTAACAATACACTGTCTGGTTTTGATAAATTTTCTTGATCCGAGGGGAATCCAGTAAATACCGGGAGCCTCATTACCGACAACTGTCTTAGCGGAAGCCTTTGTGCAGTTTTATCTATGTAAAATGAGTTTCCAGAAACAGTAAATATCCTTGCAACTGGAATTCTTTGTTCAATTTTTACTTGTAATTCCTGTTGGTTATTAAAGTAAATATTAGCATGCTCCACCCACTTTATTGCCTCCAAAGATTTTTCAATGTTAATTAAGTTAATACTACCCACCGGAGTGCCCACGCGAATACCTTGTTCATTTAAATATTGTAAAATTTCCTTTTCATCCATAAATAAATAACCGGTGGTATTTCCTGTTAATTCAATTTGTATAGCTGTACATTTTTTTACAAACTTAGCATTCCAAGCATACACAAATAGGACTATTAAACCTATTGCCGCAATGGACCAAAGCACCCGCACTAATATGATTTGCCAACGCTTCATTATAATTTGCTAAATATTTCTTGAACTTGATTAATACAAACATCTATATCTCCCGCCCCTGCCATCACAATTAATTTTTCATTTGTTGTAGCAGCCCACTGCATTAAAGCATCCTTACTCATTACTTGTTTGTTGGTAAGTTGCATTCCGTTTAATAGCATATCACTGCTTACTCCAGGGATAGGCAATTCTCTTGCAGGATAAATAGGTAATAAAATAACTTGGTCTGCTTTATCCAATACTTCCATAAATCCTTTTGCCTGATCCTGTGTTCTGCTATATAAGTGTGGTTGAAAAACAAGCGTCATTTTTTCGTTAGGATATAAACTTCTCACTCCACTTATTAAGGCATTTAATTCCTCTGGATGATGAGCATAGTCGTCGATTAAAACTTTATTACTTGTTTTAAGCTTGTATTCAAATCTGCGTTTTACACCTTTAAAAGCAGCAACAGCATTTATAATTTTCTCATCTGAAATGCCTAATCTAAGAGCAATTGCAATGGCCGCTGTTGCATTTTCAACATTGTGCAAACCTCCCATATTCAAAACAACATTTTTTAAAACACCGGCATTATGAACCAAATCAAAATGATAAGCACCATCTACCACTTTTAAATTGGCCGTATGATAGGTAGCATTATCCATATTAAAGCCATAGGTATGCACTGTTTTGCCGCTATGATGTACTGGAAATTCAGTACCCATTTTTTGAATTAAAAGACCTCCACTTTTTATTTTGTCGGTAAATTGACCAAAGGCTTTTAATACTTCCTCCGGTGTACCATAAATATCCAAATGATCTGGATCTACTGCTGTAACCACCGCAATATTAGGTGCCAATTTTAAAAAACTACGATCATATTCATCGGCTTCTACCACTACCACATTGTTTTCATGGCTCCAAAAATTTGTATCATAATTGGAAGCAATCCCGCCTAAAAAAGCATTACATCCATATTCCGAATGTCTTAATATATGAGCAGTCATGGAAGTGGTAGTTGTTTTGCCATGCGTACCTGCAATAGCAATCGTAAATGCATTTTCAGTAATCCAATTTAACACATCACTTCTTTTAACAACATTATAACCGTTGTTTTTGCAATAATTTAATTCACTATGATCGGCAGGAACAGCGGGTGTATATACTACTATTGTTGCCTGCTTATCTATTTTTTCTATATTATCATCAAAGTGAATTTGAATTCCTTCTCGCTCTAAATCTGCAGTTAAAACAGTAGGTGTTTTATCATATCCAGAAACAGTAACACCTTGCGTATTAAAGTATCTAGCAAGTGCGCTCATACCTATGCCTCCTATTCCAATAAAATAAATGTTTTTGATATTTGTTAACGGATTCATGTAAACTTATTTATATAACGTTATGTTGATTTACTTCTTCAATAATATGGTTTGCAATAATTTTGTCAGCATCAAGCCATGCAAATGATTTTATTTTATGTTTCATCTCATTGGCTACATTTTCATCCAGTGTTAAATTGGAGATAGCATTAAATAAATTAATACCCACCTCCTTGTCCTTTACAATTAAAGCTGCACCTTCCTTTACAAGTGACATGGCATTATATGTTTGATGATCCTCGGCAGCAAAAGGGTAAGGAACAAAAATGCATGGCTTACCGGTAATGCAAATTTCAGCCACTGCCATTGCACCAGACCTACTAATTACAAAATCGGCTCCAGTATATGCAGCACTCATATCGTCTATAAACGCACTAATAAAAATATTTGAATAATTAGCTGCTGCTTTTACATATACATTGGCGTTTGGTTTTCCGGTTTGCCAAATAAGTTGAATATTTAAAGTAGCAAGTTTATCTAGGTTGTCATTTATTGCTTTATTAATAGAAGCTGCACCCAAACTACCTCCAATAATTAATATTGTTTTTCTACTTGGCAACAGTCCAAATTTTAAAAGTGCTGTTTCTTTGGTATAAGGTGTTTCAATTATATTCTTTCTAACAGGATTGCCGGTAATAATTATTTTTTCAGCAGGAAAAAATTTATCCATTGCTTTGGTCCCTGTGAAAATAGTAGTTGCGTTTTTACCAAGCCACTGATTTGACTTACCTGCAAAAGCATTAGCCTCATGTATAAATGTGGGTATATTTTGTGTTTGAGCATATTTCAAAACTGGGAAACTTGAATAGCCCCCCACCCCAAAAACCGCATTTGGCTTGAATTTTTTAAATATACTTTTTACCTGAAAAAAACTTTTTAAAAGCTTAAAAGGAAGGTTCCAGTTTTTTAATAAATGAGTTCTATTAAACCCAGCAATTGTTAAACCTATAATATCATAGCCTGCTTGAGGCACTTTTTCCATTTCCATTTTACCAGAAGCACCTACAAATAAAATAGCCGCATTGGGATCTAATTGCTGAATAGCTTGCGCTACTGCTATGGCTGGGAAAATGTGTCCTCCAGTTCCGCCTCCGGCAATAATTAAGCGTAGTTGTTTAGACATTACTTGTACTTAAATTATTAGATAAATTATTTGTTTCTTGTTCTGGAATTTCAATATCGGTTTCCTCAGGTGCTTTTCCTTCTAATTGCTCTACGTTTCGTGCAACACTTAAAATAAGGCCAATTGAACAACAAGTAAAAATAAAGGAGCTTCCTCCCATACTCACAAGTGGTAAGGTTACCCCAGTTACTGGAACCAGATTTACATTCACAGCCATATTTGCAATAGCTTGAATAATTAATGTGAAACTTAATCCAAGTGCCAAAAATGCACCAAAGGCATAGGGACATCTTCTAAATATTCGAATGCATCTAAATAAAAATACTAAGTAAACAAACATAATAAAAGCACCTCCTATTAAACCATATTCTTCAATGATGATAGAATATATAAAGTCGTTATAAGCCTGCGGTAAAAAGTTTCTTTGTCTACTATTACCAGGCCCTAGTCCAAAAACAATACCTCCATTTGCAATTGCAATTTTTGCTTGTTGCACTTGATAAGGAACTTCTTTTTCATTGGGATACATAAAATCTTGAATTCTATTAACCCAGGTATTAAAACGTACAAATATTTTTGCTTTTTCGGCAACCACAGGCTTGTCCTCATAAGATGTTTCTACTTTTCCTGTTTTATGTGTTGCTATTGCAACACTCACTATAATTAATACTGGAATCATTGCAATTGCAATAGTAAGTGCAATATGTTTTAAACTAACCCGTCCAATAAACATTAATAAAAGTGATGTAGCCCCCGTTAATAATGCATTTGATAAATTGGCTGGCATAATTAATGCACAGGTAAGAAAAACAGGAATGATTACGGGTAAGAACCCTTTTTTAAAGTCCTTTATAACCTCCTGCTTTTTACTTAATGTTCTTGAAATAAACATAAATAAAGCCAACTTTGCTAAATCACTTGTTTGAAAAGTTAAGTGAATTATTGGCAATTTGATCCACCTGCTTCCATCATTAATTTTTGCACCAAAAAATAATGTGTACACTAATAATGGTAATGATATCGCATATAAGATAGATGCAATTCTTGAAAACATGGTATAATTAATACGGTGTAGTCCAAAAATGAGCACCAAACCAACCATGGTAAATCCAAGTTGTTTAAATAAAAACTTACTAGTATTTCCACCAAGAGATTTATAAGCCAAAGATCCAGTAGCACTATACACCACTAATATAGACACCAGCGACAATACAATTACTAACCCCCAAATGTATTTGTCACCTCTGGTTCTTTGATCTAAGTGTTCCCTAACCCCACTTATGGTGGGCATTTGTGAAAACAGATTATCGCTCTCTTGATTAAACATTTTTATAATTCTTTTACAGAAGCTTTAAATTGACGACCTCTATCTTCATAGTTTTTAAATAAATCAAAACTTGCACAAGCTGGGCTTAACAAAACAACATCCCCTTTTTCGGCAAGCTTAAAGGACTCGGTAACTGCTTTTTTAGCAGTATCCGCTTCCACAATAACCGGAACTATATCCTTAAAGAATTCAATAATTTTTTTATTGTCGGTACCCATACAAACAATTGCTTTTACTTTTTCTTTTACAAGCTCTGCAACTAAAGTATAGTCATTGCCTTTATCAACACCACCTATAACAAGCACAGTTGGCTTTTGCATACTTTCAAGCGCATACCAAGTACTGTTCACATTGGTAGCTTTACTGTCGTTAATAAAGTCTACGCCGCGAACCGTTGCAACAAATTCCATTCTATGTTCTAGATTGTGAAAATTGCTTACCGCTTCACGAATTTTTTCCTTCCTTATTCCTAAGGTAGAAGCTGCAATGCTTGCAGCCATTGTGTTATAAGCATTATGTTTTCCTTTTAAAGCAAAATCATAAATGCTCATTGTTACACGTTCTTCTTGGATTTTTAACATCATTTGATCGTTTTTGATGTAGCCTCCTTTTTTTACTTCTTGTTTCATAGAAAATGGTAGTGGGTTAGTATTAGTAGTTAGTAGTTCTAAATTTTTTACGATCACTTCGTCATCAATACAATAAATAAAGTAATCGTTAGCAGTTTGGTTTTCAATAATTCTAAATTTGCTTTTTACATATCTTGAAAACTCATAGTTGTACCTGTCTAAATGATCCTCTGTTATATTTAATAAAATAGCAATATCTGGTTTGAAGTACTTGATGTCATCTAATTGGAAAGAGCTTACTTCAATTACATATAAGGACTTTGGATCTACTGCTATTTGTCTTGCAAAAGAAAAACCAATATTCCCAACCATCGCAACATCCTGCTCCGCAATTTGACAAATATGAAACAATAAGGAAGTTGTAGTTGTTTTTCCATTGCTTCCTGTTATTGCAGCAATTTTTGCATTACCCTTATATCTGTATCCAAACTCTATTTCACTTACTACTGAAATTCCTTTTTCACGAATTGCTTTTACCAATTCATTTTTATCAGGAATGCCTGGACTTTTCATAACCTCATCGGCAGCTAAAATTCGCTCAACGCTATGTGAGCCTGATTCAAATTCAATGTTATTGTCTTCCAACTCTTTTTGGAAATTTGGCTTAATAGCACCAGCATCCGATACAAAAACTTCGTACCCTTTTTGCTTAGCTAGTAAAGCAGTTCCTATTCCGCTTTCCCCTGCACCTAATATGACTAATTTCTTTGCCAAGATTATCTAGTTTTTAGCGTTAAAATAGAAGCCACTACTAATAATATAGTAATGATCCAAAAACGAACAGCAATTTTACTTTCATGGAATCCTTTCTTTTGATAGTGGTGATGCAATGGACTCATTAAAAAGATTCGACGACCCTCACCATATTTTTTTCTGGTATACTTAAAATAACTTACTTGTAAAATCACACTTAAATTTTCTACTAAGAATACACCACAGAAAATAGGAATTAATAGTTCTTTTCTTACAATAATAGCAAGCGATGCAATAATGCCTCCTAAAGCTAAACTTCCAGTATCTCCCATGAAAACTTGAGCTGGATAAGCATTGTACCATAAAAATCCAATACAACCTCCCACAAATGCACCAACAAATATGGATAATTCACCTAGGTTTGGAATGTACATTACATTTAAATAGTCGGCAAATACATAGTTTCCACTTACATAAATAAATATTCCAAGTGCTGCTCCTATAATGGCACTTACCCCTGCAGCCAAGCCATCCAATCCGTCGGTAATATTGGCGCCATTAGATACTGCAGTAATAATAAATGTTACAACTAGGATATAAACAATCCAAGTGAATTTTTCTGCACCAGGACCTATCCAGCTTACTAATTTAGAATAATTAAACTCATGATTTTTTACAAAAGGAATAGTTGTAATTGGTGTTTTTACTTTTACAAAGCGGCGCTCAACCCCGTTAATTTTTCTTATTACTACGTCTGCGCCTTTGGCAATTTTTTCACCTTTTTGTAAACTGGCAGTAATCGCAGTGTCTGAAACTATTTCTCTTTCAACAGTAACTGCATTGCTAAAATATAAAGTAACTCCAATTATAATTCCTAGTCCAACTTGACCAATAATTTTTGAAATACCAGCTAAGCCATCGCTATTTTGTTTTTTGTAAGCCTCCCCTTTCTGTAAAGCATTTTGCCTAGCTTTAATTTTAAAATAATCGTCAAAAAATCCAATTAATCCCAACCAAACAGTACAAAGGATCATTAAGCGGATATATACTTTATCCAGATTAGAGAATAATAAGGTAGGGATTAAAATACTAAGTAAAATAATGATCCCTCCCATAGTTGGGGTACCCTTTTTTTGTTGCTCACCTGCAAGGCCTAGCTCTCTAACTGTTTCACCAATTTGTTTTCTTTGTAAAAACTCGATCATTTTTTTACCAAACACGGTTGCAATAAACAAGGAAAGTAATATAGCCATTGCAATTCTGGATGTCAAGAATTGAAACACGCCTAATCCTGGAATGTTAAAATGTTTGTTTAAAAATGAAAATAATTGGTATAGCATGGGGATTATTTTAATAATTCATTAAAAAGATTTTGTAATTCTTCCTTATCATCAAAATGTGTTTTTACACCTTTTACGTCTTGATATTTTTCATGTCCCTTGCCTGCCACTAAAATAATATCACCTGCTTTAGCAAAGCTGATAGCCGCTTTAATGGCTTCACGACGGTCTACAATTTTGATATACTTTCTTTTTGCAGCGCTTGACAATCCTTGTTCCATATCACTTAAAATAATATTAGGATCTTCGGAGCGAGGGTTGTCACTGGTTAAAAAAACTTTTGTACTTAAATCACATGCAACCTGCGCCATAATAGGGCGTTTGGTTTTATCTCTATCCCCTCCGCAGCCCACAACTGTTATTACATCCTCGTCTCCTTTTCTTAATTTGGCAATAGTACTTAATACATTTTCAAGTGCGTCTGGCGTATGGGCATAGTCAACTATTCCTATAATATTATTAGGACTAATGATATAATCAAATCTTCCCTCAGCACCAGTTAAAGCACTTAATGTAATTAATACTTTTTCGATAGGCTCACCCAATTGAATAGCAATACCATAAACTGCTAAGAAATTATAGGCATTAAATGTGCCAATTAATCGGCAATGCACTTCCACATCATTCACAAGCATCACCAAACCAGTTAACTGATTTTCTAAAATTTTACCCTTATAATTTGCAGGCGCATGCAATGCATAAGTTAATTTTTTGGCCTTTGTATTCATTAACATATTGGCACCATTCTTATCATCCAAGTTACTCAGTGCAAATGCACTTGATGGCAGGTGATCAAAAAATGCCTTTTTAACATTTACATATTCCTCAAAAGTTTTGTGATAGTCCAAATGATCATGTGTGATATTCGTAAAAGCACCGCCTACAAATTGCAAACCAGTGATACGGTGCTGGTGAATAGCATGACTGCTGCACTCCATAAATACATGCGTACAACCCATCTGTACCATTTTGTCAAGCAAGGCATTTAACTGAATAGCATCTGGGGTAGTATGAGTAGCAGGAATTATTTCTGAACCAATTTGGTTTTGTACCGTACTAATTAAGCCACATTTATACCCAAGCTCTGTAAATAATTTAAATAATAAAGTGGCAACAGTAGTTTTACCATTAGTTCCTGTTACACCAACTAATTTTAATTTAGTAGAAGGTTCATTGTAAAACTGATGCGCCACAATAGCCACTGCTTCACTTGCATTTTCCACCACTAGATAAGTAATTCCATCAACAATATTTAAAGGCAATTGCTCACAAACAATTACAGTAGCTCCTTTTTCTATAGCCGTTGCAATAAATGTATATCCGTCAACTTGTACGCCTTTTATAGCAACGAAAACCGAACCTGGAGTAATTTTTCTTGAATCAATTTGAATACCATTTACATCCAATTGGATATTTCCAATTACCTGTCTAAGTGCAACACCAAATAATATAGACTGTAAAGGTTTCATTAGTTTAGTTGAATTTGAATTTGTTGTCCTTTAATAATGGGCTGTCCTTGTGCAATACTTTGTGCTACCACCTTTCCTTTACCTAAGCACTTAACAAGCAATCCCTTTTTCTCACATATCCATAATGCATCTTGTAATTTCATACCAACTATATTTGGCATAGCAGTATCAGCCAACTGTTGTATAGCTGCTTTCATATTTTGGCCTGCACCTTGCAACATAACCCACTCGTTATTTAAAGAAGAATCCTTAAATGGTATTACAATATTTTTAGAAATAGCTTTTAATGCATTTTTAGAAACACTAAAAGTAAATTGTTGACTGTCTTTTAATTTAAACGAAGTAGCAAGCTCCATTTTATTTTGTATATAAGTAGAGTATAACCTGTCAGCAATTTCTTTCCAAACTGGACCCGCTACCGATGCTCCAAAGTGATTGGCAGCATGAGGATGATTAATAATAATAACAGCAATAGTATACTGCGGATTGTCTGCTGGAAAATATCCTACAAAAGAAGATTGAAATATGCCTTCGGTATAAAATTTGGCCCCGTTAGAAACCAATGCGGTCCCTGTTTTTCCTGCTACTTTATATAAACTATTAGCAAACAATTTTTTTGCAGTACCATTAATACAAACACCTTCTAAAGCAATTTGTAAAGACTTAATGGTATTGGACGAAGCAACTGACCATGGATATGCTTTTGGACCAATTGCTTTAATTACTCTCCCTTCTTCCTTTATGGCATTTACTAAATAAGGACGCATCATAACGCCATTGTTTGCAATACTATTATATAAGGTAAGTGTTTGAATAGGCGCAATAGCAATATTATAACCAAATCCCATCCAAGGAAGTGTGGTGGCTGCCCATAATTTATCGCCTGGTCTTGTGATTTGAGGTCTTCCCTCTCCTTGTAAATCTATTCCAGAAGTAGAGTCTAATCTTAATTTAGAAAGTTGCTTATAATATACTTGCGGATTTGGCACAAAATTATTTACAATTAATTTTGCCATACCCACATTTGAACTTTCTTCAAATGCATGTAAAACTGTTGTTTCATGTGTACCACTTGTTTCAGCATCCTTTACTTGCTTTCCACCATAGCTCCATAAACCACCTTCGATGTTAATTTTATCTTCCAACTTAACGCCATGTTCTAAGGCATTTAATAAAGTCACTAATTTAAAAGTAGAACCCGGCTCTGTAACGCGCGTTGCATAATTTAAATTCTCGGAATAAACACCTTCGCCCATTTTACCTAAGTTTGCAATGGCTTTAATTTTCCCTGTTTTAACCTCCATTACCATAGCTACACCTGTTTGTGCTGCGTTGGCAATCATCATTTTGTTAAGTGCCTTTTCCGTTACTTGCTGAATAAATACATCAATATTGCTCACAATATCCTTACCTGTTTCAGGAGCTACTTCAAATTCACCTTCCTGAACCGGAACAGTAACTCCTCCTGCAATGGCTCTTACTAATTGTCTTCCATTTTGACCTGCAAGCACCGTATCATATGAACTTTCCAGCCCTACTTTATTTTCATCTCTTGCCAAACCTATGGTTCGATATCCAATATTTTCATAAGGATTTAATCGAGTATTTTTTTCAATTGCAATTAACCCACTCTTGTATCTACCTAATTTAAATAATGGAAAATTGGTAAGTTTTAAATATTGATGGTAATCAATTTTCTTTTTGAACTCATAATTGCCATCTTTTGCATCGTAGGCTTTTGTTAATTCTTCCTTGTATTGATATGCGGTCTTATCCTTAAATAGGTAAGCCAATGAATCACATAGGGTGTCAATTTTTTCTCTAAATAATTTACCATTTTTATCGTGCAATGGATCTACTCTGAAATCAATTAAGATATCAAACTTTGGCATGTTAGTGCTTAGCATTTGGCCATCTTCACTATAAATGGTTCCACGCTCTGCTGGAATGGAAATAATTCTCTGGTGCAAGCTATCACTTAACCCTTTCCAATAAGAACCTTGTACTTGTTGGATATAAAATGCTTTTCCTAAAATAGCAATACAAATGGCAACCATTATTATATAGCTCAAATAAACCCTCCATAATATGTCGCGTTTAACGTCCATTATTTTGAAGCAGTTTGATTGTTAGGAAATCGGTTTTCAATTGGAATTCGAAGTGGCATTTCTTTTGCAACACCAAGACCATAAGGCTCCATAGCGCTTTCAATTTCTGTGGCTCTACTTCGACGCATTAAATCGGCCTTCAAAGTTTTATACTCAAATTGTAATTCCTTAATTTGCTTTTGTGAATTGTTGATCTGCCTTACTGTTTTGTCGGCAAGATGCCCGTTTGCTATATAAAGTATAGCAATGAAAGCCAGGAAGAGGAAGAATGGAATGTTCATGACAATCCACTGATAGTTAAGAATACTTTTAAGTGTATTCTTAGGGGCTTGTTTTTCGGGTACGGACATACGGTTTATAATCTTTCGGCAGCACGCAGTTTTGCGCTTCTGCTTCGATTGTTTTCTTTCATCTCTTTTTCAGAAGCCACTACAGGTTTTTTTGTAATGATCTTCCAAATCACTTCTCTAGGGTTGGAGAGAAATGGATTGTTTTTATTTTCTTCTTCGGGCGCTACTTTAAAAGCATTCTTTACAATTCTGTCTTCAATGGAATGAAATGTAATAATCACTGCACGTCCACCTGGTTTAATCACCATAGGTAATTGTGCAAGGAACTCTTCTAACACTTCCATTTCTTCATTTACAACAATTCGAATGGCTTGAAAAACCTGCGCCCAATATTTATTAGGATTTCCTTTTACTACAGCAGCAATAAGTGTTTTAAAATCCTGTACCGTGTTAAGTTTAACATGCTTGCGATTGTCAACAATATGTTTTGCTAAAGTTTTCGAGTTCGTCACTTCACCATACTGTTCAAACATTTTGTGCAATTGTGTTTCACTAAAAGTTTCTATCACATGCGCAGCGGTTTTGTCCTGGCGTTGATCCATTCTCATATCAAATGGTCCATCAAAACGCGTAGAGAAACCTCTTGAACCTTCGTCAAACTGATGACTGCTAACACCTAAGTCGGCAAGCACTCCATTCACTTGGTCAATTTTGTGCAATCTTAAAAACCTTTGCAGGTACCTGAAATTTTCTGGAACAAATAAAACTCGTTCATCATTTGGCAAGTTGTTTTTAGCATCAGCATCTTGATCAAAAGCAATTAAGCGACCCTTAGGTCCTAACTTTGATAAAATACCCCTACTATGTCCGCCTCCTCCAAATGTGGCATCTACATATATACCATTTGGTATGATGTTAAGATGCTCCATAGTTTCGTGAAATAATACAGGTACATGATAATCAGACTTAGGAATGTTGGATGTAGGGTTGGTCATCACTTTTCCTTAATCGTTTTTAAGATTACCTGACATTACTTCTTGCGCCAGATTACTAAATTCATCTGCAGAGAAATCCTCAAAGAGCTTTTTATAAGAACTCGCATCCCAGATCTCGAAACGGTCTAATGCAGCAGCTAACACTATCTCTTTACCAGGCAAAGCAAACTCTCTTAAAGTTGGAGGTAATAATAAACGGCCTGCGCTGTCCATTTCTACTTCGGTTGCTCCACCTAAAAATTGACGTCTAAACTGACGCACTTTAGGATCAAAGTCATTCAACTGGCTAATCTTATCTAATATCTTTTGCCAGCTTCCAATTGGATAAAGTGTCAAGCACTTTTCAAATCCTCTACTAACAATAAAGCGTGTCTCCCCTTCCGCTAGCTGTTTTTTCAAACTGCCGGGAACTAGGAAACGCCCTTTAGCGTCGATAGTTGATTGATATTCTCCGTGAAAGCCTGTCATTGTTAATAATTAGTGTGATTTTTACCACTTGTTCACACAAAATAACACTTTTTACCACTTTTAATAGCAAAATAGACCTTTCTAGTTTTCCACAAGAAATGAACCGGCCGGATAGTGTTACTGGCAAAGGCTTTGAGCAAATTTTGCCCAAATTTGACGGTTTTTGTATGTTAAATGCTGTGGAAAACCCCCATTTTAAGGTTTATAACTGGTGAATTAGCTATAAAAGCAAGGCAAAATGTACCTTTGGGCATGTTTTCTAAACCTGCAATTGCTATTGGGGACTTTGATTACCCACTTCCAGATGAACAAATAGCTTATACGCCAGCTCCTAACAGGGCTGATAGTAAATTATTGGTATGGGATCAAGACATTATAGCTGAAAATACCTATTCCAATATCGCTAGCTATATTCCCGAGCAATCCACTTTAATATTTAATAATAGCAAAGTAATTGCTGCTAGATTATTGTTTGAAAAAAATAATGAACACACCAATAACCATGCACAAAAACAAAGTATTATTGAAATATTTTGCTTAGAACCAACTCAAGATTATACCCCAGTATTACTTGCAATGCAAGCAACCAATAAAGTTTCGTGGAACTGTTTAGTAGGTGGTGCAAAAAAATGGAAAGAGGAAATAATAGTAAAAGAAATAAATATTAATAACAATACTATTTATTTTAATGCAAAAAAAATACAACAAGAAAACGGAAAATTTGTAATTGAATTTTCTTGGAACAATAACAGTATCACTTTTTCTGAAATACTTACAGCTATTGGCAAAATACCACTGCCGCCTTATATTCAGCGAGCAGCAAACCAGCAAGACATTGAAAGGTATCAAACCACGTATGCCATGGAGGAAGGATCGGTAGCAGCACCTACTGCAGGACTACATTTTAACAAAGCTGTTTTTGAAAGTTTAGATCAAAAAAAGATTCATCAACAGTATTTGACACTTCATGTAGGTGCTGGAACTTTTATGCCAGTTAAGTCAGAGACAATAGATCAACATGAAATGCATGCAGAATTTATTGAAGTGGATTTTAGTTTAATTGAATACATCTATAATAACAATCAAAGTATTGAACAACCTATTGTTGCCGTGGGCACTACTAGCATACGCACTATTGAATCGGTGTATTGGTTAGGAGTAAAAATAAGCCAAAGTCATAAAAAAAATATTGCATTAAGCCCAAACGAATTAACTCTTAGCCAATGGGAGGCCTATGAGTTAGCCATTGCGCAATTGAGCGTTAAGGAGTCAATGCATGTACTTATGCTTTGGATGCAGTTAAACCAAATTAATAAGCTAATTGCAAAAACACAACTCATGGTTACGCCTGGTTATACTTTTAAAGTGTGTAAAGGGCTAATAACCAATTTTCATCAGCCCAAGTCTACACTGCTTTTAATTATTGCTGCAATTACAGGAAATCAATGGAGAGATGTTTACACGCATGCACTAAAAAACAAATACCGTTTTTTAAGCTACGGAGATGGATGTTTGTTTTGGATTAAACAACAGGAAGTGTAATAATCATTTTAGTTCCACTGCCCTCCTCACTTTCTACTTTTATTTTTCCTTTATGAATGTCAATCACCCACTTTACATAACTCATCCCTAAGCCAAAACCTTTTACGTTATGTACATTACCGGTATGTGCTCTGTAGAATTTTTCAAAAATATGTTTTGCAGTATCGGCGCTCATGCCAATACCTTTGTCTTCAATTATAATTTGAATTTCCGCAGGTAAGCTAAGGGTGGTAATGCTAATATCAATAGTTTCTTGAGCATATTTTATAGCATTGTCAATTAAATTGGAAAATACATGTATAAGATACTCTTCGTCCGCCTCTATTTCAGAAGGGTCTGCTTCAAATAAAGTATGAACCGCTGAAGGCTTTGCGTCGAGTTGTAATTTAAAACTATCTAAAACACCAAATAATAAATCATGGATATCTACTGGTTGTTTGTTAATGCTATATTCTTTTTTCTCTAACTGTGCTGCTTGTAAAATAACTTCTACATGTTTATTCATACGCACGTTTTCCTCCTTAATAATAGTGCTAAAATATTCTACCGACTTTGTATCGCCTTGTACCTTTGGACTTTTAAGCGCATCCACAGCAAGTGAAATTGTGGCAAGTGGTGTTTTTAATTCATGGGTCATATTATTTATAAAATCACGCTTAATTTCATTTAATTTTTTTTGCGTAAAAAGTGATTTTACGGTAATAAAAAATGCAGCAAGCACAATTAATACAAATAAAACAGCGCCAAAAATTACCCATTGTAATGAGTGTAACAAATACAAGCGCACTTTAGGAACCAATATAATTATGGTTTCAAAAGGACCAACAGGCTCAATAATATCCTGTGGTATGACCGAAACTCTGCATTCCAAGTTATTTAATTCATCCGAAAAGGCATCTTCAAACTTGGAGCTTTTAATTTCTATATTTCCTTTTTTATCTGTTACTGCAAATTCATAATTCAAGTCCGTGATACCATATTTTAATAATGCAGCTTTAATGCTTGCATTTAGTTCGTTTTGATTGTAAATATCTGCAATAGAGGACTCGTCAAAACTATGTATATGGTATTCTTCTCCCAAGCCTTGGCGACGTTTTGGAAAACGAAGTGACAACCCACTATTCATTTTCCTACTTATTTCATTGGAAACAACAACTGCAGATTGATTTACTTTATCGGTAAGTTGATTTTTAGAGAGAATTAATAAACCCTGTAACCAAGTAATTTGAATAAAGAAAATACCTATTATAGATAAGGTAATTAAAGTAAATATGATGGGAAAGGTTTTCTTCATACTAGGCCCAAAGCGGGGTTCGTTATTTTGCTATGTGAATATATAAAAAAAATCCCTCGGCTTAGCACCAAGGGATTAATCAAAATATAATTTTTTGTTATTAATTATTATAAAACGCCTTCCACCAAAACGGTTGCTTTGTTATTAATTACTTCTACAAAACCGCCTTGTATCGCATAGGTTTCAGCAGCAGTACCTTTTTGTAATACTTTTACTTTCCCAATACCCAAAGCACTTACTAATGGAGCGTGTTTGTCTAATACTTCAAACAAGCCGTCTATGCCAGGTAATTGAACCCCTTGCACATCACCACTAAAAAGCTTTTTTTCGGGTGTTAATATTTCTAATAACATGATTTCGTTTTATATAAATTAAGCCATCATTTTCTTTCCTTTCTCAATAGCATCTTCCAAAGTACCTACTAAGTTAAATGCTGCTTCTGGATAAGCGTCTACTTCACCGTCCATGATTGCGTTAAATCCACGGATCGTGTCTTCGATAGAAACAAACACTCCTTTTAATCCTGTGAACTGCTCTGCTACGTGGAAAGGTTGAGATAAGAAACGTTGAACACGACGTGCACGTGATACTACTAATTTATCTTCGTCACTTAATTCATCCATACCTAAGATGGCGATGATATCTTGTAACTCCTTATAACGTTGTAAAATCATTTTAACTTTCTGTGCAGTATCATAATGTTGAGCACCTACAATTGCAGGGGTTAAAATTCTTGAAGTAGAATCCAAAGGATCCACCGCAGGATAGATACCTAAATCGGCAATCTTACGAGAAAGTACTGTTGTTGCATCCAAGTGCGCAAATGTAGTTGCTGGCGCTGGATCCGTTAAGTCATCCGCAGGTACATATACCGCTTGTACAGAGGTAATAGAACCATTTTTAGTAGAAGTGATACGCTCTTGCATAAGACCCATCTCGGTAGCAAGTGTTGGTTGGTAACCTACCGCTGATGGCATACGACCAAGTAATGCCGATACCTCAGAACCTGCTTGTGTGAAACGGAAGATATTATCTACAAAGAACAAGATGTCCTTTCCTTTTCCTGTACCATCTCCATCACGGAAATATTCTGCAATGGTTAAACCACTCAAGGCAACACGCGCACGAGCTCCTGGAGGTTCATTCATTTGACCAAATACGAAAGTAGCTTTTGATTCTTTTAATTCTTCTAAGTTAACTTTACTTAAATCCCATCCACCTTCTTCCATGCTGTGTTTGAAAGCGTCACCATATTTCATAATGCCTGCTTCAATCATCTCACGAAGTAAGTCATTACCCTCACGTGTTCTTTCACCCACACCAGCGAATACTGATAATCCACCGTGTCCTTTAGCGATATTATTAATTAACTCTTGGATCAATACTGTTTTACCTACACCCGCACCACCAAACAAACCAATTTTACCACCTTTTGCATAGGGCTCAATTAGGTCAATAACTTTAATACCAGTAAACAACACTTCTGTTGCTGTACTTAAGTCTTCAAACTTTGGAGGGTTTGCGTGAATTGCACGACCATTGCTTTTATCTAATTGAGGTAAACCATCAATGGCATCACCTGTTACATTAAATAAACGGCCATTAATTCCTTCGCCAATTGGCATTGAAATTGGCTTACCTAAATCCACTACTTCCATTCCTCTTACTAAGCCTTCCGTACCATCCATCGCAATAGCACGAACGCTATCTTCTCCTAGATGTTGTTGTACTTCAAGAACTAATTTTTCACCACCTGGACGAGTGATTTCAAGGGCGTTGTATATTTCTGGAAGTGCTTTTTGATTTGGGAATTGCACGTCCACTACCGCACCAATAACTTGTTTGATTTTACCTGCTGTTGACATAATTTTCGGTTTCGGCTGCAAAGGTATGATTTTACCGCATTATTGCAAAAATTGTAGGTATATAATAGCTGCTAAAATTCCCCCAATTATAGGACCCACCACAGGAACTAGCGCATACCCCCAGTCACTAGGCCCTTTCCCCTGAATTGGAAGTACAAAATGCATAATTCTTGGGCCCAAATCCCTAACTGGGTTAATGGCCCAACCGGTAGGGCCACCCAATCCAAAGCCAATTCCTGCCACTAAAAGTGAAACCGGCAAGGCCGACATGGCGCCCATTTCAATACCTGCAGGCTTGATAAAAAAGATGCCCAATAAAAAAACAAAAGTGGCAATGGTTTCCACTAACAAATTTTGCTTTATGTCCCTTAGCGAAGGGCCTGTGGAAAAACATGCCAATTTATCTGAAGCTTCTTTTGCCTCATTAAACTGAGGTCTATAAACTACCCAAACAATTAGCGCCCCAATCATCGCACCTAATAATTGTGCTAAAATATATTCGGGTACCAAGGACCAACTAAATTTTCCAGCAGTTGCAAGCGCAATAGTTACTGCCGGATTTAAATGTCCCCCACTAATACTTGATGTAATGTACACCCCTGTAAAAACAGCTATCATCCATCCAAGTACTATCGCAACCAAGCCTCCATTGTTCCCTTTTGTATTGGGTAATACTACATTAGCAACTACGCCATTACCAATAATAATTATAACCGCTGTACCAAATAATTCTGCAATAAATGGTGTCATATTTTTTTTTATTTTAAGTGATATTTTTAAATAATTTATTTTTACCAATTGTTAGTTGCTTTAATGGCACGTTCCCAACCTGAAATATTTTCCTCACGTGTGGCTGCGGTAATGGTTGGTTCAAATATTTTATCAACCTGCCATTTACTTTGAAGCGCATCAATGTCTTTCCAAAAACCAACCGCTAAACCTGCTAAATAAGCAGCACCCAAAGCAGTTGTTTCGACCATAGTTGGACGTACTACTTTGGTATTTACAATTTCGGATTGAAACTGCATTAAAGTATTATTATGTGTAGCTCCTCCGTCTACTCTTAGTTCTGCAATAGGGATACCAGCATCGGCTTCCATAGCTTTTAATAAATCATAGCTTTGAAAAGCAATACTCTCAAGAGCAGCCCTAGCAATATGTGCACTGGTAGTTCCTCTAGTAATACCAACAATGGTGCCTCTTGCATGTTGATTCCAATATGGCGCACCCAGCCCTGCAAAGGCAGGAACTAAATATACACCATCGGTATTTTCAACCTGATTTGCTAATGCTTCCACTTCGGAAGAATTGCGAATTAAATGTAGTCCATCTCTTAACCATTGGACTACTGCTCCTCCAATAAATACACTTCCTTCCAAAGCATAATAGGTATGTCCATTAATTTGTAAAGCAATAGTGGTTAATAGATTGTTTTTTGAATGAACCGCTTTTTCCCCAGTATGCATAAGCATAAAACAACCGGTTCCGTATGTGTTTTTTACCATGCCGGGAGCGGTACACATTTGACCAAACAAGGCAGCTTGTTGGTCACCCGCAATACCTGCAATAGGAATTTCATGATTTGAAAATAATTGATTGGTATGACCATAAATTTCACTGCTACTTTTTACTGTTGGTAAAACCGAAGCAGGGATATCTAATAGTGCTAATAAATCTTGGTCCCATTGTAATGTGTGAATATTAAACAACATAGTACGCGATGCATTGGTAGCATCGGTTACATGCACTTTCCCATTAGTCAATTTCCATACCAACCAGGTATCAATGGTGCCAAAACACAAATCCCCTTTTGCAGCTAAATCACGGGCACCTGCCACATTATCTAGGATCCATTTAATTTTAGAACCAGAAAAATAGGCGTCAATAACCAGTCCTGTTTTTTCTTGGATCATTGCTGCTTTACCAGCTGCTTTTAAACTATCACAAAAATCCGCAGTACGCCTATCCTGCCAAACAATAGCATTGTAAATAGGAAGTCCTGTTTTATTATTCCAAACCACAGTGGTTTCACGTTGGTTGGTAATACCAATTGCAGCAATATCTGTTAATGCTAAATTTTGATGACTAATAGCCTCACTCGCAACACCAATTTGAGTACTCCAAATTTCCATGGCATCGTGCTCCACCCATCCTGGTTTTGGAAAATGTTGTGTAAATTCTTTTTGTGCAACTCCGTGAATTTGACCAGCGTGATCAAATAAAATGGCACGACTACTAGTGGTACCCTGATCAAAGGATAAAATAAATTTTGACATTACAATCGTTTAATGGATTGTAATATAAAAAAAGATGTGCAGAAAAAGAAACTTGGGACTATCTTCTGTTTTTCAACCAATTTTCTGGATCCAAAAAGGAGCCCTTTTCATTGCTAATCATAAATAACAGGGAACCCTCTCCTTCAATGTTTACTCCAGAACGGCCTAATAGCGTTCCCCCTCTAACTTCTTGACCAATAGAAACATTGACACTACTTAAATGGGTATAGGTTGAAAAGTATTTACCATGTTGGACAAAAACTGTTAAGTCCCCATTAATATCACCCGTCCATTTTACAATTCCATTTGCGATACTTTTCACCAAAGTGCCTTTTGGAAGTGCCAATTCAATGCCATCACTTTTTCTATTCAATTTAGTACCAGGTATGTTTTCAACCCCAAAATGTACATATATATTTCCCTTATCAACTGGCCAAGGCAAAGCCCCTTTGTTATTTTCAATAGATATAGAAGCTTCTCTGCCTTCCTCGGTAGTTTCTAATGCAGAGTAAGGTCTGTTTTCAGCAGTACTAGTTAAGCCTGTCTCCACTTTACCTACTTTATTATTGCCCGATTTGCTAGGTGCATTAACCCCATTTTTTGCTATGGCTGTATTTGTATTTTCTGTTTTTGCTTTTGCTGCTGCAGCATCACTTGCTGCTTTTAGTTTAGCAAGACGCTCCTTTTCTTTTTTCTCAGCCTCTTGCGTTTCACGGCGAATAATAGTTAACAAAGCCGACTGCATTTTTTTACGTTGGGCCTCTTTTTGTCTTAGTTGCGCCGAAACTTCCTGCTCTTTACCTTTTAATTGATTGATAATTTTGTCCTGCTCTTTTCTGTCGTCTACCAAAACCTTTAGTTGTTCATTTTGAACATTAAGTGTCTTTAAACGATCCTTTTTATTTGAACCTAACTGTCCAATTTTGACGTTTAAGTCTTGTTGAGACATATCAATTGCCCTTGCCTGAGCTTCTCTGTTTTGTCTATAACTTTTCAAATATGTAATGCGCTTTACTGCATCATTAAAACTATTTGCAGAAAATAAAAAGTTTAAATACTCGTAACCGCTTCTGCTTTTATACGCATATATAATACTCTTCTGGTATTTATTTTTAAGGGTATCTAAGTCCTTGTTTAATTTTTGCACATCTTGCTGATTGGCTGCAATGGCGTTGTCTATTATTTTAACTTGCTTTGCAATACTATTCACAAGTGCTTCCCTTTTAGCAATTTTACTTTTAATAACTGCCATTTGAGCCAGGGTACTTTTTTTATTTTTTTGTATTTGGTCCTTTAAATGATTTAACTCCTCCAACTCTTTCCTAAGGGTTTGCTCCTGCTTTTGCAAGTCCTCTCTGGAAGGATTTGTTTGCGCATAAGGAGCTATTGCAAATCCAATAATTAAAATAAAAAATATAGTAAACCTTTTTCTCATAATATTTTAGTTTCCTTAAAACTATCTTCGTTTTCCAGACTTAGGAATCACAAAGGTATATTTTAATGGTTCATTGAAAGTGTAATCCTTAAGCTCCATGTGAATTTCAAGCCTAGACTGGGCTGAAATTGCAATATCTCGATTTAGCGGGAATTGATTTTGTAATACGGAAGCATGATCCGAATAAGTGATGTCACAGGTTCGGTGTTTGT
The DNA here is from genome assembly GCA_947456625.1 of Bacteroidota bacterium. Lineage (GTDB taxonomy): Bacteria > Bacteroidota > Bacteroidia > Chitinophagales > Chitinophagaceae > Sediminibacterium. The sequence continues at coordinate 78,153 of CANGQJ010000007.1, forward strand.
TAATATCAATGTCATCCAGCTTTAAATGCAATACTTTTATATTGTCCTCACTTAAAGTAATTAAATTCTTAAATAATGTTCCGGACATCCCAACCTGTAGTTTATTGTCATTCATTTTATAAGCAATAATACTTGCGTCCTCCATAAATATTGGATTGCCCACGATTAAATCCTCAAGCGTGTTATATGTAAATGGAATTTTTATTACTTCTTGTAAATAAGCCAATGGCCTACGTTCCGATTTCTTATTTAAAGGATAAAAAAGAAATACGCTGTCCTTAGTAATAATAGCCTTTAACCCAATTACCCCCATAGCGCCCCTAACGGTAATAAAAATTTGTTTGCCTTTTTCAATACTAATATTTGCAATAAAAGCATCAGACCTATTTACGGTTTCATAGTCTACTTTAACACGTGCATTCATAGTATTAAAAGCAAACTTAGCGTTGGAAATTTTTTGAATTATTTCTTTGACAATTACACCAGAGTCAACTTTAGTTTTTTCTGCAATTACTTGATAAGCAGTAGTATCCTTTTTAGAAAGCGCATCCTGAATAACTTGCACTTTTTTAGAAGTAGCACAAGATGAAAATATAATTAATCCAAAGAAAAAATATAGTAACCGATTGTTCATTAATAAATATTTATTGTTTACCAGTATGACCAAATCCACCCGATCCTCTTTCCGTGTTATCCAGCTGATCCACGGCTTGCCAATTTGCTTTTTCAACTTGTTGAAAAACCATTTGTGCAATTCGGTCACCGTCGTTTATAACTTGGGCAGTATCTGATAAATTAATTAGAATTACTTTAATTTCTCCTCTGTAATCTGAATCAATAGTGCCAGGCGTATTTAAACAAGTAATGCCTTGTTTGATTGCCAGGCCACTACGGGGTCTTATTTGTACTTCTAAATGTTCTGGGATAGCCATGAATAAACCTGTTGGGACTAGCACCCTTTCCATTGGTTTAATAGTAATAGGTGAAGCAATAAAAGCCCTAATATCCATACCAGACGACCCTTGAGTTGCATAGCTAGGCAAGGGATGATGACTGTTATTTACGATTTGTACTTTAGCTAACATGGTGCACAAAAATAGGCTTTAAAAAAAGAATATACTTCCAAAACGCAACGTATTTGAAAGTGGATTTTTAGTGATGCCCCCACCCGATGGAACCAAGTAACTTATATTAAACTTGGATTGTTGATATTGAAAACTAGTACCCAATGTAAAATATTGCATGTTGCCAAGGCTCTTGTTATTGTCTACAAAATAACCGCCTCTTAAGTAAAAACGATTAGTATAATTATACTCTGCACCCACAGACAACTTTAAGGATTCAGAAAATGGCATTCCGTATTGTGTGGAGAATGAATTAAAATAACTATTTATAACAGACTGAGTAAAATATTGATTAACCGATTCTACGTTGGTATTGTCAGGACTTGCTGGAACCATTAATCTATTTACATCCACTCCGAATTCTACCGAATTGTCGGCGTCAATCTTATTTAAATATCCAGCACCAAATCCAATATTTGCTGGAATATAATATTTGTTTTTTGTCTCATTGCTGTAACTAATTTTACCTCCTAAATTGGATAATAGCAAACCAAAGTGTAATCCGTGTAAGTCTTGGTGTTGCTTGTAAAACATGGAGATATCCGCTGCTGCTGTGTTTCCTGCTTTATAATTTATTGCCGATGCTCCAAAGGAACCTGTTACTAATTTTGAATGAATATATCTTAATGTGGCACCAATACTAAGTTTATCGTTTAATAATAAACTATACCCAATATCATAACTAAATTCAGAAGGCCTTTGAGAAGGTAAAGTAGTGCTACCCGATTCGTCTGTAAAATCTATGTTACCCAAACTAAAAAAACGAAGGGAGGTATTAATGGAACTTTGCTCATTTAAATGTTTATAAAATCCAGCACTTGCTAAATAAACATCACTTAATCCTAAGTCCTTTAGCCAAGGAGTATAGTTAATTAAAAATCCTTTTGGCTCTTTTAAGTAAGGAAGTTTTGCTGTGTTCCCAAAAAGGTCGTTTGCCTCGGCTGTCAAACCTAGTGATAAATTACCCATACCACCCGAACGAGCGTCTGGAGATATCATCATAAAAGGAACTGCGGTGCTTTGTAATTTTAAGGAAGTGGTTTGTGCTTGTGCACTATTTAAAACAAATAACAAGTATGTAAAAATAATATGTGGCTTGTACTTGAAAATAGATTTCATTTGGGGTATTTATTATGGGTTAAAGATAACAAAACAGCCTTGTATTCTATAATTTGATGAAAATATTTGACAGAATTGCATGCTCATTCAAAGTTTTAATGTCAAATCTGTAATAATAAACGCCAGTGTTGAGCATAGTGCCAGCATTAGTAATACCATCAAAGTCATGGTAAACTCTATTTTCTCCATTTTGAGTTTGAAATGCTTTGCTAAAAACAACTTTTCCGGATTGGTTTAATATTTCAAAAACAGCCTGTATTGGACCACTTGTTAAATTAGTTTCTACGCTAAATCTTGCATTGGTTAAAAAAGGATTGGGGAATACCGTTGCATTTCTTATTTGAAGTTTGTCTTCTTTTGGCACTTCTAGGGCAATGGTTTTATTACTACTATTCCCAAGTAGATCCCATGCTTTAATAAGGATAGTATGCATGCCCACACTTAAATTAGGAAGTAAGAATGCAAGTTTACCCGACTTATAAGTATCAATGTCTGCAACAAAATAGTTATTAATAATAATAGGGACAGGATTGTTATCCAGCCAAATAGCCAAGTCATGCCCAAGTGCATTGCCCGAAGTTTGTATACCGGAACTATCTACTAAATTTAAATATAAAGTTGCATTTGATTTTGACCAGTCACCCGATTTAAATAATGGATCATTGATATATGCATTTATTAAAGGCCCCAAAGTGTCACTATAATTATTTAATATACTTGGTTTTATATAAATACTATCTAACACTTTTATAGCTGCATTAGAATCACTACTGGCAGCAAGTTCAATCCTAATGGGACTTGTACTATTTAAGCCTTGTGATGGTAAAACAAATGAAACATTAAAATTTCCATTTTTAATTGTAGCTTTTCCTTTAAATAAAATATTGTCCTGCATCCCAATTGGAACCACCATACTTGTTGACTGATTGGCCAACGTTTTTTTAGTTTTTACTGCATCATAAATGGTTATATCCAACAAGCCATTAAAATTATTTTTTATAGCTAATTTGTCAAATACTGCTCCTTGTATGCTGTATTTATTCCCAGATAATAATGTGTCCTTTCCAGTGAAATTTTTATCGTTCAATTTTAATACCTGCAATTGATAATTGGGAACTGATAATAACAAAGCAGGATCTCCAATTAAATTAAATTTTAAATCATTCATTCGATCACCCCCCTGCGCCCAACTAAACATTTTCGCCTTTTGTAAAGCTTGCCCAATAGAATTGTAATTTCCTGCACTGTCTTTAACTAATAACTGCTTAATAAATAAGTCATTTATTTGTTTATTGCTATAAGCAAAAACCAACCTATTAGCTGCAACTAAACCAATAATCCCTTTTCCATTTTTCATGAAAGCATTCCATGCAATAGCATTTAAGGCGGGCTGATCATAAGGCGCAAAATTACAGGACGCAGTTACCATTAGCGGCAGTTTACTTGCATTGTCCCATAAGTCAAATTGTGGTTGTGCAATAACAGCTTCTTCGGACAACCTCAAATAATTGCCATGGCCTGTATAATTTATTAATAAAGTACCCTGTTGTACTGCTTGTTGAATGGCAGTATTGACTAATGGATAGGCGTTGCCGGTTGTTGAATTTTCCGCTGGAAATAAATCAAGATAAATTTTATTATGATCCCAATGCGATTCCTTGTTTTGTAAATTTCCAATAATTGATTCAGCATCTTGCAAGTGTAAATTATAATCACCGTCGTCTGCAATCCAAGTAATTTTATTTTCCCAACCTCCTGCTATTTTATTGGCTTGATAGTTTATTAATTTTAAAATAGCAGAATCGGCTTCATTTATTGTTCTTGCTGGAATACGCCCCACGCTTAGGTTTAATTGCTTTAGTACATTATAATTATTAATATCGTCACCATTATTTAAAATGGCAAAAAAATCGTCCGAAGTAAAACTTGAAAGAATAGAATTTGAATTTTGACTTTCAAATACCGGCAATTCGTTTTCGCTGTTTATTTTACGTGTGTTAAAATTTCCAATACCCAAGAGTAATACATACTTAGGCGAAACTTGATTTATCTGTAGCGCTTTGGTATAAATATTTTTTAAATAATTTCTAATTGCAATGGCGCTTACTTGTCCTCCCGAAAAGTCGTTGTAAATTTCTTTTGCATTAACTACAATTGCATTTCTTCCAAATTTTTGATTTTGAAATTGTTGATATTTTTTTGCAGCATTTAAATAGGCAGGTGCACTAACAATAATATACTCGGGTGTAGTTTGTGCAAAGGTATTTTGATTTACAACCGAACCTAATAATATTGGTGATTCAAATGCAGCTTGCTTTACACCAAATAAATTAACAATGGTGTCTGTTTTTTGAATAAAATTACCTACCCCGCCAGCTGCAATTTGCAAAACCATTTGCATGGGATTTTCCAGGCTAGTAACATCCCAGATTAAAACCGAACTGTCTACAGTTTGAAGGGTACAATTTGCATAACCTCCTTTCTTTAAATCATCCTCTATACTAAATTCAATTGCATTGTCTTGCCAAAATCCAATTGGTTTTTTTGCAATCATTTCAATGTAGTCAACCCAGCCAGTAGCTGATGCACTAGCACTCGTATAAGTTACTTTTAAATTACTTTTATTAGGCCAGCTATTTATTGTTTTATTTGTAAAACTATCGGTTAGCTCCGAAGCGATATCGTCAAAAAGCAAGCCAGATACTGGATTCAAGCTACTGCTTTTTTGCAATTCATCGTTTAAGTAAAAATCAAACTGCCCATTGGCTTGATAGCTAGTAGAAGCCATATGAACAAAGGATTTCAAACTACTAGTTGTATTCATTCCTTGCGAAGTAAATGTATAATTTAATTGCGATTGCTTGTTTGCGCCTTGCCCCATAGGTGTTCCATAAAAAACCTTCCCACTATTTAACAATGAAACTGTATCTTTTTCAAATAAAATATGTTGCGTAAAAACAGTTCGGGTTTCACTACTGTTGCTTTGCAAATTTTGAGTGCTAATTCTTTTTCCATTTTGCCCTAAAGTGATAAAAAAATAAACTGTGTCAGCGGCAGAAAAATTAACATGGCTTGATCTATTTAAAACAGCATCGTAATTCCAGAAAACAGGTCCTTGATTGTAAAATAATATATAATCTTTAGCATCAATTTGCCCATCGCCACCATCCATTACTTTTATTGCAATTTCGGATAGCCCCAAGGCAGCATTGGCCTCCACTTTTTCGGTAAGCCTGCTTAGATTAAAATGATGCATTTGTAACTGTGCAGATCCAATGGGCAAACTAAAGCCTAGCGTGCTTAATTGGGCACCCGACATTTTATAAATCCCTTGTTTGGTAGCCCCAATTTTGGCCCATTTCCCCTGGGACAAAGGACTGTTTTGAGCCCTTATTGAGCCAAAAAAAGACAAAAAAGCCAAAAAATATAGGAATCGAGCTCCATTCATTGGTTAAAATTAGGATATTAGTAACATAAGATTATGGGATTCTGATGATTAAATAAGTAAAAAACGGACTATATTCGCACAAGCAATTATCTTGATTTCGAATAAATTTATAATATGAATTTTATTAACAGTATTTTATTGTTTTTCGCAGTTTTATTATTTGGCCCAACTTTAGTTTCCTCATTGGAAATGAAGGAGTCAAATGCGGTACAATTTGCTGCTGGTAAAATTGACCCATATGAAAACACGGTTTTAATTCGTGGTGGTACATTTGGCATGGGTATGAATACCGAAGAAAATGAAATGAGACAATGGAATAACTCCATTCGTAGGGTAACCGTAAGCTCATTTAAAATTGACAAATACGAGGTTAGCAATAAAAAATACAGAGACTACACCCATTGGCTAGAAGCACTTGCTAAGGATTCAGCTCAGTTCAAGGATATGGTTAAAGATGCCTTACCTGATACTTTGGTTTGGAAAACACCTTTAGCATACAATGAACCAATGGTGCTTGCTTATTTTAGAGCAAAAGCATTTAACGACTACCCTGTTGTGGGTGTAAGCTGGGAACAAGCTACAAAATATTGCAGATGGAGATCGGACAGAGCCAACGAAAAAACATTAATTTCTTTTGGAGCAATCAATTCTAAACAACGTTATGTTGGAAAAATTGCTGGCAAAGAAAAATTAGATTCTAACGTGAAATTAAATGCTAGATATAAAAAATCTGGTGATGAATTAATCATGGTCCCAGATTTTAGATTACCTACCGAAGCAGAGTGGGAATACGCTGCAAAGGTTTCTAGTTCTAAAAACTATGTTTCTAATTTCAAGAATCCTAAAGCAGGATCTAACTCTGCACATCCTAATGCAAGTGTTGCACAATCGGATTCTCCATTCCCTTGGAGCAGTAGCGGTAACGAGAGTATCCGAACTACAAAGAAATCGGAGCAAGGTATGTTTAATGCCAATTTCAAAAACGGAAGAGGTGATTATATGGGTATGATTGGCTACTCTAACGACGGAGCTGGTTTCCCTTCTAAAGTAAATAGTTACGCAGGTAGCCGAATTGGACTTTACAATATGAGTGGTAATGTAAACGAATGGGTTGCCGATATTTACAGACCATTAAGCAGTATTGATATGGATGACTTTAATCCATACAGAGGTGATAGTACTTTAGATGGTGATGATCAAGATATTGCTGTTTACGAGTCTAATGTGAATACTTTAATTTCAAATAAATCAAGAGTATACAAAGGGGGTAGCTGGAAGGATCGTCCTTATTGGCTAAACCCTGGCACCAGAAGATATTTAGATCAAGATAAATCAAGCAGTACTATTGGATTTAGATGTGTATCCTCTGCATTTGGTGTAGATGCAGCAAGCGAATCGGCTGACAAGTCTAAGCCTTGGTATAAGAGACTGTTTAAAAAATAAGCTAATGAAATTACGCATTGGCTCTGGCATTGATTTTCATCAATTAGTGGAAGGAAGAGATTTATGGATAGGTGGTATAAAAATACCCCATACCAAGGGTGCATTAGGCCATAGCGATGCCGACGTATTATTACATGCAATTTGTGACGCACTACTTGGTGCATTAAGCCTTGGTGATATTGGCACTCATTTTCCAGATACCGACAAAGCGTATAAAAATATTGACAGTAAAATTTTACTTGCACGTACTTATGATTTAATTACTGCGCAAGGCTATCAAATTGTAAACATAGACGCTACGCTTTGTTTAGAAGCCCCAAAAATTAAGCCTTATGTAATTGAAATGCAAAAATGCATTGCATCTATTTTAAAAATTGGCGATAAAGATATTTCAATAAAAGCCACTACTACCGAGACTATGGGCTTCACAGGAAGACAAGAAGGTTTGGTAGCAATGGCAACTTGCCTACTTACTGCAATTAATAGTTAATTCATTATTAAGATGATAACGCTTCCCTCCATTGCTTATTTGTACGAAATATTTAAGCAACATCCTAGTGTTCAAACCGACACAAGAAAATTAATAAAAGACGATATTTATTTTGCATTAAAAGGACCCAACTTTAATGGAAATTTATTTGCACAACAGGCTTTAGAAGCTGGCGCTAGCTATGCAGTAGTGGACGAACCTATTTTGGTGGATGCAAAATGGAATGAGAAAATCATATTAGTAAATGACGGACTTACTTGTTTGCAATCACTTGCAAAAATGCACCGAGCACAATTTACCATACCCTTTATTGGCATTACCGGAAGTAACGGGAAAACTACCACTAAGGAATTAGTTTACACCGTACTTGCAAGTCATTTTAAAACTTACACCACACAAGGAAATTTAAATAACCATATTGGCGTACCCCTTACCCTATTACGTATTAAAGCCGATGCGCAAATGGCGGTGATTGAAATGGGTGCCAATCATTTAAAAGAAATTGCTAGCTATTGTGAATATGCAATGCCTAACTACGGAATAATAACCAATTGTGGTAAAGCACATTTAGAAGGTTTTGGTTCGCAGGAGGGTGTTAAAAAAGGCAAGGGTGAATTATTTGATTACATCAGAAACAATAACGGTACTGTTTTTATAATGCAAGACTATGATTACTTGCAGTCAATGGCTGCAGGGATCAAACATGTGTTTTGTTATGGTGCACATTCGGGAACAGTTCAAGCTAATGCTAATACTATAAATGGTTTTTTGCAAGTTAATTTCACAAAAGGATTTGAACTGCCAAGTATTCAAACACAATTAGTTGGAGAATATAATTTACCAAACATTTTAGCGGCCGTGAGTATTGGGATTTATTTTAAAGTGCCTGCGCAAAAAATAAAAAATGCAATAGAAAACTACGCTCCTACCAATAGCAGATCCCAATTGTTAAAATGGAAAAACAACGATGTTATTTTAGATGCCTATAATGCCAATCCAAGTAGCATGAAATTAGCAATTGAAAATTTTGCAAAATTAAATGTAACGCATAAAGTAGTATGTATTGGCGGCATGAAAGAGTTAGGAGATACTAGCATTACCGAGCATGAACAACTCATTTCATTATTAGAGCAATACCAATGGGAGCATGTAGTATTGGTTGGAGGCGACTTTGCATATTGTAAACACCACTTTTTATATTTCCCAAATGCAATGGACGCAAAAGAATGGCTTAAGCTCCAAAATTTTAGCAACCACAGTATTTTAGTAAAAGGTTCAAGAGGAATACAAATGGAGCAAATGTTAGATTTATAAACAAGCCTCCTAATTATTTAATATCTTTGCGCCATGAGTAAAAACATAATTGCTAGCATGCTAACCAATAAATGCCCTAGATGCAGAGAAGGTAAATTATTTGTTTCTAGCAATCCATACCAATTATCTAAAATCACTACAATGAACGATCGTTGCCCAGTTTGCGGACAACCTACCGAAATTGAAGTGGGCTTTTATGTTGGTACAGGTTATGTGAGTTATGCTTTAACAGTTGCTTATTTTGTTTCCAGTTTTGTGGCATGGAAAGTACTTATTGGAATGACATTTGACTTAGATGACAACAGAATATTATATTGGTTATTTAGCGCTATAATTTTGGTGATATTATTACAGCCTATATTTATGCGCTTATCCAGATCCATATGGATAGCTATGTTTGTTTCCTATAATAAAAACTGGAAAGACGAACCACTGGAATATAATGAGCGAATGGATGAACATTTTAAAGAACACTAACTTCCTTTGGCTTTTTTAATGCTCATAGGTTTACGAAAGTGAACTTTCGACGCGGCTTCGCATTAAAAAAGCCTGTCACTTTCGTGACAGGCTTTGCAGAGAGGAAGGGATTCGAACCCTCGATACGTTGCCGTATACACACTTTCCAGGCGTGCTCCTTCAACCACTCGGACACCTCTCTATTTGGGTTGCAAATGTATGATAAAATATGGGAAATGCTTAATCTATAACCCAAACAACCTTTCGGCATTCGTAGTTGTAATGCTAGCTATCTCATGCAGTGGTAATTGTTTTATTTCTGCCAACTTTTTAGCTACCTCAATCATAAATGCAGGTTCGTTTCTTTTACCTCTATATGGAACTGGTGGCAAATAAGGCGCATCGGTTTCCAAAAATAAATATTCCATTGGAATATCCTTAATAGCCTCTGCTACTCCAGCATTTTTGTATGTAAGCACGCCACCAAGTCCTAAATAAAAACCCATGTCTATGATTTGCTTTGCAGATTCATAGCTTCCACTAAAACAATGAAATGCACCACGAAGTCCTTTTTTTACAAAAGGCTTTACAGCTTCAATAGTTTCACCCATTGCATTTCGAGTATGTATTACAATAGGCGTATTAAAATCAATAGCCCATTGCATCTGAATTTCAAAAGCTTTGTATTGTTGTTCAGTAAAAGTTTTATCCCAAAAAAAATCTAAACCTATCTCTCCTATTGCTAAAAATTTTCTTCTAGTTAACCAGTTTTCTACAATAGCAAGTTCTTCTAAATAATTTTCTTTTACATAACAAGGATGTAACCCCATCATGGCAATGCAATTTTGTGGATACCTGGTTTCTAAATCCAACATATCGTTAATACAAGTGCTATCTATTCCAGGCATCAGGATTTTAGCTATACCATTTTGCTTTGAACTACTTAAAATAGTATCAATTTCTGGCATTAGTGTATTGTCGTAAATATGAGCATGGGTATCTATAAAACGCATAATTGTACTTTGAGAACACAAAAAAAAGATATTTTTCCCAGCTTACATACTAAAACGCAACATATTAACGTTTAAGCACTTGGACGATAGGTCTTATTAGTACAGATTTATCTTTTTGTTTTTTATAGGGTACGGATTATACAGGCCGAGGTTTCTACCTTGGCCTTCTTTTTTTAACTCAACTCCCTAATATTTAAGGAATGAGCTCCATTTTATACCCTAAATTGGAAAAATATTGCAAAACAATAGGAAGTGCCACCACTAGCCTATCCCAGGCTTTTTGACTGTCATGAAAAACAATAATGGATCCTGGTTGTACATTTTTTATCACATTACGCGCACAGTCTTCGCCATTTAATTTCAAATCAAAATCGCCACTTAAAACATCCCACATAATAATTTGGTTGGGCAAATGTTTATTTTGTTTTATTGCTTTAATTTGACTTTTAGTAATACGACCATAAGGGGGTCTAAAAAAATTACTTTCAATTAAACTTGCTGCGTCATTTATGTTTTCTAAATAAGAATTGGTATCTGTTTTCCAACCATTTAAATGATCATAAGTATGATTTCCTACTGCATGCCCTGCTAATAAAATGGATTCATAAATATTGGGGTGTTTTAATACATTATTACCAATACAAAAAAATGTGGCTTTGGCATTGTATTTTTTAAGCTCCTCTAAAACAAAAGGAGTTGCCTCGGGATGTGGACCATCATCAAAACTTAAATAAATTACCTTTTCCTTACTAGGTATTTTCCAGGTACAATTAGGATAAATTGCCCTTAGCCAAAAAGGTGTTTTAATTAAATACATAACCAAAGATAAATAGTTCTATTGCCCGTTTGAATATTATCTTTGTAAAAATGTTGTAAAACTATGGATTCAAAGGTAAGAGTAAGATTTGCGCCCTCTCCAACTGGTGGTTTGCACCTAGGTGGCGTTAGGACTGTTTTGTTCAACTATTTATTTGCTAAACATAATAATGGGGAGTTTATTTTAAGAATTGAGGATACCGATCAAACTCGTTTTGTACCAGGTGCCGAAAAGTATATTCAGGATACTTTAGCATGGTGTGGATTAGTGCCTGACGAAAGTCCTTTACATGGTGGACCTTATGGACCTTATCGTCAAAGTGAGCGTAAAGCTATTTATAAACAATATGCCGATAAATTAATTGCACAAGGGAATGCATATTATGCATTTGACACCCCCGAGGATTTGGATGCAAAGCGTAAAGAAATTTCAAACTTTCAATACAGTCGTGCACACCGAATGAGCATGAAAAATTCGGTTTCACTTTCACCTCAAGTAGTGGATGAATTATTAAAAAATAATACCCCCTATGTGATAAGAATTAAAGTGCCAGAAAATGAAGCAGTAAGTTTAGAAGATGTAATTAGAGGACATGTTAGTTTTGATACCAATATGGTTGATGATAAGGTGTTATTAAAGGCCGACGGTATGCCTACTTATCATTTAGCTGTTGTTGTAGACGATTATTTAATGAAGATAACACACGCTTTTAGAGGCGAAGAGTGGCTGCCAAGTGCACCAGTGCATGTGCTATTGTGGAAATATTTATTTGGTTTAGAGCTAATGCCTAAATGGGCTCACTTGCCTTTAATACTTAAGCCAGATGGCAATGGCAAATTAAGCAAGCGTGATGGCGAACGCCTTGGCTTCCCTGTTTTTGCAATGGATTGGACCGATCCAAATACCAACACAACTACAATTGGTTTTAAAGAACGCGGATTTTTACCAGAAGCTTTTGTGAATTTATTAGCCATGTTGGGCTGGAACGATGGCACCGATAAAGAAATTTACAGCATAGATGAATTAATTGCAGGATTTTCTTTAGACCGCGTACACAAAGGAGGTGCAAAATTTGATTATGAAAAAGCAAAGTGGTTTAATGGCGAGTGGATTAAGCAAATGACTGATCAAAAATTAGCCGAATTAGTAAAACCTTATTTTGATCAAGCTGCTATTGAAATACACGAACACAGTTATTTGGTAAAAGTAGTTGGCTTGGTAAAAGAGCGTTGTCAATTATTACAAGATTTTGTTGCTCAAGCAAGTTTTTATTTTCAAGCGCCTACACAAATTGATACTGCAAGTATTGCTTCAAAATGGGAAGAAAAAAAGCACCGCTTTTTTGATGAATTAGCGAAAATATATTTAAATAAAATGGAAACTGGCATGTTAACAGCGCCAGCTATAGAACTTGAAGCAGCATTTAAAGAATTAGTTGCAAAACACGAATTAAAGCCAGGTGAATTAATGCTTCCTTTTAGAATTATGCTTGTAGGAGGTAAATTTGGACCTGGTGTTTTTGAAATTGTAGAAACAATAGAATTTAAAGATACTGTTTCAAGAATTCAACATTGCTTACAATTATTGTCATAGATATTTTGTATATTGATAAGGCTTAGGATGCCTAAATAAATTTGAATGATGGCAGAAAAACCAATAAGAGTATTAGTTGCGAAAGTTGGCCTTGATGGTCATGACCGTGGAGCAAAGGTAATTGCCACTGCACTGCGTGATGCAGGAATGGAAGTAATTTATACCGGTCTTCGCCAAAGCCCCGAAATGGTTGTTCAGGCTGCATTACAAGAGGATGTAGATGCAATTGGGATTAGTATTTTATCCGGCGCACACATGACTATCTTTCCAAAAGTTTACCAACTCATGCAGGAAAAAGGTTTAACCAATACCCTGCTTACTGGAGGTGGAATTATCCCAACACAGGATAGTGCTGCATTAAGTGCTATGGGAATTGGCACCTTATTTAGCCCGGGTGCCAACACTTCCGATATTGCAGACTACATTAAAAATTGGGTTGCTGAGCACAGAAAATAAAATACTTCACTTTTAAATTGCTTCCCTATGTCATTCCAAACTTTATTTACTAAAATGGAAGATCATACTTTGATCATTACCATAAATCGTCCCGACGTTTTAAATGCTTTAAACAAACAAGTCATTACCGACCTTGACGCTGTAATGGACCGTGTATATAAATTTCCTGAAATAAAAAGTGTTGTTATAACGGGCGCAGGTCTTAAAAGTTTTGTAGCAGGTGCCGATATTAAAGAGTTTGAATCTTTAACAAAAGAGCAGGCCATTGAACTCGCAAAACGAGGTCAAGCTGTTTTTGCAAAAATTGAAAATGCACCTAAACCTATTATTGCTTGTGTGAATGGTTTTGCATTAGGTGGTGGTTGCGAATTGGCCATGAGTTGCCATTTTGTAATTGCATCGGAGAGTGCCGTATTTGGTCAACCCGAAGTAAACTTAGGAATTATGGTTGGATATGGTGGCTCACAACGTCTTACTCAACGCGTGGGTAAAGGCAGGGCTATGGAATTAATTATTACAGGCAAAACCATTAATGCTACACAGGCTATGAACTATGGCCTGGTTAATTACGTGGTGCCTCAAACAGAGCTTTTGGATAAAGCTTTATCTATATTAAGAGTTTGTCATGAAAAATCCGCCATAGCGGTGGGTAATTCAATTAAAGCAGTTAATGCGGTTTGGGATGATAAAGTAAATGGCTACGAGGTAGAGGCAAATTTATTTGGGGAATGCTTTGTAAGTGAGGATTCTAAGGAAGGCATTGCCGCATTTAAAGAAAAAAGAAAGCCTCATTTTAAAGGCCACTAGCACATTGCTATTGGCAAGTTTTGTAGTAATTTCTTGACTTATTTTTAATCAGGTAGTCTTACCTTTGCATATCTAAAAAAAGCAATCATGGAATACAGAATTGAAAAAGACACAATGGGTGAAGTTAAAGTACCTGCAAATGTTTATTGGGGTGCTCAAACACAAAGAAGCATTGAAAATTTTAAAATTGCACAGGACATTAACAGAATGCCCAAGGAAATTATTCGTGCATTTGCTTACTTAAAAAAGGCAGCAGCATTAACTAATTTTGATGCTGGTGTTTTACCCAAAGATAAATGTGATTTAATTGGCCAAGTATGTGACGAAATATTAGCAGGTAAATTGGACGATCAATTTCCCTTAGTAGTATGGCAAACTGGTAGCGGTACACAAAGCAATATGAACATGAATGAGGTAATTGCTTACCGAGCACATGTTATTAATGGTGGCAGTTTAACCGACAAAGAAAAATTTATTCACCCCAACGATGATGTAAATAAATCACAATCCTCTAACGATACTTTTCCAACTGCAATGCATATTGCGGCTTATAAAATTTTAAAGGAAGTAACTATTCCTGGTATTACTACTTTAAAAAATACTTTAGATGCTAAGAGTGCCGAGTTCATGCACATTGTAAAAATTGGTCGTACCCATTTTATGGATGCTACCCCACTTACTTTGGGTCAAGAAATTAGTGGATACGCAAGTCAATTAAAGCATGGATTAAAAGCCATTGAAAATACATTATCACATTTAAGCGAATTGGCTTTAGGTGGAACAGCAGTGGGTACGGGTATTAATACACCAAAAGGTTATTCCGAAAATGTTGCTAAACATATTGCCAACTTAACAGGTTTGCCATTTATCACTGCTGAAAATAAATTTGAAGCATTAGCAGCACACGATGCCATTGTAGAATCACATGGTGCCTTAAAAACAGTTGCTGTTAGCTTAATGAAAATAGCAAACGACGTTCGTATGCTTTCTTCAGGACCAAGAAGTGGAATTGGCGAATTATTTATTCCGGACAATGAACCAGGCTCTTCCATTATGCCAGGTAAAGTAAATCCAACTCAATCCGAAGCATTAACCATGATTGCAGCGCAAGTAATGGGAAATGATGTGGCCATTAATGTGGGAGGTTCCATGGGTCATTTTGAATTGAATGTATTTAAACCTGTGATGATTTATAATTTCTTACATAGTGCTCGTTTAATTGGAGATGGCTGTATGAGCTTTAACGAAAAGTGTGCCATTGGTTTAGCACCCATTGAAGAAAATATTAACAAGCATGTAAACAATAGTTTAATGCTGGTAACTTCTTTAAATACAAAAATTGGTTATTATAAGTCGGCAGAGATTGCACAAAAAGCGCATAAAGAAGGAACTACTTTAAAAGAAATGGCTGTGAAATTAGGCTATGTAACTCCTGAAGAATTTGATGCATGGGTAATACCTAAGGATATGGTTGGATTGTAAAGAAATTGATTCAACGTGACGAAACATCCCATTCTTCACTGTTCGCCACTTAACGCTAAAAGGTGAAAAGTTAAACTAAAAGTCTGAACTCGCACTTCGTGCTCAAACATGCAGACTTTTTTAACGTTTATCTTTTCACCTTTTTTTACGCTATGGCTCAGAGTTCAGAATTGGTATGTTTCCCACTTTTGAATTGTAAATTTTTAGAACACTCTCTCTCCATTTAAGTAGGTCTTCAAGACTTTCACTTTTAAAATACTATCCGTAGTTACTTTCATTAAGTCTTTATCCAAAATGATGAAGTCGGCTTTCTTCCCTATTTCCAAAGAGCCTACTTGCTTTTCCATACGGTTTGCTTTTGCAGCCCAAATGGTCATTCCTTTTATAGTTTGTTCCCTTGTTAATGCATTTTCCATTTGAAAACCACCAGCTGGAAAACCTTTACTATCCTGTCTTGCAACCGCTGCTAAAAAAGTTTTAAATGGATTAATTTCTTCTACAGGAAAATCGGTTCCAAGTGGCAGCCAATTATTTTGTTCCAGTAGTTGCTTGTATGCATAACCACCTTTTAACCTTTCTGCACCCAACCTATCGCCTGCCCAATACATATCACTGGTCCCATGCGTTGGTTGCACCGAAGGCACAATGCTATTGTCACCAAATAAATGAAAATCGGATGGATTTACAATTTGTGCGTGTTCAATTCTCCATCGTTTATCGTTCTTGCCTTTTAAATATTTAGCATACACATTTAAAATAGTGCGATTAGCACTGTCACCAATAGCATGCGTACACATTTGAAAATCGGTATTAATAAGTTTTGCTGCTACACTATCAAAGTGCGCAGGACTACTTAATAAAAATCCAGACCAAGCTGCTTTATCGGAATAAGGCTGTAATAAACAAGCTCCTCTACTTCCTAAAGCCCCGTCTCCATAAACCTTGACGCCTTTAACCATTAAACGATCTGTAACATAACCACCACCTGTAAAATATTTAGAAGTATAAGATGCGGGCTTATCACTAAGCATAACATATAAACGCATTTTTAAATCATTGCTTTTTTGAAGCGCATCCACTTGATCAATGTCTTCCGGACTCAATCCACAATCGGTTATCGTAGTAAGGCCTGTTGCAAAACAGTTTTGTTGTGCCAACGTTAACCAATCCTTATAATCATTTTGGGTTGCTTCAGGAACCATTTTTTCTACTACACCTACTGCATTATCAACAAGCAAGCCTGTTAATTTTCCATTCTGCATGGTAAACTGTCCACCTTCTATAGTTTGTCCTGGTTTTACTCCAGCAAGTTGTAAAGCAAAATCATTTGCAATGCTTGCATGGCCGTCTACTCTCTCTAATAATACAGGACGGTCAGGAAACAAAGCATTTAATTCGGCATTGGTTGGAAATTGTTTACCAGGAAAACGATTCTGATCCCATCCTCTTCCTTTAATCCAACCCTTACCCGGATGCTTAGCAGCAAAATTTTTCACGCGCGTGATGGCTTCCTCCCAATTAGGAACAAACATTAAATCCACAGCATACAACGCTTGACCATAACCCAAAAAATGCGCATGTGCGTCTATAAAGCCTGGATAAACTGCAGCGCCTTTTGCATCTACAACAGAGTCCGATTTATATTCTTTTAAAATATCATCATTGGTTCCAATGGCAATAATTTTCCCGTCCTGAACTGCTAGGGCCTCGGCGGTTGCAAACTCATTATTCACGGTATAAATTTGTGCGTGATGCACAATTAAATCTACTCTTTGATTTATGCAAGAACTGCATAAAAAAATAATTGCAATGGCTAATAAATTACGCATAGTAATAGTTTATAAAATAAAAATAACTAAAAAAGAATTAGAAAAAATAAATGATACTTGAACGGACTAATTTAGGTCAAATTAGTTCAACAGTTCACAAGGCTTAAGACCAGTATGCTTTTTAAAGGCAGCAGAAAAGTGTGAAATAGAGGAGTAGCCCAATAAAGCGGAAACATCCGTAACACTTAAGGCTTTTTCGTACAACAAGTACTTAGCGTGCTCCATTCTTTGTTGTTGATAAAAATCAAATATGGTGGTCCCAAACACTTCTTTAAACCCTTTCTTTAAATAACATTCGTTCATGGCCACTTTTCGGCTAAGTTCTTTTATGGTGATAGGGTCGCCAATATGTTGTAATAAAATTTCACGTGCTTGATAAATACTTTCCTTCCCCCTTTCATCGGCCAAAAACTTACAAGTAAACCCTTCCTCTTTTTCATCATCCACAATCACATCTAAACTTTGTAAAAGTAATTCGTGAATTTTTGCATTGATAAAAATATTTTCAAGAGATCCAGTATAGCTATGATTTAAAACGCCATCCAATGTTTTTCTTTTTCTAACACTTAGTGGAAATATTTTGGTAAATGCATTGGGATGTTTAAATGCCAATACCTCATCCTTAGTGGTAGTTAACTTTACATTGTGCAAAAACTGATGTAAAAAAGTTGCTGTAAAATGAAAAGAAAAAATATCCACTGTTCTAAGTGGACCTGCACATTCTTCGGTAGGCACTTGATTGCAGTTGCCACAAATTTTATTATCGCAATATCTGTTTCCGGAAATACAAAAACGTAGTTCTAAATAATTTTCTTTAGGATGTGCCGCATTATAGTGATATACAAACATACCAGTATCCTCGGTATTCCATTTGTCCTGGGTATAATACCTTTTAATACTATACTGAGTGGAACCAGGAATATGCTGATCCTTATGCCATAGCAAAGCCATCCCGGCAAATTCTGCAGGTTTATTTACTTGTTTTAATAGGTCTAAGGCTTGTATCACAGGTACAAAATTAATGTATAAACACTAAAGCGGCACAAATGGTTCACTTTGCCCCATTTTGACCCCTTAAAAAATGACCAAAAAATGACAAATTTTGACATTTTGATTTTAAAATTTCATTTAGAATTGAATCTGTTAAAACATTCCATTTTAAGGCCATTTTTAGCCCCATTTTTGACCTCTTCATAATTCACACAGTAAATAAATTGGGGATAACTAAACTCGCTTAAAACCAATGCCTAACTGCTTAATTTTCTTAAGTTTGTATGCGTTCAAAACGCCCTATAAAAACAAAAAAATTGCTCATTATGTCAGAAGATTTACAATCCCCAGATTCGGCCGAAAATAAGAATTACGGCGCCGACAGTATCCAGGTATTAGAAGGCTTGGAGGCGGTTAGAAAAAGACCTGCCATGTATATTGGTGATGTGGGCTCTAAAGGATTACACCACTTGGTTTACGAAGTAGTGGACAACTCTATCGATGAAGCATTGGCTGGCTATTGCTCTCACATTGAGGTTACCATACATAAGGACAACTCAATTAGTGTGCAAGATAATGGTCGTGGTATTCCTACTGCAATGCACTCTAAGGAAAAGAAATCGGCATTAGAGGTGGTTATGACCGTGCTACATGCGGGTGGCAAGTTTGACAAAAACACATACAAAGTATCGGGTGGCTTGCACGGCGTGGGTGTAAGTTGTGTGAACGCATTAAGTACTAAATTATTAGTGACCGTTCAAAGAGAAGGAAAAATATTTGAGCAAGAATATTGCATTGGTGCCCCTCAATATGCAGTTAGAGAAACTGGCTTAAGCGATAAGACAGGAACACATGTACACTTTTGGCCAGATGCAACTATTTTCCAAGAAACAGTTTACAAAAAAGAAATCCTAGAAGGTCGTTTACGCGAATTGTCTTATTTAAATAAGCGCATAAATATCACATTAACAGACTTAAGAGAATTAGGAGAAGATGGACAACCTTACACCAATAATTTTTACAGTGAAGGTGGTATTATTGAGTTCGTTCAAATG
This sequence comes from Bacteroidota bacterium, assembly GCA_947456625.1. GTDB lineage: Bacteria > Bacteroidota > Bacteroidia > Chitinophagales > Chitinophagaceae > Sediminibacterium. Next base: position 97,589 of record CANGQJ010000007.1, read on the forward strand.
TTGGATAAGAATGCGAACAGAAATCCAATCATCAGTTCTCCATTGTATGTAGAAGGTTTAGACGAAGCCTCTAATGTAATGGTGGAAGTTGCGTTAACTTATAACGACGACTTTAAAGAAAACATTTTCTCTTACGTAAATAATATCAATACCATCGAAGGGGGTACACACGTTACTGGTTTTAGAACTGCCCTAACACGTGTATTCAAAAGTTATGGTGACAAGGAGGGTTTATTTGATAGAGCAAAAGTAACCGTAGAGGGAGATGATTTTAGAGAAGGCTTAAGTGCAATTATTTCTGTGAAAGTGCCAGAACCACAGTTTGAAGGTCAGACCAAAACCAAGTTAGGAAATAGTGAAGTAAGTGGTGTAGTGCAAACCACCGTAGGACGTGCACTAGAAGCTTATTTGGAAGAAAATCCAAAAGAAGCTAAGTACGTTATTTCAAAAATTATATTAGCTGCCCAAGCACGTGTTGCTGCAAAGAAAGCGCGTGACATGGTGCAAAGAAAAACAGTATTAAGTGGCGGTGGTTTACCTGGTAAATTGGCCGACTGTTCCGAGCGCGATCCTGAACGTTGTGAGTTATACCTAGTGGAAGGAGACTCGGCGGGTGGTACTGCAAAACAAGGACGTGATAGAAGCTACCAAGCTATTTTACCATTGCGTGGTAAAATATTGAACGTTGAAAAAGCAATGGAACATAAAATTTATGAGAACGAAGAAATTAGAAATATGTACACTGCTTTAGGCGTAACCGTGGGAACACCAGAGGATCCAAAAGCCTTAAACATTGTGAAGCTTCGTTACCATAAGTTAATTATTATGACCGATGCCGACGTGGATGGATCTCACATTGCTACCCTTATTTTAACTTTCATCTTTAGATATATGAAAGAGTTAGTGCAAAACGGATATGTATATATTGCACAACCCCCATTATATTTAGTAAAAAAAGGCAAGGACCAAGAATATGCTTATAGCGAAGAGCAACGTAAGGATTTGGTAACAAAATTAGGTGGTGGAAATGATAGCTCTGTAACTATTCAACGTTACAAAGGTTTGGGTGAAATGAACGCCGACCAGTTATGGGAAACTACCATGGATCCAAGTCGCAGAACCCTTAAACAAGTAACCATTGATAGCGCTGCAGAGGCAGACCGTATCTTTAGTATGTTAATGGGTGACGAAGTGGCTCCTCGTAGGGAATTCATTGAAAGCCATGCTAAATATGCCAAAATTGACGCTTAAACCCATTTTTAGGCCTAAAATTGACCTAATTTAACAAAAAACAAATCACAAAAAGAAGGTTATCCCAATAAATGACCTACTTTCAATTCAGCAATTCTAACACTAAAATTTATACAAAATGGACACTTCAAAAATGATCAAAGCTTATTGCTTAAAAACAAAAGAAAAAAATGTACCAATGCATGATGCTGTTGTAACTAAAACCGCTAAAGGTGGTTATATGGCAGGTGGTCACGATGGTAAAGGAAATAAAATGGCTGCTATCATGAGCGAAGCAAATGCGTTAAAAGCAATTGCTGACGGAGTAGCTACTAAGGGCTTTTAATTTTTAGTGTCCTCTTAAAGAAATACAAGGGCACACTAAAAATTCTCTTAAGATTTTTTCAAGGCCACCCATAAACGGTGGCCTTGATTTATTTTATATAAGTTTTAGTAACAACTACCCCAGCATATATTTTATTAAGGACGCTTAAGCAGTCTTCCATTCCTTTGATATCCCTCACTACGAGGATAAAGGTTTTACCAACCTGTTTGAAATTTGCATTATTCATTGAAGTTTGTGTAAAATCCAACAAATTTTTAAAGATTTGACTTTCGAAATATGGGGAATCCGGCTTATTGATAAAGAAACAACGCATGGTCTGTTCCTTTAAGGTTAACTTTTCAAATCCTAATGCAATGGCAATTCTTCGACATTGAATGGTTATAAATAAATCATTAACTGGAGCTGGCAATGGTCCAAAGCGGTCTGTTAATTCCAACTTCATTTGTTCTAGTTCTGCATCATCCTCGGATTGATCTAGTCTGGTATACAAAGAAAGCCTTTCTCCTATATTTTCTACGTAACTATCCGGGATCATTATTTCTAAATCGGTATCTATGGTGCAATCGGAAACAAAATCATCTTGTTTACTTATTTCTTCTTTAAATAATTCACCAAAATCGGAGCGTTTTAGTTCTCTAACTGCTTCGGCTAAAATTTTCTGGTACATTTCAAAACCAATCTCTGCCATAAATCCACTTTGCTCACCTCCTAATAAATTACCAGCTCCTCTGATGTCTAAATCACGCATGGCAATTTGAAACCCACTTCCTAATTCACTAAACTGCTCCAAGGTTTGTAAACGCTTACGAGAATCGTCCGGCAAAGTACTTATTGGAGGAGCCAATAAATAACAAAAAGCTTTTTTATTACTACGGCCTACCCTACCTCTTAATTGGTGTAAATCGCTTAAGCCAAAATGATGCGCATTGTTTACTATAATGGTATTTACATTTGGAATATCCACCCCACTTTCTACAATATTGGTACAAACCAATACATCATATCTGCGCTCAATAAAGTCTAATATTTTTTCCTCTAACTGATGTCCCTCTAATTGACCATGTGCAAAGCCAATACTTAAATCGGGACATAATTTTTGAATCATGGCACACATTTCAGCTAAGCCCTGAACCCTATTATGAATAAAAAACACCTGACCACCTCGTTCGGTTTCATAATAAATACTTTCTCTTATGATATCCTCATGAAATACTTGCACTTCGGTATGAATAGGCTGCCTATTTGCAGGAGCCGTATTAATAATACTTAAATCCCGCGCACCCATTAAACTAAAATGCAGGGTTCTTGGAATAGGAGTTGCAGTAAGTGTTAAACAATCTACTGTGGTTCTTAATGTTTTTAATTTTTCCTTATGGCCTACTCCAAATTTTTGCTCCTCATCAATAATCATGAGTCCCAAATCCTTAAAAACTACTTCTTTACCTAAAATTCCATGCGTTCCTACTAATATATCTACCTTACCCGCTTTTACTTTTTCTATGGTTTCTTTTTTCTCTTTGGAAGATTTGAACCTATTAATGTAATCAACAGTCACTGGAAAATCCTTAAGCCTGTCTTTAAATGTTTTGTAATGTTGAAATGCTAAAATAGTGGTAGGCACTAAAACAGCAACTTGCTTTCCATCTATGGCGGCCTTAAACGCAGCTCGAACTGCAACCTCGGTCTTACCAAAACCTACATCTCCACAAACCAATCTATCCATGGGTGCAGCTTGCTCCATATCCTTTTTCACATCGGCAATAGCCTTGGCTTGGTCAATGGTATCCTCGTACATAAAGGAAGCTTCCAGTTCATGAATCATGTAATTATCGGGCGTGAAAGCAAAACCAGATTGCGCTTTACGATGCGCATATAATTTAATTAAATCAAATGCAATGGCTTTTACTTTAGCTTTTGTTTTGTCTTTTAATTTAACCCAAGCATCCGAACCTAATTTATTTACTTTAGGAGGCGCGCCTTCCTTACCAGTATACTTTGAAATTTTATGAAGTGAATTAATATTCACATATAAAATATCACTGTCCTTATAAATAATACGCACTGCTTCCTGCGTATGTCCATTAACGTCTATTTTTTGTAACCCACTATAAACGCCAACGCCATGGTCAATATGAGTTACATAATCCCCTGGTTGTAAGTCACGCAGGGTTCTTAAAGTAATGGCCTTGCTTTTACTATAAGCTTGTTTAACTTTATATTTATGATAACGTTGAAAAATTTGATGATCGGTGTAGCAGGCTACTTTAATTTCATGATCAATAAATCCTTCATGAATACTTTTTACAATTGGCGTAAACTGAATTTCTGTTTTTAAGTCTGTGAAAATAGCATGCAACCTTTCCAATTGTTTGGCTTGTTCTGCAAATAAATAAAGTGCATAGCCTTGCTTTTCTAAGTCTTGTAGGTTGGCAATTAAATATTGAAACTGCCTATTAAACGTAGGCTGTGATTGCGTATTAAAAAGTAATTTTTCATTGCTTAAATGCGCATGAAATCCCCATTCAATTATAGTATGCGTCTTTAGTTTTTGCTCGGTTGCAAGTACCAATTCAAAATCATCTAGCTGCGATTCTTTTTTATGCGGATCCGACTCGTCCGCTTTATTCATTGCAGCGTGATGCGTTATGAAAGTCTCCAATGCTTCATACTGGTCTACCCCTTTTTGTCTAGTAACATCCCAATCCTTTAACCAAACAATGGTATCCTTGGCTAAAAAATCCAATAAAGGAATTTTTTCGCTATCCTCAAACTGTGTTGTCACGTTTGGAATAATATTTACTTGCAATAGCTTACGTTCACTTAATTGCGAAGCAGGATCAAAAAGTCGGATACTGTCTACTTCTTCTCCAAATAATTCAATACGATAAGGCTTTTCATTTCCAAAAGAATAAATATCTAAAATGCCCCCTCTTAATGCAAACTGTCCCGGTTCGTAAACAAAATCGGTACGCTCAAAACCATAGTCAACCATTTGTTGCATAAGGCCATTTAAATCCAAATTATCATTGGTTTTAATTTGAATGATATTTTGTTGCAAGGTTTTGGCCATCACTACTTTTTCAAACAATGCTTCGGGATAGGTTACAATAATTTTTTTATTGCCACCCATAGAAATTTTAGTTAGTGCCTCGGTCCTAAGCATTACATGCGAGGGATTTAAAACACTAAAATTATGTGGCGATTTAAATGAGGATGGAAAGTAAAAAATATCTAAGGCTTCGGTAACACTCTCTATGGAATTAAAAAAATAGGCAGCTTCCTCCGAATCATTTAAGACAACTATATGATTTAAGTGATTGGTTTTTGTATTTGCAAAAATGGATTGTAAAACAAAGGCTGCAGCCGAACCATTTAAATTTTGAAGGAATACTTTATAAGGCGATGGGTTATTGCTGGACATAGCTATCCTGTCCACCAAACTATTTAGGAGGGGGGATTTATCATAACGCTCAAACAAGGATTGTTCATTCATACCCGAAATGCAAAGATAAGGTGCATTTGTTTACCTTATTGGGAATTAGAATTCCCCATTACATTTATTTTTAAATTACAAGTACCCAAAGGCTTAATCTCAATTAATGATGCCCAATTAGCCCCAGAAAAAAAAGGAACAAAGAGGGCATTTTCATAGGCAACAAATACACTATACTTTCCTGGCTTTAAAAAAGTATTAAAATTGCCTAATGTATTGGACTGGATTTTTGCAACAAGCCTGGCATTATTTTTTTTACAATAGGACCCGTTCAAACTATCTAGTTGCGTTATTTTAGTTGGCTCATATATATAAACGGTTGTAGACAAAGGAGTACCATTAGCATATGGTTTATTAATTTGGGGCATTGAATTATAATGAAACACCCTAAGCTCCCCTGAAAAATTAAAAGATTCCTTGTTAACTTTAAGGTTAGTACATGAGAAAAAAGCCGCAAATAATAAGGCCCACCATAAAAAGCTTAGCCTATTGCTCATAAAATTAATTTATATAAAATTACACTAAAAATTGCCGAGATTTCATTGTAATTTTAAAGTAACAATTTTGAACAATAATTAATAAGCTGTTATGCATAAATTCTTTTACACATTTATTATAAGTACTTTTTTTATAAGTACAATTTATGCGCAAAACGAAACAAGAAAAAGTATTTTAATAAATTCAGCAAGATCTTTTGAATCCGAATCAAGAGCAAGCTTTAGCGATGCTATTATAAAATCAAAAGAAAAGGGTTGGCCTATTCAGTATAAATCCAAAAACAACAGCACATCTAGTTTAGTGGGCGTGGATAAATTTGGACAACCCATATATTTAACAACCTATCAGGATCCAGTACAAGCAATCACAACCAACACCAATCAATTGTGGCAAGGTGGTATAAGTGGATTTAATTTAAGCGGTTCTAGTGACAGCATTACCAATAGAATTGGTATTTGGGACGAGGCTTCGCCAAGGACAACGCATGTAGAATTTGCTGGAAGAATTACAGTGAAAGACAATGCAACAAAAATTGTAGATCACGCAACCCATGTTACGGGCATTGTAATGAGTAAAGGAATAAATGAGCTTGCTAAAGGAATGGCTTATGGTATAAAAGGAGTGTATGCTTATGATTGGAACAATGACGCTTCCGAAATGGCCGCAGCTGCCGCCAATGGTTTATTAATTTCTAATCATTCCTATGGAACTGTTTGTGGATGGGACTATAATAACGACTCGTCACGTTGGGAATACAATGGAAAGTGGAACGAGAAAGAGGATTATAAATTTGGACTTTACAATAATACCGCACAATTATATGATTCTATTGCATACAATGCCCCTTACTATTTAATTGTAAAATCGGCAGGAAATAATAGAAACAGTAATGGACCTGCAGTGGGCCAACCCTACTGGCGTCGTGACGAAAGTGGTAAACTTTACAATGCAGGCAATAGACCTGATAGTTTAAGTAGTAATAATAGTTTTGAAACATTACCAACCGATGTAAACGCAAAAAATATTTTAACGGTTGGTGCCATAACTGCAATTAGTGCAGGCTATTTAAAAAGCACCGATCCGTTAATGACCAGCTTTAGTGCATGGGGCCCAACCGACGATGGGCGTATTAAACCCGATATTGTAACCGATGGACAAACCGTATATTCAACCATTAGCACCAACGATTCTAGCTATGCTTATTTAAGTGGAACAAGTATGGCTGCACCAGGGGCAGCCGGTTCCTTATTATTAATACAAGAACTTAGTCAAAAATTAAGTCCCAATAAATTTATTAAAGCACCAACCTTAAAAGCTTTAGCAATTCATACTGCAAACGAAGCAGGAGCAGCCCCTGGACCTGATTATAAATTTGGATGGGGTGTTTTAAATGACGCCGAGGCGGCAAATGTATTAAGCAATGCATTAAAAAGTGGCAATGGCTCAACAAGCAGTGACTTGGTATATGAAAATGTTTTAACAAGTGGTCAAGCCTACAATTTAAATGTAATTGCTTCTGGTATAAAACCACTTAAAGCAACTATTGTTTGGAATGATGTTAAAGGAGCAGTATCAAATAGTTTAAATGATTCCACGCGCAGGTTAGTTAATGACTTGGATTTAGTCATAAAAAAAGGTAGTAGTATTTATTACCCATGGACCCTAAACCGAATAGTTCCTGATAACCCAGCTGTAAGAGGCATAAACAATTTAGACAATGTTGAAAAAGTAGAGATAGATTCTACCTTAGTTGGAAATACCTATACTATTTCGGTAACCAATAAAGGCAATTTAGAGCGAGGCCAACAGGCTTATTCATTAATTATAAGCGGCGCTGGAGGAGCTACTTATTGTAGTTCAGCGGCAAGCAGTAATGCTGGTACTAAAATGGATAGTGTAAGTATTAACAATATTCAGTTTGTGAATAATACAACAAGCCAATACATAGATAACAGTAATTTATTTATTAATGGAGAGCCAAGCGGTTCCATTCTTGTTTTTATAAAAATAGGTAGCACCGATGCTAGCAATAATACCCGTTATGTAAAAATATTTGTAGACTTAAATAACAACGGGACTTTTGAAAGCAACGAAAATTTATTAACCAGCGCTGCATTAACAAACGGCAATTATACTGGCAGTTTTAGCTTACCAAATACATTAACTATTGGTAAATTATTAAAGCTTCGTATTGTTGTTACTGAAACAAGTAGCAGTGCAAACGTAAATGCCTGCGGCACTTATACCAGCGGAGAAACACAGGACTACACTTTAAAAATTGTGAACCCTTCCAACGACTTGCAAGTAAGTGAAATTATAAACCCAATTGGTGGTGTTTGTAAAAGAAGTGTTCAGTATGTTACTGTAAAAATATTAAATAATGGCTCTGCAAGTCAGTCAAACATCCCAATAAGCTTAGTGGTTAAAAAAGGAGCTTCTACTATATTAAGTGTAAACGAAATATTTACCGGCCGACTTAATGGCTTGGAAAATATGACTTATACCTTTCAAAAACCAATTGCAATAGATGCAAACACAACATATACTTTTACTGCTTCTGCAAATTTAGCAACTGATCAACAATCTAGTAACAATGCCATCACTTCTTCAATTGTGAGCGCAGCAGAGGTTCCCGCACCAACTGGTAGTGCTGTAATTTGTAGTGGTATACTTCGCTTAAATGTAAGTAACCCAACTTCCGGCACCAACTATTATTGGTATGACTCAAGTGCATTGTATAATCCAATTGCATTAGGAAATAATGTGAGTACAGGTACAAGTGCAAACAAAGTATATGTTGCACAGGGATACCAAACATTTATGCCTCCATTAACCAATACCAGTTTAACAGGTGGCGGAAGTTATAATGTTTTTAGCGGCAACTTTATGAAAATAAATGCCACAAGTGCAATGACCATTGAAACAACAAAACTATACTCAGGTTATCCTGGTAAAGTGGACTTTATATTAGGTACCCTAGGCACAATTAATACCGACGGCTCCTTTACTTATTACCCAATTCAAACTGCTTCGTTAAATATTCCAGCAAGTAGCCCAACTCCAGCAACTGGCGCATCCCCATTTGTTGCTGGTGACACGGGCCGTATTTATGCATTAAATTTAAAAATCCCACAAGCAGGGGATTATATTATCATTTCAAAATGTGATAGTGCAACCTTATTCAGAAATAATGCCGCCACCGACCCTACCTACCCAGTAGGACCTAATAAAGTAATCAGTTTTACAGGAAATAGTGTGCAGCAGGCATCGGGCAATTATCAAAACTATTTTTACTTCTTTTACAATACCCAAGTGAGTTCACCGGACTGTATGAGTGGTGCAACAGCTATAAACATAACTACCAATAGTAAGCCTACCATAACACAAAGTGGTGATAGCCTTATTTGCTCAAATGGCAGTGCTTATCAATGGTATGTGAACGATTCACTTATTTCAGGAGCTACTAAACAATCCTATAAGCCAACAAAAAACGGAATGTACAAAGTAACTACGACAACGATTGCGGGAGATTGTCAAAATGTATCAGATAATAAACTAATTTTGGTGACGGATATTGCAGAGGCGAGTGCAAAAGAAATTAATCTTAAAATCACTTCTGACGACTATGTTGAAAATTTAATAAGAGGCAATTCGTTTTATATTCAATTTAGCAATATCCAAACCCAAGGAATTTCGTTAGAGATAATTAATTCAATGGGTAACAAAGTTTTCCAAAAAGAAAACTTAATAAACCAAAGGGCTCCGCAACACATAACAATTGAAAGCTTGAATTCAGGGATTTACTTTGTTAAAATTTACGCTAATAAAAAAGTTTATGTGCAAAGAGTTTTTATTACTAATTAACTAAAACTAAGGATCATGGCACTAGAATGGGTTGAAGGAGTTATTACCAAAATTGAAAATGAAACTCCCAACACGAAAAAGTTTTTCTTTGAAATACCAAGTTTAGAAAAATTTGATTTCATACCTGGACAGTTTGTAACATTGGATTTACCAATTCACGAGCAAAAAAATAAAAGATGGAGAAGCTACTCTATTGCTTCTGCTCCTAATGGAGCCAATACCTTTGAGTTAGTTATTGTTCACTTAGAGGGTGGATTGGGAACTACTTATTTATTTAATGAGGTAAGTGTTGGTTCTAAAATTACATTAAGAGGGCCTCAAGGTGTGTTTACTTTGCCTAAGAACTTTGATAATGATGTATACTTTATTTGTACTGGAACGGGTATAGCTCCATTTAGATCTATGATTCATCATATTCATGAACATAAAATTGCACATGGTAATATTCATTTAATTTTTGGATGTCGCAAATTTGAAGATGGTTTATATATTAATGAATTAAAAGCATTAGAAGCAAAGGAACCTGGTTTTCACTTCCACCCTTGCTACTCCAGAGAAACAGAAATTCCAGCAGGTTCTCACAGCGGCTATGTGCATCCGGTGTATCAAGAGTTATTAAAAACCAATAAGGAAACTGCACATGTTTGGTTGTGTGGCTGGAAAGCAATGATCGACGATGCTAGAAAAAATATGACAGAAATGGGACTAGATAAAAAACAAGTACACTTTGAGTCATTCGGTTAACCCTTAGCCAATATAATTATTTATAGCCTCGATTATTTCGGGGCTATTTTTTTACCTTTTTTGAAAATATCAACGCTATGGTTGCTTATTGTGAGCAGCGTAAATAAAAAAATCCCGAAGTAAATGCTTCGGGATTTATATTATTTGTAATAAAATGTTTTAACTAATAGCTTCTAGTACCATTGATTTTACTTGACTCATTGGGATACGCTCTTGGGTCATTGCATCACGGTGACGAATAGTTACTGTGCCATCTTCTTTGGTCTGATGATCAATGGTTACACAAAATGGCGTTCCAATGGCATCCTGACGACGGTATCTTTTTCCAATTGCATCTTTTTCTTCATAAAAGCAATGGAATGATTTTTTACAATCGTTCATTAACTCTTTTGCAAGTTCTGGTAAGCCATCCTTTTTTGTTAAAGGCAAAATAGCCAATTTGTTAGGCGCTATTTTAGCTGGCAAGTGCAATACAACTCGCGTATCGGTTGTGCCATCTTCTTTATGAATAGTTTCCTCTTCGTAGCTATTAGATAATATTAATAAGAACATACGATCCAACCCAATTGAGGTTTCAATTACATAAGGAATATAATGCTGATTAATTTCGGTATCAAAGTATTGCATTTTCTTTTTGCTAAACTCCTGATGACGACTTAAATCAAAATCGGTTCTAGAATGTATTCCCTCCACTTCTTTAAAGCCAAATGGAAATTCAAATTCAATATCTAATGCTGCGTCAGCGTAGTGTGCTAATTTAACGTGATCGTGGAAACGGTATTTGTTAGCAGGTATTCCTAAGCTTAAATGCCAATTCATACGCTCATTTTTCCAATGCTCGTACCACTCTTTTTGAGTGCCTGGCTTTATAAAAAACTGCATTTCCATTTGTTCAAACTCACGCATTCTAAAAATAAACTGACGTGCTACAATTTCGTTTCTAAACGCTTTTCCAGTTTGCGCAATTCCAAAAGGAATTTTCATCCTTGCAGTTTTTTGCACATTTAAAAAGTTTACAAATATACCCTGAGCTGTTTCAGGTCGTAAGTAAATGGTATTGGCATCTTCCGCAACGGAACCCAGTTCCGTAGAGAACATTAAATTAAATTGACGAATATCGGTCCAGTTTCCTGTTCCACTAACTGCACAATTTATTTTATGCGCTTCAATTAGTTTTTTTAGTCCTGCAAAATCATCGTTTGCAAGTAAAGCATCCATGTCTGCAATTAATTTGTCCGCGCCCGCTTGATCCCCTTTTTCAATTAATTTCTCGGCATGGCCTTCAATTAAATGATCCACACGATAACGTTTTTTACTATCCTTATTATCAATTAAAGGATCGCTAAAGCTATCTACGTGACCACTGGCTTTCCATGTGGTGGGATGCATGAAAATAGCGGCATCAATACCCACTATATTTTCATTCATTTGCGTCATGGAATTCCACCAATAATCGCGAATATTTTTCTTTAATTGGGCACCATAAGGACCATAATCATAAACGGCACCTAATCCATCATAAATTTCACTACTTGGAAATACAAATCCATATTCCTTTGCGTGCGAAATAATGGCTTGTAAAGTATTGTCTGTTGGCGTCTTACTCATAGTTTGCAAAGATACGTAGGAATCAATTATCGGTGCAACTTTTCGTTGTTTTGATGACGTGCCTGATCCCTATTGGTTTTCTTTTGAATATTTTGCTCAAGGGCAGTTGCTAAGTCAATGCCAGTTTGATTGGCAAGGCAAATAAGGACAAATAAAACATCGGCCATTTCATCGGCAAGCTGCAAGGATTCCTCGTTATTTTTAAAGGACTGATCTCCATATTTTCTGACCATAATGCGTGAAAGCTCTCCTACCTCCTCCATGAGTATACCCAAATTAGTGAGCTCACTAAAGTATTTCACGCCCACAGTATTAATCCATTGGTCTACCTGTTGCTGCGCTTGTTGAATGGTAATATTATTTGACATATAAATTGTAGAAATTTTATTCTTTGTTTTTTGAATCAATGGTAATGGTAACCGGGCCGTCATTTATAAGTGCCACTTTCATATCAGCACCAAATTTTCCAGTTTGAATTGGGGCTCCTAAATCGGCTTCAAGTTGCTTAATTAATTGGGTATAAAGCGGAATAGCAATATCCGGTTTTGCAGCAGAAATATAGGAAGGCCTATTCCCTTTTTTAGTAGAAGCATGAAGCGTAAACTGACTTACCAGTAAAATGGCGCCACCGGTTTCTAATAAGCTTTTATTCATTACGCCCTGCTCGTCTTCAAAAATGCGCATGTTTACAATTTTATTAGATAGCCATTGCAGGTCCTCCTCATTATCCTCATTTACAATACCAACTAGCACCATGAATCCTTTTTGGATTTGACCAATAATGACACCATCTACTTGAACATTAGCCTCAGAAACTCTTTGAATAACCACTCTCATATACGCTGTTTTACAACATGAAGATAAACAAAAGTATTTTCACTAATTTAGCTGTAATTTCAAAGCCTTGAGTAGTATTAAAAAATTAGCCGGTCAAACAATGTGGTATGGACTTAGCTCTATTGCAGCTAGGTTTATTAACTATTTGCTTACACCCTACCTTACCTATAAGTTTAGTGAAGCCGCTTATGGCGAAATGAGCATTGTATACTCTTTTATTCCATTCGCAAACGTAATTGTAACACACGGCATGGAAACGGCTTATTTCCGTTTTGGCACTAAGGAAAATGAAGAAAAAATATATCATACCAGTAGTTTCTCTATGATTTTTGTGACCACTTTGGTCATAATTGCCATGATTACATGGAGCAGCCCACTTGCCAATTTATTACAAATTGCAAATCACCCCGAATACATTTCCATGATGGCATGGATAGTGGGACTAGACGCATTAACTACAATTCCTTTTTCAAGACTTAGACTGGAAGGAAGACCTAAAAAATTTGCCATTATAAAAGTGGGTGGCATTTTAATAAATATTGCAGCTACTTATTTTTTTATAAGTGTATTGCCACAGTACATTACTAATAATCCAACAAGTTATATTGCCACTTATTTTAAACCAGAGTGGGCTGTTGGATATATTTTACTAGCTAATATTATACAAAACGTTTTTGTTTTGCTGTTGCTTCAAAAAGAAATTCGTGCACTGCGTTTTAGTTTTGATCTAAAACTATGGAGCGAAATGATGGTGTATTCCCTACCCCTAATTTTAGTAGGATTTGGTGGCATGGTTAATGAAACCTTTGATCGCATCATGCTTGGATGGTGGGCCCCAGGTGGCAGTCCCGAAGCCAACAAAATTGCTGTTGGTATTTATGCTGCTTGTTACAAATTGTCTATTTTAATTACCATTTCTATACAAGCTTTTAGAATGGGGGCCGAGCCTTTTTTCTTTAAGCAAGCGCAATCCGATAATGCACAAAAAACATATGCAAGGGTTATGAAATTTTTTGTGATCACCCTTTGTATCATGTTCCTAGGAGTTGTTTTATATTTAGATATTTGGAAAGCCTTTATTCGCAATCCCGCCATGTACGTGGGACTGCGCGTAGTACCTGTTTTACTAATTGCCAATATGTTCTTAGGAGTTTACTACAATTTAAGTATTTGGTATAAGCTAAGTAACAAAACCATGGCTGGTGCATGGATTACCTTAATTGGCGCATTGTTAACTTTAGTAATTAACTATTTATTAATTCCTCACTTTAGTTATATGGCAAGCGCATGGGCTACTTTTATTTGCTACGGAACTATGATGATTGTGAGTTACAAATGGGGTCAAAAAGTATATTATATCCCTTATGCCACTAAAAAACTAATTGCCTATTTTGTAATATGTTTGTTACTTTATGGCATTCATTTAATCGTTCAATATTCTACAGAAATTGTAAGCACTAGGGTTGCAATTGGAACTATAGAAATGATTTTATTTATTTGGTTTGTATCACGTATAGAAAGAAAAGAATTAAAATTAATTTTTAACAAGCAAGCATAATGGCAGAGGATTTAAATATACTAAAAGGAACAAAAGCAGAGCAGTACGCTTCTTTAATTCCGCAAATACAAGGATTATTAACTGGGGAAGACAACTTAATTGCAAACCTTGCAAATATTAGTGCTGCACTAAAAGAGCAATTTAATTTTTGGTGGGTAGGATTTTACTGGGTGCGTAATGATGAATTGGTTTTAGGACCCTTCCAAGGACCAGTGGCTTGCACCAGAATTAAAAAAGGAAGGGGCGTTTGCGGTGGCGCCTGGTCACAAGGAAAAACATTAGTTGTTCCCGACGTTGAAAAATTTCCAGGACATATTGCATGCAGCAGTGCATCAAAATCGGAAATAGTAGTCCCAGTTTATAATGGATCTGAAATTGTAGGTGTTTTGGATGTAGACAGTGAACAGCTTTCTATGTTTGACGAAACCGACCAATTCTACCTTGAAAAAATAGTAGGATTAATTCCACATAATTAGCCAACCAGGAATAAACCTAGGCTCGGCTTTAAAAAGTAGCCGAAAAATTAAAAAAATCATTTAAGTTTGCAACCCCTAAGCGGATGTGGCGAAATTGGCAGACGCACTAGACTTAGGATCTAGCGCCGCGAGGCGTGTGGGTTCGACCCCCTCCATCCGCACAATATTTGTCTAAAAGGCCCATTTATGGGCCTTTTTTTAATACTAAAACCTTACCTTTGCCCCCCTTAAACACTACAAAAAGTAGAAAATAGTAATATTATGGCAACAGTAACAAGAACCAACATTGCACCCTTAAACGACAAGTTAACAGTAACCATCGCTAAGGAGGATTACATTAAAGGCTTTGAAACAAGTTTAAAAAAGTATTCAAAAACAGCCAACATTCCAGGTTTTAGAAAAGGAATGGTGCCTGCCGGTTTGATTAAAAAAATGTACGGTCAGTCGGTTTTTCAAGACGAAGTAATTAAGACGGTTGAAAACGAAATGAACCAATATATCGCTAAAGAGAAAATTGAAATTTTTGCACAGCCGCTTCCTTTAGCAACACAATTCCCTGCAATGGACGTTAACAATCCTAGCAGTTATGATTTTTCTTTTGAAGTGGGATTAAAGCCAGCTTTTACCATTGACACAAAAGCAATTAAAGCAACCCGCTATAAAATTGAGGCAACCGAGGATATGATTCATGCCGAGGTAGAAAGATTACAAGTACGTAATGGTAACATGAGCGAACCAGAAGCAGTTGAAAGCGAGGAGAACGTTTTAAATGTTACTTTCATCGAAGCCGATAAAAGTGGAACCGCTGTAGAAGGTGGCATTACAAAAGACAACTCTTTATTAATTAAATATTTTGCCGAAAAAGCAAGAAAGCAATTCATAGGAAAGAAAACAGGTGATGTTGTTACAATCCAATTGAGCAAAGCATTTGAGCAAAAGGAATTAGACATTATTTTAGGTGATTTAGCTATTGAAAAAGCAGACGCTGATAAGTTCTTTAATATTGAAATTACTAAAGTAGGTGCAGTAGAAAAAGCAGCTTTAGATGAAACATTATTTACTGTTACTTACCCAAATCAAACTATAACAAACGAAGCTGAATTTAGAGCTGCAGTTAAAAAAGATATCGAAGGTTATTACGAAGCACAATCAAAGAATCAAGTACATGATCAAATTTATCATGCCCTAATTGACAATACTAAAATGGAATTCCCAACTGCTTTTTTAAAGCGTTGGTTACAAACAGGTGGCGAAAAACAAAGAACCGAAGAAGAAGCAGAAAAAGAATACCCAGTTTTTCAAGACCAATTAAAATGGACTTTAATAAGCACTCAATTAATAGCAGATCATAAAATTGAAGTAGTTGCAGAGGATTTAAAAGCGTTTGCAAAACAACAATTAATGAGCTATATGGGCGGACAACTTGGGGCTTTAGGCGATAACGACAAATGGTTAGAGGATTATGCTCAGCGCATGATGCAAGACAGAAAATTTGTTGAGGATAGCTACCACCGTATTAGTACTGACAAATTGTTCCAAGCAATTGAAGCTGAAGTAAGTGCTAAGGAAGAGAAAATTTCTGCCGAAAAGTTTGCAGAAAAATTGAACCACCACCATCACTAATACATTTGAATCTTAAATAAGTTACATTTATTTGATACTCAAGGCCCTTCTTTTTACAGAAGGGCCTTTTTTTATGCTTTTTAGCCCAAGTTTGGCACCCTTTTTGTACTAGCTTAAGGGAATAGGTTTTACCTTTACTTCATTAGAAAAACACATATATGAACTTAGGAAAAGAATTTGAAAAGTACGCAGTTAAGCACAGAGGCATTAGCAGTAATACTTTACATCAATATCAAAATAGTGTAACCAACCTTACACCTTACATTATTGAGGAAAGGCCAATGAATGTGGCAAGCATGGACGTATTTAGCCGTCTTATGATGGACCGAATTATATTTTTAGGAGAAGGCATCAACGACTATGTAGCTAATATTGTTACCGCACAGTTATTGTTCTTAGAAAGCACCGATCGTACCAAGGATATTCAAATGTATATTAACAGCCCAGGTGGAAGTGTTTACGCTGGCCTAGGTATTTATGATACCATGCAATTTATTGGACCCGATGTAGCTACAATTTGTACAGGTATGGCAGCAAGTATGGGTGCTATTTTATTATGTGCAGGTGTTGAGGGGAAAAGAACTGCATTAAAACATAGCCGTATTATGTTACACCAACCAAGTGGTGCGGTGGGTGGTCAAGCTACCGACATAGAAATTACTGCAAGAGAAATTAAAAAATTAAAGCACGAGCTATATGAGGTTATTGCAATTCACACGCATAAGGATGTAGATGTGGTTGCCAAGGATTGTGATAGGGATTTTTGGATGACTGCAGCAGAAGGAAAAGAATATGGTTTAGTGGATGAGGTTTTATTAACCAACCCAAGAAAACAAAAAAAGTAGTTTCAAAAAATGGACCACATTAATAAATGCATACTAATTAAATAATTATTACAATTTGAACATATGATACTGAATAAAAGTTTTTTAATGGAGGACGAAGAGGATCCAAAAGCAGACAAAAAAGAAGATAATGGACCTGGATTCTTAAATAAAAAAATGGAGCAAATATTTTTTGAGAAACGTTCTATTTATTTATGGGGTCAAGTGGACGATAAATCGGCAAAGGATATTGTAACTAAATTATTATTGTTGGACGCCGATAAGCCTGGTGCTGAAATTAATTTTTACATTAATAGCCCAGGTGGTGTGGTAACAAGTGGTATGGTTATGTTTGATACCATGAACCTTATTAAAAGTCCGGTGCATACCATTTGTATGGGCCTAGCTGCAAGTATGGGATCTATATTACTTAGCATGGGTGAAAAAGGAAAACGAACTATTTTTCCGCATGGCGAAGTAATGATCCACCAACCTAGCCTTGGTGGATATTATCAAGCAACTAGTGCTGACATTGAAATTCAAGCAGAGCAAATTAGAAAGACAAAAGAATTAGGCGCTAAAATATTAGCAAAAAACTGTGGCAAATCGGTAGAGCAAATCATGCAGGACTTTGATAGAGACTACTGGATGAACGCAGAGGAAGCAGTTGCTTACGGTATTGTAGACAAAATCGCAAAAAGTTTGTAATAACTGTTGTCAATAAAATTAGAATTAGCAAAACATAAAAGAAATTAAAGATGAAAATGAGTAAATCAGAATCAACCATAAATTGTTCTTTTTGTGGACGCAGCAGAGATGAAGTTAAAATTCTAATTGCTGGCCAAGAGGGACATATATGCGAGAACTGTATTGAGCATGCTCACGAAATCATTGAAAAAGAATTTCATCAAAAAAAGGCCGACGGCAAGGCAGGTAATTTTAAAATTCAAAAACCAATAGCAATTAAGTCATTTTTAGATCAATATATTATTGGTCAGGACGAAGCTAAAAAAATATTATGCGTTGCAGTTTACAATCACTTTAAACGTATTAACCTTCCTAGCATAAGCACTAGTGAGGTTGAAATTGAAAAAAGCAATGTAATCATGATAGGTGAAACAGGTACAGGCAAAACTTTACTTGCTAAAACTATTGCCAAATTATTAAATGTGCCTTTTGCTATTGTAGACGCTACTGTTTTCACAGAAGCTGGTTATGTAGGCGAGGACGTTGAAAGTATGTTAACTCGCTTATTGCAAAACTGTGATTACGATGTTGAGGCTGCGCAAAGAGGTATTGTATATATAGACGAGATTGATAAAATTGCACGTAAAAGTGATAACGCTTCTATTACACGTGACGTAAGTGGTGAAGGAGTACAACAAGGCTTATTAAAAATGTTAGAAGGCACGGAAGTTTTAGTTCCGCCACAAGGAGGACGTAAACATCCGGACCAAAAAATGATTAAGGTTGACACTAAAAATATCCTATTTATTTGCGGCGGCGCATTTGATGGAATAGATAAAATTATAGCACGTAGAATTAACACAAATGCAATTGGCTTTAGTGTAAATAAAGACGAGCAAGAACTACAAAGAAAAAATTTACTTCGCTTTGTTAACGCACAGGATATTAAAACATTTGGATTAATTCCAGAAATGCTAGGCCGTTTGCCCATTGTTACCCATTTGGAGCCTTTGGATGCCGAAACCTTAAGAAGCATTTTAACAGAGCCTAAAAATGCACTTGTAAAACAATACACCCAGTTATTTGCCATTGAAAATATCAAATTAAGTATTGATCCTGTGGTATTTGACTTTATTACCGAAAAAGCCATGGAGTATAAATTAGGCGCAAGAGGATTAAGAAGTATTTGTGAGAGCTTATTTACAACAGCTATGTTTGAACTTCCAGGAACCGATGTTAAGGAGTTTCATGTAACCATAGAATATGCTAAGCAAATGTTTGACAAAAGCAAATTAAGCAATTTAAAAGTTGCTTAAAATAATTAAACAATTTTAAAAATATATTTATGCAAGAACTAATTGATCGTTTGGTAAAAGAAACAGGTGTAACACCAGAACAAGCAAAACAATCTATCGAAACCATTGCTGCATTTGTGAAAGAAAAATTCCCAATGTTAGGTGGTGCGGTGAATCAAATTTTTAAAGCAGGGGGCAAATAAATAACCTGCTGCAAACAAATCTAAAATAAAAAAGCCCTTCCAAAGAAGGGCATAGAAACTATTAATCTTATAAAATTTGAAAAATAATAAGATAAATAGTTTCACTCTAAAATAAAAAAGCCCTTCCAAAGAAGGGCTTTCAAGCAAGCAATCATAAACTAGGAATAATTCCTACACCAATACTAATTATTTTTTTTAAAAAAACATAATTTTTCTTAATAGAATTTTCCCTATAAAAGGAACAGCCTCCCAATTTCTCACTGTTTTAAGTTCATAATCAATCAGATAGGTTAATTGCATGTTTCAACATTAAAGCCTCTGCCTGGCTTAAATCACAGGCTTCTACTAATTGAGCATAGCTAACCACCCCACCATTTAGCCTTTTAAGTTTTAGTATCATCCATATTTGACGATCGGTAAAAATTCCAATTTTTTTCCAATCATTAAAGTTTAATGCATTGGCATTTGGCAATACATTGGAGTCCTTTAGTACTATTAAATGTGGAAGTAATTGCTGAAAAATAGTATCAGGCAATCCATATACTTTACTTAATTGAAACTTACTAGTAAAAGCTCCTATATAATTTTTATACTTTAAAATGCCACGAATGGTATTTATAGGAAGCTTTGTTTTTTGTATCCATTCATTTTCATTGGCCTTATTTAAATCTAATTTCCAAATCAACTCCTCCCCTTGTTTAAAATTTTTATACTTATAACTTTCTATACTTGTATGTAAAGGACTTGCATCTATTTTAATAAAAGGACTTAATGTAGCAAATAATGTTGGCGAGAGCCCATATAGTTTAGCAAAATCCATTGCGTTTTTAAAATAACCGCCCTTGGCTCTATAATGAAGTAGTGATTTTACTTGTCTTTCTGGAATACCTATACCAATGGCTTGCAAACTATCAATGGTGTTGGGATTGAAATAAAATAATTTTATCGCATGCTTATTCACTGCACTATTAATAAAAGTATTTGATTTTGGAAAAAGCATACTAAACAAAACCGAACCTAATAAAATAATTCCCAGCGCAATAATTCCTTTTATCTCCTTTGATGAAAAATAAAAATAAGATTTCCAGATAGGGCTTATCATAATTTAATTTTAAGCCTAAAATACATAACCCATAACAGGTATTTATACCCCAAAAAAGGCAATGGCACTTAGTAATAAAGGTTTAAAATAAAAGGTTATGACTACATCGAAAATTGCAAACCATCATAAGCCATTTTAATGAATGGCGGCAGTTGCGGCTCTAGCTGGGCTTGTAGCCCAATTTGATGGCTAAAATGCGTAAAGTAAACCTGCGGTATATTTAATTCGGTAGCAAGTGCAATAGATTCATTTAAAGTAAAATGAGTTGGATGTGGCTGCGGTCTTAGTGCACTTAAAATTAAAACTTTGGCCCCTTTAATTTTTTCTTTTTCTATTTCACTGATATAATTTATATCGGTGATGTACACAAAGTCTCCAATTCTAAAACCAAGGACCAACATTTCCCTGTGCATTACTTGAATAGGAATAAATTTTAAATCCCCTATTTTAAAAGGGTCATTATGTATAGTATGCAACATCATTTCAGGAAGTCCGGCATCCTTATTGGGTTCAAATGCATAATAAAAATCACGTTTAATTGCTACCTGTGTAATTTCATTAGCAAATATTTGCATGGGTTTATTAGAATGGAAATTAAAAGGCCTAATATCATCTAAACCTGCATAATGATCTCTGTGTGGATGCGTAAAAACAACCGCATCTAAATGCGTGGTTTGAGTTCGCAACATTTGGTATCTAAAATCGGGGGTGGTATCAATTACAACTACTGTATTTTCAGACTCAATTTTAATACTGGTTCGCAAACGGCTATCTCTGGGATCTTGGGAAGTGCATACTTCACAATTGCAACCAATTAATGGAACACCAGTACTTGTTCCGGACCCTAAAATAGTAATGTGTAACAAAATAAGGTTTTATTAAGCCTCAGATAAAGACAGTTTACGCACTTCCTCAAATAACTTTTGAGAGTCATGTGTTAGCTTATCAAATTGGATATCCAATTGAGGGATTAATTCAAGTAATGTATTAATTCGGGCTTCTAAGTTTAGAAACTTATTCAAAACCACAATTCTCTTTGATTCAAGTAAGCACCAACCGCTCTGAAAATTACCTCTTTCGTATCTTACAACGAATTCTGATTCACCTAAAATATCTTCTAACTTGTTTAATGTAGTTTGAGTCAATTTCATATTATGCATTGATTTATAGGGTAGTAAGTGGACATACAAATATAGTTT
>CANGQJ010000008.1 GCA_947456625.1 Bacteroidota bacterium
ACAATTTATTAGTAACTAATTTGATGTACATGTGCCAATTGTAATAAGTGCGTAAATGAGTCCGCTTTTACTTTGTCAAATATATTTGATTTAATAGTAGAAACCGTATTCATTTTTAGGCCCAATAAATTGGCAATTTCCTTGGTTCTATACCCATTTAATAAATAGTGTAACACCTCCAATTCCCTTACTGCCAAAGTTGAAAAAGGATTACCCGTATCCTCCACTTTTTTCTTAATTGTAAGTGGCTGGTTCTTTATAAATAGCTCCAAATGATAGTTTATTTCACTTTCCGAAGCGCCCTTATGTAAATAGGAATGAATATTAAACTTATTGATGATTTTACCATAAACATCAACGGGTTGCATGGAATGAATTAAAATGGATAATTGAGGGTATTTCTCATTGATAGCCTCAATATATTCCAAGGAATTACCGTCCGGTAAAATTATATCCAATATTAAGTGGGTATAAGGATTCGTGGCTAATTCGGTCATTAAATCTGTGCAAGTACTCACTTCACCTACCGTGCCCACCTGTAATTTATTTAAAATGGCAGTTAACCCCATCTTCACAATACTATGATCCTCAGCTACTAATACTTTTGCATCCATTTATTTCAATTTTAAAGAAACGGTTATCAATTCAATTAATGGGCTGATGCCATAGTAACCATTCTAAACAAATTTAGGGAGACTTTGGGTCAAATACATTGATTTTCATGAGAATAGAATTAATTCTAATTAAATTGGATGCATTTAATTGAGGAAAGCTATCGACATTATAAGTAATACTCAAAAGGCATTAGAGCTAAATCTAGTATAATTAAAAAATAATATTTCCTAAATTTATACTGTCTTATTATTAGACCCCCCTAAACGATTGCTTGCTTATGTTCACGCTAACTGAAATAGTTAAGGATGACATTTTAGAAATTAGATTTTCACTTGAACATTGTGAAAGTAAAATTTATACTATTACCAATGCAAATGGTGTAGATGTATTACAGGGTAAAATTACGGGCAATACCCAAAGAACCTGCCTTTATGTAGGTGACTTAAAAAAAGGGAAATTTAGTTTTAGATTGGGGGATGATAATGGACAAGAATTCACAATACAATAAGTCCTTTAAAATAGGCGGCACATACTATTATCTATAAAAGAATCGTAAAAATTACTTTATCGATTGTAGTTGATCTAATATAATTTTCTTGATGGTTGATGGACTTATTTTTATACCAATCAACCTTGAATTATTATCTATTAAATAAAATAATGGATTAGTAAACGCATCATATGCATTGCGAATATTAAAATTCCCATTTATACCCCCCATATTGACATGAACATATTTATTTGATAAATGATGTTTAATTATAAATTGTTTCCAATCGGATTTATTATCGGTGGGTGCATTACAAATTGCATACTTTCCAATATTTAAAACATATTGTTTTTCTAATAAACTTAGAACACTATCCATTTTAGGCAATTCCACTTTACAATGCTCGCAATTAGGATCATAAAATACGATTAAGGTAAATTGATGCTCTTTTGCAAAGGCATGCATATTTTGCTCTATGTTGGTAGTATCTTTTAATAATATATTTAATGCAGTATCAAATAATTTTTGAGTACTTTTATTTGCAATTTCTCCTAATAAAACATCAAGCTTTTTCTTGTCAATATTTTTACAAGGTTTGTCTTGGACATATTTTTTTAAAAAAGCAGCATACCCATCGGCATTGTTAATAATATCTCGGTTCTTAAATAATTTTAAACAATAGTCAAAAACATAGTCATGTGCTTTATTGTAACAGTCTATTTTATGCATAACCGAATCGGCTGCAACCAATAGAGAATCTGCATTTAAGGGATAATAAGAAAAATATTCTGTTAAGATTTGTCTTAAATTAGGAGTAAATAACAACTTAGGTTCATAGTAATTGAATCCTGTAAAAAAATGCTGTCTTGCAAAATAATTTTTCCTGTTAGGTATTGAAGAATCCAATTTGTTTAATGCGTCAAAGTGTATATATAAAGCTTCCTTAACATTTAATTTTTTTAATAGTGTAGCCCTAAATTTAACAAGCTCATTTGTTTTAGGTTTTAAGAAATTAGCTTTTTGAGCTAAACTAATAATTTTACCTTTAGCAATTTCTTGCGTTAATAAACTGTCATAATTGGAAAGTTTTTTTTCAAGTATTTGATACTCAATAAAATTTTTGTTTTTAACTTTATTGGTGGTAACTGAGTCCAAATAGTTATCTCCTTTTATTTCAAATTGTAAACTATCCTTGTTCTCTAAAATAAAATATAATTTTTGCTTAGTCACCGGGAAATAAAAATAATAAACACCTCCTATAATCGGCTTTTTCCATTTTATGGTTGATAACCCTTTTGTTAAGTTTATGGTGTCCTTTGCTAAAAAATTTTTCTCGTCAAATACCACACCCCTAAAATAGGCCACCGTATCCTTTATGTGGCTGGCTTTTAATTTAATTTGGTATTGCGCATGAGCATGAAAAGTAATGGATATTGTTAAAATTGCAAGTAAAGTACCTTTTTTCATGGCTCAAAATTAACATTACAAACTTATATATAAAAATAAATGCGTATAGGTTTTATATTAATAATTTTAGGGGATGCTATTCCTTATTATTACTATATTTAAGTATTAAATTACCGAATTATTGAAAATTTGAATTAACAAAGCATGATCTCGGATTTTTATGATACCTCAAATCTTACAAGAATCCCTCAAATCAAAACTAGGTCAAGGCAAAGCTATTATATTACTTGGCCCTCGCCAAGTAGGGAAAATATAGAGTAATTTTTACTTTAACTATAACTAAAATGAAAATAAGTATCTGGTCAGTTGGTAAAGCTAATGAATCTTATATAAAAGAAGGTGTAAATCAGTTCACAAAACGAATCAGCCATTACTACCCTATTGATTGGCAATTAATACAACCTAGTAAATTATCTGAGCCATTGCAAATTAAAAAGGGGGAAGAAATTAATATTTTAAAAGCATTAACCCAAACCGATGTTCTTGTGTTGCTAGATGAAACTGGTAAAATGTTAAACTCTCCAGGACTTGCAAATCTCATACAACAAAAAGCTAACCAAAGCGCACAACGCATTGTATTTTTAATTGGTGGTGCTTATGGTGTTTCTGAAGTAATAAAAAAAAGAGCCAATTTTACATGGAGTTTATCCGAATTGGTATTCCCACATATGTTGGTACGTTTAATTTTAGCAGAACAAATTTATAGGGCATGTAGCATTCTTGCAAATGAAAAGTACCATCACGAATAATTTATTTAAAACACAGCATTATAAATTTTAAATGTCAATAACACTTATTATAATAGTTATCACCGTTATCATTTCATTTACTGCAATGAATAATGACAGTTTAATGGATCAACTTATTTTTCATCCCTACAGCATTGCAAAAAATCCAATGGGTTGGTATAGGGCAATTACCTGCGGTTTTATACATGCCGATTTTATGCATCTTGCTTTTAACATGTTTTCGTTTTATATGTTTGGAGAATTAGTTGAAAAATACTTTGATTATATATTTGGAGCTGCTGGTCAAACCCTTTACATAATTTTATATGTAAGTGCTTTAGTGGTATGTATTATACCCACCTATTTTAGCCATTTTAAACAGTATTATTATAAAAGCTTGGGAGCTTCGGGTGCCGTTTCGGCCATTGTTTTTGCGGGTATATTTTTACAACCCACCATGCTTATTGGTTTTTTTATTGTGCCACCAATTATCCCTGGATTTATTTTTGGCCCCATTTATTTAGCTTTAACAGTATACCTTTCTAAAAAAGGAGGAGGGAATATTAATCACAGTGCACATATTTGGGGTGCAGTATTTGGAATAGTATTTTTATGGGTTGCTTCCAAAACTGCTGGCCTGGAAGGCCGCTTGGATGTATTAACCTCCTTTATTTACCAGGTTAGGACTTATTTAGGAAAGTAATTAATTTAAGACACTTCTTAAATTTTTAGATTGTCTATTTCTAAAATTAGTAGTTAATGTAAACTCTAATGTTTGTGGATGTACATTGGACATGGTCATTTTATTTTGATAAACATCATAAGTTACACCTACGCTATACTTACTTAACATCATACCCAAATAAGGTACCAAGGCGTCGTTTGTTCTATAAAAACAACCCACATAAAAACGGTTTTGCAAATCCTCGTAGGAATAAATAGGCAATCCTAAAGCAGCTCCTACATAAAAATATTCAGATTCTAACCTATTTTGATAACTAGCATGCATAAAATAAGTATAGTCTTCCATTAATTTATGCTCTACATTAAGGGTTGCAATAAATTGAAAACTTTGATTGGCATTGCCATATATCTGCGTATTTGAGCTTCTATTAATATAAAAGATACTACCTCCAAATTGCATAAAAGCCTCTTTATTATTATTGGAAAATAGCAATCCCCCATTTGTTGAAAAAGTGGTTGGAAAATTCCCCACTGCTTCCATTGTTGTATTATAAAATAAACGTCCCGAATTATATTGATCACTAAAAGTTAAAGCAGCTCTATCAATATTTCGGCTAATAATGGTGGAGCTAATTCCTAAGGATAGAAAACTAGATCTGTTTTCGTTTAAGAATACTCTATTTGCCAAGCTTAATGTTATTTCATTCGTTTGCAATATGCCATTTAACACCTGATCTGATACGCCCAAAATTCCCAAGCCAAAATTATGGAAACCTTCGTTTTCTATATTACTAAATAAAGCAAAATCGGCCCCAACACCAATGGTTCGGTAAGGATCACCAACACCTGCAAATTGATTCCTAAAAAAAGTTTGAAAATGATTACTACTACCAAACCCAACCGCTGCTGGATTAAAATAATTGGTATTCAAAAAGGACTGAGACATATATGGAGTTTGGGCATATACATTTACCCCTATGAATAAGCCTAAACAAAGTATCTGTATCTTAATTAATTTAACCATTTACCTAATTAAAATTACGGATCCTGTTTTTGTTATGTGCTGGTCCTTGTAGGTGGTATAATCTAATATATAGGTATAAGCATCCATATCCTGATCCCTACCATTAAATTTACCATCCCAAAATCCATTAACATTATTTGTTTCAAAAATTAACTTACCCCACCTATTAAATAGTTTAAAATAATTAAAGGTTTTTACGCCAGCCCCATATTCAATTTTTAAAACATCATTTAACCCATCATTATTTGGTGTAAAGGCTTTGGGAATATTCACTACAATTTGGTCTGAAACTATAATATGATAGGTGTCTTCAATTTTACAATTACTTAATGTATCGGTCCTAATTAGTTTATAATCACTTGTGCTACTTGCTCTAAATAATGGACTTTTAACGAACACATTTGATAAATTATTGCCTGGAATCCATAAGTACTGCGTATAACCAGAATCAACTTTAATATTTACTAAAGTAGTATCTATGTCCGGTAATACAAACATGGTATATTCTGCTCCTTTTAAAGGGTCAACCACCTTAATGGTATCTCCTTTAACTATGTTATTATACTTGGGGCAAAAATCATTTTTGTAAGCTAGTGAAATTTGATAAAATCCTTTTTTAGTATAAATATGTGCATATGGTATTGTTTTAGCTGAAAAAGTACTATCTCCAAAATCCCAAGAGAAGTGAGCTCCATTGGCATCTAAAATATTACCCCTAATTTTAACAGGGGTATTAATACATACATAGTTGGTACTATAAAATTGATTATTGGGTATGATTATTTGTTTAATATAAATCTCGTTGCTTGGCAATGAATTACAAAACCCATTATTTACTTGAAGCTTATAAAAACCAGGCTTAGCAGTTGCATAATTGTTGGCACTGGTGGTAGTATCTAAAATTCCATTTAATATCCATTTATAAACATCACTACCCGCCCCCTCCAAAACAATTGGATCCTGATTGCATATAATGGTATCCAATGCCTTTAAGGTTGCAACGGGGATATCTTTAATTTCAAAGGTTTTAATATTATCATAATTATACACACATTGTTTAGCATCCTGCACGCCAAGACCCACAATTACACTTCCTATATCAATACCAGTTAACACATTTCCGTTAAACTTTGCTGCAGTATTATTGGTATTCCAATTAAAATTAAATGGTGGTAACCCCCCTGTAACAACAGGGTTAAAGGTTATAGAATCGGCCACACATAAATAGTCCTTAGTTGGATTTACATTAAAACTTTGAGGCGGTGGTACCAGTGAAATGGTTGACCTCACTTCATCAAAGCAAGATCCACCCGAATAGGCCACTAATTTTACGTTAAAGTCCATGTTGTCTGGGTACTTAAAATTAGCGTAGCTATGATTGTATAATTTATTTACACTTGGGTTATCATCTATAATAGAGTCCTGTGGTTTGTTTATATAGTCCCAATAAATAACAAGCTTACCAATATTTCCAATATCTACAGTAGACAAATTATTTAGTGCTACCGGTTTATTAGTACACAATGCTTGTGCAGATATAATCTCAAATTTAGATTTTGGATAAGCACCATTTACAGTAAAGGATTGTATGAGTTCTGCGCTACACCCATATAAACTAGTAACCGTCTCTTTTACACTATAATCACCAGTATTTATATATTTATGTTTTGGACTTGCAACTTCATCACTATTCACAGCTTTGGTGTTGTCTGGGTCTCCAAAATCCCAAAGGTATTTGAACCCCTTGCTGCCGTCCGCTATGGTACTTGCATCCTTAAACTCGGCATAGGCATCACTTAAACAAATTTTAGGAAGTGAAAAAGCTACTTTAGGAATTGGATTAATTTGAATTGAATTAGTTTTATTAGCAGCACAACCATTAACGGTAGTCACTTTTAAATTTACATCATATTTAATAGCTGCATCAAATTTATGTGTAACAAGCGAATTTGAAGTTAAGCTATCGGTAGCAGTTTTATCCCCATAATTCCATACCCAACTACCTAATTGTGTACCTCCCCTAGCAAATGAACTATCCTTAAATGCAATGTCTTGGCCCAAACATTTAATATTTTGTATATTAAAATTTACTTTAGGAATACTATCTACTATATAATCCATGCTTGCCGTATCACTTAAACATCCTATATCGGTTATCACAAAATATTTAATTGGTATACTGCCAATAACATTGGTTGGATAAGTTAATGTTTTTGAATTTACAAAAGACCCATTCCCAATTTTCCAATTATACGCAATTAATTTTCTGTCATCTGGCCCCAAAGTGGTATTGTCACTTAACAATAATGGGTCCCCTAAACAATGAGTTGAGTTTATTTGAAAGGTTGCTTTGGGTGGGCTGTACACCACTAAATCAAAATCAATGGTTTGTTCTCCACTACATCCATCCCCAGTTGGATTATTAACTTTAATTTGAATATTGTAAGTGCCTTCTTTATCAAATATCAAAGATTGATTTAAAGTATATCTATAAATTGTTTTTCCATTTATAATATAACTTGAATCATAAGCAGGTGCATTGTTAACAGGAATATTGGCATTATTGGGAATACTCCATGCCAAGGAAAGTGGCTGGTAAGGAAGTGTTATAGAAATTTTAAAAGGGGTGCCTTTACATGTTGCTGGTAGTTTTACAGTACCATAGTCATTATTTACTGTAAGTTTTTGATATAAATCCACAACATTAGTACCCGCATTATAACCATAGGATTCAGTTGGTCCATATCCATAAGCAATGGCATTAAATCCAGAATCTGAAACAATGGTATGTGCACCCGATTTTAATGCCACTTGATAATAAACAAAGTTATTGTCTCCAGGATGTACCATTGGATTTGAAGGCGAAGAGCCATCTACTTTTAAAGATGCTACCCCATCCTTATGTATGGTCAAGTTTAAAAATTGTAAAGACTCTGAAATTCTTGCGTAAGGAGTTGAATTGATTGTCACCTTACTTATGGTTTGCTCAATTGGACTTAAATAAATCATTTCTGGATCACCATTGCCACTATTATTATTTCCATAACTTCCAGTGGTTGTAATATACTGCGCCACCATAATAGGCACATTAGATTCTATCAAATTTGCAATATTAGATTGAAACTCATAATAAAAGTTATTTTTTAATCCCGACACAGGCAAAACTTGACCATTTAGTTTTACAATAGCTGTTGGATCACTTACGGCAACCCTAAAAATATTATTGGGCATTTTATTAGTAGGCACCGTCAAATACTTTTTACCCCAAGCATTTGCTGGAAATGCTTGCTGAATATAATTGTCTGCTGTTTTTGAATTATTGTCAAAAATGCTCACTTTTCCGGAGCCTGAAAAAACGGCAATTCTTTTACAAGTACTTGTTGCAGTGGCAACAGACCTAATTAAAGTACCCGTTAAATCCTCTCCAGTTGTAGTAGTATTTAGTTTGCCAAATACATTGTATACCTGCCCTTTATTTAAGGCAACTTTTATAGTATCTCCCGCTTTTTTACCACCAACGTTACTAGCACTTAAAACAATTTCTACATTGGTATTATCCTCCGTAGCAATTACATAGGCATAACAATAAGAAAAATTATTGTTGGAGATTTGAGTGTAGTTAATAGAATAATAGGACCTCCCTAATGTATTTGTTGGAAATAATAAAGTGGCACCCGAAACACTACCATCATAAATGTGGGCATAGGCAATAATGGAGTAATCCGAAGTAATATGTATTCCTTTATCAGATATTCCTTCGGCAGTGATTCTAGCATCCTGTGTACCTGTTTTAGGAATGGGATCGGAACTGGTTACATTATTGGCTGTAACTGCATATTGTTTTGAATAACCAAGCGCAGGGATTTCAACGGTAACGGTAGCATCATGGTCCGAGGTAAAATATAAAACTAAATCTTGAGACCCCCCAGTAGAAACCGGCTCCCCCGCATTAGTATACATAGATACGTGGCTACCATATCCCACCCAAAAATCCTTCCCTTTATTTGAAAAATCCTGGGCGTTAGCAAATGGAATGTTTGCAAAACAAAGAATTAGTATTAAGAAGGATATTATTAAATGTTGGGGGCGCATTAATAGTAAATTTAAGGTTTTTGTTCCCAATAAATTTTGACCATTAAACCAGTAGAAGGTTTAATCTTAAATCGGTCGTCTATTCGCTTTCCCACCACCCACAAAACCTTATTTCCAGAACATAGAACCGCTTGTTTTGACTTATGTGCCGGACTTAATTTTAATACTCCTAAAAACTGGTTGAGCTTTTTTTTCTTATTTAAGCCAAATGGATAAAAATAATCCGAAGGTTCCCAGGTTCTTAAAAGTAGCGGCCAGGAAAGTAAACTGGCATTAATATATGCATAATTTGGATCCTTATTTATAACCTGTGTATTGGCATCATTTATCATTTCAAAATGTAGCGTCCCATGTGCAGTAACCACTTTTGTATCTGTTTTGTTTATAGTAATAAACTCTTTTGAATTGGAATTAGCTACAATTTGAATATGATCATTCCATTTAATGAATTTAAATGAGCTTGAAGCAATATAGGCTCCATGGGTTGCCTCTAATATTTTATAAACTTCAGGAATTTGCTGAGGCGTAAAATTATATGACTTAATTAATCCCCATGTATAGGTATCATTATTTTTTACTTTATTCCAATAATCAATAGGAATACTTGGAATACCTTTAATAGTTTTAAAACCTTTTTTCCAAAAATGTTCAACTGCCTTGTTAACAATCTCAGCGGCCTCTTGAACACGGCTTCCAGTTGCAACTATGTTTTCACTTACCAAAGGATAAATAGTGGCAAGTTGAGGTAGTAATTTATTCCTAATATAATTTCTGGTATAGTTGTCCTTGTCGTTACTACTATCTTGAACAAAACTTAAATGATTGTCAACGGCATAATTAGCAATTTGAACCTTGCTAAAAATGAGTAAAGGTCTTGCTAAATTTAAACTATCATTTCTACGGGCAGGAATTCCAGTTAATCCATTTAAACCAGTACCTCTGAATAACTGCATTAAAATAGTTTCGGCTTGGTCGTCTGCATGATGCGCAGTTAACAATACGAATGGTGTATTCTGCATGAGTACTTTAAACCAGTTGTATCTTAAAATTCTTGCTGCTTCCTGAATACCTATTTTATGCTCCTGAGCGTATAGTAAAGTATCAAACCTTTTTACATTAACGGCCATATTATATTTTGCACCAAGTTCAGTTACAAAATCTTCATCTCTTTTACTTTCTTCCCCTCTTAATTGAAAATTAGCATGTGCTATAGTACAATTTACTTTTAAAACATGCATTAAATGAGTTAGCACAACACTATCCACTCCACCACTCACTGCTATTAAAAATGGAGTGTGACGTAATCTTACATCCGGAAACTGTTTATCCCAATACTGTTTAAATGTTTCTAGATTTAGCATAATGGTTATTTCTTCTGCTCCTTAGCCCATGCATCCTTTAACCCCACAGTTCGGTTAAAAATTAAATTATCTTTTGTGCTTTTTGTATCCTGGAAAAAATATCCTTTTCTTAAAAATTGAAAACGCGCTTCAAGTACATCGGAAGCAAGCGCAGGCTCGGCATAAGCTTTTACTACGTTTAAAGAATTAGGATTGATATAATCTTTAAAATCTCCATCGGCACTAGATAAATCCGCTACATTAAATAAACGATCATACTCATTTAAGGTAACCGGAATTGCATGTTTTGCGCTTACCCAATGCAAAGTGCCTTTTACATGAATACCACTGGTATCTTGGCCCGATTTACTTTGTGGATTATAAGATGCAAATACAGTTTTAATGTTTCCAGCTTCGTCTTTTTCAAAACTTTCACAAGTAATAATATAAGCACTTTTTAAACGAACCGATAACCCTGGTCCTAATCTAAAATATTTTTTGGTAGGTGCTTCCATAAAGTCCTCACGCTCTATCCAAAGTTCATTGCTAAACGGAACTTCACGTGTGCCTCCATTGGGATCCTCCGGATTATTTTCTGAATGTAAAATTTCCTCCCCTTTTTCAAAATTTGTAATTACTAATTTAATAGGATTGGTAACCACCATTCTACGTTGTGCTACTTTATTTAAATGCTCTCTTACACAAAATTCTAATAAACTAAAATCAATTATATTTTCACGCTTTGCAATACCAATACGATCACAAAAATCACGGATACTTTCCGGTGTATAACCACGTCTGCGCATACCGCTTATAGTTGGCATTCGAGGATCATCCCAACTTGTTACATAGCCTTCCTCCACCAGCTGCAATAACTTACGTTTACTCATAACAGTGTATGTCATGTTTAATCGCGCAAACTCATATTGATGTGAAGGATAAATAGCAAGTTGCTCAATACACCAATCATACAATGTACGATGTGGAATAAATTCCAACGTACAAATAGAGTGTGTTATATTTTCTATGGAATCGCTTTGACCGTGTGCAAAATCATACATTGGATAAATACACCAAGTATCTCCAGTGCGGTGATGATGTGCACGTTTTATTCGGTATAACAAAGGATCACGCATGTGCATATTTGGACTAGCAAGATCAATTTTAGCCCTTAATACTTTTTCTCCGTCTGCAAACTTACCCGCTTTCATTGCTGCAAATAATTCTAAATTTTCTGCAACAGACCTGTTCCTAAATGCATTGCCAGTTCCAGGAACTGTTGGGGTTCCTTTTTGTTGTGCAATTTCCTCGGCGGTACTATCATCTACATAAGCAAGTCCCTTTTCTATAAGTTTAATTGCAAATGCATATAGTTGATCAAAATAATCCGATGCATAACATTCCTTTGCCCACTCAAACCCCAACCATTTTACATCGGCTTTAATACTATCTACATATTCAATATCCTCTTTAGCTGGGTTGGTATCATCAAATCGCAAATTGGTTTTACCCCCAAAATGTTTTGCCAATCCAAAGTTCAAACAAATACTTTTGGCATGACCAATATGTAAATATCCATTGGGCTCGGGAGGAAACCTAGTTAAAATAGATTCGTACTTACCAGAAGCTAAATCCTGGGAAATAATTTCTTCAATAAAATTCAGACTTTTTTCTTCGCTCATAATGATTCGCTCTATTGGGTAAAGGTACAAAAACCTGTCCCAAAAACCTACCTATTTAACTACATTCATTCCCCCTTAAATCCATATAGTTTGCGAACCTCTTGGACAAATTTTTCTATTTCTTGATCCTCGCCTTTTGCATCGTATTGTTGCTTTAAACTACTGCTAAATAAAAAGGCAACAGTTTGCCATAATCCAGCATTAAAACCACCTTTATATTCCTTAATTAAGTCGTAACAATTGTTTCCAGTTTCTCGTTTAATTAGCTTCATTAAAACTTTACCCTGATAAACCGATAAATTGGTCACTTTGTCGGCAAAGTCACGTTTTAAATCACGCTCTCTGGATTTAATAATTTGCTTTCTTAATTTTTCGTCTTTAACATTAACTAACTGACTATTTACTTCGTTAATTACTACACTAGCTCTTAGTGCATATGGATAGGTAACATAAACTGCATTTCTTAGTCTGGTCCAATTTTGCCAATAGTTTTTTAATTGGCTGGTCATAATGGATTTTACCTCTACAGTTGGTAGCCAAGCGCTTGGAATGGTGTCGCCCTCTGGGGTTATAAAGGCCTCTACACGTAAAGTATCATTGCTACCGGTTTGTGCAATAACACAATTATGACTTAAAATAAGTACGAATAAGAGTAATATAATGTTTAACGCCTTTTTCATTTTTGTGTTGCTAATACTTAAACTTCATACACTAATTTACAAAAAGTAACCTATTTATGGGTATAAAAACAATGATTACCTTGTTTTTAAGGCTTTAACCCTTGCCCAACTGCTTAGCATAAAGCCCATTGTCATCACAATTACACCAATCCACAATACATTTATAAATGGAAATTCATATACTTTTAATGTGATTAAATTAGATAAAGAGGAAGACTCCTTAACTCCAATTTCAAGCAATCCTTTGGATTGATCCACCACATTATTAAAATTGACAATTAAATTTTGAGCTTTAACAGTATCAGGAATCATGCGCATGCTCATACCCTCCAACCTAATTTCTGGTTTAATGTCATACGTAATTCCGGTAACACTATGCACGGTCATTTGAAGTACCAATTCGTTAACACCCGCCGCTTTATTGGCATTTGGATTTACCAATACTTTTTCCAATTTCACATAACCATTGCTATAAAATACCGAGTCCCCAATTTTTATTTGATGCGGCTTAAACCTAACGGTATCATCTTTTGCATGGTCTTGGAACGAAGTCACATAAACAAATATGTCCTTATTCCAATAATGTTTGGAAGATGGATTTGCAGAGAATCCTTCCATTCCTTTATTATTTTTTAAAACATCTGGATATAAATTAAAGGAGTCTTTTACACTTTTATTTTTTCCTTTTTCTATAAACTTTAGTTCAAAAAATTTCTTGTCTAAATTATCAACAGTATCACGCAAATAGGTAACCATGTATTTACCCATATCGGTGGAGATACCTTCAAACAAAGTAATATTTTCCATTGGATTGCCGGCAGGATTTTTCCCATTGGCATCCTTTTGAATTACATTAATACCTGTGGTATTCCAACTTATCACGGTTTTGTTTCCAGAGGACAATAAAATGCCTAATAACACCAATCCAAAACCAATGTGCCCAATACTTGCACCTGCCGATTTTAATTTCCATTTTAATATTACAATCCAATAATTTGCATTGGCAACAATTGAGAATACCGAAGTTACTACTGCAATGTAAAGCGCAGACAAGAACCCAACTCCTTTTTCATTAAAAGCAATACCAACAAAAACAATAATTACCGTACTTATAATTGCAGTTATTATTAAAGTGCTAGCTATACTTTTAAGAAAACTGCCTTTTATGGCGCCTCCCTTATATTTTAAATACTGTCCAATGGCAGTTAATACTCCAATAATTATGGCTACAAAAACCTGCACTTGATTATGGGCAAATGCTGGATCCTCGGGTGGAGCAATTTTGGTTCCAAATATTTTATTGTAAACTGGAATAGAAGTAATAGAAATAATAACAACTGCTGATAAAAATAATACAAGCGAACCTACTAACATCCAAAATTCTCTACTATCCACAGCGTCCTCTTTAACAGGATCGGCCATGAAATTATATCGTATAAAAAACAGCACAAAAAATGGAATCACAAAAACAAATAAAAATGCAAGTAATTGTCCATTCATGCCAAGGTCGGTGAAAGCATGTACCGAAGTGTCACCTAAAATTCCACTACGTGTTAAAAAAGTAGAATACACCACTAATAAAAAACTAATACCAAAAAATAAATAAGTTACCCTTAACCCTGAATTTGTTTTACGATAAATTAGTGCAGTATGAATAGCCGCTACCAATGCAAGCCAAGGAACCAATGATGCATTTTCTACAGGATCCCAGGCCCAATAACCTCCAAATGTTAAGCTCTCGTAAGCCCATGCAGCTCCCATCATAATACCAAGCCCTAAAATACCTGCCGAGAAGGTTGCCCATGGCAACGCATTGTTTATCCAATGGTTTTGTTTTTTTAACAAGCCTACCACAGCAAAACCAAATGGTATAGCGGTTGAAGCAAAACCTAAGAACAATATAGGCGGATGAATTACCATCCAATAATTTTGTAATAAAGTATTTAAACCTGTTCCGTCTTTAATTAATTGTAAGTAATCGGGTCTGGATAAAATTGGCCAAGGCATTTCGTCTCTTAATAAGTTAAAAGGACTGCTTCCAATTTTATGTCCAAATACATAAAGTCCAACAACCATGGTAGCCAAACAAAACTGTGTAAAACTCAATACCATCATAACTCCATAGGAATCATTTTTCCACTTTTCTGACTTTGACATTACAAGTAAACCAAGCACACAATGCCAAAAACTCCACAATAAAAAACTACCCTCTTGTCCCTCCCAAAAACAACTTAACAAATACTGCGCAGGCATGTGCTTATCGCTATGCATGTAAGAATACTTGTATTCAAATAAGTGATTAGAGATTACATAAAATAAAATAATAAAACAAGCAAACACCGCAACAGACTCAATTATAAAAGCAATGCGAGCTAGTTGCTTCCAACTATTTTGGTCCTCCAATTGTTTTGCATAAAAAGCTTTTGCAAAAGCAAAAGTGGCTACCAAGGAAGCCACTAATGAAAGTATCGTTAAAAAATATCCCAATTGGCCTGGCAATAAATGTTCGCCAATAAATTGCACTGCTGCCGCATTTGAAGATGTATTCATTAAAAAATTTGAAATAATTAATTAGTAAAAGCTACCGGCTGGTTTTTGTTGGCATTAGGATTGTCCTTGTATTTTGAAGGGCACTTAAGTACAATTGCAGAACATTCAAAAACATCTCCTTGTACTTTTCCTTTTAATACCAAACGCTCCGACTTTTCCATATCGGTTGGCATGGTGTTATGATACACCACATTTATTCTTCCGCCCAAACTATCCTGCACTCCAAATTTTAATAAATTAGGATCCTTCACTGGGTCATAGTCTATTGGCACCGTTTTGTCCATTTTCACAATTAAATTCAAAAACTTACCTTGTTTTTGTTTAGCGGAACCTATTGTTTCATAGCTACTTAAATCACCGGTGTAGCTAATTAATACTACTATTGCAACTGCAATAAGTACTAATAAAATAATGTGAGATTTCTTCATGACACAAAGTTAACCAAATGGGCTTAAATTGCACCAAATTTTACCTATCTCATAAATACATTTTATGCGCATATTTGACTATATCATTGTTTGTAAAAGTCCCAGTTTTAAGAACGTAGACCGAATTAGCCAATTTATGTACCTATTAAGCATATTAGGCTACAGCTTTGGCATTTACAAAGGTATTTTTCCAAAGCCTGCACTAATTATAGCCATTATGACCTCGGTTATATGTTGGTGGATTTTTTGCTTATATCAAAAAAAACAAGGCGGTATGCCTTATTACCGACTTGGCTTATTATTTGCAAGCTGGGGCTGGTTTTTAATGCCCAATGCGCTTATCATATCAGGAATATATTTAATTGGTGCCTTGTTTGAACGCCAAGTTAAATTTCCTTATGAAATTGCCTTTGACCCTGCAGGCATAGTAATTAATACTTTCCCAAAAAAACAGTACCCTTGGATTGATATACAAAATGCAATAATAAAAGACGATGTTATTACCATTGATTTTAAAAACAATAAACTCATTCAAAAGGACATTAACGAGCCGGTGAGCGAAACCATAACCAATGAATTTAATAGCTTTTGCAAGCAGCAAATTGCAATTGTGAACCAAGCATAATTCATTTCATTTAGATACCTTTACAACATGTTATTACAAACCTCTCCCTACTTATTATATTCCGATGGCGAAGGCCAAATATTTGAAGACACTAGTTTATATACAGTTGGCCGTGCTGGTTGGGATGCCTATCCCATTCCAGTGGAGGATTGGATAGAATTACCAGAAGGTGGAAACTTATATGAATTACCAGGCAGAAGAGGAATTGGCATAGATGTTGAAACGGGTGAAATGCGTTTATGTGAATTAGGCTGGGCCGTTGCCGCTTTTATACCTCCAGCGCATACCGGCTTATATGTATCCGCTTATGAAACCTTGGATGCCGACGCTCCAACCCTACCATTATTTTGTTATACCGCCGTAGGTTGGCTAGATGGAAAAAATTATGTACCAGCTGTACGCATTGAAAAAGATATTAGACAGGATTGTGAAGGATATGATCAAGAAATTATTGATAACGGTACACAGAACCTACTTTCCTTATATAGCCAAAACCGTTTGGTAAAACATTTAATGGAGAACTGTTGTCAAACCTATACCTGCCCTGCTGCTCGAAATTTAGCCATGGGCCGTTGGGAATGTCCTATTCCAATTTCTCCCGCATGTAATGCCAACTGTATTGGTTGTATTTCCTTCCAACCTCAGGAGGAAGAAATTATTTCAACGCAGGATCGTTTAACATTTAAGCCAACCGCTGCCGAAGTTGTAGAATATACCGTACCGCATTTAATGACTGCTCCATTTCCAATAGTAAGTTTTGGGCAAGGATGTGAAGGAGAACCATTATTAATGTGGGAAACCATTAAGGAATCTATTATTGAAATCAGAAAACATACTAGTAAAGGAAGCATTAATATTAATACCAACGGATCTAATCCAAAAGCAGTTGCTGAACTTGCAGCTGTTGGACTGGATAGCATTCGTGTGAGTATGAACTCGGCTAGAGAAAATATTTATAATGCTTACTACCGTCCCAACAATTATACTTTTGCTGATATTAAAGAAAGTATTCGTGTAATGAGTGAAGCAGGTAAATGGACAAGCATTAACTACTTTGTTTTCCCAGGCATGACAGACAGTGTAGAAGAATATGAAGCTTTAAGAAAATTAATTAAAGACACTGGATTAAAAATGATCCAATGGAGAAATTTTAACATAGATCCGGATTGGTATTTAGGGAAAATTGGCTTTACCGATAATGGTGAAATTATGGGTATCAAACAAATGATGGAATTAATACAAGAGGAATTTCCGGATTTGAAATTTGGCTATTTTAACCCCCCAATTGAAAGAATTAAAGGCGACTTTACTAAAAACTTTGCACACCATTGAGAAGAAATAATCAAATAGGTGCGTTACTAGCCATTAGCTCTACTATTATTTGGTCTGGTAATTTTATCGTGTCGCGTTATGCCATTAATTTAGCTGGCCCCATGAGTATAGCGCTTTTTAGATGGGTAACTGCAACTATATGTTTGTTCCCTTTTGCAATACAAAATTTAAAAAAAGAATGGCCCATTTTTAAACAAAATAAGCTTTACTTTTTTTTGATGGCACTGGTTGGTTTTTCCATTTATAATACATTAATATACACCGCAGGTCATTATGCTACTGCAATTAATATGGCCCTATTTGGATCCACTGTAAACCCAATTGTGGCCGCATTATTGGGCGCATGGCTCGTAAATGAAAAGCTGCATTGGAAAAATATTACAGGTATCATTCTTTGCATTGTTGGCACTTTGTATTTACTAACAAAAGGAGATTTAACTCATGTTTTAAATTTTGAATTTGGAGCAGGCGATCTATGGATGATTGCTGCAGGTTGTTGTTTTGGTACGTATAATGTTTTTGTAAAAAAGAAACCCATTGGTATTTCAAATAATAGTTTTTTACTTTGTTTATTTGGACTAGGTGCTATTTTATTATTACCTGGTGCTTTATATGAAATGACTTTTATGCAACCTGTGGTTTATAACACCCATTTATTATGGGTGGTTTTATACATAGGCATTGGCAACTCCGTTATTTCTTATTCTATTTGGAGCCACGCCATTCAAAAAATTGGTGCAGGTAAAGCTTCCCTCTTTTTAACCATGGGTCCCATTCTTAGTTCATTTGAGGCGGTATTATTTTTAAACGAAAGTTTTAATAATGCTCAAATAATTAGTGGTCTTATTATTATTACAGGCATTGTGATAAATACCTGGCCAACTCCTAATAAACCAATTGTAAAACAAGCAGTATAAAATGACGACCACCATAATATTATTATGTTTTTTTGCATTTTTTGCTGGTTTAGTAGACGCAGTTGTTGGTGGAGGTGGTTTAATTCAAACACCTGCAGGCTTAATTTTACTTCCAAATAATTCGGTAGCACAGGTCATTGGCTCTTTAAAAATTCCATCTTTTACTGGAACATTTTTTGCAGCAAGAACCTATTTAAAAAAAGTAAGTATTCCTTTGGTGCGACTTGCAATATTTACATCCATTGCATTTGCAGCTTCATTTACAGGATCCCTTTGTTTAACCCTTGTGAGCAATAAATTTATGAAGCCGGTAATTTTACTGGTATTAATTGGCGTTGCTATTTATACTTATACCAAAAAGGATTTTGGACAAGCTAGCAAAAATGAAAATCTAAGTTTCCCCATGTACAAAGGAGCACTTATTTGTTTGGTACTAGGTTTTTATGATGGCTTTATTGGTCCAGGTGCGGGAAGTTTATTAGTACTTGCTTTTATTACTTGGCTAGGATTTGACTTTTTACAAGCCAATGCACATGCAAAAGTGGTAAACCTAGCTACCAATTTAGGGTCCATTACTTTGTTTTTATTAAAGGGTACTATTTTATGGCCTGTTGCTATTCCAATGGCTATTTGTAATGCAATTGGAGGTATTATTGGATCCAAACTAGCTATGGCCAAGGGAAATAAGTTTATTAGGACTGTATTTTTAATAGTTATCTTGGGCACTTTATGCAGATTGGGATATGATGTATTTTTACATTAATTTTAAACCATGCAATTAAACTTCGAACAACAAAAAAATTTAAAGGCAGGATTGTACACAACCATCATTTGTGTACTATTAAGTTTGTTGTTTGTGGTATTACAATGGAATCAAACCCCTCCTATTATTATACCTCCTGCACCTAGTTACATGGAAGTGAATTTAGGAAATAGCGAAACTGGATTAGGTGACATTCCTCCAATGAGTAAAGAGGCGCCAGCTCCCGAAGTAGGCGCAACAAAAAAAGCAAACATAAAGGCATCTGATAATACTGTTAAAACAACTATAAATTCTAACGATATTAATGACCAAGCAGTTAATGCAAATAAAAATACAAAGCGTAGTAAAGTAATCCCTGCTCCTGTTGCACCAAAACCAAAAGCAGCAATGGGTAAGTATGCAGGCGGTAATGGTAAAGGTGGAAATAATCAGGATAGCTATAATAATGTAAAAGACCAGGGCATAGCAGGTGGCACTGGCGATCAAGGAGTAGCAAATGGAAGCATTAATGGCAAATCCTATACTGGCACTGGAGGTCCTTTTGTTACAAAAGGTGACAGACATGTAACCAAAGTATACTCTTTTAATGGTGATGTAGAAGCTGCAACTATTTATGCCGATATTGAAGTAAGTCCTGATGGAATTGGTAAGTTTATTCAAATAGTAAAAGGATCCTCTTCCAACGATGTGAAATATAAAAAAGCCATTACTGAATATTTAACAAAAATTAGTTTTAACGCTGCTGATCATAGTTCTGTTGTGACAGTGAAATTTAAATTTGAGGTTCAGTAAATAGTTCAATTTATTCATGCCCTATCAAGAAACCATAAACTATTTATATAGTAGGCTACCTATGTTTAGCCGTATAGGAGCAGCTGCCATAAAAAATAATTTAGACAATACCATTGCTATTTGTGATTTTTTAGACAACCCTCAAAATAAATTTAAAACCATTCATGTAGCAGGCACCAATGGCAAAGGCTCTACAAGTCATATGCTTGCAAGTATTTTTCAGGAGGCCGGATATACTACTGGACTTTATACATCCCCTCATTTATACGATTTTAGAGAGCGTATTAAAGTAAATGGAGTAATGTGCTCCAAAGAATTTGTGACTTCATTTACCAATAAAGTTAAAGGGCTTATAGACCAAATAGAACCTTCTTTTTTTGAAATCACAGTGGGAATGGCCTTTGAATATTTTGCAGAGCAAAAATGTGATATTGCCATTATTGAAACTGGATTAGGTGGTCGTTTGGATAGTACCAATGTTATTCATCCCGAACTTAGTATTATTACAAATATTGGGTGGGATCATATGGCTTTACTTGGAAACACGCTGCCTCAAATTGC
The DNA here is from genome assembly GCA_947456625.1 of Bacteroidota bacterium. GTDB lineage: Bacteria > Bacteroidota > Bacteroidia > Chitinophagales > Chitinophagaceae > Sediminibacterium. The sequence goes on from CANGQJ010000008.1 coordinate 20,771, forward strand.
AAATGAAAAAGCAGGCATTATAAAAAAGGAAACTCCCTTAGTAATTAGTGAACTTATTTCTGAAACTAAAATAGTTTTTGAAGAAAAAGCATCCCATTTAGATGCTCCTATTTATTACGCAGAGGACTTTATACATTTTAATAATTTTCAAAACAATTGGGATAGTTCCTTATTTGAATTTACACAACCGCTTATTCATTTACTAGACGCCCCCCTTTTTCAAAAAACATTTACAGTTCAGTGTGACCTTCCTGGTAAATATCAAAGTAAAAACTTAAAAGGGGTATTAACTGCAGTGCAATTACTTGCAAATATGGGGTGGAATTTAAAAGCAAGTAAAGTAATTAAAGCACTTAGCCAAGTTAAAAAAAATACAGGACTTATGGGACGTTGGGAATGTATACAACATAGTCCTAAAATGATTTTAGACGTTGCTCATAACGAACCTGGTATTATTGTTTTACTTGAACATTTACAAAGTATTCACTTTAATAAGTTGCACATAGTTACGGGCATGGTGAAGGATAAGGACATTGATGCTGTATTAAATTTACTGCCCATTAACGCTCAATATTATTATACACAATCCCATATACCAAGGGCGATGCCTGCAAAAGAATTGAAGGAAAAGGGAAATACATTAAACCGAAAAGGCGAATGCTTTGACAATGTTAATTTAGCCATTGCAGCTGCAAATAAAAATGCCAACCACAATGACTTAATTCTTGTGATTGGCAGTGTATTTTTAGTAGCCGAAGTAAATAGAAGTTTATTTTAATTTTTAATTACCAGCCTTTTTGATCTCGTAATGCTTTAATATGTGCAATATGGTGTTTGCCATGCCATGCATAAATTGTAAATAAATCCCATACACTTACTTCTGCATTTCGAACTGGATGAAATAATTTTCTTTCCCATTGAGCAGGAGTTAAACTAGCCAGTAAATTTGCCCAACGCTCATGTAACGCATGTAATAAAGTTACCGAAACATTTAATGGTGTATTTGCAACATCGGCAGTTAATACCCATGCATTTTCGTCATAAGTTTTAATGGGAGGCACTTCTTCGGTTAATGCTAATTTAAAACGAATAAATGCATTCATATGACTATCCGCTAAATGGTGCACCACTTGATTTACTGTCCAGCCACCTTCCCTGTATGGCGTATCCAACTGGGCTTTATCTAAGTTTAATATTATATGCTCTAAATCCGAAGGAGCAATACGTAACTCCTGTATCCATTTGTTTTTAGTTTCCTCACTATATGGTGTTACGATGTATTTGCCAATTGGATATTTTGGGTCCTGTGTCATTTTTTTTTATTTATGTTTTTAAAATAATTTATTATATTTTTTGACCTTTATAAATTTGGTTTACTGTTTATTAATCTGCTCTCCATTGCTTTCCAGTTAAATTAATAAAGACGTCTTCTAGATTTGCTTTTTTCACTTCTTTTTCTTTTTCAAAGCCGGTAGCTACTAAATTATCAATTAATTGATTAGGCGTGTTTATTGCAACTATTTTTCCGCTATCCACAATGGCCACACGGTCACATAAAATTTCGGCCTCGTCCATATAATGAGTTGTAATAATAACAGTAGTACCATTGTCCCGAATTTCTTTAATCAAATCCCATAAGTTTCTCCGTGCTTGTGGATCCAGTCCAGTAGTTGGCTCGTCTAAGAAAATTATTTTAGGTTTATTTATAAGTGTGGTTGCAATGGAAAATCTTTGTTTTTGACCCCCACTCATTTCTTTGTATTTTGATTTTGCTTTATCTTCTAAATTAACTTTTTGCAAAAGGCTACTTGGATCCACATTGCTTTGATAAAGTCCAACAAATAAATGAATAAGTTCCGTTAAATTTAAGTTGGGATAAAAGCCTGATGTTTGAAGTTGAACCCCAATTATTTTTTTAATTTCTTCAGGGGCGGTATCTAAATTAAACCCATTTACAATTACTGTTCCACTGGTTTTTGACCTTAGGGTTTCAATAATTTCTAGGGTGGTAGATTTACCAGCTCCATTGGGCCCTAATAATCCAAAAATTTCACCTTCATATACTTCAAAGCTAATTCCTTTCACTGCTTCGAATTCACCATAGGACTTCACCAAATCTTTTACTGAAATAATAACTGGAGCAGGCATATACTTTAAATTGATCCCAACAAATTTAGTTGCTTTTAGTCTTATCTTTGTGAAAATAAATAGGAACTTATGAAAGTAGGTATTTTAGGAGGCGGTCAATTAGGTAGGATGTTATTACAAGCTGCTGCCAACTATGATGTGACCACTTTTGTATTGGAAAACGACGCTTCCTGCCCAGCTGCTCATTTGTGTCATCATTTTACGTTGGGAAATATAACCGACTACAATACGGTATATAATTTTGGTAAAGGCTTGGACGCATTAACCATTGAAATAGAAGCAGTAAATGTGGATGCATTAGAACAATTAGAAAAGGAAGGTGTTAAAGTTTATCCTACTCCGGCCGCTATTCGCATTATTAAAAATAAAATTTTACAAAAGCAATTTTACGCCGAAAACGAAATTCCAACCTCCCCCTTTCAAATAACAAATACACAATCGGATTTATTAAAATTCATTGATTTTTTACCTGCAGTTCATAAAGTTGGCGAAGGTGGATATGACGGCAAAGGCGTTCAAATAATTAACAATGAAAGTGAAATAGAACTTGGCTTTAATGCACCGTCGGTATTAGAGCAGAAAATTAAAATACACAAGGAAATTGCATTAATAGTAGGCATGGACGCAAATGGAAAAACTATAATTTACCCTCCTGCTCAAATGGTTTTTGATCCTGTTTATAATTTATTAGACTACCAATTAAGCCCAGCAAAACTGGAGGAAAAACAATTGTGGAAAGCTCAAGCCATTGCAAGAAAAGTGGTAAATGGTTTAAAAAGTCCAGGCTTATTTGCAATTGAATTATTTATTGATGAGCAAGGCGATGTTTGGGTAAACGAAGCAGCCCCTCGTGTGCATAATAGTGGACATCATACCATTGAAGCAAACTATAGCAGTCAATATGATATGTTATTAAGAATTTTATTAGGATACCCATTGGGTAATCCAGATGCCATTTTGCCGTCGGCCATTGTAAACATTATTGGTGCCCAGGGTTATAGCGGCGAGGTGGTTTATGAAGGTTTAGAGGAGGTCTTAAAAATGGAAAATGTATTTGTTCATTTGTATGGCAAAAAACATACCAAGCCAGGGCGTAAAATGGGACATGTAACTATTATTAGCAGCGACTATCAGGACTTAACACATAAGGCAAATAAAATAAAACATACTTTAAAAGCAATTTGTAAATAACTACAATTTGGGCTTTTCAACTATTTTCTTTACTTGCAATTGTTTTACATAACCTATACCTATCATACTTTTCAACTGAAGTCCTGGAGCTGTTTTATTAGGCCCAAAAATTCTAATTCTATCGTCATAAATTAAATCTAAACTATAGGAGGCCGAAAAATTTTTATGAATTTTAAATAAAAACAAATTAGTCATATAAAAATTTACATTCTCGGGCTTTTGATAATAGTTAGAGAAAAAATCGGCCCTGGTTTTATAAGTTACATTAGGAGCAATGGTACTATTGTAATTTATGGTTACAAATAAACCAGTTTCTCTAAAAATGTGACTTCCTGTATCCAAACCATATTTACCCTGTGCAGATAGTTTATTATTAAGCAAAATGGTGCTACGGGAAGTTAAAGGAGAAAAGAATATGGATAATTCGCTATTTGGCTTGTAGTCTACCCCTGCCGATAAAATAATATATGCAGGAGATAAAAAACTGGAAGTGAAGTTTGCTGTATTTCCACTAAAACTATAACCGTCAAATATTTGTGATCTAAAATTAAATAATCCCGACAAATACAATTGTCCTACCGAATCAAATTTATAACCGTACTTGCTTAAAATATCAACCCTGTCATCGTTTTTGCGTCCTCCTAAACTTGTGGATTGAATATAGCCCAGGTTAACATCAAAATTATTGTCCCAATTATGCCTTGGCTTTTGATAATATGCGAAATAGTTAAAATAACTAGTAAGAGCCATATTAAAATTATCGCCTCCTGCTGCCCAATTACTTAATGAACTTTGTGATAAATTAAAATTATAAAGCCCCCCTGTTTTCCAATTCCAATGCGTGGTATCCACTTCTTTTTTAATATTTCTGGAGGTTTCGGTTCGCAGTTTAGCAACCACTAAATCCTGAGCAAATGACCTATTACACACAAAACAAAATAATAAAATCACAAGCCATTTCTGCATATCCATAGAATTTAGTCAAAGATAGTATTTTTTGTAAAGCATTGATTGCTAGTCTACTATCATAAATTAATATTGTAATTCTACTATAAGTAAACTGCTCGTTATCAAATAATTAGGTTTATATATATGACAAGATGGCACTTTTAATTATTTTAACTAAATTTGCAGACTAAACAATTAGGAAAAGATTTCATGGAATTATACGCAAGCGATACTAAGGTACACGATGAAGCAAGGCAAGGTGAGGCATTTGAATCAAATGGTCCAACAAAGCATTTTGACAAATTCTTTTATATCGAGAGTTATGGCTGTGCAATGAACTTTGCAGACAGTGAAGTGGTCGCATCTATATTAGAAAACAATGGCTACGGAAGTACAAGAGATGCCGAAAAAGCAGATCTTATTTTAGTAAACACCTGCTCGGTTCGTGAAAAAGCAGAACAAACAGTACGCAAAAGACTTACTGAATTTAAAAAACTAAAACATGCAAATCCTGGTTTATTGGTTGGGATTTTAGGTTGCATGGCAGAGCGTTTAAAATCACAATTATTAGAAGAAGAAAAACTAGTTGATATTGTTGTAGGCCCCGATGCTTACCGCAGTTTACCTGACTTAATTCATGAGGCAGGAACGGGTCAAAAAGCAGTGAATGTTATTTTAAGTAGAGACGAAACCTATGGAGATATTGCCCCTGTTAGATTAGACAGTAATGGCATTAGCAGTTTTGTTTCCATTATGAGGGGATGTAATAATATGTGTAGTTTTTGTGTAGTACCCTTTACTCGAGGAAGGGAACGCAGTAGAGATGCTTTTAGTATTATTGCTGAATGCAGAGACTTATTTGAAAAGGGTTATAAAGAAATTACATTACTAGGTCAAAACGTGGATAGTTATTACTGGAACAATCCTGAAACAAATGTGTCTGTTACTTTTGCAGCACTCCTTGAAAGTGTTGCACAAATACATCCAAGTTTAAGAGTAAGATTTAGTACTTCGCATCCAAAGGATATCACGGACGAGGTTTTATTTACCATTGCTAAATATCCTAATATTTGCAAATATGTTCACTTACCAGTTCAAAGTGGCAGTACCCGAATGCTACAATTAATGAATAGAACTTATACCCGTGAATGGTATTTAGCAAAAGTGGCGCGCATTAGAGAAGTAATTCCTGAGTGCAGTATTTCTAGTGATATTATTGCAGGTTTTTGTACCGAAACCGATAAAGACCACATGGACACTATTTCCATTATGAAGGAATCAAACTATGATTACAGTTACATGTACTTTTATTCGGAACGTCCTGGAACCCTGGCTGCTAAAAGATATGAGGATGATATCCCTGAGGAGTTAAAGAAAAAAAGATTGCAAGAAATTGTAGACGTACAATGGGTATTGTCTAATGAAAGTAATAAGCGTGACGTTGGCAAAACATTTGAAGTATTAATAGAGGGAAATAGTAAAAAAAGTGAAAACGAATGGATGGGCAGAAATAGTCAAAATAAAGTTATTGTATTCCCAAAAGAAAATACCAACTTAAAAAAAGGCGACTATGTAATGGTATTAGTATCCGATTACACTAAAGGAACCTTATTAGGTAAGGCCTGTATTTAAAGTTGATTTTATAAAAAGAACATTATGGATTTACAATCATTAAAAAATAGATTTAGTATTATAGGGAATACCCCATCACTAAACCATGCATTAAATACCGCCGAACAAGTTGCTGCTACCGATTTAACGGTTTTAATTGTGGGAGAATCGGGCGTTGGTAAGGAAGTGTTTTCTCAAATCATTCATAGCTTATCGGCAAGAAAACATAACCCATTTATTGCTGTAAACTGCGGTGCTATTCCAGAAGGCACCATTGATTCCGAATTATTTGGTCATGAAAAAGGATCCTTTACTGGAGCTGTTGATAGCCGAAAAGGATATTTTGAAACAGTAAGTGGAGGTACCATATTCTTAGATGAAATTGGAGAAATGCCATTGGGTACTCAAGCTCGTTTATTACGTGTATTAGAAACTGGTGAATTTATTCGTGTGGGTTCCTCTAAAGTGCAAAAAACCGATGTTCGTGTTATTGCCGCAACCAATAGAGAATTAATGGAGTTTACCCAAAAAGGAAAATTTAGAGAAGACTTATATTATAGATTAAATACGGTACCAATTCGCGTTCCTAGTTTAAGAGATCGCAAAGAGGACGTTCCTTTACTATTCAGAAAATTTGTAGTTGACTTTGCAGAAAAATATAAAACCAAACCCATTTTTTTAGACGAGGAGGCACGTGCACTTTTAACCACCTACAGTTGGCCTGGAAATGTGCGTGAATTAAAAAACATTGCTGAACAAATTTCTGTCTTAAGTACTACAGATCAAATTAACGCAAAAATATTATCTGGTTTCTTACCAGCAGCCACCAAACACAATATGCCAATGGTTACTGGCGGTTCGCCTTTAGGTGAATTTGCCAATGAAAGGGAAATATTATACAAGCTTTTCTTTGACATGAAAAAAGATGTAAATGAATTAAAGAAAATGTTTTTTGAAATATTACAAAACCCAAGTATTGCTGGTCAAAACGGAAACTTTACTAGAGAATCTATAATGAACGAACTAAAAGAGGATTTGCTACAAAACAATATAACCAATCCGCTTCCTAGCCAAGTTTCTACAAATAATTTACCAGCAGTTCAAATAGCAAATACGCAACCATTAATCATTGACAATGACTTACAAGGCCATTTTGAGGTAGAAGAGTCTTTAAATATAATGGATAAGGAAAAAGAGTTAATTTTAAAGGCACTTAAAAAGCACCGTGGTCGCAGAAAAGATGCCGCCACCGACTTAGGAATTAGTGAAAGAACCCTTTATAGAAAAATTAAAGAATATAACATTGAAGAATAATTTTAAAATAGCAAATACCAACCTTTTAAAATCCAAATTATTTGTTACCATACTTTTTTTAAGTATGATAACTTTAATGAGTGGATGTGGTATTTATAGTTTTAAAGATGCTGTCATTCCTGATAATATCAAAACAGTAAAAATTGGATTTGTTGAAAATAAAGCCAGGTATGTTAACCCACAATTAGCTCCTCTATTAACAGACAAGCTGCAACAAAAAATAATAAATCAAACCAAGCTTACCAGAACTAACAGCGACGATGCGCATTATCAAATTTTTGCAACCATTACCAATTATGATCCTACTCAAACAGTAGGTATTAGTGCGCAACAAGCAACAGCTAACCGATTAACGGTAACGGTGCATGTGGTATTAAAAAAGACATTAGAAAATAAAGAACTTGAATTTGATGTTTCTAGAAATTTTGATTTTTCTGCTAACTTAAGTTTAAGTCAAGCCGAAGGACAACTAATGGAGGACATTATTCGTAATATTACGGATGATATTTTTAATCAAATTTTTTCAAACTGGTAGTTAATGAACACATCTGTAATTAAAAATATCTTATTGAATTGGACAGGTCACACGGACTTATCTCAAATTGAGACAAGTTCATTAGAGCAATTGGTTAAAGAAAATGCATTTAGCCCTAGCCTTCAATTATTACTTGCAAAAAAGTATGAATTAGAAAGTCCTGAAAAATTCAAAAACCAGTTATATAAAACAGTATGTTATTTCCCATCTGGCCTACAACTTCATCAATGGTTAAATAAAGAAGCCATTAGTGACAATTTAGCCCCTATGGACGAGAAATTAAACTCCATGATTTCGGAGCAATTGGCTCAGTTTAATGAGGAAGTGTCTGGTGAGCAATTAGAGTTTGAAAAAGAGACCCCTCAAATATTTAAGGACTATTTTGGTGCTCAAGGCATAGAAATTGATCTAGAAACCATCCCACAGGATAAATTAACCACCCAATTAAGGAGTTTTACGGCTTGGCTTAAAGTCCTTAAGCAACAAGAACAAATTGGCCATAATTTAGCCGAAATTGGGGATGAACAGGAGAAAGTAGTGGCAATTATAGCCGAAAAAGCCAATAAAGCAACCGATGTATTAACCGAGTCTATGGCTGAAATATGGGAAAAACAAGGCAATATTCATAAAGCAATAGACATCTATTCCAAATTAAGTTTTATTTTTCCTGAAAAATCCGTTTATTTTGCGTCTCGAATTGAACAATTAAAACAAATTAAAAAATGATCACCTTATTTATAATCTTAATGATTACCGCTTGTATAGGACTTGGCTTTATGGTTTTAATTCAAAACCCTAAGGGTGGAGGATTAAATGCAAACGTGAGTGGTTTATCAAATAATTTCATGGGCGTAAAACAAACAACCGATGTACTTGAAAAAGGTACTTGGATTTTTGTAGCTGTTATTGCTATATTGTCTATTACTTCTACCCTTTTCTTAAAATCAGCTGGAAACGGTGATTCTGATAAAGGTTTAATTAACAAAGTAAACACATCTGCAACTGCTCCAACACAAACGGCACCTACTCAAGCACCTGCTAACACTGCTACAGTTCCAGCCACCCCAGCTACAAAATAAATTCAACCTACTATTTCCAGCATAAAGTTGGAAATAGTTAATTTATAAATAATTTGTCCCCACCTACTTCAAGGTGGGGATTTTTATTGTATTTTGAAATATGAAAAAGATTATTGTTATTGTACTACTTCTCTTAATTAGCTATGAGTCATATAATATATTTATAAGTACTACACACTTTAATAAGGACAGAATTAGTTTTGAATACAATAATGGTCTAGATGCGTTAGCTGATACTTTGGTGGCAAAAAAAATAATTTTAGATAAACCCAGTTTCTTAGTGCTTTCTAAAATGCTTAATGTTGAAAGCAAAGTAAGGCCTGGTAAATTTTTAGTAAAGAAAAAAACAAGCTTACTGTCCTTAATTAGAATGCTAAGAAATAACCAACAAGCCACTGTGAATTTTGTATTAAACAAAGTGCGCACCAAAGGAGAACTAGCTAAATTAATTGAAAACACATTATCCATGGATAGTGCAACCGCATTTGCATTTTTTAACAACAACGATTCTCTTAGCTTATACAATACCGATACTACTCAATTATTGACTTTATTTATACCCAATACCTATACCATGTATTGGTCTACCTCACTAACTAGGTTCATGCAAAAAATGAAGGATCAACAAAACATATTTTGGAAGTCAAATAATAGACTTGAAAAAGCTGCTGCTATTGGCATGACACCTAATGAAGTTTACACTTTAGCATCTATAGTAGAAGAAGAGTGTAATTATGATTCCGATAAAAGTTTAATTGCAAGTGTTTATCAAAATAGACTTCTTAAAGGCATGCCATTGCAAGCTTGCCCTACTATAAAATACGCCATGCAGGACTTTACATTAACCCGTATTTATGAAAAGTATTTAATGAACACATCACCTTATAATACGTATAGACATAAAGGACTACCTCCCGGCCCTATTTGCACTCCAAGTCCAACAACCATTGACTTGGTATTAAATGCACCTAAAACAAACTACCTTTACTTTGTAGCAAAATCAGACTTTAGTGGATATCATCATTTTAGCGCTAGTTTTGAAGAACATAGTAAATTTGCAAAAGAATATCAGCTCAAATTAGATGAATACCAAAAAAGAAAAAAGCAATAAAGCAAAGTTCCCCGTTGTTATTTTAAAAGTAATTTTTGCTTTTGTTAAAACTATATTTGGGCCTTTTTTTGTCTTTCTAAAACGAAAGGCAAAATATATTTACATACCTGGATTTCAAAAAATTAATTTATATCAGGTTATAAAGTTTTTATTTAAACAGTTAAATACACTTGGACTTTACGATCGTGCATCGGCAATTTCTTTTAATTTAATTATGGCATTGCCTGCTGGGTTCTTATTTTTATTTTCATTAATTCCTTATTTCCCAAAGTCGTTTAAAATTAAAAAGCAAATACTTTCTATTTTTAAAGATATCGCTCCCAACTCAAGCACCTATAACTTTATTTTAGATATTATCAATGACTTATTAAGCCAACATGTTGGTGTTTTTTCATTTGGTTTTTTATTATTGTTATTTTACGCATCAAATGCTATGACAGGTATTATCCGAAGCTTTGATAAATCTATCATGCAGAACAAACCATTTTTCCTGCACCAACGAATGCGTGCCTTGAGACTAACCATTATATTAATGATGTTGGTTTTTGCAAGCTTAGTGGTCCTAATTGGTCAAGATCAACTAACCTCTTTGTTAAGAGCTGGTTTTAATATTAATAAAAGCACTATACTCCCATACTGGAATACCTTAAGATGGTTAATTATTATTTTACTGTTGTTTTTTGGCAATGCCTTTATTTACAAATTCGCACCTCATATCAAGGAAAAGTGGCCGCTGGCAAGCCCTGGCGCGCTAATGTCAACTACCCTTATGTTAATTACTACATATGGCTTTTCCTATTGGGTAAACCATTTTAGTAGCTACAATAAAATATATGGATCTATTGGAACCGTTTTAATTGTAATGACATTAATTTATATTAATGCACTTATCCTATTAATTGGATTTGAATTAAATGTAAGCATTGAATTAATCAAAACTGAACAGGAAAAAGTAGACTACTTTAACTAAGTAATATAGAAATGCTTTATTTAGACTACAAATAAACCTTATTTATTAGCCATATCCGGGATCTCATTTACCTTATATGCACCAGCGTCTAACTTAGCTTTTGTTTCACTAAATGCTTTTAATGTTAAATCAATTTCCTCCTGGGTATGCACTGCTGTTGGAATAAGACGGTAAATAATATGCCCTTTTGGAATTACAGGATATACTACTATGGAGCAAAATATTTTATAATTTTCTCGGATATCCATAACCATAGCTGTCGCTTCCTCTACGCCTCCTTTCATATAAACTGGAGTCACCACTGAATCGGTTTTACCAATATCAAAACCTTTTTCCTTTAAACCATTTTGTAATGCTAAGGCATTTTTCCAAAGATTATCCTTAAGCTCAGGCTTGGTTTTTAAAAGTTCTAGGCGCTTTAAGTTACCAACAACATATGGCATGGGTAAACTTTTAGCAAAAATTTGAGAACGAATATTGTAACGAATAAAATCAATAATAGTTCTTGGCCCCGCCATAAAAGCTCCAATGGATGCCATACTTTTAGCAAAAGTAGAAAAGTATAAATCAATGGCATCCTGGCATCCCTGCTCCTCACCAGCTCCTGCACCTGTTTTACCTAAGGTTCCAAAACCATGTGCATCGTCTACCAACAATCTAAAAGGGAACTTGGATTTTAATGCAGCTATCTCTTTTAATTTTCCCTGATCACCTGCCATTCCAAAAACGCCTTCTGTTATTACTAAAATGCCTCCACCTTGTTTATCGGCTAAAGCTTTAGCACGGTTTAATTGTTTTTCACAATCCTCCACATCGTTGTGTTTAAATACAAAACGGTGACTTGGGATCATTCTTAAGCCATCAATAATACAAGCATGACACTCGGCATCATAAACCACTACATCGTGACGACCACAAATAGCATCAATGGCACTCATAATTCCTTGATAACCATAATTCATTAAAATAGCATCCTCCTTATGTACAAAACTGGCTAATTCCTGCTCTAATTGCTCATGCAAATCACTATTTCCACTCATCATCCTAGCACCCATCGGAAGGGCTAAACCATATTTTGCGGCAGCATCGGCGTCGGCTTTACGCACTTCGGGATGGTTGGCAAGACCTAAATAGTTATTCAAACTCCAAACAATCATTTCCTTGCCCCTGAAATTCATTTTAGAACCAATTTCACCGTCAAGTTTAGGAAATGCAAAATATCCATGGGCTCTTTCTCTGTGTTGCCCAATAGGTCCGTAGTTTTTGATTAACCTTTCAAAAATGTCTGCCATATAGTGTTAATTATTAATGCAAATTTAAACAATTTTTACCTTTAAAGCGCTAATAAATAGCTTAAATTGCACACTTAAATTGATAGTGAAAATGCGCATTTTAACCTTATTAAGCATTTGCCTTTTTAGTATTGCAGCAATTGCTCAAAAACAAACAACAAATTCCGAAAAAAGCAATAAACCAAAATTGGTTATTGGGATTGTAGTTGATCAGATGAGATGGGATTACGTGAACAAATTCAAACCCTTTTTTAAAAGTCAAAACGGCTTTTTACACTTTATTAATCAAGGTGCAACATGTGACAATACCATGATCCCTTATGTTCCAACGGTAACTGCTTGTGGTCATGCGAGCATTTATACCGGAAGTGTCCCTGCATTAAATGGGATAGCTGGGAATGATTGGTATGATAACATACTGCAAAAGAAAGTTTATTGTGTCGATGACCCAAACGTTCAAACAGTAGGCTCACCAAGCGTAGCAAATGGCAAAATGAGTCCTGTTAACTTATGGACAACTACCATAGGAGACGAATTAAAATTAGCAACCAATTTTAAAAGTAAAGTAATTGGAATTTCATTAAAAGACCGTGGAGCAATTATTCCGGCAGGACATACAGCTAATGCTGCTTATTGGTATGATACATTGTCTGGAAATTTCATTACTTCAACTTATTATGCAAAAGCCCTTCCCAATTGGCTATCCAATTACAATAATGAACACCATGTTGATAGTTCCTATAGAAAAGGTTGGAATTTGAGTTTATCATCTAGCATTTATGAAGAAAATTGTGACGGAGATGAAAACATTTATGAAGGCAAACCATTTGGAGAAAATGCAAAACATTTTCCATACAACTTAAATGAATTTGTAGGAATTAATTATGCGAAAATATTGACTACGCCACATGGAAACAACTTAGTAACCGATATTGCTAAACAAGCAATAATAAATGAGCAATTAGGAGCTGATGACATTACCGATTTATTAGCGTTAAGCTTTTCTTCACCTGATTATATAGGACATAAATTTGGCCCAAATTCATGGGAAACTTTAGACGGCTATATAAAATTAGATGAAGTATTAGCCAATTTTTTTGGCTTTTTAGACAAGCAAGTTGGAAAAGGTAATTATACCGTTTTCTTAACTGCTGACCATGCTGTTGCCAATATACCTGCATATGCAAAAAAACACAATTTACCTGGTGGCAGATTCGATGATAAGGCTATAAAAGTAGATGTAAACGCATGTTTAAATGCTAATAATTTAAACCTAAAACTAATTTCGTATGTTGGAGATAATAACGTTTATTATAATCATCAATTAATGGATAGTTTAAATATAAGTAATGATTATTTAACAACTATAATTTCAAGATATTTAGAAAAACTTCCATTTATATTACAAGTAGTCGAAAATCGAAAAGCTGCTGTAGCTCCTCTTCCACAATCGGTTAGAGAAAAAATTGTAAACGGTTTTAACACACAACGTGGTGGCGATTTAATGATTGTAACCAAGTCTGGTGTAGTTGATGGCTATCCTACAGGAACAAGTCATGGCGTTTTATACAACTATGACACGCACATCCCATTTTTACTTGTTGGTAATGGCATTAAACACACCACAGTCAATAGTCAAACCTATATGACCGATATTGCTCCTACTATTACCACCCTTTTAGGTATTCAAATGCCAAGTGGAAGTATTGGCAAGCCGGTACAAGAAGTTTTAAAGTAGTATTAAAAGCCCCTAAGCATTTTTAAGGGCTTTTTTTAAATATAATTAGTTTAAATTAACAGTCTAAACACCTTTTTATGAAAAAATTATTATTCGCTGGTTTATTTTTAATGGCTGCAAATTTTGCATTTGCCGCTGATACATGTACTGCTGATTGTCACAAAGCAGAACATAAATGTACAAAGGCTTGCCATAAAGACGGAGCTGGTCATATTGCAAATCATGGAGAAAAAGGACACATGTGTACTGCAAAAGATTGCAAACATGATTGCGGTAAGGATTGTATGAAAAAAGCTTAGTCACAAATTATTTCAAAAGCTATTTTACTAAAAAAGCCACTCAAATTTTGAGTGGCTTTTTATATTTGTATCATGCGCTTTTAATAACGCAGGTATCTATTACAATTAACCAAGCTTCTTTTGCAAATTCGCGTCTAATGCATCTAAGAACTCCTCGGTATAAACATAGTGTTCGCCATGTTTAACTTTGTTTCCATGCACACAAACTGCTAAATCCTTAGTCATAATACCAGACTCAACAGTTTCCACACAAACATCTTCTAATGCTTTTGAGAAACGAATTAACTCCTGATTGTTATCCAATTGACCACGGAATTCTAAACCTCTTGTCCATGCAAAAATGGAAGCAATTGGGTTAGTAGAAGTTCTGTTGCCTTTTTGATGCTCGCGGTAGTGACGTGTTACCGTACCGTGTGCAGCTTCGGCTTCCATTACTTTACCATCTGGGGTAATTAAAGTAGAAGTCATTAATCCCAAAGATCCAAAACCTTGAGCTACTGTATCGGATTGAACGTCGCCATCATAGTTTTTACAAGCCCAAACAAAATTACCATTCCATTTTAAAGCACTTGCTACCATGTCATCAATTAAACGATGCTCATAAGTAATACCCGCTGCTTCGTATTTTGCTTTAAATTCACCTTGGTAAACTTCTTCAAAAATATCTTTGAAACGACCATCATATTTTTTTAAGATGGTATTTTTTGTAGATAAATACAAAGGCCATTTTTTAGCCAATGCTTGATTAAAACAAGCACGCGCAAAACCATAAATACTTTCGTCGGTATTGTACATTGCAAGCGCAACGCCGTCTCCTTTATAGTTAAATACTTCAAACTCTTGATTAGTACCATCTTCACCTTCAAATTTGATGGTTAATTTACCCTTGCCTTTTGTTACAAAGTCCGTTGCACGGTACTGATCACCAAATGCATGTCGACCAATACAAATTGGAGCTGTCCAGTTTGGAACTAAACGAGGTACATTACTACAAACAATGGGTTCACGAAATACGGTACCATCTAAAATATTGCGAATAGTTCCGTTAGGGCTTTTCCACATTTGCTTTAACTTAAACTCTTCTACTCTTTGCTCGTCTGGAGTAATGGTAGCACACTTAATACCAACTCCGAATTGCTTAATTGCATTTGCAGCATCAATCGTAACTTGGTCATTGGTCTGGTCACGATATTCCATACCTAAATCATAGTACTTAATATCAATCTCTAAATAAGGTAAGATTAATTTGTCCTTAATGAACTTCCAGATAATTCTGGTCATTTCATCACCATCCAATTCAACCACTGGATTGGCAACTTTAATTTTTTGTCCCATAGCTTTAAAATTTTGTACGCAAATGTACAAAATGTAGCTATAATTTTAATGATTATACTCAGTAAAAAACCTATGAAAACTAATGATTTACAATTAAAACCGGGATGCTCACCTTATGCCTAACTGCCTCAATGGTTTCCCCAAATAAATAGTCCTTTATCCCCTGGTGTCGATGTGCACCCATTACTAACAATTGTGCGTCTTTTTCATTCACAATGCGTATTATTTCCTTAACCCTATTTTGGTAACCAATAGCTTTACTAGCCTTATAGCCTTTTTCATTTAAAGCCTGAACATAGGCATCTAAACGCTCCTGATCTTTTCTGGATTCAATATCATCACTTGCCTCTAATAAATAATTAGCAGTAACACTTTCTACAATATGAATAAAAATAAATTCGGTTGCTGATTGTTCATTATTAATTTGTTGATTAAACGCATGCGCAATAGCTGTTTTAATTAATTTTTTATCACTTACCGAAAAATCAACAGCAATTGCAATGCGCTGAACAGGTTGTGTATTTGTCCAATCCAGTTCCACAAGATCCCCATGAAAATCGGAACCTGACTTAGACGAAACCTTGTGAATAAACGGATAAATAGTAATGTAAAGTAATAAGCCTACAAAAAATAATACCAACAAAACAATTACTACTTTTAAAACCAACATATTTGTTTGAGTCAAAAATTGGGTAACAAATTCAAAAACTAAATTACCATTTAAGTAAATTAAAATAAGGGCAACCAACCAGGATAGGATTTTAATTTTCCAGTTTATTGCAAACTCACCCATTGTTAATTTATCACTTACAAAATGTATAAGTGGAATCACCGCATATCCCAACTGTAAACTTAAAATTACCTGACTAAAAATTAATAAAGCGTCCACATGATCCTCTCCCATAATTCCAATAACCAAAACAGCAGGAATAATGGCTACTAAGCGGGTTATAAGCCTGCGTATCCAAGGGTTTAGCCTTAGTTTTAAGTATCCTTCCATTACAATTTGACCAGCTAAAGTGCCTGTTACTGTTGAACTTTGACCTGCTGCAATTAATGCAATTGCAAATAAAATAGGTGCTAATTTAGATCCTAAAAGTGGTGCAAGTAGTGCATGTGCATCTTGTATTCTTGCAACCTCTTTATGCCCCGTTGCAAAAAATGCAGTTGCAGCTAAAATTAATATAGATGCATTTACAAAAAATGCTGCGTTTAATGCAACCGTACTATCTATGAAATTATAAAAAATAGATTTTTTAATCCCGGCAGCATTCCGATTTATTTTTCGGGTTTGAACCAAGGCCGAGTGCAGGTATAAATTATGTGGCATTACCGTTGCTCCAATAATACCCACTGCTATATACAAAGCATCGGGAGAAAGCTTGGAAGGAATAAAACCTTTTATAGCATAGGACAAGTTTGGCTTTGCAATAAACAATTGAATAAAAAAACTAAACCCAATGGTAGCCACTAGTAAAATAATAAAAGCTTCCATTTTTCTAATACCATAGCGTTGCAAGAATAAAAATAAAAAAGTATCTGTAACTGTAATTAACGTTCCATACATCATAGGAAGTCCGGTTAGTAATTTAATACCAATAGCCATACCCAATACCTCTGCAAGATCGGTAGCAGCAATAGCAAGTTCTGCTAATAAATAAAGTAACAAATTTACAAATGGAGGATAGGTTTCTCTATTTACTTGTGCTAAATCCAGCCTTCTAACAATGCCAAGTCTGGCACTTAAACTTTGCAGTAAAATAGCCATTAAATTACTTAAAAGCAATACCCAAATTAATTGATAACCAAAGGCGGCTCCACCCGCTAAATCGGTGGCCCAATTCCCTGGATCCATATAACCAACACTTACCAAATAAGCAGGCCCAATAAATGCCAGTAATTTCCTCCACCCCACTTTTTGTTCAACTGGAACGGATTCATTTAAAGTATCTAGTGATTTGCTTGAGCTCATATTGTAAATTTAAACATAAAAGCTTTTGTGAAACTCAGTTTGTTAGTCTAATTTTATCAAAAATTGGTCAATGCGTTGTTTGTTTGTACTGTTAATAGCTATAGGTTTTATGGGTTGTAGTGATAAACCAACCGATTTATCGGGCAATACCCCTATTAAAATAAATGATTTTAATAAAGTTTTCAAGCCTGCCGAACTGCCTATCTCCATTTCTGATACCAGCTTTAAGCATTTGGTGGATAGTATAATAATTGGCCAAAAGGCATTGGCACAATTTGTTCCCGATTCGGTGATTGATAAATTCATTGATCCAGATAATAAAAAAAAGCCTGTAATTCATCCTTTACTAAGAATTGAACAAGACGCAGAATATTATTTATTATTTGATATTAAGTATCCAAAAAAACAAGACATCTTAGCCATTGTTTTTGATAAGAAAAACAAGTACTTGGATGCTAAATTAATTACCGAATTTAATGATGAAAATAAAAATAGTGCCAAATACGAGAAATCATTAAACATTAACCGTGAGCCTTCGTTTTTAGTGGAGGAGCATAATATTTCCAATCAAGGAGCAGCTACCTATGAGAAAAAAGGATGGGCATATTCAGATGGAAATTTTAGACTTATATACTTTGACAGTAATAAAAAACCAGAAAATACAGTTATCATAAATCCAATTGATACGATATTAACAAGTAAAAATGTGTATAGTGGCGATTACAAATCAGGGATAAAGAATTTAGTTTCATTACGCGACAATGGAGCACCAAATAAATACCAATTTTTTATTCATTTTGAAAAGAACGAAGGTGCATGTACTGGTGAACTAAAAGGCATTTTACAATTTAAAAATAATATAGCAACCTATTCTGAAAAAGGGGATGCATGTATTGTTCATTTTGCAATTAATGGAAATAATGTAACCATTAAAGAAGACGGGAACTGTGGCAATCACAGAGGAATGACCTGCTATTTTAACAATAGTTTTGATAAGGTGAGGAAGCCAAAAAAGAAAAAATAATCCACAAAAAGGCGTTGCAAACGATTGTTATTCACACCTAAATGTGTAAAATGTACATTTTAGGCAAATACCATTATATTGCACACAAATTATCAAACGCCCTATAACTATGAGTTTTAGAAATTACCAGGTGCCTTATAAAATAAACGAACAGTTTAAGAAAAAGGCAGCTTACTTTTCTATGGAATTTGCTATTCACCAACCGCTGAAAATATACAGTGGAGGATTGGGATTTTTAGCTGGATCACATTTAAGAAGTGCCTATGAACTTAATCAAAACATGATTGGAGTTGGTATCCTATGGAAATATGGCTATTATGATCAGGCAAGAAACCAGGATCAAACTTTACAGGTAACCTTCATGGAGAAAATCTATAGCTTCTTGGAAGATACCGGTATAAAGTATCAGATTTTAATTCACGATCATCCAGTATGGGTAAAGGCTTATTATTTAGCCCCTACCACTTTTAATAGTGCCCCACTATTTTTGCTAAGTACCGACTTGCCTGAGAACGACTATGTTTCTCAAACAATCACCCACCGTTTATATGATGCTAATGTGGCTACTAAAGTGGCTCAATTTATTTTATTGGGTGTAGGTGGAGCTAAATTAATTGATGAATTGAATTTTGAACCAGAAGTATATCATTTAAATGAAGCACATGGTTTCTCTAGTGCATTTTATTTATTAAATAAATACAAGTCATTAGAAGAAGTTAAAAAGCGACTGGTATTTACAACACATACTCCAGAGGAAGCAGGTAACGAAAAGCATGATATATATTTATGTCATAAAATGGGTTATTTCTGTGGCCTAAGCATAGACGATGTAAGAAAATTAACGGGTATCCACGATGATCAATTCAATCATTCTTTAGCAGCACTTCGTTTTGCTCGAAAAGCAAATGGTGTATCTGAATTACATGGTCATGTAAGTCGAGAAATGTGGGGAAAATATGAAGGTATTTGTCCAATTGACCACATTACAAATGCACAAAACTGGAAATACTGGGCCGATAAGAAATTATATGATAGCGCAGAAGCTAAGGATGATGCTGGATTTGATAGTCGTAAAAATTATTTGAAAAAGCGTGCTTTTGAAATAGTTGCCGATCAAACTGGTAAAGTTTTTGATCCAAATGTATTAACTATTGTTTGGGCAAGACGTTTTGCTGGCTATAAACGTGCCGATTTCTTATCATGGGACTTAGACCGTTTTGAAAAACTATTAGGTAATTTAAAACACCCAGTTCAAATTATATTTGCTGGTAAACCTTACCCAGTAGACTACCCTGCTATTTCTCAATTTAACAACCTAGTTCACTTAAGTAAAAACTACAACAATGTTGCCGTTTTAATTGGATACGAACTTGGATTAAGTAAGAGTTTAAAGCAAGCATCTGATGTTTGGCTAAACAACCCTCGTGTACCAAGAGAGGCATCTGGTACTTCTGGTATGACTGCAGCAATGAACGGCGCTGTGAATTTTTCAACCGACGATGGATGGATTCCAGAGTTTGTAAAACATGCCAATAATGGTTTTGTTGTTCCAAAAGCAGATTATGAAAACATGAACACACAAGAGCAAGATGATTATGATTTAGAAGCATTGTATAAAATATTGGAGAACGAAATTGTTCCAATGTATTATGAAAACCGCGACAAATGGCGTTCTATTACCATTAATGGAATGAACGATGTGCGTGTACAGTTTGATAGTAACAGAATGGCGGAAGAGTACTATGAAAAAATGTACAAAACTAAATAATGCATTAAACGCATCCTTCC
This sequence comes from Bacteroidota bacterium, assembly GCA_947456625.1. GTDB lineage: Bacteria > Bacteroidota > Bacteroidia > Chitinophagales > Chitinophagaceae > Sediminibacterium. Next base: position 41,126 of record CANGQJ010000008.1, read on the forward strand.
CTTTTTACAAAAAATCCCTTCAAATATTTTGAAGGGATTTTGTTTTTATAAAAATTGCTTAATAAAACCAATTAAATTATTGAAGCTCTTTAATTTTTATACTTCTATACATTACATGCGTACCATGCTCTTGTAATAAAATATGTCCTTTATCGGCCATTCCAAAGTTGGGATAACCTGCATATTTACTTCTTGCAACCAATGCATAAAAATAGGGAGTACCTCTTTGGTATTCCACTACTTTCCATCCATTAATCCAATGTTCAACTTTGCCATTTGGAAATACAATAATTCGACCTCTATTCCATTCACCAACTGGGAATTTTTCTCTGCGTGCAGGCCCAATTCTCAAAGAAGGTATTAAATCATATAAAGAAGCCATTGTTCTATTACCAATGCTTCCCATTTTTGCATCTGGGTGTTTATCATCATCTAGTATTTGATACTCTAGTCCAATTGCAGAACCAGTTGTAGCTTCTTTTTCGGTTACAAAATATTTAACACCACTATTTGCTGTATCAGTAATTTTAAATTCAAATTGTAAATCAAAAGCATGGAATTCTTGTTCGGTAACAATATCTCCACCATTTGCCGACTCTGCTCCATTAGCGCCATGCACATTTAAAGTACCGTCTTTGATATACCATGTACCAGCAGGGAAAGGTTTTTTTCCAGCCCCTCTCCAACCATTTGTTGTTTTACCATCCCAAAGTAATTTCACTCCACTTTTTTGCTCGTCTGCAGAAATGGTGTTTGGTATTAAATTAACAACAAATAAATTATCAGCGGGCGAAGGTTTTAAATTAGAAGTTTGAATTCTAATGTTTTTCCATCTCACTTCTTGTCCGGCATCTTTTGGATTTTTAATTTCATGCACTTGCAATGAAATAAAACCTTTTGGTGTCATGTCATCTATGACATGCGCACAGGCAATACCATTTACCCAGGTTCTAATATTATTTCCAATACATTCAATTCTGTAGTGGTTCCAAGCGTTATTTTTAAAAGCTTTTTTTGCAGCTTCGTTATATTCTAACGGATATAACCAACCTCTTCTGGATTCATCATAAACTCCACCACTCCATTGTCTTGTAGAAGGATCTATTTCCATTTGATAACCATGCACCCTATTTGGTGTATGTAAATCGGCAACAACACAATGATCGTTTTGATCATGTTGCTCACTTCTAAATTGAATGCCTGAATTCATGTTGGTATCTACTTTTAAGTCCAACTCTAAAATAAAATCACCATATAATTTTTCGGTTGATAAAAAACTATTGGGTTGATCAGGCACTGTCCTTCCTACAATTTCACCATGCTCAACTGTATAATGCGCTTTTCCATTATACTGCACCCAGCCTTTTAAATCTTTCCCGTTGAAAAGATTTTCCCATTTTGCATTTTGTGCAAATAATACAGATGACCCAGTAATACAAGTCATCATCATTGATAAAATAAAAGTTTTCCTCATTTTGGAATGTAGTTTATGGTAAAAAATTATGAACAATATAATATAAAATGGATGGGCACAATAAACATCCCATTGCAGTATGAAAAGTTGCAGTTAATGCACCATAAGGTACTAATTTAGTATTGGTAGCTGCCAGTCCTGCCGATACCCCACTTGTAGAACCTACCAACCCTCCAAAAATCATAGCTGATTGAGGATTATCAATCCCTAATCTTTTTGCTAAAAAAGGAGTTGCAATGGTAACAAAAATGGACTTAATTACCCCTATTGCAATACTAATAGCAATTACTGCACTACTTGCCCCCACCGCTGCACCAGTAACTGGCCCAACAATAAAAGTGCAAGCACCAGCACCAATGGTGGTTATGGATTTAGCATCCTGATACCCCATAAAATATGCAATAACACCTCCTACTACAAATGCTATTAAAGTACCAAGCACCAAACAAAGTAAACCCACTAATCCGGTTTTTTTAATTTCAGTAAAACTTGCTCCAAGCGCAGTTGAAACAATAGAAAAGTCGCGCAGCATAGAACCGCCCAATATTGCCATTCCAGAAAATGCTGGAATAGAAGCTACTCCTTTTTCACCACCAAAATATGCAATTAATAATCCAATACTAATGGCAATTGCTGCGCCAGGAATTTTATTATTAGTAAGCTTCTTGCCTATAAAATAAGAAGTATACATTATTGCACTAACTATTAAAAAAGCAAACACTAGTCCATTTTTATCTAATAATTTTGTTAAATCATTCATAAATTATAATTTACTTTTTTCAATATTTTTTGACAACTTACTTAATACGGGAACTAATAAATAACATGCTATTGTAGCTATAATTCCTACCAAAAAAGCCAGCCAACCACCGGACAAGGCAGCGCGTACATTTTGAGTTGCAGACATGGCAACCACCACAGGAATGTACATAGTACTCCAAAATAAAATTCCATTTTCGGTTTCGGAAGGCATTAAATTATTTTTCTTAAAATAATCATTACCAATAACTAGTAATAACATAGCAATACCTACACCACCCAAATTACCTGTTAGGTGAAATATTTTACCTAAATAATCTCCAGTAATATGCCCAATTAAAAAACAGGCTGCTAAAATTCCAACTCCATATATTTTCATAAACTTTTTATTTTACGTTAAGTAATAAATTTATTTCTTATTTGATTGATTAGCTATCCACTTTACTTGGGCCTTAATTGCATTACCCCACACTTCATTACCTTGTTCTGTATAATGTAATTTGTCATCACGATATAATTTTTTAATTGGCAGCCCGTCTTCTCCTAAAAAATTTTTAGAGAAATTAATACTATATAAATTTTGCGAAGCCTTACAATAATCGTCAATTAATTTATTTGCAGTTTGTACCCTATCCCATGCACCCCACCTACGTTCACTTGGAGAAATTTGAAGCCAGGTAATTGGTGTTTCAGGGAATTTTTTTCTAATTATTTCAACTGTATATTTAAATAATTCAAAAACCTGTTCAGGGGATTTATCTTTTTCAGAATCCACAATATCATTGCCAACATACATATAAATTGCTTTTGGTTTATGCGGATAAACAATACGCTCCACATAATAAGCTACGTCTCTTAAATTAGAACCTCCAAAACCTCTATGAATAATATCTGGGTAATCTAAATCTTTTCTAATATTTGTCCATAACCTAATATAAGAACTTCCTAAAAATAGAAGTGCACTATCGGAATGCTTTTCAATTAAATTTAAACTATCAAATTTATTAATGTCGGCTTCATACCTTAACACTCCTTCCTCATTCTTTGATTTTACAATGGCAAGTTGTGTATATAACCAGTTGGCCATATCATTCACTGCGCTATCTTGTAAATTCTTTTTGTTATCCAAAGTATGACCCGCTCCAATAAATGGCCTCCATCCAGTTTGAACGCCTAATGAAACACAATATTTGTATAAAATATAAGGGCCATATTTGAAACTATGATAGTCAAAGGAACTGTCATATGGAACTGTTTTGTCCATGGTTCCTGCTGTATTAAAAAGTGGAACGTCCCCTTTTTTGATCCATTTATAATTAATTAATGCCCCCCAGTTATTCATGACTGCTTTTACTTTTGAAGAGTACCCTTCATTGCCACTAGCCCCTTCGAGACTACCCCATTTTGTTTTATCAATATCGCTAGGCACTTCGTCCTCGTCCATATATGCAATTGCAAGTGCAGTTTTTGAACCAGCCGAAGTTCCAGTTATAAAAACCTGAGCACTATCAATCCCAAATTTATCTGCATACTTTTTAAAAAATCTAATGGCAGCCTTGCCATCCTGCTGGGCACGATACATGGCTTCATGATAGTCTTTAATTTCACCATTATTTTCAATTCCTAAACGGTAATCAATGGTTGCAGTAACATATCCTTTTCTAGCAAAGTGGGTACACAAAAGTGTACTAACATTCCCCGATTTTGAATTGTTTTTAAAACCGCCTCCATGAATAAAAATTAATAGAGGGCGCTTTTTTACGGTATCAGTTTTTGGAGGCGTGATAATATCTAAATATAAATCTTCACTTACATTTTTTATGTTTAAGGCACTGCCGTATTTAATATTTGTAATCGAATCAACTTCGTTAAATATAAATTGCTTATACCTTTTTTGGGCATTTAAATGAATAGACAAAAATGCTAAAAACAAAAAGGTGCAAGTTTTAAACCAGCTAATTTTATAATTCATGAATTTGTTTTATGATTCAAATAATTTTTTTACTTCATTTTTAACCACTTTACCCATGGCATTTCTTGGAAGCTCCTCTAATAATAAATACTTTCTAGGTTTTTTATAAGCAGCCATTTTTTCTACTAGCCACTTAGAAAGTGCTACTTCATTAAAGAAAGTTCTATCATGAACAACCAAAGCAGCCACAATTAATTCACCCCATTGCTCATCATCAATGCCAACCACAGCACAATCTGATATATGTTCGTGCATTCTTAATACCTCTTCAATTTCCAATGCCGAAATTTTATACCCGCCCGATTTGATAATATCAACCGAGTTTCTTCCCATAATTCTATAATACCCATTTTCAATTACTGCAATATCACCTGTTTTAAACCAACCGTCCTTGGTAAATGATGTTTGAGTGGCTGTTTGGTTTTGCCAGTATTCTAAAAAAACATTATCTCCTTTTACAATTATTTCCCCTGGTTCATCCACACTGGCTTGCTCGTATTGTTCATTGACAAGTTTTATAGAAACCCCTGGCAAGGGCATTCCTACATATCCAGCCCTGCGCTCACCAAAATAAGGATTACTAATGGCCATGCCTAGTTCAGTCATACCATAACGCTCTAATAAGCGCTGACCACTAAAACCCTCCCATTTTTCCATCACAGAAATAGGTAATGCAGCCGAACCACAAACCATTAGTCTAAAGCTTGACATTACATTTTTTAAAGCAACCTGCTCCTTTTGACTTATAGATTCTAAATAAGTCATTAGTTTAAAATAAATAGTAGGCACTGCCATAAAAACATTAAGCCCATTATTTGTAAATAAATCAAAAATTAATTTAGGAGAAAACTGCGGAATAAAATAACAAGAGGCACCAGCCCACATGGAACAGCATACGACATTTATAATACCATGCACATGATGCAATGGTAAAACGCAAATAGTTTTATCATTTTCCGACCACTCCCAAGCATTTATTAAAGTAGTTATTTGCGCTTTAATATTTTGATGGGTTGTAACCACTCCTTTGGGTTTATTCGTTGTCCCACTTGTATAAAGGATTAATGCTTTTCTGGATATGTCAATAGTAGGCATGGAAAAATTACCTTGTTCCTTATTTACCATAGGTAAAATTTCTAATGCAGGCTCCTCAATAACTATAAAATTAATATTGGTTTTATTAATGTATGGTTGTAAAACTGCCAAATACTCCTTTGATAAAACTATTGTACTTGCAGCGGTATCTTCTAACACATATTCCAATGAAGGCAGCGGATGTGTGATACATAATGGAACTGCAATGCCTCCTGCTTGCCAAATAGCCCAAAGTGTTTTAACATAATCAAAACCAGGATTTACCATAAAAGCAATTCTTTGCTCCTTTAAATCTTTTTCATCTTTTAAAAGTAATGCCGCAAAATAATTTGAGTCTTTTACCAATTGCGCATAGGTAAAAGATTTGCCATTGGAAAAAATGGCAATATTATTTAAATATTTTTGGGCTTGTTCAACAATTGGCAACATAAACTTAGTAGTTAATGGTATTAATTTTTTTCGGCCAAACTTCTTATCACACCAAGTTCCACTCCCCTAATTTCAGCAAGTCCCCTTAGCCTTCCTATTGCAGAATACCCTGGATTGGTTTTCTTTTTCAAATCATCTAACATTTGATGTCCATGATCTGGTCTCACCGGAATATTACATTTGCGGTTTTGCATGACAATTACTAATTCTTTTATAACAGCATACATATCTACATCCCCTTCTAAATGGTTGTCTTCATAAAAATCACCAAACACATTTCTTCGCGTACTTCTTAAATGTATAAAATGAATACGATCTCCAAAACGTTTTACCATTTCTGGCAAATTGTTACTAGCAATTACCCCATAGGAGCCCGTACAAAAACATAGCCCATTATTAAGGGAAGGGACTGCATTAATAAGCGTATCAATATCATTAGCATTTGACACCACCCTTGGAAGACCTAAAATTTGATATGGAGGATCGTCCGGGTGTATTGACATTACTAATCCTACACTTTCTGCAACTGGTATAATTTGTTGTAAAAAATAAATTAAATGTGATTGTAATTTTTCTCTGCCAATACCATTATAGGCATCTAATGCTTTTTGAAATTGTTCAATTGTGAAGCTCTCTTCGCTTCCAGGAAGTCCTGCTATAATATTTCTTTGAAGTAAAAGCTTTTGCGCATCATCCATATTATCAAACCTTTGTTTTGCGCTTGCAATAGTTGCGACATCATATTCCAATTCAGCATTTTTTCGTTTTAAAATATATAAATCAAATGCAACAAATGCAGCCATCTCAAACCTTAATGCTTTTGAACCATCTGCAACTTCATAACTTAAATCGGTTCTAGTCCAATCCAATACAGGCATGAAATTATAAGTAACGTTTTTTACTCCGAGTGATGCTAAATTTAAAATACTCTGCTTGTAATTTTCAATGTAAGTTTCAAAACCTTCACTTTGCGTTTTAATTGCTTCATGCACTGGAACACTTTCCACCACAGACCAGGTAAGCCCAGCTTGTTCAATAATTTCAATTCTTTTTTTGATCTCTTCTTTGGTCCAAACCTGTCCATTGGGTATATGATGAAGTGCTGTAACCACGCCAGTACAGCCAGCTTGTATTATATCAGAAAGGGAGACGGGATCATTAGGACCATACCACCTCATTGTTTGTTCCATTTGGTATGCAGCATTACCATAAGAAGGAAAATTGGATTTATTCATGCAGTAAATTTTGAGACTAATTTAGAATAAGTTGAGCAAGTTTATACCCACAATTTCATGTTTAATTCATTGAGAATTTACCCTAATTTAGACTTTATTTACGATATCGTTTTCGTGTAATTTTCGAAAATAATTGACAAATTTTCACTAATTTTTCGAAAATTATCGAAATGTCTAAGATAAACTTAAAAGACCTGGCTAAGGCATTAAACATTTCCGTTTCTACCGTTTCTAAGGCCCTTAGGGATAGTTATGAAATAAGTAGTGAAACCAAGAAAAAAGTAATAGAAAAGGCACAGCAACTAGGATACAACCCCAATCCATACGCTGGATTTTTACGAAATAATAAGAGTAAAACCATTGCTATTTTAGTGCCTGAGTTAACCAATAATTATTTTATTCAAGCCATTAGCGGTGCCGAAACAATTGCACAAGAAAATGGCTACCACATTTTGATTTATACAACCAATGATGATAGAGAAAAAGAAGTTAGTATTTTAAACCACTTAAATAACGGAAGAGTTGACGGTGTATTAGTATCCATCTCTAGTAATACTTCGCAATATGATCATATCAATGATTTAATTCGCAATGGTATTCCAATTGTATTTTTTGACAGAATTTGCCACGAAATTGAAACTGCAAAAGTTACCACTAACGACTTTGCCAGTGGATTTACGGCTACTGAGCACCTTATTAGCACAGGTTGTAAGCGCATAGCATATTTATCTATTTCGGAGTTATTGTCCATTGACAATAAAAGAAAACAAGGCTATTTAGAAGCATTAAATAAACATGATATTAACTTTAATAAGGATTTAGTAGTACAATGTAATGACGATGAAAAGTTAAATGCGGATAAAATAAAAAAACTACTAACAGGTAAAAATAAACCAGACGCTATTTTCGCTTGTGTTGAAAAATTAGCGCTTACTACCTATCATGTATGTAAAGATTTGAAAATAAACATCCCTCGTGATTTAAAAATAATATCTTTTTCAAATTTAAGAACAGCCGATTTGTTAAGTCCTTCCTTAACTACAATAACACAACCCGCTTTTGATATTGGCAAAGAAGCTGCTAGTATCTTATTTAAATATTTGTCCAAGCGCAAAAGCCTTATTCCAAATCAAAATATTGTGGTTAATTCAAAACTTACAGTAAGAGACTCTACTAACCCTAATTTATAGTAATAACCACTTGGATAAATAAATTATATTTGTATTTAAACGGATACAAATGATCAAATTAAATTTTGTAGTAATATTATTAAGCGTATGCCTTAGCCTATCTGCCTCGGATTCATTATTTGTATATATTGAAAAACATGAATTAAAAAATAATGATACTCTGAATTTTGAATGTGCCTATAAATATGAAAACGTCAGCAGATCAAAAATTACACTAAATGTAGTTATTGAAAATATTGAAAAAACAAAACAATGGAAATTTAGATATCCATTAATTAATGGAAGCGCCTCCCCTGCTATTATAGTTGGCAAAGACATACCGGAAGGGAAATACGCAATTTCATTTTTAATTCAAAATGATTTTTTACGGGTAAAAGGAAAAATTAGAGATTACAACTCAAAATCTAAAGGAATAAATTTTATACTCCTTACAAAAGACAAAGATGCTTTTTTAGATTTTTTAGCTCCCGACAAACAAGGATATTTTACCACTAAAAAAATGTTATTCGAAGATACGGCCAGAGTTGTATTTTCGGAAATTGGCCGAAAAAATCAATACTTATATATTGACTTGGAAAACTATCTTGATTCTAGCTTCACTCCAATTGCAATGCTCACAGAGTTTATAACAATTGGGACACCATTAAATATAATGGACAGTTCTAAAATACTTAATTATAAATTTGACTTTAGCAATCAAAAAAATTACACTTTAACACAAGCACTTGTAAACAGTACTACAAAGAAAAAAGTAACGCTATTTGACGAAGCGTATTCTAGTGGATTATTTAAATTTGGTTCTTCCCAAATTTTTGATGGCCTTGAAAGCAACCAAATTGGAAATTCAATTGATATATTTACTTTTTTACAAGGCAGAATTGCAGGACTAATTGTAAATAAAGACAATGCCGGATCTTATAAATTAAAATGGAGGGAAGGCCCTGTTGATGTTTATTTAGATGAGTTTAAAGTTGACAATGACTTTGCGAGTTATATAAATACCAATGATATTGCCATGATAAAGGTATTTTCACCTATTGGTGGAGGCCCTTCTTTAAATGGCTCAATAGCCATTTATACTAAAAGGGGTGCTTTTTATTCTGAAAATAGTTCTAGAAAATATAATTTTCAAGTAAGAGGCTATAATCCTCAAACTGAAATTTGGAAGTAATAAAACAAAATGACTGTATTTTTGTTAAAACTATTATGAATAAAATTGTTGTTTCTATTACCGGTGCCAGTGGCGCTATATATGCTAAATGTTTACTTGACAGCTTGGTTCAGTTAAAAGACCAAATTAATGCTGTTGGTATTATCATGAGTGATAATGCAAAAATTGTATGGGAAACCGAACTTGGAAACACTGCTTATACCAATTACCCTTTTGACTTTTACGATAAAAACGATTTTAACGCCCCTTTTGCGTCTGGCTCTGCTCAATTTAATACCATGATTGTGGTCCCATGTAGTATGGGCATGTTAGGACGTATTGCAAGCGGTGTAAGTGATGATTTAAGTACTAGGGCTGCCGATGTTATTTTAAAAGAACGCAGAAAACTTATTTTAGTAGCCCGAGAAACACCTTATAACTTAATTCATATTAGGAATATGGAAACTGTTACTTTGGCTGGCGGCATTATATGTCCTGCTACGCCAAGTTATTATAGCAGGCCTCAAACCATGGAGGAGATAGCCATGACTGTAGTTAATAGAATTTTAGACTTAGCTGCATTAAAAAACCCCAGCTTTCGATGGGGTTCTTAATAGTTTGCAACTAAAATTGAATTAATCCTCGCTATGCATTACCCCTTTAAAATAGCCAATTGATTCAGCTATACCTGGCAAAGGATCTGTCATATCTTTTTCAAATTCTATACTGCAGTAACCTGCATATTTAATTTTCTTTAAGGATTCAATTACTTCATTAAAATTAATAACACCTCTTCCAATTTCAATGGCCTTACCATCCTTAGCAGCTGCATTAATATCTTTAATGTGAATGTCAAATAAACGGTCCTTATACAACTTAATAGCTTTTTCTGGTAAAGTTCCTGCCCTTAAAGAGTGTCCAATATCAATACACATTCCCATACGGGCATCTAAGTTTTTAATACGGTTGTAAACATCGCTTGGTGCAGGATACAAAGCATCCTCTGGCCCATGATTATGAATTGCTAATTTGATATCATACTCTTTTACTTTTTGTTCTGAATATTCAATTAAATCATAGCTAGGCACTCCCACAATCATAGTTACTCCTACTTTTTTAGCATATGCAAATGCAGCATCCACCGACTCTTTTGTTTTCATATAAATTACACCAACCGTGTAAATGTTAATTCCGCCTTCCTTAAACTTTGTTAGAGCTGCACTAATTTGAGCGTCGGTACTATTTACAGGCAATTGAATGTCTTTTAAAGACAAATTAGTAACTCCAATTCTTTTCATCATTGCAATAGATTGGTCAATACTAAATTTTGCAAAAGTATACCCTGCAATTCCAATATTCAAAGGAGTAGATTCCTTTGGACTAACAAAATTAATTGCACCTGCAGTCATTGGCAATAAAGCTGCTCCAGTAGCACCTAGTAAAGCATTTTGAATAAATTTTCTACGATTTGACATGTTGATTGATTTTTATTTTTAATTAATTTTTGGAGATATTACATACTGCCAGTTTTCTTTTACACCAATATTTTTTTGTATTAAAGCAATTCGGGTAATAGTGGCATTATTCCATTTTGATTTAAAGCTACTATATTCCGCACCTTCCATAGATGGGTATGAAATATTTAAAGTCACTTTTTTAGGATTATAGGTTAATAGAAACTTTTTTAGTGAGGCAGTTGTTAAAACAATAACCCCTTTTTGGGAAGTATCTACATTGCAAACTGTCATAAATACTTGTTCTACTTCATTATTAGCATTTTTAAAATCGGCAGCATCCTTTATAATAACTTGATTGTTAATTTTATTTAAGATCACTTTCCTATTCCAAGTATTAACTCCTGCAACACTATCATAGGCGCCTGCAATATTCATATTTAATGCAGATTCTTTTTCATTGGTAGCATAATTGACATTTGCTGCTTGATATTTTCTTCCTGCAAGTTGAACCTTCCCATTTACAATTGGTAGATTATGAAAATCTGACCTAGTAAACCACAATTCATACCTGTGCGAAGAAAAGGTCCTTGAGGTGTAATTGCCCCTACCCGCATCTATAATTACCGGTTCGTTATTGGCGTAAACAATAAAATCTCCTACATCGTTATGATTATGACTCTCGGCATTATGTCCTGCATGGGAAGCTAAGTATAATCCCTCCTTTGTTCTTGAATTCATCACTTGCACATCACTTACCCAAATATCGGTTGGTTGCGTATATATATTATTATAGTTAGGTAAATTTTTAATCGTTAATAAGTTTTGAACAAACCTTGGTTTATAAAAATTTTCCCTGTTTAATTTAAAGGAATATTGTTCAAAATTATAAGTATGATAAGCCCAATTCCCCATACTTATTAAATTTTCATCTTGAATTGCTTTTCCAAACCTATAAATTAATAAACCATCCGCCACTACTTGCGGATCTGCATCCGAAAAATCTACAAAATATTTTCCTCCAATATGTGTTTTGTAAATATAGGCACCCATTTTTTTAATTAAAGGTTCCTCGTAAATAGCTACTAACCCTTTTGTCGCATATGAGAGCATTTCTAAGCAATCATAGGTACTTCCACCAGCTGCAAACCAATAACTTGGCCCCTCATCGCAACCTCCCTCATCCCCTAAGCTATTAATGTAGGAATCAAGTCCAATCATGGATTTATGAATCATAAATGCCCTTCTAGAATTATCTTTTTCTAATAACAAAGTGGACATAATCCAATTACTCATAATCCATGGATTCCAATTATTTACTGGATTGGTTTTACTCATCCATCCATACCCATCGGATTTTGTAAGCATGGGCTCAAATATCCTCCTATTGGTTTCACTGTACATTCTTTTTCTTAACAATGGATTTACTTTATCCAATTTATCACCAATAAAATAATCTGTCAATCCCATTAATGCAGCAGTTTCGGCAGAAAATAGTTCCACTACAGGATGGTCCACATCGGGAAGACCAGTATTTGGAATATGCGCAGGAACGCCCCAAAAACTTTCTTCACAAATAGACCATAACCCATTAATAATAGGCTCCATAAACCTGCCTTTGTTTTCTATAGATTCTGCTAAAATAAATTTTAATAAAACTGCTCTTTTTGCAAATGAGATATTGGCATGTTCGGTTCTATCTCCGCTTCTTACATAAGTTAATGCAACAGTTGCACTAATAGGTTCAAATTTAAAATTAAGTTCCGATTCGGCTTCTTTAATAACATGTTTTAATACACTATCCGGCACTTTTTCACTCCACTGTTCTGGTGTTTTTGGATAAGGCGTGTAATTGCTATAGCCTAGTAAATTTTGTTCAATTTGTGAAAGGCTGTACTTATTTTGTAAAATATTGCGAAGTTTTACTTGCGAAAAACCTTGTAAATAAAGTAAAATTAAAAATAGAATACTAATTTTTTTCATAGAAATTTATTCAAATAATTTTTTTGAATTACTATTTATAATACAATATAAGGTACCTATAAAAATGCCTCCAAAAAAATTTTGGAGGCATTTTTATTTAAATGAAAATAGCTACCTAATCTGGAATTTTATCCAATGGAGTTACATTTAACTCAGCACCAGAATATCCAATATTTTGGTTAATACGACCGCCACTGTTACCTAAGATAGCAGCTTGAGGTATTGGCCATAATATGTGATAAGGACTAATTTTAAACATATCACCGTGCGGTGTTACAAAGTTAGTTTTGTAAAATATGTTTTTATCCATTAAACGATCATAGAAATAGTTGTTGGTAGAGAAGCTTGCTAATGAATATGTTTTACCATTTGGTGCAGCCTTACCAGTTTTAGCAAAAATATAAGCAATTCTTGTTAACTCTGTTTTACGAGGCTCTTCCCAGTATAACTCACGAGCTCTTTCATCTAATACTGCATCAATACTTGTAACCTTAGAAGCAGTATAAGGAGCACAATTTGCACGTGTACGCACTACGTTAATATCAGCAGTTGCACTTGCAAAATCGCCTTTCCAAATATAAGCCTCGGCACGTAATAAATATGTTTCAGCTAAACGGAACACATACCAATCACTGTGTCCACCTTGCATAGGGTTATTGTCTAAATCTGGTACATATAATTTATAATGAGGCCAAGGGTACCAGCTACGTAAGGTATCGGTACATAACAATTTTTTACCGTCAAATAAACGCATGCGTAAACCGTAAGCAGTATCCTTTGCAGTTTTTAATGCTGGTGCATAATAACGTACATTTTCCATGTACATATAGTTACCAGATACCGAGTCATGTCTGTAATCCTTAGCATCATCCCAAATATCCTTATACTCGTATGGCGTAGAACGACAACGTCCAATTCCTCTTCCATATAAGTTCATGATATCAATTTCTAAACCACCTGTTGCAGAAGCACCTGCTTTACCAGAAGGAGTAATAATGTTAGTTCCAACTGAAATACCTGGAGCCGCTTGGCGCATAATACGAGTACCTTGTGTACCAGTAGTACCAAAATTATACATACCTGCACTACCAGTACGATCGGTAACCAAGAATAATACCTCGGTATTTGTAGCCAATGCTTTATTATCAGGACGGTGTAAATCCCAAGTAACATTTTTTGTTGATATACCTGCATCTACTCCAAAGCGAGCTGTAACCATTTTAAAAGTACCGTTATTAATTACCGCACTTGAAGCAGTAATTGCATCGTCAAATAAACCCAACGCTAAGTCAATTTTTGCTAATAAATGATAACAAGCTCCTTTATTTACTGCTCCTTTATCGGCAACCCAAGGCACATTTGCTACAGCAAATTCTAAATCCTGTTTCATCTTAGTTAAAATAACATCACGCTTTACTGTTGCAAAATCCACTTTAGCAGAAGAAATTTCTGACAATGGACAAGGTACATCACCAAATTGGTTGGTTAAACGGTAATAATCAAAAGCTCTATAAAAATAGGCTTGGCCTAATAATATATTTTTATCTGCATCAGAAACTGCAGTTGCTTTTGGAATTCTAGAAATAATTGTATTTGCTAAACGAATACCAATCCACTCTTGATCCCAATACCAACCAATACGGTTAAAGTCTGGGTTGTTTAACTGTGCATCTGGACGAATTTGCATATCCATATTTTGAGCAGGGCCCGATTTGTCATCAGTACCTTCTACAGAAATATCAGAGAATATACTTTCTGAGATAATTGGTGATCCGTCACCAAAATACTCATCACGAATATTTTTAGCACATGCTGCTAATCCAGAAGTAAATCCAGCTTTGTCAACAAAGGTATTCTCAGGAGAATAAATGGACAAAGGTACTGGCGTTAACCAATCTTTTTTACAACCACTAATACCTACCATAAAAAGGCAAGCAAGTAGTCCGAAATATTTCATTTTATTTTTCATATCAATCTTGTTTTGAATAGTTTTAAGTTAGCTTATAAAGTTAAGTTTAAACCAAAGTTTACAGTATATGGAGTTGGTGCACCGCCACTTGTTCCATTTTTATTTTCTGGATCAAAATAGATCCAATCGCTGAACACATGTGCATTTACTACATTCATATAAAATTTAATAGCTTCAAATTTATGCTTACGCGCAATTTCTTGCGGTAAAGTATATGCTAAACTCATATTACTTAATCTCACAAAAGATGATTTACGATACACATTCCAAGATACTGGTCCACCCACATTTGATGCAATACCAGCATAATCATTAATTGGATTAGTAGGTGTCCAATAAGGTATTTTATAAAAGTTAGATCTATCATAAAATACGTTACCACCATTTAATTGAGAGTTTGTGGCTTCACTAAATGAACTTAATTGACCAATTTTAGCATTTAAGGTAAAAGAGAAATCAAAATTCTTGAAAATTCTGAAATCGTTTCTTAAGTTAAATGAATACTTAGGAGTTGTTTCACCTAGGAATTGCTTATCGGCAATAGTATAAGCACCATCGTTATTTTTATCTTCTAATTTAAAGTCACCTGGCTTATAACCATATTTTGCAGCAGTAGCTGCTTCGGAAATTTGCCATACTCCTACTATATTGTAATTGTAAACTGCAGAAATAGCATGTCCAATAAACCATTGGTTTGTTAAGTCATCTTTTTCTGTGTTGCCGGTTACTTTTCCTGTAGCATCATAGTCTGGAGTTGCACCGTATAAGTGGTTAATGGTATTTTTATTCCACCAAAGACCAAATGTAGTTTTCCATGTGAAGTTTTTCTTCTCCACATTTACAGTATTAATTGAAATCTCAGTTCCTTTATTTTCTACCTCACCAAGGTTTACTAATATACTGCTAAATCCAACAACACTAGGTAAAGATCTGTTCACTAATAAATCCTTAGTTACACGATCATACATATCAACCGATCCACTTACTTTTCCTTTAATTACACTAAAGTCAAAACCATAGTTAATAGAGGAGTTACGCTCCCACTTTAAATTAGGATTAGATAAGTTAGAAGCTTGAACAGTTGATCCATTATAAGCAACACCACCAGAAGTTGTGTATACATAAGTACCAGAAGCTAAATTTGATAAGGCAGCATATCGGCCAATTTCACGGTTACCGTTTTCACCATAAGAAGCTCTTAATTTTAAGTAATCCAACCAGCTTTGTGTACTTTTCATAAATTTCTCTTCGTTGATAGCCCATGCTAATGCAACTGAAGGGAATGTTGCACGAGGATTTTGTTGTCCAAATGCAGAATAACCATCACGACGAGTAGTTGCTGTAAAGAAATAACGTTGGTCAAAATTATAGTTAATTCTTCCCATTAAGGCGTCGCCAGTAGAAACCTGGTCATCACTTGAAACAGTAACACCTGCAGTACCAGATTGAACAGCATGGTAACTTAAGTTGTCGTTAGGTGCAAAGTTTTCTGAGTGTAATTTAGTATTCCATGACTGAAATTTCTCGGCATTAAATAAGAAAGTAGCTTCTACACTATGCTTTTTATATTTTTGATTCCATCTAACAATATTATCTGACTGCCAAGAATAAGTAGTTTGATCTCTTCTATCAACAATACCTTTTTTAGCTGCAATTGTTGGGTTTAATGCAGACTGGTGATTGAATTCAGTTAAGAAATCAAAACGTGGAGAAAAGTTAGCTTGATAAGAGAACCCCCAAGGAATTTTACCTTTTACGTAAACAGTACCAAATAAGTTATTATAACGATACATACGGTCGGTATAATATTGTTCCATGAATGGGTTGGTGTTGTTACCTGGATCATCGTTAGGACTTACCCTTAAAGTAACACCATCATCGGCATAAATAGAACCCCAAGGTGTAGTTCTGGTTACATCACTCATACTAAGTGGCACAGAACTCTCGTCTCTATTTGCAAATTGAAAATTAGCACCTATCGTTAAAAATTTAGCAGCAGTAGACTCTAAGTTTAAGCGCGTACGGAATGTTTTGTAAACATCTCCTTTAGTTAAACCTTCATTGGTTAAATAACCTAATGAGAAATAATAGTTATAATCGTCTCTGCGTTGAGAAATACTTACAGTATGATCGTGCTGTAAAGCATTGTTATTGTAAATTAAATTTTCCCAATCTAACATTTTATTGGCTTGGTAATTTGCAATTTCAATAGGCTTTAATTTTAAACGGTTTAACCACTCTAATACTGGATCAGCAGTACTGCTAGTTAAAGCCAACCAATCGGTTTGAGAAATAGAACCCGCAGGTAATTTTCTAGGATCGGTATATTTATATCTTACACCTGGCTTAGAAGTTGAATCGTAACCAACTTGGCTCCAAATAGCTTCCCCTCTAAAATCAAGCATTTCATTACCATTTAATAAATGTGGCTTCGCCGCTAAACTATTAAATCCAATATTGTCATTAAAAGTAATTACTGGCTTTCCACCTTTACCTCGCTTAGTTGTAATTAATACAACTCCGTTAGCAGATCTTGCTCCAAATACAGCAGCAGAACTTGCATCTTTTAAAACGTCAATTGTAGCAATGTCGTTAGGGTTAATATCCTCTAAACCACCTGGATAAATTACTCCATCCAATACAATTAATGGACTAGAACTAGCTGTTAAAGTACCTTTACCACGCACTTGTAAACTAGCATTAGAACCTTTTGTACTTGCATCAAAACCAACATCCATACCTGGTGCGTTACCACGTAACATATCACCTACTGAACGAGGATTTTCGTTTTCTAATTGAGTGGCTTTAATTTGAACTACCGCACCCGTTAAATCCTTTTTACTTTGGGTACCATAACCCACCACAACAACGTCAGTTAAAGAGGAAACCTGCTCTGTTAATATTACGGTAATTGCTCCACCCTTTTTTACTGCTACTTCTTTTGTAAGAAAACCTACAGCAGTTACTGAGATAGAAGCATTGTCAGCAACATCTTTTAAGGTAAAATTACCTTGTGCATCAGTAATAACTCCTGATTTAGAACCTTTTACTGATACAGATGCTCCTTCGATTGGGGAATTTCTTGTATCGACAACTTTACCAGACACATTGGATGGAGGTAACACTTTGGTCGAAAACAATTTGAGCTCATTGCCTCGAGCTTGCAAGTTTACACTGGAAGTAAGTAATAAACTCATAAAGCTTACTACTAAAACCAAGTTCATCTGCGGCATTTTGCAAGATTTTTGTTTTTGTTTCATTTAACTAAAATTGATTTTTAATGATTTACTTAAAATCAAAAAAGTATGTTAAAATAGTTAGCAAGCAATGTTAAATATTTTATCAAACCCTTGATTTCATTACACTTACAAGTAAACTTTGAAAATTGAACCTTGAATTAAACCAATATAGGTTTGAGGTGTCAAAACTAATTTTAACAAGCAATCGTAATTTTAAGTAGTTAAATTTATCTTAATATGGCCCATATTTCCAAATTTATGGGGATATATTTCTAAAATATTGCGAAATCGTTTTCGAGAAATTTGCGTACAATTAAATTATTGTTTGACCATTATCCTTAAATTGTTTAATAAAAAATACTTTATGAATCTATTTGTGAAACGTCCTTTATTGTTTTGTTTAATTTTAGTGTTTATTAGCCATTTTGGATCTGCAAAAAATGTAAATAACACCCCTATTGATAAACTAACAAAATCCAAGATTTTGGTATATACAAAAAATGGTAAAGGTTATGTTCATGATAATATTGCAGCTTCTGTAAAATGTATTCAATCATTGGGCTTTGAAAATAATTTTAGTGTTGTTGTTTCCGATGACCCAACGGTATTTGATGAAGCAAATTTAAAGCAATATAATTTGCTCATTTTTACAAGTACCAACAATGATGTATTTGACAATGATGCTCAAAGAGTTTCGTTTAGAAGATACATAGAAGCGGGTGGTGGTTTTATAGGACTACACTCGGTTACTGGCACCGAACGAAATTGGACTTGGTTTAAAATGTTAATTGGTGAAACTTTTTCTTGGCATGCAAAATTTCAATCCTTTAGTGTTGTTAATATTGACCCTTCACACCCTGCTATGAAAGGTGTTCCAATGGTTTGGACCAAGGAAGACGAATGTTATTTTGGAAAAGAACTTTATCCAGGCATTAAAGTGTTAATGATGCATGATTTATCTACTTTAAATCAAGAACAAACCGATTTAATTACAAAAAATGCAGGCTCTTACGTTAATTATTTCCCTGCAGTTTGGTATCAAAATTTTCAAGGTGGCCATGTTTGGATTACAACGCTAGGACATGATAAAAACAATTATGAAAACCCGGTTTTCAAAAATCATATTTTACAGGGTATTAAATTTATTGCAAATCAATTTAATGGAATTCATTACGAAAATGCTTTTGCAACAGACAAAAACGATCCTATAAAAATAAAATAAATGAATTTTAAAAATAGCATCACCACATTTCTTTTTTGCTTAAGCAGTATGGTTGTATTTGGCCAAACTAAATTAACCATTGGTACTTATAAAAATATTTATGATATGCTTAAGGACGTACCAGGCTTGGACGTGACTACCAATGGAGGCAAAGCTGGAACTATAATTATTAGAGGCATTAGTAGCTTTAAAAGCCAACAGCCTCCCTTATTTGTAGTAGACGGATCGGTTTATAGTGGTGATATTATGAATATTAATCCTCAGGATGTAGATAATATATCGGTATTAAAAGACGCTGCTTCGGCAACCGCATATGGCGCCCAGGGCAATGCAGGCGTTATTGTGATATCCACTAAAAAAGGATCTATTATAAGTAATGTTCCTCAGGTTTCAAATTATTCAAAGTCGGCATACTCCTATTTTATTGAACATCAAACGCATATTAAATTAATTGCAATGGATGACAACCTAATTATTGAAGGGGTTATCCAAAAACAAGCCGACTCGTTGTTGATTTTTATAAAAAAACGTAAAGAAATAGCTGTTCCAATTAGACTTATTAAAAAAGTTGAAATGGTTCCAGAGGACTAGTGTTATAAAAGTGTCAATAGCATATAATTATACTTATCTCCTTCCCATTTCTTAATTGTCTCTAAACAATTTATACAGCTTAATTTACGGTTGGCATAATAAAATGTAACATAGGCGTCCTGAGCACTTAGCGGAGTAATTTCCTGATATTTCCAAGGCTTTTCTTTTAATACATAAGGCAGGATTGCTTCGTATGCTTTTTGTAAACTATGATGGTTGGCTGTTTCTATTTGCCAATAATCAATTCCCAAATTTTCTGCTAGTTGAGCTATGACACTAAATGCAAGTAAATTATAACATGAATAATGTAATGAATTAGTCCTTTCAAGCTCCATAGGAAATAAATGATCCGCATTTGACTGTTGATCTAACCTAGTAAGGGATTTTTTTACTATTTCTTTTGCAAAGTTGGTACTGTCTATGTATAATGCAATACCTAACGACTGTGCATCAAACCAAACGCCATGATTATTTTTAGTAATATACTCTTCTATTCCATTTTTACTATGATACATCCAATCTAAAAAATCACTAAACCATTTTTTTGTTGAGGTGCTTTTATTTTTATCCCAGTATTTTGATTTTTCAATAAGTTTAATTCCATCAATAGCATACACAAATAACCTGGTATCGATAAGACCAATGCCCCTGCCGTTATTCACTCCTTTAACCATTTGAGCAAAGTTTAAATTGGGATTCATTTTGGTAGCCGAGTCTACAAACCATACACTTACAAGTTCAGCAGCTTTTTTTGCGTAAATTTCGTCTTCACTAAAATAATAAGCCAATCCCAATAAATATACATATTCAGAAAGCTTAGACATATTTTCTTTATCAGGAAAATTTTTAACCTCGGGATTAATTAAGCCGTCCTTTAATAAATAAGGCAGCCCATTTGGTTTGGTAGTATCTGGCCACCAATAGGGTGCTAAACTTACATAATCATGCTTGCTTCCACTAGGTGGCATATCGGTTTTATCCATGACACTTTTTGGAATTACTTTTAATATATTATTTGCCTTTTGGATTAAAACCTCATACGCATTTATAACAGAAGGGTCCTTTGCTAAAATTTTAATTTTTGTTTTAGAAAGCCCATTTATGTCCATTTTAATGGGTTCTGCAGGAGTTAAAATATTTTGTGAAAAGGTAATTTTTTGAACAAAAAACAATAAAAGTAGTAGGGGAATTCTCATAATAAAGTTAGAATTTATATAGTTAAAAAGTCTTGTCTTATTGGACTAAAAGTATCAATTAAAACACCCGCTTCAATGCAAACTACACCATGCCAAACATTTGAGGGCGCAAAAAAGGAATCCCCAGTTTTTAATCTCATTTTTTCTTCCCCTACTTCAACATCAAAAACCCCGGAAGCTACATAAGTAATTTGCACATGCACGTGGTGATGTTTATTTCCAACTGCATCCTTGTCAAATTTAACCTTAACCACCATTAAGCTATCATCATATGCTAAAATTGCTCGGCTTACACCAGGCGCTACTAATTCCCAATTAACTATTTCGTTTTCGATAAAAGCATTTGCACTTTGCATGATAATATTTATTTTAAACTTGGTATTTTTTAAATGATAATACTTTAATTTACATAATAATACTAAAAGTAAATTAAGTTTTGAACTAAAAAAAATTAAGAACATAATTATAATCATATGAGAAGTAAATTATTGCTATTAGGCTGTATATTTTTTACAAGTCTTACGCTACATGCACAAACGAACAATAGAAACGAAAAAATGAAAAAGCTAATTGCAGAAAACTTTGCATTAGCCGATAGTCAGTATAACTATATGATGAAGTTATTGCCATCAGATAAAATGCCTCAGTCCTATGATGTAAAAACAAATCAAATACTAAATAGAGAAATTACATGGTGGTGTACTGGATTTTATCCTGGTTCCTTATTATATATTTATGAGCAAACTAAAAATGAATCTATTAAAACCGAGGCTTTAAGGGCATTAAAAGTAATAGAACCCAACCAAAACTATACGGGCAATCATGACTTAGGTTTTATGATGTTTTGTAGTTATGGCAATGCTTACCGATTATTTAAAGACGAAAAATACAAACAAATTATTTTCAATTCGGCAGCTTCACTTGCAACAAGGTATCGCCCTACAATGAAGTCAATTCAATCCTGGAATAAAAATCAATATTTTAATTGTCCTGTAATAATTGACAATATGATGAATTTGGAAATGATGAATTGGGTGAGTCAAAATGGAGGTAATCCGGTGTATCAACAAATTGCCGAGACACATAGTAACACTACAATGAAGGAGTTTTATCGTCCCGATTATAGCTCGTTTCATGTGGTGGATTTTGATTTAACTACAGGTAAAGTATTACGAAAAGTAACACATCAAGGGGCAGCTAATACTTCGGCTTGGTCAAGAGGACAAGCTTGGGGTTTATATGGATTTATAACCATGTATAGAGACACCAAAAACGAAGCCTATTTAACACATGCAAAAAACATTGCAGCATTTTATTTAAATCATCCTAACCTTCCATCGGATTTAGTACCTTATTGGGATTTTGATGCTGGTCAACAACCGCTTGCAAAACGTGACGCCTCCGCTGCAGCAATCACCGCTTCTGCCCTACTTGAACTTGCTAAATATACGCAAGGAGCAGAAAAAGAAAAATACATTAACGCAAGTGTAAAAATGATAGAGTCCTTGTCAAATGAAACTTACCGTGCAAAGTATGGTGAAAATGGAGGATTCTTAATTAAGCATTGCGTAGGTGCACTTACTTTAAATTCTGAAATTGACGTTCCTTTGATTTATGCCGATTATTATTTCTTAGAAGCACTTAAACGATACAAAGATTGGTATTTAAATAAATAAACTAAACATTACATATAAGGCGCAATAGCCTCATGTACTTTATTTAAAAATGGAGGGAGTATTTGTTTTGGATCACCAGGACTCAATGTTTCGGTTGGTAAATATCCTTTGTAATCAGAGGCTGCTATAATTTTCATAAGCTTTGGCAAATCCATAGGCTCAATAGTACCATTTATGGTTACTAATTCCTTTACCTGCCAGTTTACTGCATAATTTGCTACTAACTTTATTTCCTCGTAAGCATTATTGGTTTGAAAATTACCTGTATCCACCACTAAACCAAACCAATCTGGATCTAAATTTTCTGAAAAATAAATAGCTTGTTTTGCGGTGGTAATAAAATCATTGTGATTTTGCATAGCAACAATCACCCCCATCTTTTTACCATAATTAACACATAACTTAAAGCAATCTAAAATCCATGCTGCGGAATCCTCCCAGGTATATCCTTTTGGAATTGATTTGGCACTATATATACGAATAACAGGGGCCCCTAATTTGGCTGCTACATTAATCCAAGATTTTACAAACTCCACTTCTTTTAATCGGATAATTGGATCGGGACTGCCAAAGTCGTTTCTAATTCCAGTTCCACTTATACTTAAACCTGCTTTGTGTACCCTTAGTTTAATGCTATAAATGTATTCGTCCGATGGAACATTGGGATAGTTTTCCAAATAATAGCCTGTTAAATCAATGGCATCTAAATTTAAAGCCCCACAAAAATCAATTACTTCTTGAATGGTAATTTCTTTTTTTGTTAATGGACCATTAAAAGAATAAGCATTTAAACTTAATTTAAACCTATGGCTTAATTGGTCTTCCTTTTTCAAGGGAGTATTATTATTTGCAAGTGCAGCACGACTTATAAAAGGCATGAAAAACAAAGACTGTATAAATGAACTTCGTTTTTGCATTTTATTATTATTCGGCCTTAGGCTCTTTTGGTAATTTTGGCTCCTTAGGTTCTTTTGCCACTTTTTCTGTTTTCTCTTTTTCCTTTTTTTGTAAGGTAAAGGTTAAGCCAGTTTTATCGGCATTCAAATCACCTGCCAACACATCCCCTTCTTTAACACTAGCATTTAAAATTTCTTCTGCCAAAGGATCCTCAATATACTTTTGAATAGCACGGTGTAATGGTCTTGCGCCAAACTGAACATCATATCCTTTATCTGCAATAAACTCTTTAGCGGCTTCGGTTAAAACTAAATTTATTCCTAATGTAACTAAACGACCTAACACATTTTTCATGATAATATCTATGATTAAATAGATATTTTCTTTAGTTAATGAATTAAATACAATTACATCGTCAATTCTGTTTAGGAACTCGGGAGAAAAAGTACGTTTTAATGCTTTTTCAATTACCGAACGGTTATTCTCCTCGGTTTGTTGCACTCTTGTTGCAGTTGCAAAACCAACTCCATCACCAAACTCTTTTAATTGACGTGCGCCAATATTTGAAGTCATGATAATCATGGTGTTTTTGAAATCTATTTTGCGTCCCAAACCATCCGTTAAAATACCGTCATCTAATACTTGTAACAAAATATTATAAATATCTGGATGTGCTTTTTCAATTTCGTCTAATAATATTACACAATAAGGCTTACGGCGCACTTTTTCGGTTAACTGCCCACCTTCTTCGTAACCAACATATCCTGGAGGCGCACCAATTAAACGAGACACTGCAAATTTTTCCATGTACTCACTCATGTCAATACGAATTAACGCTTCCTCTGAGTCAAACATATTTCTAGCAAGTGCACGTGCAAGTTCAGTTTTACCTACTCCTGTTGGACCTAAGAAAATAAAGGTACCAATAGGTTTTTTAGGATCTTTTAAGCCCACTCTATTTCGTTGAATAGCCTTAACTACTTTACTAATTGCATCATCCTGACCAATGACCATTCCTTTCATGTCGTCGGCCATCTTACGAAGCTTTGTAGTTTCTGCTTCCACCATACGTTTAACCGGGATACCTGTCATCATGCTAATTACTTCGGCAATATTTTCTTCATTAATTGGGAAACGTGCAGTTTTACTTTCTTCCTCCCAATTTAATTTTGCTTTATCTAAAGCTTCACCCAATTTTTTCTCGGTATCTCTTAAACTTGCAGCCTCCTCAAAACGTTGGCTTTTTACTACTTTGTTTTTTTCTTCTTTTACAGCCTCTATTTGTTTTTCCAATTCTACAATATCCTGAGGAACACTTATGTTTTTTAAATGCACTCTTGCTCCTACTTCATCTAAAACATCAATAGCTTTATCAGGCAATAACCTGTCGGTCATATACCTGTCACTTAATTTCACACAAGCCTCAATAGCTTGTTGATCATAAATAACACTATGGTAATCCTCGTATTTAGATTTAATATTGTTTAAAATAGTAATGGTATCCTCCACACTTGGTGGCTCAATGATTACTTTTTGGAAACGACGATCCAATGCACCATCTTTTTCAATGTGCATGCGATATTCGTCTAATGTTGAAGCACCAATACATTGCAACTCGCCACGTGCTAATGCAGGTTTAAATATATTAGAAGCGTCCAATGAACCGCTTGCTCCACCTGCTCCAACAATGGTATGAATTTCGTCAATGAATAAAATAACATCACGGTTTTTTTCAAGCTCATTCATAATGGCTTTCATACGCTCCTCAAACTGGCCACGGTATTTTGTACCGGCCACTAAAGCAGCAAGATCTAATGAAATAACACGCTTATCAAATAAAACGCGACTTACTTTTCTTTGAACAATGCGTAATGCCAACCCTTCCACAATAGCGGTCTTACCCACCCCAGGTTCTCCAATTAAAATGGGATTATTTTTTTTACGACGACTTAATATTTGGCTAACTCTTTCAATTTCTGCTTCACGACCAACAATAGGATCCAGCGAATCCATTTCTGCTAGCTTTGTAATATCACGGCCAAAATTATCAAGTACAGGAGTTTTAGATTTATTAGGTGTTCCTGATTTAGGTTTTGCTCCAGTACCAAAAGAACCTCCTCTTTTATCGTCTTCAAATTCATCATCGGCATCATCAGAAAATTCTGATCTTGTAGATTCTGAGCCACGCCCCGAACGCTCCGATTGGTTGGCGTCGTCCATGCCAGACGGTGAGGATCCTACCATGCCAAGCTCATTTCTAAATAAATCATAGTCTACATCAAAATGATTTAAAATTTGAGTAGCTATATTTTCCTTATTTTTTAAAATACTTAAAAGCAAATGTTCTGTTTCCACCATGGGGCTTTTTAAAGCCTTTGCTTCTAAAACAGTAACACGTATTACTTTTTCGGCTTGCTTAGTTAAAGGCAAACTATTAATGTTGGCTACATTTTTACCCGACTTATCCTTAACTGCAAGTTCAATTTCTTTTCTTAGTTCTGTTAAATTCACATTTAACTGCCTTAATACTTTAATTGCAGTATTTTCCTGATCTCTAATAAGTCCCAGCATAAGGTGCTCGGCCCCAATAAAGTCATTACCTAATCTCAATGCCTCCTCTCGGCTATAAGAGATGATTTCCTTAACTTGTGTTGAAAAATTATTATCCATAAATTTAATTGGAGCTGTTACAAGAATAACGAATATTTTTGACCTAAAGTATGTCTAGTATTACTTGTTATTAACCATTTATTATGAGTCAAATTGAATACCAAACCCAAACCAAGGAGAAATTCATCGTTATTACCTTTCTCACAAAGGACCTTAGTTCAAATCTCGTGCCAGAATTGGACAATTTGACCACGAAATGGGGAAATACAGCCCCAAAAAACCTGGTTTTAAACCTAAAAAACGTAGAAAACTGGGACTTAGCTGTAATTGAGCATATTACAACAGCCCAAGGGCAATTTTACGAACATAATACCTCTTTTGTCATTTGTTGCTTATCCAATAAACTTCAGGACATTTTGGACGGCACTGAATATGGAGCATTATTAAATATGACCCCTACCGAAACGGAAGCCTGGGACATTATTCATATGGAAGAAATTGAAAGGGCGTTATTAGATAGTGATGATATGGAATTTAGTGCCCAAGATTAGTTATTTTCGCCTTCATGATTACCTCGCAAACTATTCAACAAA
Source organism: Bacteroidota bacterium (assembly GCA_947456625.1). Lineage (GTDB taxonomy): Bacteria > Bacteroidota > Bacteroidia > Chitinophagales > Chitinophagaceae > Sediminibacterium. The sequence goes on from CANGQJ010000008.1 coordinate 67,860, forward strand.
TTACAAGCCGCATTGATATTATTGATGTAGTGGGTGAATTTGTGAAACTTAAAAAGCGAGGCACCAATTACTTAGGCAATTGCCCTTTTCATAACGAGAAATCGCCTTCATTTACGGTTTCTCCAGCCAAGGAAATTTACAAGTGTTTTGGATGTGGTAAAAGTGGCAATACCATTACCTTTTTAATGGAGCATGAAAAGTATAGTTATGTAGAAGCACTAAGATGGCTTGCCGCTAGGTATAATATAGAAATTGAGGAAACAGAGACTAGCCCTGCTCAAAAAATGGCGCAGCAGGTTGCTGATAGTTTATATGCCATTAATCATTTTGCAATGGAATGGTTTACCAAACAATATTGGGAAACCGAAGATGGCCAAACTATTGCACAGAGTTATATGCAGCACAGAGGTTTTTTAAAGCCCATTGTTGAAAAATTTAAAATTGGATACAATCCTGCAGGAAGGGATGGCCTTGCCAAAGCCTTAATTCAAAATCAGTTTAATCCCGAATTATTTGCAAGAACCGGCTTAGTTGTAGAACGCAATGGAGAATGGCAGGACAATTATAGGGATCGTATCATTTTTCCAATTCATAATACTACCGGAAAAATTATTGGCTTTGGTGCAAGACAAATTGCAAAAAACGATAAGTCCCCTAAATATATAAACACCCCTGAAAATGAAATTTATGTAAAAAGTAAAATCTTATACGGATCTTATTTTGCGCGTAATTCCATTAATAGTAAGGACGAGTGTTTACTTGTAGAAGGCTATACCGATGTAGTTAGTTTACACCAAGCAGGAATTGAAAACGTAGTGGCAAGTGGCGGCACTTCCCTTACCATGGATCAGTTGAGGCTAATTAAAAAATATACCCAAAACCTAACCATTATTTATGATGGTGATAGTGCAGGTATTAAAGCAGCACTTAGAGGACTAGACATGGCACTTGAGGAAGGCCTTAATGTACAATTGGTTTTAATACCTGATAAAGAGGATCCAGATAGTTATGTGAACAAAGTTGGATCTGAAGCATTCAACGAATTTGTTCAAAGCAATAAAAAGGATTTTGTATTATTTCAGTTGGAAGTGCAATTGAAAGATGTTGGTACCGATTTAAACAAAAAAAATTCACTTGTAAATCAGATTGCTGAAACACTAAGTAAAATTAATAAGGCCGAGGATTTTACCAAACTGCAAGAATATGTAAGAAAGTGCTCCGCTATACTTCGTATTGACGAAACCGGATTAACGCAATTAGTGAATAAGTTTAAGCGTGATAAAATAGTAAAAGAGGAAAAGAAAATGTCCTTTGATGAAGCAGCTATTTTAATGCCAAGTTTTCCTACTTCAGAACCCGATGATACTAATTTTGATTTAATTGGTGATAGGGATTTGGCGCATGAAAAAAATTTAGTGCGATTGGTAATTGAACATGGTATTGAAAAAAATAGCGAAGGTAAATTTATTGCGCAATATGTGTTTGATGAGATAGACAGTTTCCCATTAGAGAATAGCGATATGATTTATTTAATAGACGCTTATAAAAAATGGTTTTATGAAGGCAAAATGCCAGATGGGAAAACATTGCAATATCATCCCGACGAACGTGTGCAAAAATGGGTAGTAACACTGCTAGAACCCGAGCTGGAGCTTAGTCTTAGATGGAATGAAAAACTTGGTATTAAAAAAAAGGAAGCAGAAAAAGATATCATGGTGGAGGTAAATATTAGTATACTATATTTTAAACTTCGCAAGATTAAAAAAATGATTGTACAAAATCAATCCGATCTTGAGCATGCTCCAGAATCAGAACAAATTCAATTACTGCAAATACACAAGCATTTAAAGGATATTGAAAAGGAACTAACTTCCACCATAGGAACTGTTATTTACAAATAGACATTAAATAAATTTTAGGTGCCTAATAAAAAATAAAAATCCCCAATATGAATTGGGGATTTTTTATACTTACTAACTCAACTATAAATCAATGTCTTTTAATATTTGAGGTTACTTTTCAGAAGGGTTATTTTTACCTGCTAATAATTTTTCCAAAGTTGCTTCTAAACGCTTTTGCTTTGTTTCCTCTTTTTTAGCTCCCTGAATCCAGGATAAGTATTCCTTTTGATTTAAGATGGATAAGGAAGCAAAGAAATCTCTGGCTTCGTCGTGTGCTGCTAAAATTTTATCTAATTCTATTGGTAGGGCTATAATTCTTTTTTCAAAATCATCCACCTTAATATCTGCAGCTTTGAATTCAACAAATGTTCTATTCTTATTTGGCAATTGATCTACCTTTTTAAAACGCATTGCAGTCCATACATGATCCAATGTAACTTGTCTTATTGCCTCGTAATCGTTTTTAGAGAGAATTTCCCAGCTAGCGTCTCGGTTTAAATCAGAAACAATCTTAGAAGTTGTTTTTGGATAAGCAATCCAAAGTTTACTTTCTGGATGTAAAGCCGAAAAAACTTCCTTAAGAATGTTGTTAAGTTGTAATTGATTGATAGCAAAAATTAAAGCAAAATCTATTTTCCTTGTTTTTAATAAAGGGGTGATATTTTTGTTATAATTTAATTTTGCGAATTGTTTCTCTACAGAGGAAGGCAACCCTTGAATCAGTAAATTTTTCTCTTCTTTCAACTGCAACTTCTCTAAAATATGCTGAGGTCCTGTCATGAGTAAATTATTTAAGGGAGGACAAAGTTACTAAATTCTAAGCTAGAACAAATAGTAATTCAATAAAAAGATATAACTAATTGAAAGGCAATTAATTACACTAAACAGAAGATTTCTTTTTTCTAAATAAAGGGACCTTACTTTCGGTACCATTTAAAAGCCTGGTAATGTTCTTTTGATGGGTAATTACAACCATAAAGGCAACTATAATTGCAAATAATCGGTAAAGCGTTTCTTTCTCATCAAATATGAATAAGATTAATACCATAAAAGCAACTCCAGCAAGCATTGAGCTTAAGGATACAAAGCGCGTTGTCATTAAAGTAAAGGCAAATACCACTAAACATAACAAAGCAACGGCAGGTTGAATAGCAAGTGCCATCCCTAAAATGGTTGCTACCCCTTTTCCCCCTTTGAAATTGGCCCAAATTGGAAATATATGACCTACAACCGAAGCAAGCCCTAGTATAATCATAAAGTTAGTTCTTGCTAGCTCGTTGGTTAAGTAATATGGCATTAAAATATACAATGAGGTTGCAATTACTCCTTTTGTAACGTCAACAAACATTACAAAGCTTCCCCATTTAGGGCCTAAAACCCTAAAAGAGTTGGTAGCACCAGCATTTCCACTTCCATAATCTCTTATATCAAATTTGAAAACAGATTTGCTCACCCATACCGAAGTTGGGATAGATCCTAATAAATATGCTATAACAACTAATAATGCTTCATTCATAATATCCTTTTTGCGCATACAAATATACGACCAAAAAGTTTAATGATTTGTTAACATAGAAAAAGGCATAGACTAATGTCTATTAAAAAGAAGGCTTATCCAGCCATTTTTCTCCTTTATTCTAATAAAATTCCATCCATTTAAGGTAGCTAAATTGATCATATCTTCCTGATCCTCAACTAATAAACCGCTTAAAATAAGTTGGCCACCCATTTTGCCTGCCTGGGAAAGCTCTTGCATATTTGCTTCAATGATATGCCTATTTACATTGGCCAAAACAATATCAAACTGCAAATGCTGCAAAGCAGTATCTACTTTTTTTACCTCAATTACTTTGCTTTGGTTGTTTTGAATATTTTCTAAGGAGTTTTCAATGCACCAGTCGTCGTTGTCTACGGCTAAAACTTCAAAGGCCCCTAATTTTTCGGCTAATATGGCTAAAATGCCCGTACCAGTGCCAAAATCATACACAGTTTTGTCTTTAAAATCTAGCTCCCCCATCATCTGCATTACGGTATAAGTGGTTCCATGATGCCCTGTCCCAAAGCTCATTTTTGGCGTTATATGAATATCATGCTTAACTGCTGGTTCAAAAGGTGGATGAAAATTAGCTCTTATTCCTACAAAGTTTTCTATCCTAACTGGTTCAAAATTTGACTCCCAAATTGCATTCCAATTTTTCTCCTTAATTACTGATTTTGAATACTTTAAACAAATTAAACTAAATATATTGTTTAATTCAATTTCAATATTATTATCAATATATTCGGTACTTAAAATAAAAGTTTTACAATGACCGGCGCCTTCCCCAAGTCCTGCCGATGTTCCTAATATACTACTCATACCTACTCCATTATTAATCCCTGTGGCAGCTTCCTCCTCGTTAAACCCTTCAAAACCTAAATTTGATAACTGAGCAACCAGCATTTCAAATTGATCTTGGCTTTTAAAGTCAAAGGCTATTTGGATGTATTCTTTTTGCATAATTGGTTCGTAAATTATTCTCTAGGATGATATAAACCATTATAATAATTAAGCAGTATAACTAGTTGATTTTCATCCTTAAAATTTATTTTTGTTGATAAAACATATTTATTAAAATCTGCCTCCCTGCCTACAAAAAGTGCAGCAAAAAATGCTTTGTCTTTTTTAACTTTCTGCATCACTCCATTTTCAAAGAAATACAAATTCTCTCTAGTAACAAACTCCTTATACTTCTCACCCGAAAGCTCATTGCTACGCTCCTCAATTGTTTTATTGATAGATTTAACCAATTGCCCCCCCTCCGGATTTAATACTTGATAAAAACTCAAATTAGTTTGATTGTCTATTTTAGGCAACCCGGTTTTAAACATATAGCCTTTTATCCCTGCATTGGTAGTATCGTAAAAGTGAATCAATGAAACTAACCCTTTTCCAATATATCCCTCCTGACCCTTGGAATCCATAAATACTACCTCATGTTCTACTAAATTTATTTTAGCTTTCACATTATCATATTTCTTGCCGTCCGACATATAAATGGTTGCATATTTATAATCGGGCAAAAAATAAGGACTGCCTACTATTCCATCATATTTGTTTTCAAAGGCACGACCATTGACATCACTTAAAAATATTTGACTGCCCCATTTGCCTGTGGTGCCAATGGTATTTGCCTGAGCCATCCCCATTTGAACAGACAATAAAAAGGCTATAATACCTATAAGACTATTTTTCATATCTAGTTTATTTAAAGTAATTCCTACACCTTAAAGATAAACATCCCTAAAACAAAACAAGACCCAAAAGGGTCTTGTTTTTTATAAATCTAAAAAAATAGATTATGAATATACTATTGCTTAGGGTTCTTAACTGGAGCAGAAGATGAACTAGCTGGGTTGTAAGCCAATTCATTATCTGGTACATCCCAATAGTCTAAGAAGCCGTAAACGATGGTTGCTTTTGTATATACTTTAGCAGCAGAAGAAACTACTACGCAGTTAGTACGAGATTTATTTGGAGCAATGATATCCCAACGACGAGCGTCATAAAAAGATAATCCTTTAAATGCCAAAGCAACTCTACGCTCAGCTCTTAATTCCTCATAAGCTGCATCTGCAGTTAAACCTGCACCAATGGCAGCTAAACCAGCGCCTTGGTAAGTTCTAACCGCATCGATAGATTTTACACCATTGTCAATAGCACCTGTTTTAATTAAAGCTTCTGCCTTCATTAATTCATTTTCTTCGTAAGTAGCTGCAATTGTAATTTCATTTGCACCTGAAGTAGTGTTTGAATAAGTAATAACACCCGCTAAAGCATTACCACCATTTTTAAGTGTATAACGTGTGTTAAATGAATTACCACGGTCTGTATTAAACAAACCAACAGAAGCTAATGTTAACACGTTGTTATCCTTTCGTTTATCACCTGTTCTGAATTCTTGAACCCAACGCTCACTTACTTTGTAAGTGTTAGTAGAACCAGTTGCAGATGATTGAGAAGTTTTATCCGCTACAGTACTTTCTATAAAAGAACCTGCAGCATCGGTACGTGCAGTGAAAATTAAATCTGTTGAAGTAACACCTGCATTAGTTAATGTTAAAATTTGATTCCATTGAGCAGCAGTCATAGCAGAAACAGTATTGTTTACTAAAATGTTACGCGCTTTCATGGTATTAATATTACGCTTCCACATATCCACTGTTAAAGCTCCACCCTTTCCTTTTTGTAAGAAAGTAGGAACCAATTTAGTGATAGTAGCAGTATAATCGGCAGTGCTTGTAGCTGCACCTAATGCAGTTACACAACTATCATAGTTTGCATTTGATTCGGCAATAATTGCTTCCTTAGTAACATAGTTGCCATTAGTAGCTGCTTGTGAAGGCGTATTATTTTGGATAATACCGGCATAATACATAGAGCCAATTTGGCTGTATGCATACCCTTTCCACCAGTAAGCCCAAGCTTTAACAGTTGCTTTTTTAGAATCTGCACCTGTACCTGAGAAGGTTACTTTTTTACATAAATCTAACACCCCATTTGCAGCAGTAATCATGTTGTACATGTAAGACCATTGGTAGTTTGTAGTGTTACTTACACCTTGTGCGTTTTGATTTACATAACGGCAAAGTGCATATTGTGTTTTGATGCTCGCTGGGTTTAATACCACAGTACCATCGTCCAAAGTAACTTTATCAGGACAACCAATTTGGTTCATGTAAGCATTTGCAGCTTCCGCACCAATAACGTCACCCATTAATTCTTGGAATCCGATAGTACCTGCCCAGTAACGGCCATAAACTCCATCTGAGTATTTTAGATCGTAAAATCCATTACGATAAATGGCTCCTTGTGCAAAGGATAAAACACCAGGCTCGTTTTGAGCACTCTCTGGTGTAGGTAAGTTAGTGTTAGAGATATCAAGATCTTTCTTACAAGCAGTTAAGCTCAAGGTTAATCCCAATATTCCAACTAAAAATTTATTATACTTCATATCTGATAATTTTTTTATTAGTTAAGGTTTAAAATCCAACATTCAAACCAATAGTGTATTGTTTAGTGTTAGGAATTGTATTGTGATCTAAACCGCGGTCAAATGCAGAGTTAGTTGAGTAGTTTACCTCAGGATCCATTCCAGAGTATGGAGTGAATGTAACTAAGTTACGACCAGACAATACTAATTGTAAACGGCTAAATGCTTTCATTTTTACAATCTTAGCTAAATCAACACCAACAGATAAGTTTCTTAAACGAGTAAAACTTGCATCTTCATAGAAGTAGTTTTTAGTACCGTTTGCAGCACCACCAGCATACATACTACGATAAAACGCAGTAAATGCAGCAGTTTGACCATCAATAGTAATTGGATTATCATAATCATGGTGGATACCATCACGATACATCCATTGCTTTGTTTGGTTATATAAGTGTGCACCGGCAACCCAATCCCATTGCATATTAAATGTTACAATGTTCTTGTAGTTTAAGTTATTAATAAAGCTCATGTTAAACTTAGGGTTAGGATCACCTAGGCTATATTGACCTGGTAATGCAACTGCTTGTTTAGTTGATTTGTTTACAACCCAGTCACCACCTACGCTTGTATGAACTACTTCATATAAGCCACGGCTTGCTTCAGGAATAAATGCAGTACCTGTTTGAGGATTAATTTCATCCAAAGACTTCATCATTCTGTAACCAAAGAATTGACCAATTTTGTAACCTTGTTTTAAAGTAATACCTACGCTACCAGCACCTGAAGTAATAACTACTGGAGGTCCTTTTACATAAGATATTTCAGAAGTTTGTTGAGAATAGTTGGTGATGAAATCCCAAGTTAAATCTTTACCAGAATATACATTCAAGTTTAAAGATGCTTGCACACCATTAGATTTTAAACCAAAGGCGTTATCCAATGTACCACCCACACCTGTAGAAGGAGCAGCATCCACACTGTAAATTGCATTTACTGTTTCTCTGTTCCATAATGTAAATGCAACATTTGCAGTTTTAAACCACTTACCGTTAAGTAAATTAAATCCTAAATCAGTACCGTATTCAGTTTCTTTTGATAACTCTACTGATAAGTTTTTGTTAGGAGTTGTAATTGGAGAAACGAAATCACTGTTTGCACCTAAGTTCACAGCACTAAGTACTGGGAAACGTTGGAATGCACCAGGTTGAATACCAGCCTCACCGTAACCAGCTCTTAATTTAAACTCATTGATGAATCTATCTAACTTTAATTTCTCAAATGGCTTTAATTTATGTAATGCTAAGAATGCATCACCTCTTGGGAAAGTTTGTGCAGTAGCACCAGCACCAAATGCAGAAGAATAGTCACTTCTTACACCTACTGAGAATCCTGCAAAATCAGAATAATCAAAACGTTGGTTCGCTAAAAGACCATAAGTCACGAATGGCTGTACGTAGTCTGTAAATACTTTAAAGTTAGCTGCTTGAGATGAGTTCCAAGGTGAATAACCAGGACCATCGTATGCATAAGAACCATAAGACTTATAAAAACTATTACGGTAGTCAAATGCTGCTGTAGTAGATGTCTTTAATGGAATATTAATATTGAAATCGTTTTTGAAATCGGTTCTAAAAGTTGCTGTTCCAATAAAGTTTTGGAATACAGTACGATCAACATAATTATCTATCTCCCCTGTTGTAGTTCCGTTTGCAGAACTGTTAGGGTTGTAGTTACTAGTGAAACGAGATTGTAATACAGCGTTAGCATTACCAGACTGATCGTCGTAGTAATAGTTTGTGTTCGTATTAGAATAGTTAATTGCATACTTCGCATCCAATTCTAAGAACTTAGGTAACTTATAGTTTAAGTTAAAGTTTTGGATCACATCAATTTTCTCAATTAAAGTTCTTGAGTATTGATTGGTATAAAAAGGGTTAGTGTGGTTTACACCAGCAGCTGCACCAAAGTAAGTTGCGTAGTTACCATCTAAATCTTTTTGAGTAAAGTCAACAAAAGGACGTGCATTGTTTAAAGCAAAAAATACACTACGACCAGTTTGGTCATTCAAAGTATTTTTAGTGTAAACCAATTGACTTGTTGTTGTGAACTTTAAACCTTTAGCAAGTTCTAATCCAATTTTGCTAGTTAAGTTAGAACGTTGATAGTCTCCGTTATTAACAAAGTTTGAATTTTGCATATTTGTAGATCCAGAAAACAAATAATCAGATTTAGGACCTGCACCAGAAATAGTTAAAGATGCGTTATTTGCATAACCATCACCTAACAATTGCTTGTAGTGATCGTAATACTTTAAGTTCGCATTATAAGGCTTGTTTTGGATACTTGTATAAGCAGCTCCTGCTAAACCTTGCACACCTAAAGAGTTATATTGTACGTCACCGTTAAATACCAATGTTTTTGGATCCAATGACATAATTGCACCAGAACCAGTTAACACGTTATTTGAAGCATCTGTTACAAATGCATGATTTTGAGCTTTTGCTAAACCACCAATATTTAATAAAGTATTTGTAGTAGTAGATGAACTAAATTCAATATTCATTTTTCCTTGCTTACCTTTTTTAGTAAATAATTGGATAACACCATTCGCACCTTGCGCACCATATAAAGAAGCTGCAGCAGCACCTTGTACTACCTCAACTCTTTCAATAATGTTTACGTCGATTGAGTTTAAGCTAGTTGCTCTTGCCTCAATACCATCAATCAAAATCATTGGTGAAGTTCCACCTTGTACGGTGTTAATACCACGTAATAAAATTTGAAGTGGACGACCCGGAGTACCATTAGTACTTTGGATTTGCGCACCAGCAACTTGACCAACTAATTGTTGACCAACATCACCAGTAGAAACTTTCACTTGATTAGACAATTGAACTGATTCAACCGCAACCCCTAATTTTTTCTTAGAAGTAGCAGCACCCACACCAGTTACAACTACATCCGCTAAAGCTTTCACTTCAGAAGTTAAAGTAATTGTCATTTTGCTTCCAGCAGGAACTTCAGTTCCCTCAAAGCCTAATGCAGAAACTACTAATGTAGCTCCTTTTTTAACTGAGATAGTAAAACTACCATCAGTTCCAGCGCTTGTTCCTTTCTTAGTGCTTTTTTCAATAACACTAGCTCCAGCAACAGGGGCATTTTTTTCGTCGATAACCTTTCCGGTTAAAGTAACTGTTTGCGAATATCCGACCATGATAGTCATCAAAAAAGCACAAACACTCACGAGGATTTTTTTACTCATGTTTTGATGTTTTGTTTTAAACTTATTTTTCTTAAAGGAGAAAGCTTGTAATAGGCTGCATTGTTATGCACCATTTACAAGCTTTCAGATTACGAATATAATCTAAATTTGTTAAATCCTTTAACAAAAAGCTACGAAAGTTAAGAAATTATTAAGTTTTTCTTAATTCGAAAGCATAAAAAAGCCTCAGTTTAATGCTGAGGCTTTTTTATGTATTAAAATTTAATTTAATCTTGTTGAGGACCGCGGTCTTCACGAGGCGCTTGCTCTGGTCTTGGTAATAAAGCTTTGTGGCTTAATTTGAATTTACCTGTTTTAGGATCCAAACCTACCAACTTCACTTTTACTTCGTCCCCTTCTTTGAAAATGCCATCCATTGTTTCCAAACGCTTCCAGCTTATTTCACTAATGTGTAATAAACCTTGCTTGCCTGGCATGAATTCAACGAAAGCACCAAACTCTTTAATGCCTTTCACAACACCATCATAAACGTCTCCAATTTCTGGAACGGCTACAATACCATTAATCCATCTAACCGCAGCATCTAAGCTATCCTTGTTTGCAGAGAAAATGCTTACTTCACCATGGTTGTCTACTTCTTCAATGTTAATAGTAGCACCCGTAGTTCTTTGCATTTCTTGAATAATCTTACCACCTGGCCCAATTACAGCACCAATAAATTCTTTATCAATAATTAATTTAACCATTCGAGGTGCATGTGGCTTCACATCTGCTCTTGCAGCTGGCATACACTCATACATTGCATCTAATATGTGTAAGCGACCTTTTTTAGCTTGTGACAATGCTTCACGCATAATATCCATGCTTAAACCGTCTACTTTAATATCCATTTGAACACCACAGATACCATCCTTGGTACCTGTAACTTTAAAGTCCATATCTCCTAAATGATCTTCGTCGCCTAAGATATCTGTTAAAATTGCATACTTACCATCTTCTCTTGAAATTAATCCCATGGCCACACCACTCACGTGCTTAGGCACTGGCACTCCTGCATCCATTAATGCTAATGAACCGGCACAAACTGTTGCCATGGAAGACGAACCGTTTGATTCTAAAATATCAGAAACAACACGTAGTGTGTACGGGAAAGTTGTGCTATCTGGTAACATTTGTTTTAAAGAACGTTGCGCTAAGTTACCATGACCTACTTCACGACGACCTACACCACGCATCATTTTCACTTCACCTGTTGAGAATGGAGGGAAATTATAGTGTAAGAAGAACTTTTGGTATTCAGCACTTTGTGCAGTCTCTTGCATTAACTCGTCTAACTTAGTTCCTAAGGTAACGGTAGTTAAAGATTGAGTTTCTCCTCTTGTAAATAAAGAAGATCCGTGTGGTGTTGGTAATGGAGAAGTTTCCATTGCCAAAGGACGTACTTGATCTAACTGACGACCGTCTAAACGAATACGACTGTCAACAATCATGTTACGCACCACTTCCCATTTCAAGTCCTCATAATACTTACCTGCTAATTTCTTTTGCAAGTCGGTAATCTCGGTACCTAAATGTTCCATGATTTCTTTTTTCAATGCACTAAATGCATCGCTACGCTCATGCTTAGCAGAACCCATTCTTGCGATAGCGTCTACTTTTGCAGTTGCAAAATCGTATACTTTTTTCTTGATGTCTTCGTCTTGTTCTGGCTTCTTGTAATCACGTACTTCTGTGATACCAACAATCTTTCTTAATTCAGCTTGCGCTTTAATTTGTTTTTTGATTGCTTCGTGTGCCATTTCTAAACACTCCACTAATTCTTCTTCAGAACATTCTTTCGCTTCACCTTCTACCATCATCAAATTCTTTTCAGTTGCTGCGATGATAAATTCTAATTCACATTTTGCTAAATCCGCTTTTGAAGGATTGATAACAAATTTGCCATCAATTTTTGCAATTCTTACTTCAGAAATAATTTCTTTAATAGGAATATTAGAAACTGCTAAAGCTGCAGAAGCTGCTAAACATGCTAATGAATCAGGCATTACATTTTCATCGCTAGATACCAATGAAATTAATACTTGCACATCGCATAAATAATCTTCAGGGAATAAAGGTCTTAACGCACGGTCAATTAAACGGCTTGTTAAAATTTCGTAGTCATTTAAACGCGCTTCTCTTTTAAAGAATGAACCAGGGATACGGCCTGCAGATGCAAACTTTTCTTGGTAGTCAACGCTTAATGGGAAAAAGTCTTGACCGTCTTTAGGGTCTTTGTTAGCTACTACAGTTGCTAACAAAATACAATTTCCTTGTCTAACAGTAACGGCTCCGTCGGCTTGACGTGCTAGTTTACCTGTTTCGATAAATATTTCTTGTCCAGGATTAACCTCGAACTTTACTGATTTTGGTTGTGATAACATTTTTAATTTTTTGGTAGTGAAGCTTTACCCACCTATATAAACAACTAATCCCAACCGTGTTTGACAGTTGGGACAGCTATTATAAGTAGTTCTTGAATTATTTTCTTAAGCCTAATTTTTCAATTAGTGCGCGGTAACCAGTAAGGTTATGTTTTTGTAAATAAACCAATAAACGCTTACGCTGACCCACCAATTGCATTAAACCTCTTTGAGTTGAATGGTCTTTGTGGTTTGCTTTCAAGTGACCTGAAATGTGCGCAATACGTTGTGTTAACAAAGCAATTTGTCCTTCGATAGAACCTGTGTTAGTTGCTTTGCCACCAAATTCAGCAAAAATGCTTGCTTTCTTTTCTTTTGTAAGTATAGACATGTAATCTTCTTTTTTTGTGACTAACTGTTAGTCACGGTTTTTTCTTTTATTTCGGCTGCAAAGATAAGGGGAAAACTATGAATCCTAATCAAATATTTCAACGTTTTTTGGGTATTTTGCCCTATTAAACTGGAATAATTTGTCCTCCAGGGTGGCAGCATAGTTAATAGAGACCACTTTTACGTCGGTAATATTGTTGCTTTTGTCCAAAATTGAGGCGCTAGATAGGGCCGATTTAAGCTTATCCAGAATTAAAGTTACTTTTTGAAAGTTTTTACGCTTATCAATGGGAGAAAGCTCAATAGTTGCCTTTCCCGCATCCTGACTTAACAATTTGAAATTGAAGTCTTTATCATAGTTACCTGCTAATAATTTTTGTGGACTTAGGGTTTGATCCGATTCGGCCACACTAGATTTTGAGATAGAATTTGCCCCGTCAAAATTGTAAATATTAGCCCCATCACACACAATTTCCATAGTTCCTTGCTGCATATAATATTTATCCCCTTTCATTTTAAGATTGATGGATTTAGTGCCTAATGCCTTACCCTTATTGTTTTTAGAAATAAGCTGAATACTTACTAAAATGCCTTTTGCTTGCTTTACTTTGGCTCCAATTTGATCAAGTAATGCCTTGGCCTGGGGATCCTTTTGTGCATTTAAATTGCTAAATAAAAGCAATGCTGTAAAAACAAGTAAATATCTCATTATGGTATTTATAGTATTATTGGTATTAAGCTTTGACAAAAATAAGCAATCCTAGTTTAATGGTATGTTAAACTAGGATTGGAAAATGAAATGTATTACAAGTTTTGTAAGAAATCGTACAATTCTGTATCGGTCTTATATAATACCTCACGAGGTTTACTACCCTGGCTTGGCCCTACAATACCAGCCGATTCTAATTGATCCATTAGCCTTCCAGCCCTATTATATCCAAGCTTCATTCTTCTTTGAATTAAGGAAGTTGATCCTTGCTGCGCACTTACAATAAGTTTAGCAGCATCCTCAAATAAAGGGTCTCTGTCGCCAGCATCAAAACCACCGGCATCCATATCTTTTTCATCCATATATTCTGGAAGTAAAAATGCTTGAGGATATCCTTTTTGCTCTGCAATAAAATTACAAACTCGATCAACTTCGGGGGTATCCACAAAAGCACATTGCAAACGAGTTATTTCACCATTATAACTTACAAGCATATCTCCTTTACCAATTAATTGTTCGGCACCACCGGCATCTAAAATGGTACGACTATCTATTTTACTTGATACTTTAAATGCAATTCGCGCAGGGAAGTTTGCTTTTATTGTACCCGTAATAATATTAACAGATGGCCTTTGCGTTGCAATAATTAAATGAATACCCACTGCACGTGCTAACTGCGCTAGTCGAGCAATTGGCATTTCAACCTCTTTGCCTGCAGTCATAATTAAATCCGCGAACTCATCTACTACCAAAACAATAAATGGTAAGTATTGATGCCCTTTTTCAGGATTTAATTTACGCGCAGTAAATTTCTCGTTGTACTCTTTAATATTTCTACAACCTGCCTCTTTTAATAAATCGTAACGGTTGTCCATTTCAATACACAATGCATTTAAAGTATTGATTACTTTTTTAGTATCGGTTATAATTGCATCCTCCTCTCCTGGTAGTTTTGCTAAGAAATGTTTTTCAATTACACGGTACAAACTAAGCTCTACTTTTTTAGGATCCACCAACACAAACTTTAATTGTGATGGATGTTTTTTATAAAGTAGCGAAACTAAAATTGCATTTAATCCAACCGACTTTCCCTGACCTGTAGCACCTGCCATTAATAAGTGTGGCATGCTTGCAAGGTCCACTATAAAATTTTCATTGTCAATTTTTTTACCAATGGCAATAGGTAAAGAGAAAGTACTTGTTTGAAACTTTTCACTAGCTAGTAATGTTTTCATACTCACTACCGACTTTCGAATATTGGGTACTTCAATGCCAATAGTTCCCTTTCCTGGAATAGGTGCAATAATACGGATACCTAAAGCAGCTAAACTTAATGCAATATCGTCCTCTAAGTTTTTAATACGACTAATACGCACGCCTGGAGCTGGAACAATTTCATATAAAGTTACAGTTGGACCAACAGTTGCAGAAATACGCTGAATGGCAATATCATAATTTTTTAAAGTGGCAATGATTTGATTTTTATACGTCTCTAATTCCTCAGGGTCTTGTACAATTTTTTCAGAGCCATGCGTTTCTAATAAATTAATAGATGGGTACTTGTAATTTTTTAAATCTAATGTTGCATCATACTTAGTAGCCAAACTACCAATGGCTGCAGCAGTAACCACTTCTTCCTTTACACCTTCATTCAATTCCAAGTCAAGATCTTCTAATAATTCATCGTCCAAATCTGTAAAATCGGCTACTTGGTTTGAGGATGTATTTAATTCAACTAGCTCCTCTGTTTCCTCATTTAATTTTATAGTTATGTTGTCAATAGGCTCATCGGTAATTAGTGTTGGAGCCAACCCATCAATAAAAAGCTTGCCTCTTTCATTGGTTACTTCCTCATCGGACTCTGGCATAATTACTGTAATGCCATTTTCTGAATGCTCATTTGAAAGTGTATTTCCAACAGGTATTTCTGTTTCCTCTATTGGACTTGGATTATTTAAGTCCCACTCTTTTCGCACGGCTTCGGCTTCGGCAATAAATGCAATTTCTTCTTCGGTTAAATTGGGTGCAATTTTCTTTTTAGGAATTAAGAAATTGAAACTAGGAATATTAAAACTTGGATTAAATCTCCAAATGAAATAACTAAACCCTGCAACTAATAAAAGTGCGCCAGTTCCAAAACTACCAATCCATTTAATAAGCCAGCTACTATTGTATTCCCCCACAGCGCCTCCCCATGAAAACGCAGCACCTCTTGTAACAAAAGCAAAGCAAGTACTTAATACCAATAACCCTAATAATACATAACGCACATTTCTCCATATACTAAAAATAGGTTTAGTGAAAAATAAATTCACCCCTATCACAAAAGTAAAAGCACAAAATAAATAAGAAGCCAAACCAAACCCATTAAATATGATTTGATACGCTATAAATGCGCCAATAAACCCTAACTGATTATTTACTTTAACATCGTTGGTGGAAAATAAATGTGTTCTCCATAACTGCACTTTATCCTGATCCTCCTGCCAAGTAAATAAATAAGATGTAAATGCAACAAAAAGAAAAATGGTGAATAATAATAAAATTAAACCTATGATTTTTGAGGTACGTTCGTCCTTCACTACTTCGGTTACATTTACAGAAGCCTCTTTGTCTGGGTTTAAAGCTGCTTCGCTAATTTTTGGTTCTTTTTTGCTTCTAAGCGTATTTGCCATAGTAACAAATATAAGTTATCCAAATAGGAAGAAAAAGGTTTTTTGTGTAATGTGTAAAATTGAAATTAACCTAGGCTACTTATCCACTTTGTGCTGCCAAACCAACTTGGCCCAAGTAGCCCAACCTAGTATTAAAAAAAGTCCGCCAATGGGCGTAATAGGACCAGCCAATTTGCTAAAATTATAGGAACACAAGGGCTGAAAAGTTAACAAATACAAGGACCCGCTAAAAAACATGATTCCTAATAAAAAAAAGTTGGAAGCCCAAGCAATATCCTTTTGATTAACAATATCATTGCTATTTTGATGTGCATATGATGCAAGTAAAATAAGTGCAAAGGCATGTAGGAATTGATAGCGTACTCCAGTTTCAAATAAAGCAACTTTTTCGGGCAAGACCAATTGCTTTAACGCATGTGCACCAAAAGCGCCAAAAGCTACAGAAAAAAGTGAAAGTATTAATCCCCAAAGTAAAATTTTACGATACATGCTTTTGAATTAATTTTTTTAGTGAGGCTTCAGAAATTTGTTCGCTAGAAAGCCTGTAATGTGCTTGCTGATAAAATGGAGTTCGCTCTAATATTTTATTTTGTAAAAAGCCTACAAGTTCCTGGTTATTTAAAGAAGCAATAAGCGGCCTTTGTTCTTTTTCGCTTTCTAACCTTTTAACTAACACTTCGATAGATTCATCAAACCAAATTATTACCCCCTCTTTTTTCATCCAATCCATATTGGCCTGATTACATGGCGTGCCGCCGCCAGTTGCTAGGACATATTTCTTTTTTTCTTTAAACCATTTTAAAATTTGAGCCTCTACATTTCTAAAATAAGGTTCCCCATGATCAGCAAAAATTTCAGAAATAGTTTTCTCTTCGTTTAGCTCAATGAGTGTATCCAAATCATAAGCTCCCGACTTAATCCACTTTGCAATTTTACCAGTCCAATAGGATTTTCCTGAACCCATCATTCCAATTAAAAATATTTTTTCGGCTGCCATAACTTTTCTAAATCAAACAATTATTTAAATGCATTTAAACCAGTAATATCCATTCCTGTAATTAATAAATGAATGTCATGTGTTCCCTCGTAAGTAATGACACTTTCTAAATTCATCATATGGCGCATAATGGAATACTCCCCTGTAATACCCATTCCACCTAGCATTTGGCGCGCGTCTCTTGCAATTTGTGTAGCTATTTCACAGCTATTTCGTTTTGCCATACTAATTTGACTTGGAGTTGCTTTACCTTGATTCATTAAAACACCTAATCGCCAAACTAATAATTGCGCCTTTGTAATTTCGGTTAACATTTCCGCTAACTTTTTTTGTTGCAACTGAAAACCAGCAATTGGTTTACCAAACTGCACTCGCTCTTTACTATATCTTAACGCAGTGTCATAACAATCCATAGCGGCACCTAATGCCCCCCATGCAATACCGTACCTTGCTTTACTTAAACAGCCTAATGGACCTTTAAGACCAATAACATTTGGGAATATATTTTCTTTAGGCACTTTTACATTATCAAAAACCAATTCTCCTGTTGCACTTGCCCTCAAACTCCATTTATTATGTGTGGTGGGTGTGCTAAAACCTTCCATACCACGCTCCACAATTAAACCTACAATTTTATCCTCTTGATTTTTTGCCCACACAACAGCAATTTGTGCAAATGGGGCATTGCTAATCCACATTTTTGCGCCATTTAAAATAACATGATCACCTGCATCCTTAATATTCGTAAGCATACCAGCTGGGTCGGATCCATGGTTTGGTTCGGTTAATCCAAAACAACCCAACCACTCCCCGGTTGCAAGCTTAGGTAAAAATTTATTTTTTTGCTCCTCCGATCCATATGCAAAAATGGGATGCATCACAAGCGACCCTTGCACACTTGCAGTACTGCGAACACCACTATCGCCTCGCTCTAATTCCTGCATCATAATACCGTAACTAATATAATCCAAACCTCCCCCACCATATTTTGTTGGAACTGTTGGGCCAAAGCAACCTAGGTCCCCTAATTGTTTTACAATTTGTTGTGGAAATTCGGCACGCTGAGCATAGTCTTCAATAATGGGAGAGATTTCTTTTTTTACGTAATCACGAACTGCTGCTCTAACCATTAAATGCTCCTCACTTAACAAATCATCCAAAGCGTAATAATCGGGTGATTCAAATAAATCCATTCTTACTGCCATAACTTGAGTTTTGTGGTAAAACAATCTTACTCAAAGGTAACTTAAACAACCTAAAAAAAACTATATTTACTAGCACAATCCATCCTATGAGAAAAGTAATTATCCACCTTAGCTTTTATGTTTTACTAGCCATTGTTGCTGGGGTTTTAATTGGCATTTACGATCCCGCAACTGCTGTTAAATTTGAGCCAATTGCAAAGTGGTTTATAAATATTATCAAGGCATTTACTTTCCCTATTATTTTTTTAACCGTTTGCTTGGGCATTGCAAGCATGGGCGATTTAAAAAAAGTGGGGCGAATTGGTTTAAGGTCCTTAGTTTATTTTGAAATTGTGAGTACTATTTCACTAGCCATTGGGGTGGTGGTTGCTTTGTGGCTTGAGCCAGGAAAAATTAATAAAGAGGGGTTACAAATGCAAGACCCTTCCAAGTATACCAAAGCAAGCCATTTTGATTTACTAGGTATCATTGCTCAAAACACCAACTTACAGGTTTTACTTGCTGCTATCATTTTAGGCTTTGCTTTAAATTATTTCCCAAAACGTGAAAAATACATTCATAGTTTAGGTCGCATTACACATTATGTTTTTATTGGCTTAAAATATGTAATGTATTTAGCACCTATTGCTGCATTTGGAGGAATGTCATTTGCCATAGGCAAATATGGACTAAAAACATTAATCCCATTGGGTAAATTAATGGGGACCATGTACCTAACTATGATCCTTTTTATTTTTGTAATCCTAGGGCTTATTTTAAAATACTACAAGCTTTCCATTTTTAAATTACTCGCACATATTAAAGAGGAATTACTAATTGTTTTTGGAACCTCTTCATCCGAGCCTGCCATGCCTTCGCTTATGAATAAGTTAGAGAAAATGGGTTGTTCTAAGTCGGTGGTGGGATTGGTAGTACCAACGGGCTATTCTTTTAATTTAGACGGGACCTCTATTTACTTATCCATGGCTGTAATTTTTATTGCACAATTATATAATGTTCCATTAAGTGGTGCCGAAATTGTAACTACCATATTAATATTAATGCTTACTTCCAAAGGGGCTGCAGGTGTTACTGGTAGTGGATTTATAGTACTTGCCTCTACCCTTGCCTCGCTACAAAAAATTCCTATTGAAGGATTGGCGTTTTTATTGGGAGTAGATAAATTTATGAGTGAAGCAAGGGCTATAACAAATATTATAGGAAATAGTGTGGCAACTGTTGTAATTGCAAAAATGGAAGGCGAAACCATACATCATTTACAAAATGAATAACAAACTAATGGCTTAACAACAATTTCATTTCATTGGCATATTCACTTGCCACTTCCGCTGCTTTTAGGTTATAATTTGTTTCCGTGCTTGCAAAAATAATTGCTCTACTTGCATTAACAAGCAAGCCCACTTCCTTGTTTTTACCATACTTGGTTACTTCGCTTAAGCTACCACCTTGCGCTCCCACTCCTGGAACTAATAAAAAGTGATTTGGTATTATTTTTCTTATGCCGGCAAAATCCTCTGCCTTAGTAGCGCCTACAACAAACATTAATTGGTCTTCCGTTCCCCAACTTGCAACCTGATCTAAAACCGATTCATACAAAAATTGTCCACTGGCTAATTTTTGTTGTTCAAAGTTTTTACTTCCTTCGTTGGAGGTTAAACCCAACACAATTGTGCATTTATTTTGATATGCTAAAAATGGATCAATGCTATCTTTACCCATATATGGCGCAACAGTGATTGCATCAAAAGGAAGTACTTCAAAAAATGTTTTGGCATATTGGGCCGATGTATTTCCTATGTCACCACGTTTAGCATCTGCAATTGTAAAATGAGTGTCTGGAATGTGCGCAAGTGTTGCTTCCATGGCCTCCCAGCCTTGCACACCTTGTGATTCATAAAAAGCGGTATTAATTTTATAGCTCACACAGAATGGTGCGGTAGCATCAATAATTGCTTTGTTAAATTCAATAACACCTTGTTTATTTTTTGGCAAATGGGCAGGCAATTTTTGAATGTCTGTGTCTAAACCAACACATAAATAGGATTGCTTTGCTAAAATTTGTGCTACTAATTTATTCTTTGTCATTTGGTGTGGTTTAAGCCAGTGATTATTTTGTTCCGTATACAAAAACTTTATACCCCCATGCTGGCAATTGCAAGTCTTGTATATATTTAGTTTCGGATTTATCAAATACCTCAAAATAGGTTTTCCCAAAAGGTAAGTTGCTATTTAATTTTACGGCTTGTTGCTCGTTGGATAAATTTAATACTACTACCACAAAGCTTTCTCCATTTTTTCTGGAATACGCCATTACTTTCTCAGGATTATTTACTTTAATGCGTTCAAAAATGGCGTTTTCTTTAAATGCCGAATTGGTACTTCTTAAATTTAAAATTGTTTTATAAAACGAAGCTCGCTCATATTTTTTAAACCCCATTGAGTCTTTTTCAAAAAATGAAATGGCTCTTAAAACAGGCTCCTCTTGGCCACTATAAATAAGGGGCATGGTTCTGTTATAAGTTTGCGTAAAAATAGCAAAAGGTGCATGTTTTTTCCCAGGCATAGTGGCATAGTCGGCCTTGTTCCATGAATTCTCATCATGGTTGCTTGTGAAATATAAACGCCAAGCGCCTTTCATAAAACTAGTATCTATTTTATTTAAAACAGTATCAAGTGATAAAACATTTTTAGTGCCAGCGGCAATGTCGTTCATTACGTGAAACTCTGTCCAGCTGTATGTGGCATCAAAACCCGTTTCATGCAACTTAGGATCATCGGCCTCTGCTAAGAAAAATAAGTTACGTTGCTTTTTTAAAGCTGGAATACATTTATTCCAAAAACGATAAGGCACACCCCACGCAACATCTACCCTAAAACCATCAATGGCAGTATTTTTAACCCAATATTTCATTGCATTAATCATGCTATCCTCCATTACTGGATTATCATAATTTAATTCTCGGGTATCAGACCAATCGGCAGTATAAATTGCTTTTCCTGTGCTATCTCTTTCATAAAAATCTAAATGCGTTTTTAACCAAGGATGGTCGGCGCCACTATGATTAGGCACCCAATCAATAAGCACTTTTATGCCAAGCGCATGCGCTTTTGTAACTATTTTATTGAAATCGTTTAGGGTACCAAATTCAGGATTGACTTGTGTATAACTTGCAACAGAATAATAAGAACCTAAGGTTCCTTTACGACCTTCTTTAGAAATTGGCTGAAGCGGCATAAACCAAATGGTTTTGACACCCATTTTTTGTAACCTAGGCAAATGCTTCGCAAATGCATTTAATGTCCCCTCTTTGGTATATTGACGAATATTAACTTCATAAATATTTCCTTGCTCCATAAAGGTAGGATGCTTTTGTTGTGCATTTAAACTAAAGGCAATAAAAAAACCTAAACCAAATAATATTTTTTTCATAAAATTACCATTCATTGAAGCAAATTTAACATTAAAATTTGGCTTAACTTTGAGTATGCTTAAAAATCTGATATTATCCATATGCCTATTTATAATAGTTACTTCATGTAATAATTCAAGTCCAGCCGAGCGTGCCGATAACCCCTTGGATGGAGGCAGATATTTTATTGAAAATTATATGCAAGGTGATATGAAAAAAGCGCATGAATACTTGTTATTGGATGCTAAAAACCAAGCTTATTTTGAACAAATGACAAAGGCTTATTTTGCTTTAGACAAGGAAGGTCGCACTTTATTAAGACAGGCCTCTATTCAAATAAATGAAGTAAAAACTATAAACGACCAAACCGCAGCTATTATTTACTCCAATTCACATGATAAAATTCAGAAATGGGTTAAAGTGGTAGCAAGCCCAAATGGTTGGAAAGTAGATCTTAAATACAGTTATGGCCCTAAATTATAGAACAAAAAGATAAAAATTGTATATTTGCCAAGTCTAAAAACAACTTTAAAATAATACCAATACAATGGAAGCACAAAAAAACACAAAAAAATACTGGATCTACTGTTTTGCATGGTTAGCAATTATGGTAACCTTAATGTTTGTTTATAGAGAGTTTTTCTGGTTAGCATTACCAGGTACTGCAACTTATTTTGCAAAAGCAATGGATATATTTTAATAGTAGCATATTAATAAAAAAAAGGGAGCTTCAAATGAAGCTCCCTTTTTTTTGCTTGTAGTTTTGATATTTAACTATTTTAAAATAGTTAATGCAGCTGCTACATAACTAAAATTTTCTGGTTGTGCATGGTGAATTGGTTTTACAACTTTGGTTTCACCAAGTCTTACCACTACTGCATTTTTATCTTTAATAATATATACATACTGACCAAATAATCCGTTTTGTGCAATTACTTTATGTCCTTGCTCGGAGAACATCCAATATTGATATCCATAATAGTCCACTGGATTTCCATTTTCGGTAGGATCCTTTAAATAAGAAGCAGGACTAGTAGCTGCTTGAATATATTTTTCAGATACAATTTGCTTGTTGCCCCATTTTCCATTTTGTAAAACCAATTGCCCAAACCTGGCATAGTCCCTTGCAACCCCATTAAAACAACAAAAAGCTTTTTCATGTTTTTTAGCACCGTCGGTTAACCACTTAGCATCGGCTTCGGCACCCATAGGTACCATAAATTTTTCTGAAACTAATTCTGAAATAGTTTTCCCAAAGGCTTTCTCCACTATAAATCCTAATACTTGCGTATCGGCACTACGGTATTCCCAATTTACACCTGCGGGTTCCTTTGGCTTTAAATTATCAATTAAAAATTGTTCATCGTCCCCATAATATGCCGATGCATTTAAGCTAAAATAACTTCCATCGGATTCTTTGTAATTGGAACCAGAACTCATGGTAAGTAAATCTTTTATGCGTAATTTTTCCCAGCCATCTTTTTTAAATCTTGGAACATAATCGCCTACTAAATCATCCACCGATTTTATTTTTCCTTCATCAATTGCAACTCCAATTAGTAAAGAAATAATACTCTTTGCAGCAGAAAAAGATCCACTTAAGGTTTGAGGCGTATAGCCATCAAAATATTTTTCATATAATAATTTGCCATCTTGAAAAACTAAAAATGCGTGTGTATTATTAGAATCAATGATGGCTAATAAAGAATCTGGCAATTGCTTTTTATTATAGCTTGAATCCAATGGCCAAAACTGTGGTTGAGGCGATTTTGCAACAATATTATAGGGATGTGTTTTATAGTCATGAATGGTATGTTTTCCCCATTTTGCAAAATTTCTTAAATGAGAAAAATTAGGTGTAAAGCTCAGGCCCAAGCCAATTAAAAGGATTGCAACAAAACCAATTATAATTTTTTTTAGCATGCAATAAAAGTTTGCTTTAAATTACACCTTTTAAACTAAATATTTAATATGAACACTAACTACTTTGATGAAATAATTGAAAAAAGAAGATCAAACCGAAAATTTGACCCCAATGTGGAAGTGCCTAATGAAGTCATTCAAAGAAGTTTGGAGCGTGCAATATTATCCCCAAATAGCAGCAATATGCAATTATGGGAATTTTATTGGATACAAACCCCGGCATTAAAAGAACAATTTACAGCACTTTGCCTTGACCAGTTAGCTGCAAAAACAGCTAAACAAATGGTGGTATTTGTAACGCGTGGTGATTTATGGAAACAAAGAGCAAATTGGAATTTAGATAAAGTGAAAGAAACCATTGTTGGCGAACCCAATAAAATGCAAAAAAGAGGATTAGATTATTACGGTAAATTAATGCCACTAGCCTACCGCTCGGATTGGTTTGGTTTTTTTACATTAATAAGAAAATCCATTAGTTTTTTTATGGGACTTACTAAACCATTTTTTAGATTAGGAGGTAAAGCAGACCAAAGAGTTACTGTTCATAAGTCATGTGCATTGGCAGCACAAACATTTATGTTGTCTATTGCATCTGAAGGTTTTGAATCCTGCCCAATGGAAGGCTTTGATTCAAAGCGTGTAATAAAAGCACTTAATCTGCCATGTGGTGCCGAAATAAATATGATTATATCGGTTGGAAAAGCAACACAGGAAGGTATTTGGGGGCCAAGAAACCGCGTTCCTTACAACGAAGTTGTGTTTGTTAAATAAATGTTTTGAACCTTACGTAACATTGCTGTGTTAAAAATTCACGGTCATTAGGATGGGCAATATCAATAAGCATTTTTGCTCTTTGACGAAGGTTTTTGCCATATAAATAAGCAGTGCCAAATTCGGTGACTACATAATGTATATGACCGCGTGTTGTAACTACTCCTGCTCCTTGTTGTAAATAAGGGACTATCCTAGATATTCCTTTTTTAGTTTGGCTTGTCATAGCTATAATTGGTTTCCCCCCATCACTTAAAGCAGCACCACGCATAAAATCCATTTGCCCTCCAATACCACTGTATTGGTATTTGCCAATACTATCAGCACAAATCTGACCTGTTAAGTCAACCTCAACTGCACTATTTATTGCAATTACTTTTGGATTGCGTCTAATTACATGAGGATCATTTACATAGTCAATATCTAAAAAATTAATAGCAGGATTGTCATTAACGTAATTGTATAATTTATTTGTTCCAAGTGCAAAGGAGGTTACTAATTTATTAGGATGAATTTTTTTCATTTTGTTATTAATGACATCTTTTTCAAATAAATCAATCACGCCGTCACTAAACATTTCGGTATGCATCCCTAAATTCTTGTGGCCACCCAATGCTTTTAAAACTGCATCAGGTATGGTTCCTATTCCCACCTGCAAAGTACTTCCATCCTCAATTAATGCAGCAACATTACTTCCAACTTGCAATTCGGTTTCAGTAATTTTTGAACTATAATCCACTTGTGGTAATGTTTCATCATGAAATACCATAGCTGCAAATCGGTCGGTATGAATCATTCCATCCCCATGCGTTCTTGGCATTTGAGGATTTACTTGTGCAATAATATACTTGGCACAATTCACTGCAGTACGTGCAATATCTACCGAAGTTCCTAAAGTACAATAGCCATGCATGTCGGGTGCAGATACTTGAACAATGGCTACATCCACCGGAAGCACGGTACGTATCATGTCTGGAATATCACTTAAAAATGCAGGAATAAAATCGGCTCTCCCATCCATTACTGCACTGCGTATTGGTTCCGAAACAAATAAAGAGTTAATATGAAAAGAATTTTCAAAACCAGGATTTGCAATATCTATTTTTCCTTGCAGTGTGATAGAAATTACTTCTACATTTTTAAGCCTTTCCTTTTGTTTTGCCAACTCCCTAAGTAAATACAATGGTGTGCAAGCACTGCCATGAATAAAAATTCGATGCCCGCTTTGAATTAAATTTAAAGCTTCATTTGCAGTTTTATAGGTAAAGGGATGAATCATATATTATTAATAACTACAAAATAATTGCAATGACTAACAATAATATATGATTTAAATCAAGCCAATGGTTGATCTTACTTAATTGCAGGCGTTATAATAATATTTCTAAATTCAATTGGGCCATGATCCCCTTGCATCATAATGGGGCCCGGCTCCCCCTCCTTACTATCCAACGCTCCCCCAGTAACGCCAGGAATTTCTTGTTTATCAATAACCATAGTCCCATTAGCAAAAACTGTGACCATACGACCTACAAGTTCCACATCATAACTTTGCCATTGGTCAGCATCCTTTGCCATATTTAGCCAAGGGTCAATGAACCCATAAATACCACCTAGGTAAATACTCATTGGCTCCAATCCTTTATTGTCCTCAATTTGAATTTCATAACGACCTCTTAAATAAACACCACTGTTACTTTCTTTTGGATATTTAAATTCAATGTGTAATTTAAAATCCTCAAAAGTTTTTATAGATCTAATATTAGCTCCAGATTTTGGACTTTTTAAAACCCCATTTTCTACTACCCATTGATTTGTTTTTCCAAGCACTTCCCAACCAGTTAAATCCTTGCCATTAAACAGCTTAATTGGTTTGCCCCATTTAGGAGCTTTTTCTCGCCATAACTTTGGAGCACGCTCACCGGTAAATACATAAGACTTCCCATTGGTGTTAATTATGGTGCCAGAAAGTTTTCCGTCCTTTAAGATGCCATCAAAAATTAATTCATTATCGGTTTTTTCCCATTGAGCTGGAATATGAAATGAAACTTTACCTTCTTTGAATGCTACCTTTGAAACAGGCCTTGCACTGCCTCCTTCCCAAACAAACCTACCTATATATCCATTAATACCAGAATGTCTTACTTCTAACCAAGAGGCGGCCAAACGATTTTCATAATTCACCGTTAAGTCCCAACGACCTTCGATAGGATACTCCTCACTGCTATTGGCTTTTAGTAAACTAGTTTGTACAACTAAAAGAACTAGGGCTATTAATTTAAAATACTTTTTCATAAGCATGCAATAATTATTTAAACTACCTAATTTACTAACTCAAATTCTTGAAAATGAGTAACTAGTGAATCTTTTAATGTTGTTAAAGTTAATTGAGCCTTATTGACCCCCTCTATAAACTTGACTTTAGCATACTTTTTACCCGTTTTTGTAAACTCAACTTTAAAAGTGCTGTCATTATACGTATATTCTACGGTACGAGGTAAGTTTGATGACTCGTTATCTATTTTTACATTTATTTCTAATAAATAATCAAAATAAGGACTCACGCAATCTCCTGATTTTATAATGGTGCTATCCGATCTTAAAAATTTAATTGAAACAGGGGTAATTCCATTTAATGCACTGGTGTCAAGCTTTTTACAAGAAATAAGCAAAACAGTTGTAATGAAAATAAATAATAATATTATTGTATAATTAAATCTCATTTATTAAAATTATAAATTAATGATAGTGATTGTTTTTGAAACCCCTAAAACAGTTGCTATATATACCCCTGAATTTAAATTTTTAAAAGTTGTGGTCCCATTTACTAATGCTTGAGATGCTATTTGTTGGCCATTAAAACTTAAAGCAACTAATTCACCATCTTTTGGGCAATCTACTTTTATTTCCCCTTTGGCATAGCAAACCACGTTCTTTTTATAAAAGAACATGGGTATACTTAATTTTACGATCCAGTCTTTTACAACCGTTTCGTCCTGGGATCTTACTTGTAGTGTAACAGGTGAAGTATAGTCCACTGAATTAGCACCTGATACTAATTTTACGCCATTTAAAAAGACAGCTGCATTAGGACTTACTGTATAAGTAGTATTTAATGCCCCCATATTTTGGGCTTTATCAATAGTTACACTTACCGTATTTCCTGTTATTGCAAAAGTTTTTCGAGTAGCATTGGTGAAATTTAAATCGGTTAACTCGGCGCTACTACTTAATACCGTATTTGTAAAACAATAGGCTTGTAATAGGCTTCCAGTATGGTTATTAATTACAAATGGAACAGTTTTAATAACATCCTTTATTGTATTTTTATTAGCATCATAAATTTTAAAATTGACCACATCGGATTCGCTATTTGAGAAAACAGTTAAATATGCGTAGTATCTTTTTTGACTAGTCTCGTAAATTAAATTAGCCACACCCCTACACTCTCCATTTACGAATGCGCCAATTTTATCATTGGTACTTGAAAGCACTATCCCATCTGAATTAATAAAACTTAAAAAAGTCATGGTGTATTGAAAATTATTTTCAATTACTTTCCAACTTGGGGATTGCGCTTCTGTATTGGAACATAACAAAATCAAACCACATAATATTGCAACAACTTTTCTCATATTAAGGATTAGATTTAATGATGGTTTTTAGATAATCAGTGCCTTCCATTTGAACTTTAATTAAATAAACGCCGTCTATTCCATTTACCGTAATTTTTCTGGTATTGGTTCCTTTAAATAATTCAATTTCTTGGTTATACAGCATTTGACTAGAAATTGAGAATACCGAAACCACCGCTTTTTGATTTTTATTAGAATTTATTTGTAAACTAAATTCGGTAGCAAAAGGATTTGGATAGGTCCTAATGGTATTATCGTTATCAAAATTTAAAATTACTGGATCATTTACGGTTCCTAATATTCCGTTGGTGGTAAAGCTGGAAACATAACTTGACTTTTTAACTGCAGCACCATCATTTACATAGAAATATAAATTTTGAGGCTTATCGCCAAAAATAGTAATGTATGTCAATCCATCACTGGCTTCGGATTTAGCAATGCCTTTTAATTGGTCTTGGTCATCAAATACTTGAAGTTCACTATACCCTTGTGGCATTTTAACAATGGCATTCATATTTTGTGTGTACTTACTAAAATCCTTAATCACCACTTCGTTTGCTAAAACTTTACCTTCCGAAACGGATATAAAAGCACTGGACGACATATTGCTAGCTGCATTGGTAGCTATAACATTTGAAGTTTGACCAATTTTCCAAATACTATCTTTAGGTGCTGATTTATTATCAGACAATGTTTTGGTTAAATAGGTTGGGAACGAAAAAGTTTGTGCTTTAGCAGATTTTAACATGTACCCCTTACCTGGCTCAAGATATTTTAAGGATCCGCTCCAACCTAGCTTGGCATCATAAATCGCAAATTGTGTTTGAGACTTTATTAAATCTCCATTAGTTGCATCAAAATATGCCATGGCATCTACCGTAAGCCTGTTAAATGGTAATGGATAAGGGAACCAGTTCCAATTTAGGTTTACTGGATAAGACCAAGTAGCTAGATCTATGTACGTACCCTTAATATTTAAAGTTTGAGGGTTTGCAATGTATAATTTATACATTTTTGAAGTTGACAAACCGCCATTGGAACTAATGCTACCCGACCAAGTATAAGGCACAATATTTTTGGAATAAATTTCTTGACTTGAACCATTTATAATTCTATCACCAGTTGCTAAATTTAGTTTGCTTGTTAAATTATTCAGGTTTTTAAAATTAGGGTCATTTACAAACATAGAAATCCAAGTCCAACCTTTATTAATACTAATATCTTGTTCTACCAAGGTTGTATTTTCAAAAATAACAGGACTTGCTGGCGAACCAAACACATCATTATCTATAAAGCTTAAAGAAAGCGCTCCATCAAAGGTTAATTCTTTAATTTTTCCTTCGGTTGCATCCCAAACTTTAAATGTAATTAAATCCTTACTTGGTGTATTGCTATACACGGTCAAATACATAAAGTATTGCTTGTAGGTATCATTGTATTCCATTTTTGCAACACCTACCACCGTGTCATTTTTAAATGCAGCCAATGCATTGTATATATCATTGGAATAAACTCCATTTAATTTTAACCTTCCAATAATATTTAAACTATAATTAAAATTAGTTGGTGTTACATTCCAGTCGGGCGCTTTGGCAAGTACCCTTAATTTTACTTGCAGTTTTTCGTCATAACCAAAGTCGGAACTTAAACTCATGTTTTCAATAAACTCACCAGTTGCATAATCCTTATCAATGGTAGCTGTAATTACCAGCTTGCTATTAGGAGCAATGGTACCTGTAGTTGAACTTAATGAAATCCACCTTGGAATATTTGAAATAGTATAATTCCTCTTTACCCCTCCTTTATTTAAGAGTACAATATCAAAGGATTTGGTTTCTCCTACATACTTTATAATATCTACTGCATCATTGTAACCATCTGCATACCAAACCACATCATTTCTTCGGTAATATGCAGTCCAAGTGATTGGCGATTGTTGCATATTATTAGCACCATCAAACATTCTATTTACCGTAATATCTAAAGTTTGTCCTTCAATAGAGGCCGCATCGGTCACGTTAGGACTAATGATCATTTCATTACCACTAATGACTCTATTTACAGCAAAATTAATAAGCGCACGCTCTGGTTTTATAGCCGGTGCATCATTGGTGTATACGGTAGTGCCGCTACTTAGTAATGCTCTAAATGGTGCTGGACCATCACTTGAATAAACATAATACAATGGCCCATCCGTATTAGTTACATTTTCTGTAATATCGGGCTGATTGAGTCTTGAGTAAAACAATAATCCAGTTGTAGAAGGGGCAATTTCAAAATACCTATCTCTAAAAACCTGATCTTCCGATCTTAATGTATTCCAAATTTGAACCTCATCTATATTACCTGTATATTTTTGATCCACTGCTTCCACACCTGCTAAATCCTGATGACCTCTTGCTCCAATCCATAATCTATTTCCCGAAAATCCTCCAATTTGTGTTATTGCATTTGAAGAAACTTCTTGCGCATCCACAAAAGTTTTTAAAGCCCCTTGCCTATTAAATAAAAGCGCAACATGGTGCCAACTATTGTCTGCTAAATTATTACTAGCTAAAGTATATTTTGTTCCCTCACTGTTTAAAATTAAACTGCCATTTTGATTAAGTTGAACTGCCCATTTATTTGCAAGACTACCTTGTAACACATCGGTTCCATCACCTCTACCATTTGAAATTAAGGTTTGAGTAGCAGCCGTCCCAGTTTTCATCCAAAATGCAATGGTTGCATCCATTTCGTTTGTGATCACTGCATTTGCCACATGATCCATTTTTAAATATTGTCCATTAACAAATGCATAACTAGTGCCTCTTGGTTTAATATCCCACATATTGGAATTAAGTACTGCATGCTTATACCTTGCCATGTCATAAGCTATAAGTCCTGCACCTTCATTTAATGGCCAGTAACCCACTAAGTTGGCTTCACTGCCCGATAATTTGTTGTACATTTTTGCATAAGCGTCGGTAATAGAAACTGGCTTGTTCCAAATACGATAATCATGAATATTACCCGCAAAATTATTGCCACCAATAATCATAGTTTCGTTGTTAGCAATTGGATATCTAGCTGGCCCAGAAACCGATGCCAAAGTTTTATCATCTACATAAACCGAAACCCCACCTGTTGTTTGATTATATACAAAAGTAAAATGGTGGAATAAATTATCGGTTGGTAAAGTGCCCGAAGCATTTACTCCTGCAATGGAGAAAACTAATTTACCACTTACAATTTTAATTTGTAAACCATCTTTTTGTTGCACAATGGTAGCGTCACTAAATCCAGTATTTTTCATCCAAAACTCTATGGTAATATCCCCATTAGCAATTTTAGGATTATCAATAGTGACTGTATTTTTGGCTCCTTCCATGTAAATAGATACGTTATGATCTATTTTCATTTGATTGGTTTGACCTTTTATTTCTACTAAACTTACTGCTGTATTATATGCAATAGGTTCATTAAATGTTACTTTTAAATCCTCACCAGCTCTTAAAATTCCATCTACCGGAGTTGGAGTACCAAATTTTTGTGGTGCGTTTAGATCAAGCTTACCAATATTTAAATCCGAAATAAATTCGGTTTGATTAATACAAGAACTTCTAGCCCTAATTTCATAATTACCATCCAATAACTCACGCTGCGCCATATTAAATGCGTAGTTAAGTGAAGTGGCGTTGCCAATGGTTGCAATGTCTGTTTTAAAAGGGCTAGCGTCGTAATATGCTTGTCCGTTATAAAAAGTTTTCAATCTTGTCCAATTAGGTGTTCCTGCTAACCGGTATTCTAAATCAATTTGTTTAAAATTAGCAAAACTAGTATTGTATCCTGTAAGGTTTACAATCATAGGATTGGTTGTTTTATCTAAATTATAAGCGGCGTCGCGGTTAAATACCCAATTGCTTGCAGGTACGGTAACATTAACACTGGAACAGGAAGGCACAAACTTTGCCGAAACCAATACCGATGAGCTCACTGCCTCCCCATCACATAGTGACTCTAAAATAACCCTAATGTTATCATATTCATACACATCGGAAATAGATTTTGCCAATGTCATTTTATAAACTGTTGTCTTACCATACGGCACATTTACAATTGTTCCATTTTTGTCAATGTTAATAATAGCATTGTTTGGATTAGTGGTATTGTCAATTCTTAATCTATAAGTAGCATCCACTTGTGCTGCACTATTGTTATTAAACTTAAGTTCAAATTCGGCGTTTTTACCTTCCGAAACATTGGTAACATTATCGTTGGTTACACTTAATACTGGCACTTCTACTTTTTGAGTAGCAAAACCCAAGGATGCTTTTTCAGAATCGGCATAGGTATCAAAGTCACTAGCAAATGCACTGTCTAGTTTTTGGAGTTCTGCTACTTTAGCTATTTTGCTATTTAATAATGTAATTCTTCTTCCAATGGAGGTGCTTATATTATCAAATTCGTTATTGATATTTGTTATAGCATCTTGCAATGCAAAATAAGCATTGTAGTAATCCCTAAACTTTTGTTCTGGGAAAAACTTAGAGGTTTCACTACCCTCATAAGGACAAGAAGTTCTACCACCTAATGTAGAAAATATAGGACCGTTTCCATCAAATGCATTAATTACATCCACACTCAAATAATTGGCATTGTCATTATCCTTAATGGTAAAACCAATATTTGTATTTTTTTGATTTTCTTGAGTTAAGGACAATCCACCCTCTAAATCAAAACCACCTTTTACTTTTAAACTTGCTCCATTATCGTTTATTTTTACCCCAATTTCTTCTTCTATACTATGATCAAAATTAACATTATAAGTAAAGTTGGAAGAACTTAACACAGAGGTCTCTACACTTTCATCATACTGACCAAGCCCTGCATCAAATGAAATATTTTTTTCAAAGGAAGCGTCCAATTTATTTTTAACAGAATCGGTGTAGTTTAATTTTGAATCAATAATTGCTTTGCCAACAATATCAATATCACCGCTATACGCTTTTTTTAATTCAGTAGCATACCTGTTAGCGGCATATGTCAATGAGGTTTTATATCTGGATCTGTAATTTTTAGCTAAATACTTTTTCTTTTCATTGTCCAATATTACCGCACGCCAAATTCTAATTTGCTCTCTATACTGTTTTATTTTAGTAGTATCTGGACTTCCACTGTTTAAACTAGTATTAATAAAAGTTTGATACTCTGGAATAAGTGTAGTTAAAATATGTTTTTGAGAGTACATAAAAAATGTACTGGTAGGTTTTTCAACAAAGCTTAATGCTTTTTGTTTACTAATATAAATGGGCTTATCAACGGCTCCAATATTAGTATAATCTCCAGCACTCATCTCCGTAGATTGTCCATTTACAAATATCTTTGGAATAGAGGTAGTGGGCTGAATATTATCATAGGATCCGTAATAAATATTTTTTGAATTACCAATGTATAAGTCCCCGTCGGAACCCACATAATCGGTTTGATCACTTGTAGAAATAGTTTTGTTAAAAGTGTATGTGCTTGTTACAGACTTCCCATCAGAAGATGACACTTTTAAAGAAGTGCCTACATCTGAATTACTTGACACTTCAATTTCTTGTTCAGGTATTGGAACCATACCACCAGAAATGGTTGTTTTGAAACCTAAATTAGTAATAGTGTGCATTTCGGCATAAACCGAATTGGCCAAGGAGTATCCAGAATTTACAGAAAAACTGGTACCCTGTGTAATTTGCGCAGAGCTATTACTTCCCGGAGGATCCCTTAAAATAATAGCAGGCAAATCTGGCGCTTGTGTAACAAATGTTTGACTACCATCCGAAGCACCCCCTAAAATTATTCCTTGTGACTTTAATCCAACAACATTATAATCCACTCCATTTACGCGATATCTAAGTGAAATTGTTTTTGTAAAAGGCGGAGCGATATTTGGT
Organism: Bacteroidota bacterium; assembly: GCA_947456625.1. Classification (GTDB taxonomy): domain Bacteria; phylum Bacteroidota; class Bacteroidia; order Chitinophagales; family Chitinophagaceae; genus Sediminibacterium. Next base: position 101,995 of record CANGQJ010000008.1, read on the forward strand.
ATACCTGCTTTAAAAGTATAATGTAAAATACTTGGATTGGCAGTATCAGTTGCAACGATAGAGGAATTTAAAATTGCCAAATTATTGGTTTCCATTAACTGACCATCTGAAACGGGAACGTCTGATAGTTTTACAACTGTTGAGTCATTGTTTACATAATGCTCATAACGTTTAAGATCTATTTGATAATTGCCAAACTGGGTATAAACAAACCTATCAGGATTTGTTGCTACTGGCATATCCACCCCATTCACATTAACAGATAAATCTGAGGTTTGTTTTAAAACCTGCAATACTGGTGTTGATCTATAAATATAACTACGCTCATAATGATAAGGGCTGCCAGTTGCATAAACCACCGAATCGGCATTTGGCTTTTCCTTATATTTAAATACCGGCGTTGTAGTTGCTAAAACATTTGTAAAATCCAAGGACTCTGTTGTATTTGCAGGAATGATAGATAAGGTTAGATTATTGACAACTTTAAGATTACTTGCTTGTAACTCATATAAAAGTGGTAATAGTTTAACCCTATATTCACCGGAGCTACTATTGGTTCCAAAAATTGTTTTAGTTGTTGGTACCGCATCCATTCCTCCGGCTTTATATCCTAATGTTAATGTTGCAATACCAATATTATTTTTTGCACTTATTTCAACTATTTTATTTTGCCCAGTAGCAGAGTCCTCAATTGTTTTAAATAAAAATCCATTTTGGCCAAATCCAATTTTTTTAGCTGCCTCCACGGCTCCCCCAACTACTTTTCCAACCACTGTAATTTTTGTGGTGTCCACAAAAACAACAGGCTCTTCTGAGTTCTCAAAAAATTCCTTAAAGGTACCAGGTGTGCCAGGGAAACGTCCATTGTATAAGAAACTATGACCGTCTTTTTTAACAGTAACGGCATGGTTCCCTATTGGCACACTTACATCAAATTTACCTTCGTCATCGGTTACTACAGGCATATTGTTTTCGTCCAATACAATATTTCCATCTACATATACATTGGCACTTTTTACATAAATTCTTGCATAACGCTCTAACCTGTTTGCCGTGGCATTTAACCAATACTCCCCTTTATAGTATTTAACTCCATTTTTTTGAAAATAGTTATAACCCTCATCTAAAAAAGGGGGTAATACATATTGATCATTCTCTTGTAATAGCGATAAGTTTCCATTAACAACATCCACAAAGGATGGGAACACCCCTCTTGAATCATACATAGCCAATCCTTTAAAACTAAAAGAGGAAACATCAATAAAATCAATTTTATTGGCCACTTCAGAACCCTGGCCTAAGTATACCAATTGTTGTTTGGATTCAAATTTATGTTGCCCAAACATGGGTGTAATGGTATAGGATTCGCCCACACCAGTGTATGGAATATTTGTAATTTCATAATTCCCTTTTTCGTCGGTTACACCTAAAATTCCCAGCTGGTCTGGGCTTGGCACATTGCCCTCGCCAGATAACCATATAATGCTTTGATCCAACTTTCCATTATTGTCATTAAAATCAAAGCCATTTTTGGATAAATCATACCCATAACTACCCGTACCCTCATTTAAATTTAAATAACTAATTAAGCTAGTATTATTTCCACTTATGTATCGCTTAAAATCGGTTCTAATTGTTGTGGTATCTAAGGCTTTTCTAAACACTCTAATTTCATCTACAATCGCGTCATTTCCACCACCTACATTTACGTTGTCCCAATTATGTGAACTAATAGTAGATATATTTTGCGCTCCGGTAATTTGCACACTAAAATATGGAGCGGTATATGAAATATCCTTAGATGCTTTGGTTACAGAGTCTACATCATTTCCATATTTAACACTTATGGGCCTACCATTTACATATAGTGTAGGCACTTTGCCATTTTTTAAAACAGCGGCAATGTGTGTAAACCTGGTATTAAATTGTGACACAGGAATTAATTCATCATCGCCCCTGGTATTGGTATTACCCGAAGGGAAATAGTTGTTTAATTTAAACAAAGTACCCCCTATATTAATTTCAATTACTTTAGCTGTTGCTTTATAATTAACTGTGGTACTGAAGTAGTTATTAATATTTGAACTACTAAATAATTTAAATAAATTTATAGCAGTACCATTGTCATTGGCATACGCCGTAAATGGCTTTACCCATGCCTCAAGTGTAGCTGCTGAATCAATATTGTTCCCGGAAGCATTTACAATAGCTAATTTACTTCCTAGTGGTATTTTAAGTGACTTATTTACATTTGAAGTCCCGCTATTCGATGTTGCCATTAATACCACATCCTTAACTGGATTCCCCCCCTTAAAATTTACGTTACCTGTTACTATAGCTGTTGGATTTCTAAAACCAATACCCGTAATGTAATTTTTATAAATTTGCTCCACATTATTTACACCAGTAGCATAAACTTTATACTCGTAAAGTACGCCCCCCTCAATGTACTTGTCCTCATAGTTGGTTGCAGCAGCAGACAAATTAACAATAGGTTGTCCCCAATTATTGGGATTATTTTGATTATAAACCCTTCTGTAAATTTTTATTCCCGTTACAGCAGACTGCCCAGTAGTATTATTTTTTAATTCCCATTCTATTTTTACTTTATCTCCATAATAGCCTTTTGAAATTGTAAAATAATCCTCAGAAAAAGTATTGCTTAAATACAAAATATCCCATGGATTCCTTACATCCAAAGGATTTAATAGCCTAGCATTGCCATTATTTTCATTTCTTCCTAAAATAGGAAGTCCCATTTGTATTAACAATCTGGTATTACCTCCATTTTCAATAGCCCCATTTGCAAACTGTGAAAGGGTTATAATTTTTGCACCCCTATTTATTTGCGCAAATAATGAACTACTATAAATACAGGTTAATATAAATACAAAAAATACTTTTTTCATAATAGAAAGGCATTTGAAATAATTGAATCCCACCCTACAGTTTTAAATTGTACATTCAAACTCGCAAGAAATTATTGGATTTACAACTTAATAATATAAGTAACTCCATAGTTAATGGGACGTGTTTCGGTTCCGCCGGTATAAGTTGCTGTTAAACTTGCATTATTAACGCTAACATTTGTAGCTGAAGCCGAAGTAGTACGTGAAATTTCATACCCTCCATTATCATTATCAGAATCCCCAGAACCTAAACCAACAGTCACACCAACTGGACCTCCATGTTCTGAAAAGAAGATGTCCATATATGGATGTGAGTGATTTGGATCTGTAATACCATGGCTATGGTCTGGAATAGTTGAAGTATGTGATTTAATGGCATCGGTTTGAACAGCTTTTAATGCAGGACCGGCATTATTTGAATAACTATTATTAGAATTGGTACCAGCACCTCTTAAAAACATACCTCTTAAATCAGGCAAAACATTTCCGCCTAGTAATGCTTTTAATGCATCTGCATTTATATTATTGGGAATTGTTGTACCATCACAAACAAGCCAGCCTCTTGGAGCAGCATTTCCAATATAAGGCATGATAGTTCCTGTTGGCACTCCATTACCAGCCGATATAGCTAAAGGGGCATAATTCAAGTTCTCATCTGAAATTAAATTAGAGGTTGGCGAAGTTTGCTCAATTTTTAGTTTTAATTGATAATTAAAATACAACGAAGTTTCAATACTTGTCATATCCAATACATAGGAAAAAACACCAAATGCATCGGTACTAACACTTGTAGTTACTACAGCTGGAGTATAATCTTGACCTCCGGTAGCATAATGTACTGTTAGTCTTAAACCAATGGATGAATTGGTGATGGCATTGTTACTTGCATCCCTTGCAATACCCTGAATGGCCATTCCGGTAGTAATTTGCGCAAAAGTCACCATTGAGTTGAAGCATAATAAAAGTACAAATGCTAAGGTTAACTTCATTTTCTTGTTCATAATAGTTAATATTTAAATTAAAGTAGGATTTATTCTAATGTAGCAAATATACTTTAATACCCATGAATGCTAGAAAAGGAAATTAACATTTTGAATAATTATAATGTGTATTAGTTTATCAAAAAAAATAGCCTTTTTGTTAGTTTATTAATAAAATAATTAACTTTAAAAACACGAAAAACTCAATTATGAAAAAAACCATTTTGGGATTATTAATTTTACCCCTTTTTGCAAGTGCTCAAAACAAAGTGGAGCTTAAAAAGGATAAAAACAGCCCAAATATTAATGTAACTATTAATAAAAAAACATTTACCTCGTTTTTTTTCCCAGATACCTTAGACAAGCCCGTATTATATCCTATTAGTGCGCCCGACGGAAATTTAATTACCAGAGGATTTCCTTTAGCACCCAAGGAAGGTGATGCCACAGACCACCCACATCATATTGGCCTTTGGTTAAACTATGAAAATGTGAACGGATTGGATTTTTGGAATAATTCATTTGCAATCCCAAAGGAAAAAAAGTCACAATATGGATCTATTAAAATGACTACGGCTCCTAGTTTTAAAAGTGGTAATGAGGGCAGCTTATCCTATGGCGCTAACTGGGTAAACTCCTCAAATGAAGTTTTATTAAACGAAAATACCAGCTTTACTTTTAGTGAACAATCCCATGTTTGGATTATAGATAGGACCACGACATTAACTGCACAAAGAGAAGTAAAATTCACCGATGCTAAGGATGGCTTTTTAGGTTTAAGAGTTGCACATGAATTACAACTTCCTACAAAAGAAACAAAAAAATACACCGACGATAAAGGCATTGTAACCACAATTGTTGCCAACAAGGATGCAGTTGCCAATGGTAATTATATAAACTCAAATGGCATACAAGGTGAAGATGTTTGGAGCAAGAAAGCCCCATGGTGTATGCTTTACGGCAAAATGGGCATGGACACTATTAGCATTGCTATATTAGACCATCCTAAAAATATTGGATACCCTACAAACTGGCATGCAAGAGGATATGGTTTATTTGCAGCAAACCCGTTGGGTGAAAAAATATTTACCAATGGTAAGGCCGAAAGAAATTTAGTTTTACAAAAAGGAGCATCGGTAACATTTAAATACCGCATTTTAATTGCCGCTGATAAAACACAATTAAGCACTAAAGTTATTGAGCAACTTCAAAAAAGTTTTGGCAGTAAATAATGAATAATAATGTAAGGATGGCTTCATAAAAAAATCCCGCAAAATAATTGCGGGATTTTTTGTTTCACCTTGTGGAGTCGAGGGGAGTCGAACCCCTGTCCAAACAATGTTACCATTGGTCTTCTACATGCTTATTGTTTTATTATTTGTCGGCGGTAAACAGGGATAACACAAACCAATTTACTACTTAGCTGAATGGTACTTAAATAGGAGGCACAGCCTACTCCTATCGCATCCCTTTTTGTTTTGATTAAGCTAAGAAGCGGGTAAAGGGCCTACCTGCTTGCTCGGCCATAATGGAAGTTAATTCACTGAATTAAGCAGCCATGGCGTAGTTTGTTTCGCCGTTTGTTGTTTTGATATTCAGATTTAAGTGCTAATTATCCAACGCACTGCATGCTTACCCCAACCGCTACGCTTGCTGTCAAAACCATACGACCCCA
>CANGQJ010000009.1 GCA_947456625.1 Bacteroidota bacterium
ATGATGTTATTTAAGCTAAAAATTCCTCCTCCATTATAAATGTCTTGTATACCATTTTGTTGCAAGATGCCAGTAGCCATTGAGCTACGGCCTCCACTTAAGCAATAGACAACAATTGGCTTTTGCATTTCCGAAATTTGTTTAATATTGGATTCAACCATATCTAAAGGGATATTGATAGCGCCTGGGATATGGTTTTCTTCAAATTCCATAGGGCTTCTAAAGTCTAATAAAGTGCCCTTTTTTTCCTTAATGGATTTAATTATATTTTGCATTTTGATATATTTTACTTGTACAAAAGTACATAACTCCAATACTTAATTGGGTGACATATATCACACTAAAAAGTATTATTTTTTGATCCAGTCAAAAGAGTTTCGGTTCATAATAATCCAGCCGTTATGCTCCATTTTCTTTAGTAGGCGACTGATTACTTCTCTTGAAGTGTTTAAATCGTTGGCAATATCCTGATGGGTTAAATTCACAATGGCACCAAATTGTTTCACATATTTTAGAATATAAAATTCTAATCGCTCATCCATATTTTTAAATGCAATTTCATGAATTGTTTTTAAAAGTTCCTCATATCTGCTTCGGTAGGTCTTAATTACAAAATAATGCCAACTTTTAAATTCGTTCAACCACTTTTCCATAAATTCTATAGGGATGGCCAAGTATTGTATATCAGTCACCGCTTTGGCTAATACCTGGCTTTGCTCATGATGGTAATTGCAAACTAAAGTAACAGCACATGCTTCACCTGGATTTAAATGGTACATAAAATATTCAACACCGGTTTCGTCTTCCTGATAAAGTTTAATGGTTCCTTCTACCACCAACATGGCAGATTTGATATTCTGACCCATTTTTAATAAAGTAGTACCTGCTTTTGCATCTTTCAATGCTGCTTCATTTAGTATGGCATCGTATAAGCCGTCCTCCCAGTCGGGGAATAGTTTTGTGAGCGTTTCTTTTGTTAACATTTAAAGTTAAATTGTACAGTAAATATACGCTATTAGAAAGAATGTAATAATTGTCACAAACAGGTAGTTTTCATTGGTTTAATTTTGTAAAAATACCAACATGAGAAAATTACTTTCCAAAATTGATTATACGCTAACATTTAGATTACTGCTGAGTATAGCAATGTGTTATACAGGATACATTCAAAATGATTACATGTCAGGTATATTTGGCTTATTCTTGGCCGTATATGCAATAATAGGTGCAAAGTATAAAATTGGTTGTGGATACAATGGTTGCGTTTATACGCCAACTTATAAGTCTAAAGAGGTTTTGGTGGAAGATGTTAAACGTATTGATTTTACAGAAATAAAATAAAGATCATGTCCAGTCCTGAAACATTTGCAACAATAATTAATGGTGATTTACCTGTCTTAGTTGATTTTTTTGCTGAGTGGTGTGGCCCCTGTAAAATGATGCCACCCATTTTGGAACAAGTTAGAAATAAGTTAGGGGGTAAGGTTCGTATTATAAAAATTGATGTAGATAAAAATCAAAAACTAGCATCAGAGTTAAATGTATCTAGTGTACCAACTCTTGCAATTTTTTCAAAGGGAGAAATTAAATGGAGACAACCAGGTGTTCAACAAGCAAATACATTGGTTCAATTATTAAATAAGTATATAGTTTCATAATCTGCCTCTGCGTGAGGAAAACATCCCCTGAAATCGGTCAAAATCGGTTGATTTCGGTTTTGTGAAAACATAACTAACTACAAATCAACGCTTTCATTTTCTCAAAAAATCTTCATAACCCTGAGGTCCCGGGTTCAAATCCCGGTCTCGCTACAATGTTATTTTATAAAATAACTATTATTTTAAAGAATAACCTATGACTTCAGAAAGTCGGCTTTAAGGGCCGACTTTCTGTTTTTAAGGAACTTTTTTGGAAAGTGATTATTTGGGACTAACGATATAAAACACAGTATCTATAAAATAGAGCATACCATTTTGTGTTAATACATTTTCGTCATGAAGATCTTCTAGAATCAAATTTAGCTCCTCATTATAATAGTCGTGGTTCTTTTTATTAATAAAGCCATTATTTTCTAAAAAGGCTTTTACCATATTTAAATCTGTTTTTTCATTTGCTTTTACAAAAGGCTGTTCAACCACAGCATATAATACATCCAAATCTTTGTGAAAACCCAATAGTTGATATGAAGTATCAGGGAAAAATAAATTATTCAGTAAGAGGTTGTGAAAATAATCTACCCAACTTGCGTAGTAAATTGCATCATTCAATTTAAGAACAGTTGAGCCATCTTTTAAGTAGACCTTCTGTTCGGCACCTTGCGAAACGTATAAATCTATACTGATATTCTTCACCCAAAGATTATTGTCATCTGCAAATTGAACTAAGCTCTTTGTTTCTTCTTCTTTGTGCTGCTGGTGGTCTTTAGCCATTGTGCTTGTTCCTTGGCTTCCTTTAAGGTAACTGCAGGCTGCTTGGATAAGATGATGGTGCTTAACTTGGCTCTTTCCAGAAAGGATATGTTGTATGTCATCTCTCATGCAGTATTTAGTTAAGCAAAGTTAATCAATTATTTCAATCATTCTGCTGGTGCACTGTTCTTCATTAATCACCCTGTTTATTTTGGTCAAAATCATTGATTTTAAGCATTTTAAATAACTTACCTAATTTTTAGAACTAGTTCTAAGGACTTACGTTAAATCGTGGGTCCTTTGTTGATTCTGCGTGAGTTTTTTTTAGAATTTTATTTCACATACCTAAAATGTAAAATCATTTTCTATTTTAATATATATTGTCTTTTTAATTTTTTTTCAAATACACTTGCTATACTAGCAACTATAATAGATAAAAAAGTAGTTAAAATACAAAGTGAAATAAAACCAGCAGGGTCATCTTCTTTATTATGAAATAATAGTATAAATATACCCGCAGATAATATAAAAATGCTGAATAAAATGGCGCAATACTTTATAATCTTTAATTCTCTAACAGCAATTAATGAAAATATTTTATTTTGTCCATAGTATCCTAGTATTTTAAAACCTTTATATAAAGCAACAAAGAAAGGTATAGAAGCTATATATCCAAATAATATAAATGGATCAGAATAAATATGGTAAAGGTCTAAATTGACTGCCCTTCCCTCAGTAAGGGGTACCCGAATTAAAAAACTGAGTATCACAATACCGAAAATGATGATAAGAGACTGAAGAAAGATTATGGTAGTCCTTTTCATTTTATAATTTAAGTGAAGTTATTGTAAAGTGATGATTATTTAGATGCATAGTAATTCACCATTTCAATTAATTTTAACCACTGCGTGAGGAATTTCAAAAAAAGAGACCCCTATTGCTAGAGGCCTCCGTTGTATTTTTTCAAACTTAAATTAAATTTGTTATTTCTTTTGAGAGGCTGCTACCTCAGCTTTTAATGTTGATGGATCGAATATGCGATAAATAGTAACAACTTTATCTCCTTTCCACCATAAAATCATGTGAAGAGGCACTTTGGTAACCGTATTGGTGTATTTCCCTTTTCCTGTCCATAAACCCCAATAGCCAGTAGCAACTTGACCGTTATTTCCTGTGAAAGTTTTAAGATCGCCTTTATTTAATGTCATAGTAATATCGCTAAATAAAGTATGAGTGAACATGTCAGCATTAATGAATGCAGAGCGGCCTCCTGGAGTTACTTTATACTTATTAAGACTATCTACATTATTTGCAAATCCATCAATTGCTTTAAGTGTGTCTACATATACTTCATGGGCAAGAGAGGTGTCATTTTTCATGTACCCCTCAATCATTTGCTTTGCTTTTGCTGTCTTGTCATCTAATGACACATAGCTTCCTCCTTCCGTATCTTCAGAAGTAGCAGTAGTTTTTGTTTCTTGGTTTGTACAAGCAATTAATGATGCTGATACAAGAATACATAATAATAGTTTTTTCATTTTGTTCTTTTTACTAGAAATTTATTCTCCATCTGTCATTTTTCTTTCTGTAACAAACATTCTTTGAATTTTTCCATTTACAAGATTCACATCAAAGTATTGGTTGTATTTTACTTCTTTGCCATCAATTGTTTGAGTCACTTGTGCTCCTGTAGTAACCCATTCGTTTAATTTTCCGCTTTTGTCCGTGTAACTATTTGCGGCAGAAAAATTTATTTTCCATTTTGGGTTATTACTTGCAAACCAAGTTGATAAATTCTTGATATTACTGTCAGCAGATGTTACCACATTTCCTTCAGGGGTATAAATTTTTAAATTTTCACTTGCTTCTAAACTACGAATAGTAGCTGTGTCTCTATCATTGTGGGCCTTAAAAAATTTTTCAATTATTTCAACATTTGCAGGATTTCCTCCATACAAGTCTGTTCTACCTTCACCTCCGGACATGTCAAAACCAATAGGTTGTTTTTCGGATTTAGCGCTTTGTGTTGAACAAGCAAATAAAGATGTTGAAACAATAATACTAAGCAATAGTTTTTTCATAAATTTTTGGGTTTGATGAATTATAAATTTACTAAATATGTAGTAATAAATAATAAAATAATTCTCTAGTTACTCATTTTTTTGCGTCAGGAATTCATTATTTATAAAATTTTAATATTTCTTTGCTTTTAAAATCAATAACAATGAACTTAATAAAAATAGAATCCTTAATAAATGCTCCTATTATTAAAGTATGGGAATTTTGGACTAAAGAAGAGCATGTGAAAAATTGGAATTTTGCTAATTCAGATTGGCATTGCCCAAATGCTACAAATAACTTAGTAGTAGGAGGTGAATTTCATTATATTATGTCATCAAAAGATAATTCAATGAGTTTTGATTTCTGGGGTACTTATGAAAAAATTATAATTGAAAAAGGGATTGAAATTTTATTAGGGGATGGTCGTAAGGTGAAAGTAACTTTTGAATCATCAGATGCAGGAACTATAGTTATAGAAGAATTTGAACCAGAGCAACAAAACCCTGTAGAAATGCAAAGAGCTGGTTGGCAAATGATTTTGGATAATTTCAAAAATTATGTCGAACAATAATTTTTATAAAATGAATAAATTACAATACACTATTAAAATAAATGCGACAGTCAATAAGATTTAACTGAATACATGAATAACTCATGGCCAAAGGCGCTAAATAAACTCAAAGAAATTTGCGAAGATTAATACCGGTTGTTTTTTAATTTGCCAACGACCCATAAAAATAGGCTGCCGTTACTCCGCCATCCATTAAAAAATCACTTCCTGTAATGAACGCTCCTTGTTCACTCATTAATAATGCAGCAACGGAGCCTACTTCATCGGGCGTGCCTGCTCGTCCAACTGCTGAAGCTGAAATCATTTTTCTATAACTTTCTCCTCTCGGTCCGTTTAATTCCTCTTTAGCAAAAGGGGTAATTATAATTCCAGGACTAATTGCATTAATTCTTGCCCCTCTTTTACCCCAACGAACAGCTTCAGCGCTCACACGTAAAGAATTCCCTCTTTTTGAAAGTTGATAAGCGTGTAAAGAATCTTTTACATTGTTTACATTAACCAATGGAAGCGATAATAGTTCCTCCACTGCAGTAGTTGCCAATGCTTTATCTTCTTCTATGGTAAGTGCTGGTAGTCTATGACCAGATTGTGATGATATTACTACACCAGCGCCGCCCTGTTCAATAACATTACCAAATGCTTCAAGTACTAAAGCAGTTCCATACAAGTCCACTTTTAAAATAGTCTCCGGTGAAGCTTGAGAGGGAGAAACACCTGCTGCATGTATTAGTCCAATAACTTTTCCAATACTTACCGCTTTTGATACTAATTCATCTACTGATGCTCTAGATGCTACATCTACAACAGTTGTACTTACTTCAAATCCTGCATCAGCTAAAGTTTTGGCAGCAACTTCGGCATTTTCAATTTTAATATCTGAAATTAATATATGCTTACCTGCAGTTACTCTTCTGACAATTGCTTGACCAATAGCTCCTGCGCCAATTAGTACAATTACTTTAACTTCTTTTGACATTTATAATTAATATTTAATTAGGTATAACGCTTGCTTTTAAAGCAAGTAATTTCCAATTAGTACAAAATTACAATGCTTTTATCATCCATTTGTAAAAGTTTTCCCAAGATGGTATTTGACCATAATTTTCATTTTGAGTTAAATATATTCCTATAACTTCTCTTTTAGGGTCTATAAAAAATGAAGTACAGTTTGATCCAACCCAAGAAATTGATTTTTCAGGTAGTGGTGAGTCATTGCCTTCTCTTCTTGTGAATTGATATCCAAAAGTGAAACCTTTATCAGGATTCCCAGTTACGGATCCATTGATATTTGAAGGCAATTGATCTGTTTTCATTAGAGCAATAGTTTCTGGTTTTGCAATCATTTTATTGCCATACATACCATTTTTTAATATCATGGTACAAAATTTCAAATAGTCGTCTATCGTTGAAATTAAACCACCCGAAGCGCTAGTAAATATTTTTGGTCCTGAGATTAATACACTTGATACATTTCCTGGATCAGCCATTACCATTTCTCCTTTTTCATCTAGTTTGTATAAGGTTGTATGTCTTGATGCGTCAGTAGAGTCTAAATGAAATTTGGTATCATTCATTTGCATTGGTCCAAATATTCTCTTATTCAAAAAATCTTTAAAAGACATCCCAGAAACAATTTCAATCACACGAGCTGCAACATTTGTTGATTGACCATATTCCCAGCTTTCACCCGGTTCATAATCAAGTGGAAGTTTTGCTAGTTCTTTGCAAAAATGTGCTAGGTCATATTTTGTAACATCTTTATATGTTGCTGCATAAAGATCTTTTTGGTTAGGCGAAAAGCCGCCTGGAAAACCAGCAGTATGAGTGAGTAAATTTCTTAAAAATATATGATTTTTTGCTGGATGTGTTCTTAAAACTACAACACCATTTAAAGTATCTCTTCTATCAAGAACAACTGGATTTGCAAAGTCAGGTAAATATTTGTCTAATCTATCATTCATATGAATTAATCCATCTTCCTGTAATAGTAACAAAGCAAGAGAAGCTATCGGCTTTGTCATAGATTGTATTCTGAAAAAACTATTGCGTTTCAAAGGGGGTATGTGTGCTAACATCTGACTCACCTATAGTATTGCTAGCAACAATTACGCCTTTTTCATATAAAAGATAGGTTCCGCCTGAAATCATTTTATTAGAAATATCAGCTTTAATTGAATACTCAAATGAATCAATTGCAGCAGTATTAATTTCGTATTTTAATATTTTTTCAACCTTATTATTACTTTTTTGAGCAGATAAGTTGGTGGTTAAAAATAATGTTGCAATAAAGCAAGATAATAGTTTTTTCATTTTTCATTATTGAATCACTAAAATAGGATAAAAATAGTATCAAAATGAAACTAAACCAGGAAATTAATATAAAGCCTGTATACAGAAAAATTAACTCATAATCCAACTTCCCTCTTTCACTTCCGCCTCCAATTCCCCCGCATCCCATCCGCAATAGCCGATAAAAAGTTGAAGATCTTCTTTAGCAATGCTTTGGGTATTAATGGCGTCTATTACTTGCTCCATTTTGCCACCCAAATAAAGACCATTGGCTACTTGTTCACCACCTTCAATGAGGTCGGGTCGCTTGTGCAATACAAATAGGTGCTCTCTGTCAACAGGACCGCCGTCCATAAGTGGAAAAGGTGAAGCGTGACTGAATTCAATGAGTTCATGCAATGACTTTCCAGAGTGTTTATTATTAACAAATCCTAAACTGCCGGCATTATTGTGTTCAACCACTAGTATGGTTGTATGCTCAAAGAAACCGCCAATTAAAGCGGCACTGCTTTTAATATAAATTCCGGCTATTATAGCGATCATATATTTAAGTTACTTATTTTTAAACTACATTTTCAATATACTTGTATCCACTACCGGTATTTAATAATAGAACACGATCTTCTTTCCCAACTGTTCCTTTGTTTTTTAAATGACTCAATGCCATAAATGTCGCAGCACCTTCTGGCGAAATTAGTATACCCTCTTTTTGACTAAAAAAATGTACCGTTTCTTTTATTTTTTCTTCCTCTATTGTACAAACTTCTCCATGTGATTCTTTAATAACATTGAGCATTAAATCCATGCCAAATGGATAAGGAACTGCCAAACCATTTGCAATTGAGGGTTCTGGATTGAATTTTTCTTTCCAGTTAATTGAATCTTTATATGCTTCTTTTATTGGGGCACAATTAGAAGATTGAACTGCAATCATCTTAGGTAATTTATTTTTTATCCAACCCAAAGCAATCATTTCTTGAAAAGCTTTCCAAATACCAATTAGTCCTGTACCTCCACCTGCAGGGTAAAATATAAAGTCAGGTAAATCCCAATTAAAATATTCTGCTATTTCATAACCCATAATTTTTTTACCTTCTAAACGATAGGGTTCTTTTAGCGTTGACATATCAAAATAATCTCCGTTCTTATTTAATGCTTTAGCTTTTGTTCCACAGTCATTAATGAGTCCATCCACTAAAATCAGATGAGCCCCGTAAATGGCACATTCATCTTTGAATACTTTAGGGGTATGCCTTGGTATAATGATGGTTGCCTCAATGTTGGCTTTAGCACAATAAGCTGCCAAGGCGCCACCCGCATTACCAGCGGTTGGAATGATACACTTTTGTATTCCTAGCTCTTTGAGTTTAGAAACTGCTACACTCAAACCCCTTGCTTTAAAAGAGCCTGTTGGATTTCCCGATTCATCTTTTAAATAAAGATGCTCATGGTTAATAAATTTACCTAATATTTCAATTTTAGAGGTAGGTGTTAATCCTTCACCCAGTGAAATAATATTTTTAATAGATAAAATAGGTAAAAACGAAGCGTATCTCCAAATAGATTTGATATCGTTATTGATAATTGTTTTTGAGGTCTTTTTTTCTAAATGGTAGGAGAAAACTAGCGGCTTATCACAACAAGTAGCAAATGTTTGAATTTCATTTAAATTATACGTTTTAAGGCATTTTGAACAGTACAGTGTATTTACTAGCGAACCGCTCTCATATCTATTTATCATGCCACTAAAGTAAACAAGATATGATAACTATAATATTCGATTTAGTTATATGTCATAACTATAAGTTATAACAAGTTTTGACAAAATTTAATAAAAACTTTATTGATATCATTATTTTCTGAACCACGACGCTGAATGAAATAAAAATCACGAAATATTTTTAGCCCTTCAATTTTTACAACATGCAATTCTCCTGTTTCAATTTCTCTTATAATGGCCCCCTTGGGTAAAAATCCCAGACAGGTATCTACTTTTAAGAAATTTTTTAATGCTTCCGTTCCACTAAGTCTAACACTTACATTTAAATCACTAATTTTTATGCTATGTAATTTCAAACTCTCTTTTAATGACTGTAGTGTTCCTGATCCTTGTTCTCTAAGCACAATTGGAAGGGTTACAATTTCATTTATTTTAATACTTTTCTTACTAGCAATAAAACTGTCTTTACTACATACTGCAACTACTTCATCAGATAAAAATGGCTTATAAATGAGAGATGAATTCTTTTTTCGTCCTTCTACAATTCCAATATCAATATCTTCATTTAGTAATGCTTGAATTATTGTATCCGTATTTCTATTTAATAAATTAATATTAATATTCGAAAATTCATGATGAAACTTTGATAAAATTTTTGGCAAAAAATACAATGCAACTGTAGTACTAGCCCCAAGATTTAAATCTCCTTTTGCATTGGCTTTATTATGAATAATGCTAAGTTGGTATTCTAATAATGATTCAATTCTTTTTGCTTCTTTAATTTGATTCAATAATATATACCCGCCTTCGGTTAAATTAATAGTATTCTTTTTCCTTTCAAACAAAGGTATTTTGTAATAAGCTTCAAGCACTTTAATATGTTTACTTATTGCTGGTTGGCTAATAAATAAAACCTGGCTTGCTTTTGAAAAACTAAGATTTAGTGCAACTTGATAAAAAACCTCGTGTCTAGATGAAAGCATTAATAAATGTGTAAATTATTTAACTAAGGTAATAAAATAACCCTGCCTGAGGAAAACTGCCCCTAAATTTGGTTAAAATCTATCAATTTGTCTTTCCCCAAAACTTAACTAACAATAAAGCTATTTATTTCTACAACTAATTTTACAAAATTCACTATAAAAGGGATATGACAATTATTTAAAAAGTGTAGGTGCTAATTCTGTTAGATATAAACTCCAGTTTGACCAAGTGTGTCCTCCGTTACTTTCTCTGTATTGATATTTAAATCCTTGTTGATCGTAAAATTTACGCAAGTTTACTACAGTAGCATATAGGTAATCATCCTTGCCAATTCCTATCCAATAAAGTTTTGGGTTGCTTTTTTGAAGCGCATTAATTTGTTGAATATGCTCCTCTTTATTGTAAGGCCCAAATCTATTGTTGTCCATTAACCCCATACTTAGTACTCCAATAAATGAGAAAAGAGTTGGGTTTGAATTAGTAATATGTTGTGTTTGGAGTCCTCCCATTGAAAAGCCAACTATAGCTCTATTATTTTTATCATTATAAGTTCGGTAGTGACTCTCAATAAATGGAATTACATCAGATACAAGGCTTTTCTCAAATCTCATAGTCCCCATTTGTATAACATCTGCTTTTTCGGCTTTTGAATTTTCAGGCGCTTCGTTTGGAGAGGCTGCCTGCCATGGATTTCCATTTGGCATCACTACAATCATTTCTTTGGCTTTACCGGTTGCTATTAAATTATCTAAGATAGAAACTGCTCTACCAAGCGCAGTCCATGAGTTTTCGTCTCCCCCAGCACCATGCAGTAAATACAATACAGGATATTTATTACTGTTTTCTAAATAAGTTGGAGGTGTGTAAACATACATTCTTCTTTTCATTCCTAAGGTGGGAGAATGATACCAAACTTTTGATAGGGTCCCATGAGGTATATCATTTACTTTGTAAAGTTCTGATATAGGACCAGGAATGATTAATATGCTTTCATGTCTAATGCCGGCACGTTCAACAAAAGAATTTAAAGGATCAGTAATTTCAACTCCATCTAAAAGATAGTTATAACGATACATATCTGGATCTAGTTTTTCGGTAGTATAAGACCAAACAGAATCGGCTTTAATCATATCAACAGATGGCTTAGCGGAAGGCATCCATGTTGCTTTTAATTTAACACTTGTTGCTACTTTTGAAATCAATTTAAATGTTACTGTGTTATCTGGATTTAACACTGGGGAGATAATTGCATTTTGTTGTTGCGCACTTGTACTTTTTATGCAAAGCATTAAAAAAATAGCTACAATGGCTCTAATAAAAAAGGTTGCTTTCATTTTAATTAAAAGGTTTGAAACTAAGTTAGACCTATTTAGTAGATACTAGTTATAATTTGAAGTCAATTTATTTATTATTTTTTGTAAATTACAGGATACATATATCTATTTTATGAAAAACTTATTGCGTAATGCACTTCTTTTATTTGCCACTTTTACTATTTACAATAGTCATGCACAAACCAATGACTCCACATTAAAAGGAATGAATTGGAGAAATATTGGTCCTAACCGAGGAGGCAGATCATTGGGGGTTGCGGGTAGTAGTAAAAATAAATTAGAATATTATTTTGGAGCAGTGGGAGGAGGTTTATGGAAAACCACCGATGGTGGATTAAATTGGAAACCTATTACCGATGGTCAATTAACAAGCTCAAGTGTAGGTGCTGTTGCAGTTGCAGAGTCCAATCCAGACATTATTTACATAGGTACAGGTGAAACTGCTTTTAGAGGTAATATTATGCAGGGCGATGGAGTGTATAAATCCACGGATGCCGGAAAGACATGGAAAAATTTAGGTTTAAAAAATACGCAATCTATTTCAAGAGTAAGAATTCATCCAACCAATCCTGATATAGTATATGTATCGGCTTTGGGACATCCTTTTGGTCCCAACGAGGAACGAGGTGTATTTAAAACTACCGATGGTGGTAAAACATGGAATAAAGTTTTATATGTGAATGATAAAGCAGGTGCAGAAGATTTAGTTATTGATCCACAAAATCCTCAAATTATTTATGCAAGTATTTGGGAAGTATATCGCACTCCATATAAAATGTGGGCCGACATAGGCACTTCGGCATTGTATAAATCGGTAGATGGTGGAGCTAGCTGGAAAATAATTTCTAAAAATCCAGGAATGCCAGCAGTTGTGGGAAAAGTAGGTGTAGCAGTATCTCCAGCCGACGGCAATAGGGTATGGGCTATTGTAGAATCGCCTGATGGTGGATTATACCGCTCCGATGACGGGGGTGAAAATTGGAAACTTGTAAACAACGAAAGAAAACTTCGTCAACGCGCTTTTTATTATTCCAGAATTGTAGCCGATCCAAAAGATAAAAATACAGTGTATGGCTTAAATGTAAATTTTTATAAATCAACAGATGGTGGTGCAACATTTAAAACAGAAATAAAAGTACCGCACGGGGACAACCATGATTTGTGGATTGATCCAACCGATCCAACTCGATTAGCTACAGCCAATGATGGGGGTGGTGCAGTTTCTGTGAATGGCGGTTTAACTTGGACCGATGAGGATTTCCCAACAGCACAATTATATCATATTACAATTACAAATGATTTTCCTTATCAAGTAGCAGGTGCACAACAGGACAACACAACGGTTGCATTACCTAGTGAGGACTATCGTCACCGTGCCGTAAGATCCAATTCTACAAAACCAGGAATGGGTTTTGCATATGAAGTGGGTGGAGGTGAAAGTGGATACATTGCACAGGATCCAAAAAATTCAGATATATTTTATGCAGGTAGTCAGGGCGCTTTGTTAACACGTATTAATAGAATGACAGGACAGGTGCGAGATGTACAAGTATATCCAAGATTTTTTTCGGGCGAAGAAGCAAAGACATTACCTGAACGATGGCAGTGGACCTATCCAATTGTTTTCTCGCCAGTTAATCCTAAAGTATTATTTACTTGTTCTCAACATGTTTGGAAAACCACCAATGAGGGTCAAAGTTGGGAACAAATTAGTCCTGACTTAACTTATAACGATACTGCCACTTTAGGCGTTAGTGGTGGCGTTATTACAAGAGATATGAATGGCCCAGAAATTTACGGAACTGTTTTTGCATTAGCGCCATCTTATCAGGATGAGCAAATAATTTGGGCTGGTTCCGATGACGGACTTATTCATATTACGCGAGATGGTGGCAAACATTGGGAAAATATTACACCAAAAGATATGCCTAAGAATACCCGTGTAAGTATTATTGAGGCTTCCCATTTTAATGCTGGTACAGCATATGTAGCAGCAAAGCGTTATCAAATGGACGACCGAGCTCCTTATATTTGGAAGACCAATAATTTTGGGAAAACATGGACCAAAATAGTTACAGGAATTCGTTCCGATGATTATGTACATGCTGTAAGAGAAGATATTACCCGTGCAGGATTATTATATGCAGGAACAGAGCATGGAATTTGGATTTCATATAACGATGGATTAAACTGGGAATCGTTAAAATTAAATTTACCAGATGTACAAGTTGCAGATGTGCAAGTAACTGAAAAAGATGTAGTAATAGGAACACATGGTAGGTCCATTTATGTATTAGATGATATTTCACCTGTAAGATCAAAAGATGCTGGTATTAAAGCGGGCTTACATTTATTTAAACCATATTATGCCGTAAGAAGTGTTCAAAAAGCAGTATTCCATTATTTTTTAGATTCCACTAAAAAAGATTTAAAAATTGAAATACTAGATGCAAATGGTAAACTAGTGAATACTTTTATTGGTGAGCTAGCAAAAAATAAAAAAGAAAATGCTGAGGCGGACGAGGATGATGAAGACCGAAAACCAAAACCACCCACAATTAAAACAGGTTTGAATACTTTTGAATGGGACTTAAAATATGCCGCTGCCAGTAATTTTAAAGGAATGATTTTTTGGAGTGCACCAGTATACACAGGACCTACTGCAGTACCAGGTAATTATCAAGTAAGAATTACTTCAGGATCACAAGTGGCTACCGAAAATTTTGAAATTAAAATGGATCCAAGGGTAAAAGATGTTAACCTGGCGGACATGCAAGAGAAGTTTAATTTAGCTATTCAAATTCGTGACCAAGTAACTATTGCAAATGATGCTGTTATAAAAATAAGAGCCATCAAAGAAAAATTAAACCAAGAAGCTAAAGCAAATAAAAAGCAATTGTCCAAAGCAACCACGGCTTTCATTACATCTATTGCTCAAATAGATGAAAATTTATATCAAGTGCGTAATCAAAGTTCTCAAGACCCATTAAATTTCCCAATAAAGTTAAATAACAAGCTAGCTTCCTTAATGCGAGTGGTAGAGTCCGGTGATTATAAGCCTACTGCTGGTTCATACAAGGTATTTGATGAACTTAAATCGGAGTTAGCAATTGAAATTAATCAATTAAATAAGATTTTAGCGCAAGCAAAAATGTAAATTAAATAAACGCACAATTTAAAAAAATTAAAATATATAGCATGTTTATAAATGATATAAAATTAAAGACAAATTTTGTAATGTTTAGCCTTGCTTTTATTACAATACAGTTGTCAGCACAAAAAAATCAAGTTCAATTAGTGCCAAGTACATTCAAACAAATTGGAACAATTGATCCACGATTTCAATCTTATAATATTGAAATGGCAGAGGTAATAGGTGGTAATTTTTGGAGGCCCTATGATAAAAATGAACTTTCAAAATATACTGAAAAAGAAACATTGGCAAATCCAGGAATTTCAATTGACCACAACAATACTTCACTTTATCAAGCAATACCTCCAATTGATTTATATGATAAAAGGTTACGCATTTTAGCTAAAGCATTAGGTCCTGTTTATGTAAGAGTAAGCGGTACCTGGGCTAATACAATATATTTTAGAGAAAACGATAGAGATACTTTGCTGCCAGCAGGGTTTAATGGCAGCTTAACGAAACAACAATGGAAAGGAGTAATTGATTATTTAAAAGCAGTGGATGCTAAACTAGTAACCTCATTTGCAGTTAGTGAGGGAGTAAGAGATCCACAAGGAATATGGACACCTATTGAAGCAAATAAATTAATTAGATATACAAAATCTTTAGGAGGTGAAATTGCGGCAGCTGAATTATTTAATGAGCCTAATTATGGAGCTGGTGGTGGTGTAAAAGGATATACCGAAGAAAAGTTTGCTAAGGACGTAGCTGTTTTTTCTAAGTTTATTAAAAATACATTACCCAATATGGCTATTGTTGGACCAGGTTCTGTAAGTGTGGGAGCGCCATTAAAAAATATAAAGGCGGTACAAGTAATGGATAATGAAAAAATGCTTAGTGTTGAACCAAAAGCAAATTTTGATATTTTTTCTTATCATTTTTATGGTGCGGTTTCTCAAAGGTGCGCTTCATTTGGAAAAGCATTAACTACTTCTAAGGAAGATGCTTTGTCTGAAAACTGGTTAGCAAGAACCGATTCTATTTTTTCACAATACGATGTCTTGTATAAAAAGTATGCTGCTGGAAAACCTTTTTGGTTAACCGAAACTGCTGATGCTGCATGTGGGGGTAATCCTTGGGCAGTAACCTATTTGGATTGTTTTAGATATTTAGATCAAATGGGCCGTTTAGCAAAAAATGGAGTAGACGTAATTTTTCATAACACATTTGCATCAAGTGAATACGGTATGATTGACCAGAAAACGCATTTACCAAGACCAAAATATTGGGCGGCTTTACTTTGGCATCAGTTAATGGGAAACAAAGTATTAGACGCTGGAATTAAAATTCAAGAAGGCATACATGTATATGCTCATAACACAGCTGGGAAAAACAAAGGGGTTACTATCTTAATTTTAAATACCAATGAAACCAAACCATTACAATTAAATATTCCTGCTTCTGCACAAAGGTACACCCTTAGTTCAGATGAACTAATTGGTATGAACGTTAAATTAAATGGGGAAGTATTACAGTTAAATGAAAAAGAGGAACTCCCTATAATTAAAGGAGAGAAAGTAAAACCAGGTATAATGAGTTTTGCACCATCTACAATTACCTTTTTAGTGATACCGCAATAAAAGTATTTGCTACTTTTGATTTTTTGCAAAAATACTGTTCATTTTTAAAGTATTGAAAATCAATAATATAGAAACCTAAGGTGTTCAATGCCTTAGGTTTTTTTGGCTTTATTTCATTTGTAAATAAGAATTTTAATTTAGAGGGATAATTCATAATTTAGGAAGTTAAAGTCTAAATCATTTCAAAAACTTCCAAGTATGAAAAAAATTGTTTTTAATCTATTGCTCCTTTTATTTGTGAGCAATGTATTTTCTCAAACGCAACCTTTATGGATGCGTTATCCAACTATTTCACCTGACGGTAAAAAAATTGCTTTTGGTTACAAAGGCGATATTTATGTAGTAGATGCTATGGGCGGTAATGCTACCCCTTTAACTATACATGAAGCACAGGATATGATGCCAGTTTGGAGTCATGATAGTAAAACCATTGCATTTGCAAGTGATAGATATGGGAACTTTGATATTTACACGGTTCCTGCAATAGGGGGCAATGCAACAAGAATTACATATAATTCGGCAAATGATTATCCTTTTGATTTTTCTAAAGACGATAAGAAGATCATTTTTGGAAGTGGAAGAAATGTAGCCTCAAATAATATTCGTTTTTATAGCCCACGACTTTTTCAAAACACCTATGAAGTTCAAGTTACAGGCGGAAAACCAATTTTAATATCATCTGCAGGAATGGATAATGCACATTATAATGAAAAAGGAACACAATTGGTTTTTCAAGATAGAAAAGGCTATGAAGATCCTTGGAGAAAACATCATACATCTTCTGTTACAAGAGATATATGGGTTTTGGATATTCAAAAAAATCAATATAAAAAAGTGAGCAATTTTGAAGGAGAGGACAGAGAGCCAGTTTTTGGCAATGATGACCAATCTATATTTTATTTAAGTGAAAAAAAGGGGAACCAAAATATTTTTAAAATATCATTGAGTGGGGATAATGAAAAACAGTTAACAAATTTCAAAGACAATCCAGTGAGACATTTAAGTGTTAGTAAAAACAATACACTTTGTTTTACTTATGATGGAGAAATTTATACTTTAAAAGAAAATGAAACGCCCAAAAAATTAAAAGTTCAAATTTTAAATGAGAACAGACCATCCGTAGAAAAAAACATTACTATTAATGGAAATATAGGTGAATTTGCATTGTCTCCAAATGGCAAAGAAATTGCTTTTGTTACTAGAGGTGAAGTTTTTGTAACTAGTGTAGAGGGAACACAAACAAAAAGAATTACCAACACACCGCAACAAGAAAGAATGGTGAAATGGTCTCCAGACGGAAAAACTTTAATTTATGCTGCTGAGCGTAATGACAATTGGGACATATACGCTACTACAATAATAAGAAAAGAAGAGCCTTATTTTTATGCAGCAACCACACTTAAAGAAGAAGCTTTAATTAGTACTTCTGCAGAAGAGTTTTTGCCAAAATTTTCTCCTGACGGGAAAGAGGTGGGTTATTTGGAAAATAGGAATAGTTTAAAAGTTTTAAATCTTGCCACTAAAAAAACCAGAACCTTACTGCCTTTAGGACATAATTATAGCTATGCCGATGGTGATATAGATTTTAATTGGAGTCCAGATAGTAAATACATAATTACATCAGACAATTACTTTGGTTTTGGATCAGATCATGCAGCTGTAATAAAAGCAGATGGAACAGGAGAAATTATGCACCCAATAAATAGTGGTTTTGGAGAAGGAAATCCTATGTGGGCTTTGGACGGGAAATTAATTACTTGGGAGAATAATAAGGATGGTAGAAGATCATTAGCTTACCAGGGTAGTAAAGAGGTGGATATATATGGCGCCTTCTTAGATCCAGCCGCATATGATGAATTTAAATTATCAAAAGAGGAGTATGCTTTATTAAAAGATCTAAATGCAAATAATAAGAAAGATTCAACAGTAAAAAAATGGAATCCTGTATTTAATGATTTAGAAAACAGAAAAGTTAAGCTTACCATTAATAGTGCAACTATAAGTGATTATGCTTTAAGCAGTGATGCTAGTAAAATTTATTATTTAGCTGCATTTGAAAAAGGGTTTGATTTATGGGTAAGTGATACTAGAACTAAAGAAACCAAAATTTTAGCAAAACTTGGTGCTGGACGCAGTGGCTTAGAGCTTTCCAAAGACGGCAAATTTGTATTTGTTACTAATAATGGAGCATTATTAAAAATAGATGACGCTGGTAAATCAACTCCAATTGGTATTTCAGGTGAAATGGTTTTAAATGCTGCCGAAGAACGTGCTTATATTTTTGAACATTGTTGGAGACAAGTAAAAGAAAAATTTTATGATCCTACAATACATGGCATTGACTGGAAAATGTATAAAGAAACCTATCAGAAATTTTTATCTCATATCAGTAACAATTATGATTTTCAAGAACTATTAAGTGAAATGTTAGGTGAACTAAATGGATCTCATACTGGAGGCAGGTATGCCCCTCCAACTATGAATACCGATGCAACAGCTACATTGGGATTATTGTACGATGAAACATATACTGGTAATGGATTAAAAGTTACAGAAATTTTAGAAGGCGGTCCTTTTAGTAAAGCAGCTACCTACTTAAAGCCAGGTGTTATTATTGAAAAAATAGATGGTGAATTAGTAAACAATAACGAAGATTGGGCGAAGTTATTAAACAGAAAAACAGGGAAAAATGTATTAATCTCCGGAACCGATCCAAGTACAAAAACTGCATTTGATGAATCGGTAAAGCCAATTTCATTTGCAGAAGAATCTGGTTTGATGTATAAAAGATGGACCAATCTAATGTATAAAATGGTTGATAAATTAAGTGGCGGTCAAGTTGGTTATGTTCATGTTCAAGGCATGAATGACGGTAGTTACCGCTCTGTAATTGACGAAGTGATGGGTAAGAATAGAGATAAAAAAGCAATTATTGTTGACACCAGATTTAACGGAGGTGGTTGGTTGCATAACGATTTAAATACCTTGTTTAGTGGCAAAAGTTATTTACAATTTGCCCCTCAAGGTAATTTAGTTCCATCATCAGAGCCAATGGATCGTTGGCAAAAACCAAGCTGTGTTTTAATGAGTGAAGGAAACTATAGCGATGCCTTTATATTCCCATATGTTTATAAAGACAATGGTATTGGTAAACTTATAGGAATGCCTGTGCCTGGTACTGGAACAGCAGTATGGTGGGAAACTCAAATAGACCCAACAATTGTATTTGGAATCCCAATGGTGGCAACTATAGGAAAGGAGAACAGACCAACAGAAAATTTACAACTTGAACCAGATATTAAAGTGCCTTTAAAATATGAAGATTTCTTAAATGGTAAGGATACTCAATTAGAAGCTGCTGTTCTTGAAATGTTAAAAACAATTAAAAAGTAAGTTTAAATACGGTTACAATAAAAAAAGGCCCCGATACATCGGGGCCTTTTTAATAAATTGAATTATGATTATTTTGCAGGATCTGCATTCCAGATATCTACTATACATTTCCAAGTTCCATCGGCTTGTTTTTTCCAAGTTTCATTGAATTTGCCAGTTTCGTGCATTTCTTTTCCAGCAGCATCCTTGTATGAAAATTGATAAGCTCCAATGCTATAACCTAAATCTGTAGATGAAGACACTTCGGTTTTTGTAGCCTGAAATCTCATTTTAGCAGCTGGGTAAGCAAACATAGCTTTAATAGAAGCTGCTCTTGAAGCAGTATCAGTGCAAACTTTTTCACCTGGAGGCATCATAACAGCATCGTCAGTGTAAAAACTTAACCATCCTTCAGGAGAGTTTTTTGCTGCTTGATCATCCCATAAACTATCAGCTTTCATAATGGCTGCAATGGCTGCAGTTGAATCGGCTGTACTTGATTTTGAAGCTGTTGCTGATTGATTATTACAAGCTGTTATTAAAACTAAGCCTGCAATTAAAATACTAAAACCTTTTTTCATTTGTTTAAATTTATATAAGTAATTAATTATTTTACGGCTTTGCCAAATCCAACAAAGCTTACAATTTTTCCGTTTTCAAATCTGAAGGCATCAGACCATTGATATTTTTGTGATTTACCGTCTGGTGTTACTAATTCTGCTTCGTCCCAAACATCAACCCATTGGTGACCATTTTCGCCAACTGTTGGGATAATAGCTGCTATTTTATAATTATTAAATGTAATACCTGAAAAATTCTTTTCCATGAAATCTAATATTGCAGCTTTCCCTTTTAATACAGTACCATCTTCATTGTTAAAAGTTGCGGTATCTGACATCATTTCTCCTGCTTGTTTAAAATCTTTTTCAAACAAAACTTTATGAAATTGTTCTGCCAATAATACATTTTTTTGATCGCCAATTTTGAAATTGTCGGTGTAAGTTGGTTTGTAAATGTGTTCTACAGCTGCTGCAGGTGTTGCAACCTCGCTTTTCTTTTCTGAACTATTGCAAGCAATCAATGATCCAGATACCAAGAAACAAAATAATAATTTTTTCATGTGGTTGATTTTAATGAATGATTTATGCCTTTAAATATATGTAATTTATTATGTATGTCAAATTATACTAAAGTATTTTGTCCCCTTTTAATAATAATTTAATAACGGAAACCTTATCATTAGGGGCATTGTAAGGTATAGTTATATTTGTATTTACCTCATTATTTACAAAACTGCATTTTTCTCCCGTTTCTAAAACGGTAACACGCTTGATTTTATTTTTAATTAATGGGATATTTAAACTGCCATTTGCTGGCCAATTAAAAACCAATAAATAAACTGCTAGGCCTTGTTTTGTTAAATTTGTAGTGCAACGTCCCCAGTCAAAACTTCCAATAGGGCTTGCTTTACTTGCATAAATTGATTCCTTATTTTTTTGAAGCCAAGTGCCCATTTCTTTTAATCTATCAATACTTTCAATTGGAAATGTGCCGTCTGCTTTTGGCCCCACATTTAATAAGTAATTGCCTCCTTTAGATGCTATATCGCATAAGTTTTGTATAAGCACTTTAGATGATTTCCAGTTATTGTCAGATGCTCTAAAACCCCAAGTGCCATTCATGGTCATACAGGTTTCCCAGTCATTATTATCCAAATCTTTAACACCAGGAATTTTTTGTTCGGGGGTTCTGGTATCACCAGGGTATTCTGGTTTTTTTAAGCGATCATTTGTGATAATATTAGGTTGTAATTTTAATAATTCGTTTAATTTTTTCGCTGCATCATTGGTCATATTTACAGGTGTATCCCACCACAAAACCGAAACATCGCCATAATTTGTTAAAAGTTCTTTTACTTGAGGTACGGCTACTTGGTTAATGTATTCATCAAAAGTTTTTGTTTCCTGCAATGCATCCCAATGCCCATCATGTAATTTGGTAAAATTATCTATAGTGGTAGAATCTGGATTTGCCCAACCTTCATTCATTAATTTTCTAGAAGCAGCTCCACCAGGGTTTATCCAATCCTGTGCTTGGGAATAATAAAAGCCTAGTTTCATATTGTATTTCTTACAAGCTGCAGCTAGTTCTTTTAATATATCTCTACCATAAGGGGTTGCGTCTACAATATTCCATTTACTTGCATTTGTTTTAAACATGGCAAAGCCATCATGGTGTTTGGCAGTAATTACTATATACTTCATGCCTGCTTCCTGTGCGTATTTAACCCATTGCTCTGCATTAAATTGAATAGGATTAAAATCTTTAGCAATGGCTTGATATTCTTTATAAGGAATTTTACTTCTATTCATAATCCACTCAGCACCTCCTTTGGCTTGTTCATGTCCATTATAGGTTCCAGCATATTGTGCATATACGCCCCAATGAATAAACATTCCAAATTTTGCTTCACGCCACCATTGCATTCTTTCGTCTTTGCTTAAAGTTTGGGCTTGAATATTTTGAAATACAAACATAAAAAATAAAGGTATTAAGCAATATTTTCTCATATTTTATCAAGTTTAATATTAGTAATTAATTCCATTGAATTGCAAAGTATAAACAAGGGCTAGTCCCAAAATTAGTTAAATTATGTAAAATGTTGGAGCCTAAGAATACTACATCTCCAGGATTTGCTTTTTGGTGGTCATTGCCAATTTGCATTTCGGCATTTCCGTCAAGCATTAATATAATTTCTTCATTAACATGCGTATGTGGGTCATGACTTTTAAATCCAACATTTAGTTGTGTTACATGAATATCAAAACGGTTTAAAGTTGCAGTAGGGCGATCAAAAAATTGTCTTACACCCCCCTTGTCACTGGGTTTAAATGTGATATCATCCCAATGGGTAATAAAAGAACCACCTGCTTTTTCGCCTCTTTCTATATTTATGGTTTCTTTAGCTTCAGAACTCATTTCGTAAAGTGCTAAGGGAGTTTCAAGTGCATTTATAATTTCTAATTCATCACCAGGCAAAACACATACCACAGAGCCTCTACTTAATGCTGTATTTTGTTGATTTAAATTTATTCGAGCTAGGCCACTTTTAATAATATAAAACCTTTCAATTTCTTTAGATTTTTTGATCTTTAATTTTTGATAGGCATTCATAACAATACCTTTCATAGTGTGGTTGCTTAATACACCACCTTTACCAGTAAATATGGTACTAGTTTGAATTTTATCATCGCTTGTATTAATAGCTAGATTCCATTTATAAACCTGTGAAGGCAAAATTGATTTTTGTGCAATTACAACATTGCAAATTATCAAAGCCAAAATTGTTATTTTTATTTTCATATTTTATTTTTTTAATGGACTTAATATATTTTCTTTAATTGTATTGCATTTAAAATGGCTTCACCTTTAAGCGGCACAAAGTCTAATATAATTCCAACATTATTTTCAATAGTAATGGTATGTTTTGATGAAACAAGGTGCAATGGATCTAGGTATCCATTATTATTTAAATTGCTAATTAACTCTTGGCCATTCATTAAAACATTAAAACTACGTTCCTTAAATTCTTCAGGAGTAGCGCCTCCGCCCAAATTATAAACTAAATCAGTTGCTTTTGTTGGGGATAGTAATTCCGCAAAATGTAAAGTAATTTCATATTTGCCGTTTGGTACATCAAATTTAAATTGTTGAATTCCAGTGCGCTGTGTTTGAAAAATAGGCTCATTACTTGTGCCAATGATATCCTTTGTTGTTCCATAACCAGTTCTTGTACTGCCTTTTACAGTAAAAATTTGTCCGCCAATATACCCCCAGCTTCCAACTTGATATGCTTGTTCTGGAATCCATGTTCTATTGTCTTGTTCATCATAATAAAAACGTTTATCACCCAAGCTTATATTCATTTCACTAAAAGGTATATTTTTATTTTTCAGATTTTGTGATAGCAAAGTGAATTTTATGTCGGAATGATCTGCTATCTCCCTTCCATTTTCATTGGCTGTTACTGTAATATCGTTATTGCCATTTACAAAAGGCACTTCAAAATTAACTAAGCCTTGTTGAGTTTCCTTAGTACCTACTACTTTTCCATTTAATTTTAAAGTAACCTTTTTTTGGTTGCTAAATATTGTAATAGGTTGTGTGCATGTTAATTGTGTTTCTGAATCAGCAAATCCGGTTCTAATATTCCATTCCTTTGAGCCTATTTGAAGGTAGGGGCTGCTTAATAAATTTGCTTGATAAAAGCGGTATCCATCTTTTGGTTTTCTATCCCATGTCAAAAGTCCTTTAGCATTAATATGAGGTGTAGTTTCTGCTCTTTGTTCTGAACTAAACTCTGCTAAATTCCAAATGATAGCTGCCGATACAAATGGTCTGCTCATTATATCTTTTAAATAGGACTGATGTAACAGAGTAGTGTATTCAATGGATTTGTCAAATCGTTCTGGTTTAAAATTATGTACGCGTCCATCAGCATCTGAGCCATATTCGGTTACAAGTACTGGTTTGTTTGGAAGTTCTTGGTGGTGTTTATCTAAAAACTTTCCAAAATCAGCTAAAGTGCCACTATACCAACCTTGGTAAAGGTTCCATCCTACAAGTTTTGGTATTTTTGTTAAACCCACTTTGTTATATAATTCCCATGCACCATGATTTGGAATCATAGTATATCTGGAACTGTCTTCATTGTGTGTAATGTCCTCCAATTCTTGTGCGAGTTTCGCAACTGCGTTAAAATATGTTTCTTGTTGCTCCGATCCTTTAGTATATCTAGGCATTAATAATACTTCATTCATATAGGTCCACATAATTAGACTTGGATGATTATAGTTTTGTCTAATCATTTCTATATGCATTTGTTTTGCATTATTTGAAAATGCTTCCGATTCTGTAATTCTGTTTACAATAGGGGTTTCTACAGATGTTAAAATACCTAAACGATCACAGGTTTCAATTACAGTTGGGTCCTGAGGGTAATGGGCAATTCGTAAAAAATTTCCACCCATTTGCTTTAATAATTCAATATCTTTTACATGCATTTCGTCCGAAAGTGCATTTCCTAAATCTTTATAATCCTGATGTCGACTTGCTCCAATTAATTTTACCGCCTTCCCATTTAAGAAAAATCCTTTTTCAGGATCAAAATTAAACCAACGAAATCCTAATGGGTTAACAGTTTCGTCTATTTTTTGATTATTTGTTGCATCATAAATAGTAGAAACTACACGGTATAAATAAGGATCCTCAACAGACCATAAATGTTGTCCTTTTATATTTTTAAATTCTTGTAGAAAATTTAATTTTTGTCCTGCATTAAGTGTTACTTGACTATTTTGCTCTGCAACTAATTTACTTTCAGCATCATATATTTTATTAGCAATAACTAGCTTTCTTTTACTAATATCCCCATTTACTAAAGCACCCTTAATATTTACAATTGCATTATTGTCATTTACAACAGGCGTGTTTATAAAAACACCAGGTGAAGCATAATTATCTGCATCAAAATGAATTTTATTAATTGCTTTTAAATACACATCACGATATATGCCTCCAAAAAATGTAAAGTCGGCCGATAATGGAGGAATATTTTCATTATGACTGTTATCCACTTTTATTAATAATTCATTTGGTACATTATTATCCGAGTTAAGGTTTACAAAACTGCTAATTGGAAATGAAAATGCATTGTAACTTCCAGTATGATTGCCAACCAGTTTTCCATTTAAATAAATTGAAGCAACTTGGGCAACGCCTTCAAAATAGATGTAAATATCTTTTTCTTTCCAGCTATTAGGTATGAATATGGTTTTTTTATACCATCCTTCACCTCTGTAATATCCTGGTTCTTCATCGTTTACATCCTGTGCATTCCAAGTGTGTGGAATAGAAACCAATGACCATTTTTTTTGAGCACTTATTTTAGTAGTGTCTCCTATACAAAACATCCAATTGGAATTAATGGTAGTGGAAATTCGTTCCTGTGCGTTTGTAGAAAATAAAACAAAAAACAAAGCTGCTACAAAAAGTAATTTAATTTTCATATTATGGTTTTACAAGCTTAACAATCCTTATACATTAAGTTCTTGTAATTTACCAATTTTATTAAATATTTTATGCTTAAAACCTACCGTTTATAATAAATATTTAGCTATTATTTCCGCAATTTATTTTTCAATAATGCAAATTGTTGCTTGGCACGAAATGAGCAAAAAAAAACCAGTTGCATTTCTTATTTAGCAACTGGCTTTTTTAATTTAAGGTTTAATTATAGTTTTGGTTCCCAACCTTTCTCGTAATTACGATCCCAAAGTTTCATACCGTCTTTATCTAAAATATGCCCATTACCTGTATTCACATTAAATGACTTCCCAATTCGATATGAAATATTTGCATAGTGACACATCATCTGACTAATTGCGCCTTCTTCAATAGGTGAATTTAATTTTGATTCTGTTCCACGAATTACATTGAAAAAGTTAGCAACGTGTGTATCGGTCATATCGCCACCGCCACCAAGTGTATTTCCCGCTTCGGTGCCTTTTGATTTACTGTCTTTTATTTTTTTACCAACGCGATCAAATAAAGTATAGCCTTGTCTGTTTACAAAAACAGTACCCGTACTTCCATAAATAATAGTTCCGCGATCACTGCCATAGGTATTATAACCGGATCTGCTTTTACCATCCCATTTAATTATTTTATTTTCTGGAAAACGGAAAGTAGCATCCATAGTATCATACATAACCCATCCATCATCTTTAAAATGTCGTTTAGCAGCTTCCACATCTACATGCTCTGGGTAAGTAACTTGTAAAGCCCAACGCGCAACATCTAGTTCATGTGTAGCATTGTTTCCCGTTTCACCGGTACCCCAATGCCAACCATACCAATGCCAGTTATAATTCCATGTATCGTCATTGTAATCTACATGTGGAGCAGGCCCTTGCCAAAGTTCCCAATCCAATCCTTCTGGAACTGGTGCTTTTTTAGCAACTGGCACTTCACCTCTTGTATTGATATAAAATGCCTCTGCTTTATATACATCGCCAATTACGCCTCTATGAATTTCGCCAATAATTTCTTGAGACTCTTTTGCAGAACGTTGTTGGTTTCCCATTTGAATTACTTTACCGTATTTTTTTTGAAAAGCAACAAGTAACTCGCCTTCACGTGGGTTATGGCTACATGGTTTTTCAATATAAACGTGTTTACCAGCTTTCATAGCCATCCAAGTTCCTGGAGCATGCCAATGGTCGGGGGTAGCGTTAAATATAGCGTCTACACTTTTGTCATTCCAAACGTCATGAATATCATTTATAAGGGTTGCCTTGCCTGTAATTTTTCCGTTTAAATCTTTGGCAACTTTTTCACGTGATTTTTTCATTACATCACAGATATAAGCAACATCTACATTATTTTTTTTGTCCTGAAGTGCTGCATAATAAGCACTTACACGTCTGCCACAGCCCATTAATGCAACGTTTAGACGATCGTTTGCGCCAATGATTCTAGCATAACTTTTAGCACTAAAACCAGAAGCAATGCCTCCAATTCCAATTCCAGCAGCACTAAATGCCACATTGCGTACAAAATCCCTACGATTAGTTCCCATGATTTATAATTTTAATTTTGTTAAGTCAAGCATTTAATTTGAACCAACTAAATTTATTGAAATTATCATTTAGAATAAGGTTGTAAACGAAAATATTTTACGAAAAGGATTTCGTTAATATACAGTTTTATTAAACTTTGTAGTAGTTATATTGTCAAATGTTAAACTACCAATTCTTGAGAAAGTTAATTTCCATAATAGTACTTGTTTTCACTTTTGCAAATTGTCAAAAATCAGCAGTTACTATGGGTAGCTCATCTTCCAGTTCTGGTGGTGCAACAATTGCTAATCAATTGAAATTCAGTGGAAATGGTTTTGTTCACAATGGCATTTACCCAAAACTATATACCTGCGATAGCCTAGGAATTTCACCTGGTTTACAGTGGTCCAATGCGCCAAGCACTACAACAAGTTATGCCTTAACTATGTATACCATACCTCCAACAGGTGACAAGCATGTTTACATTGTACTTTATAATATTCCAGAAGCAACATCTTCATTGCCAGATAATTCAAAATCTGTAGGAATATTTGGTATTAATACGGTAGATGGGAAAACGAGTTATACACCTCCATGTTCTCAAGGGCCAGGTGCTAAGGTTTATGTTTTAACTTTATATGCTTTAAATGCAGCTCCAACAATTACGGTACCCAATAGCCAAGTTACAATGGATATTTTACTTGCGGGCATGAAAAATAAAATTGTTGATAGTGCAGTAATGAGTGTTACTTATACAAGACCATAATTATGAAAAATATTATTTGTTTATTTATTTTTTGTGCTTTTATAAATAGCACAAAATTACTTGCACATGCAGGTGGGCACTTTCATAAAGGAGACGTTGTTGCTTTAAGTGTGTGGAAATTAAATTCTGGTGAAAATGTACGAGGTAATTTTTCTTTTGCAAAAGGAAATGTAATTTTTATTGAACAAGAGGAGGGTGTTTTCAAGTCAATTTTATTTAGTGATTTGATTCCTGCAGATCAAAAACGTGCAATGCTTAAAATTGATAAGTTCATTCAAATTAATAAAATCAAATACGATAATAATGTGCCAGAAAATTTTTATTGGCCAAAACTATTGCCAATATTCATTTTTGTATTATTAATTTTATTGTCATTTCTTTTTAAGAACTTTAAATTTTTCTTTTTAAATTCTAAATTAGGGCTAAGTATTACAAGCTGCTTTTTATTAATATCCATTTTAATTGCGTGTAGCAAATCGGAAAGTAATACAACAGGATCAAGTTCTACAATTGTTCCTGCACTTCCTAAGACCAGTTACTTATTTATTGATTCTGCGTTTAACGTATTTAAACCTGCCATAAGTACACGTTGGGATGATAACTATTTTTATGTAGCTTCTACAGGAATTCCAAATCATAATATGATGATAGGCATTACGAACTGGCAACAACAAGTTCCTATTACTCAGCCATATAATGGAACCAATAGTTGGTCTATACCTTTACAACCTGTATATGCAGCCATACCATTAAGTACAAAAACGAATTTGATGAAAGGAGCAGTTGCGGTTGCTGTTAATGGCATTCCAATTTTTAATGCATTAAATAATAGAGGCGAGGACTCCTATAAAATTGGTGAATTAGATAACTGGGGTGGACACTGTGGAAAAGGGGATGATTATC
The DNA here is from genome assembly GCA_947456625.1 of Bacteroidota bacterium. Lineage (GTDB taxonomy): Bacteria > Bacteroidota > Bacteroidia > Chitinophagales > Chitinophagaceae > Sediminibacterium. The sequence goes on from CANGQJ010000009.1 coordinate 28,801, forward strand.
ATTACCATGCAGCACCATTGCATTTATCAACCTTAAATGGATTAAAACCAATTGCATTTGCTGTTGATGGTTTTCCAGTTTACGGCTCCAAAGAGCCGGATGGTTCAATAATGAATGCACTAGATACTTGCCATGGGCATGTTGGTACCAATGGGGTTTATCATTACCATGGGACTACCGAGTATCCTTATGTAGTTGGTGCTATGAAAGGCAAGGTTACATTGGATCCAGCAACTACTGCACCAGAAAATCAAGTGATACCTCAAGCATTTACTAAGCCAGTACGTCCTGCTACTAATCCTATAAACGGAGCCTTCATTACCGATTTTGTTGCAGTAGGTACCAATGGGTATAACCTTACCTATAAAATTGGCAGTAAAAGTGGTTATGTAAAATACAGTTGGGATGCAAATAATAAATACACTTTTATATTGATAGATACTGCAGGCGTTTCCGTAACTAACAGTTATCAACGATAGTGTTATTTTTTCCTTTCTATATCTTTATTTAATTCCTCAATGTCAACGGGTCTTTCGGTATTGTCACCTAATAAATATTTAGAGAAATAGTCCGCTGTTCTCCAAAACCAATATTCATTCATGTCACCAAAACCATGACGTTGGGTTGGGAGAATTAACATATCAAAACGCTTATTGGCTTTAATTAATGCATTTACTACACGAATGGTATTTGCTGGATGAACGTTGTTGTCAATTTCACCATGAATTAATAATAATTTCCCTTTTAAATTTTTCGCAATGTCTGGGTTTTTATCAATCATGTATGTAAAAGTAGTATCGCCTTTATCAGAAATATTTTCTTTTACGCCATTGTGCTTTTCACTCCACCATCTATTATAAATACTATTATCGTGATTGCCAGCATTACTAACAGCCACTTTGAAAATATCAGGATATACTAACATTGCAGCAGTGCTCATAAAACCACCTCCACTATGACCGTGAATACCCACTTTGTCTCGGTCGATAAAATGAAATCTATCTGCCAATTGTTCAATAGTTGCTTTTTTATCTGCCAAGCCGTAATCTCTTAAGTTATTATATCCGTAATTATGATACCATTTGCTTCGTGCTGGGTTGCCTCCACGGTTACCAAGTGTAATTACAACAAATCCAAGTTGTGCAAGTCTATCAATACGGTCCATACCCTTGCTAAAACTTTTATTAACCGATTCGGTTTGAGGTCCAGGATAAACGTATTCTATGATTGGATATTTTTTAGTGCTATCAAAATCATAAGGTTTATACATTACGCCAAAAATATCCGTAATCCCATCGTCTGCTTTTACTTTAAAGGTTTCAGGAAATTTATAACCTGCAGCAAATAAAGAACTTAAATCAGATGTTTCTAAATCCATTAATTTTTTCCCATCGGTTGCATATAAGCTAGAAACGGGCGCAGTATTCACTCTTGAGCTCGTATTTACAAAGAAACTTTTTTTATCGTTTACCGTAAAGCTATGATCAAAATTTCCTGGATTTAATAATTGCAACCCCGATCCGTCAAAATTTACTTTGTATAAGTGTAAGTAATAAGGATCTTCTTTGGTGTTGGCATTTGCATTTTCTTTTCCATTTGCCGAAAAATATACAATTCTTTTTTCTTCGTCAATTGAAATGACATCTTCTATATGCCAGGGTCCTTGTGTGATTTGGTTTTTTAATTTACCGTCCTTGTCATATAAATATAAATGAGCCCAGCCATCACGTTCACTCCATTCAATAAACTCTTCGGAATTTTTTATAATACCTGGTTTTTTAATTTCAACATATGTGTTCAAACTTTCTTCTACCAAAGTTTTTACATTGCCAGTATTAATATCCACAACGCATTGATCAATTTTTTTGAGATCTCTGCTTGTTCTTGCCAAATACAATTTATCGTTTGTTCCTAACCAAATACTTGGTTTATGTTCGTCATCTCTAGTATTTACATTTGTTGTTTTATTCCATACCGAAATATCTTGATCCTTAAATAATGAAACATTAATTTCCTTAAAACTATAATTGTTCATATCCACAATCATTAAATGATCAACTGGCGCTTCTTTTTCACCTGGCATCCAATATTTGTATGTTTCAAGTGTAGGTCTTGGATCTGCAATACTATTAATTACCCATAAGTCTTTTACTTTTCTATTGTCAACTTTAGTAATTGCTAAATGTTTACTATCCTCGCTCCACATGCCATATACTGCCTTTCTTTTGTTTTTATTTTTTTCAACATCTACATTTGTTTCTCCGCCACCACCATAAGCACTTTCACTATGCCAACTATAGTTTTGAATACCGTCGGTTGTAATTACATGCTCTATTATAGTAGTATCATCTTCGTTTTTTAAAGCTTTTTCGTAATTGGCTCTATCCATATAATACAGGTTAAAGTTTCTGCCAAATACAATTGTTTTTTCGTCGGGAGATATGTTGGCCCAGTTCGCTTTTTTCTTAGATTTCTTATAACCCACTAATTCATTTAGTTGTTCTGTTACAAGGTTGTATTCGAAATAAAATGTCTTTTTAATTTTTTCCGGTTTTGCGTCTTTTTTTACTTCCTCATCTTTATTTATTTCAATTGTACTCTTTACTTCAAATTGAATCCAGTTTTCATCTTTGACAAATTTAATAGAATCAATAGGTAAATGTTGACCATCAAATGGGTCCTTAATTATTTTAGTTAATTCGGCAGCAATTTTATCGCGGTTAAACATTGCCTTTTTTTCATTTTTTAAAGGGTCTACAATATTCCATTGTTTGCCTTCACTTGTTTCGTAAGTATACCAAAATTTATTTGATTGCTTAAGCCAGTGTGGATCTACGGATAATGAAAAAATCATTTTGTCCAATTTTTTTGGAGAAAAACGAGCAGCTAAACTATAGTTTGCTTTTTGTTGCCCAAAACCAATAAATGGAACGAATAACAGTAATAAGTAAAAAATTTTACGCATAGGATTATTTTAGAACAAGGAAAATAGTAAAAATATATTAATCTACAAGCCAGACAAGCGGATTTCTAATGGGTAGGTTTCGGATTACCTCTTCGTTTGTTGGAAAATGGTTTAATTGCTCCCAAGTTTTAAGCCAGTTAAGTTCGTTATATGCTTGATATCCAAACAAATCAATGACAAAAGCCGAAGCTTCGCCTGTACATTTAGGGGATTTTAGTACGTCAAATAAAAGAACCATTTACAAATACATACACAACGACGGGATACAAAGTTGTCAATTAGTAATGGGCTTAACTACATTGGAAGAAGGGTGTGTTTGGAATTCTGTTCCACCTCATACGCATATACGCCGAATGGAAGCTTATTTTTATTTTGATTTAAATTCGGCGCATCGTGTGATGCACTTTATGGGGGAACCTCAAGAAACAAGACACTTGGTGGTAGCTAATAATGAAGCAGTTTTGTCTGCTCCTTGGAGTATGCACTTTGGTGTTGGCACTTCTAATTATGGGTTTATTTGGGGAATGGCAGGGGAAAACAAAGAATTCACCGACATGGACCCTGTAGCTATTGCAAGCATTAAATAATTTTTGAGATTAAATTTTATCTATTATTGACTGCAATCGATATCGTAAATATTGCGACTCTTTTTTAATGTTATTTTAGAATTATATTAGAACTTACAAGTCTGCGTAATGCAAATTAATAACAGATTTAATTTTTTAAAACATGGAAAAGTCAAGAATAGATTTACCAATAGGCGTAACCTTAGACCGATTTATTAAGAGTAAAGAAGTTGAATATCCTTCGGCAGTTGGTGCTTTTTCGCAATTATTAAGAGACATTGCCTTGGCTGCTAAAGTAGTTAATAGAGAATTAAATAAAGCAGGCCTTATTGATATTATGGGGAATGCGGGAAATTATAACACGGCTGGCGATGAGCAAAAAAAATTAGATATACTTGCAAATATTCGTTTTATAAGAGCTTTAAGTAAAGGCGGAGAGGTTTGTGGGATTATTTCAGAAGAAAATGAATCTTTTATAGATTTAGAAAATGACGGAAACTATATTGTTGCTATTGATCCGTTGGATGGCTCAAGTAATATTGATGTAAATGTATCGGTGGGAACTATTTTTTCAATTTATAAGCGAATAACAGCAGTAAATAATCCTTTAACCGATGCTGATTTTTTGCAAAAGGGAAGATTACAAATTGCATCAGGTTATATACTTTACGGGCCTTCTTCTATGTTGGTTTTTACAACTGGTAACGGTGTAAATGGATTTACTTACGAACCTTCATTGGGTGAGTTTGTATTATCTAATTCAAACATACAATGTAAACAAGACGGTAATATGTATTCTATAAATGAAGGGCTTTCTAATTCAATTTTAGATCCAAAAGCTAAGCAATATTTACAATTCTGTAAAGACAATGAATATACTGCAAGGTATATTGGGTCCTTAGTTGCCGATTTTCATAGAAATTTATTAAAAGGGGGAATTTATTTGTATCCTGCTACTACCAAATATCCAAAAGGTAAGTTAAGGCTTATGTTTGAATCCAATGCTTTGGCCTTTGTGATTGAACAAGCAGGCGGTAAAGCCACTAATGGTGAAATGGATATTTTAGATATACAACCTACGCATATTCACTTTACTACGCCGCTTTATATTGGGTCAAAAAATATGGTTAGTAAGTTGATAAATTAATCTATTTTCAATGAAACATATTTAACTTAAATAAAGGTTTTTAATGATTTATAATGAATATAAAATAAACATGAATCTAAAATTATTTGCACAAGTAGGTGTAGTTGTAATTATATTTTTTATTGCTTCCTGTGAATCGGCTACTGAAAAAGCAGCAGCAGCAAAAAAAAGATAGTTTATTACACTGCTCAAGTAATTTGCCTGCACGATATGCAAATTCAAATACAAAAAGCAGCTCGGATTCTAATTTGGCAGTTAATAATACCCCCACTTCCCATGATGGGATGGTTTTGAAGGATTGGCACCTATTAAGCAATTTGCACCCAATGCTTATGGTATATACGATATGGCTGGCAATGTTTGGGAATGGTGTGCTGATTGGTATAGAGAAGATACCTATGCCAGCCAAATAAAAAAAAGTAGTGCTCAATTAATTATAAATCCAATTGGCCCTAAAGATAGTTATGATCCACAGGAGCCAAATGCACCAAAACGTGTTGTTCGAGGAGGCTCGTTTTTATGTAACGCATCTTATTGTAAAGGGTATCGAGTTACTGCAAGAATGAAAACTTCACCCGATACTGGACTTGAGCATACTGGATTTAGATGCGTTTCAAAATAATTTATCTGTATTTTTATCAGACGAAATTTAGTTATCAATTTAAATATCAGTTATGGCCAACCCAAAAAAGATTAAATATTTTACATTTTTATTGTCTGTTGTTTTGTCCATGTATAGCATAAAAGTACAAGCTCAAAAGGTTTCTTATAAGGACGGCTATTATGTTATCAAGCAATTTAAATTTAATGATGGTGCCATATTAGATTCGGTAAGGATGCATTATTACTATGTGGGTACACCACATTTAAACAAGCAAGGCAACATTGACAATGCTGTTTTAATTATGCATGGAACTGGTGGTAGTGGCGAAAGTTTATTGTCAGATAATTTTGCCGGAAATTTATTTAATGCAGGGCAAATTTTAGATGCGAGCAAGTATTTTATAATTTTACCCGATGCGCTTGGTCATGGAAAATCAAGTAAACCAAGTGATGGCTTAAAAATGAATTTTCCAAATTACACTTATGACGATATGGTGGATGCGGACTACTTATTACTTACCAATCATTTAAATATTAAACATGCAAGACTTATCATGGGAACATCCATGGGAGCAATGCATACCTGGGTTTTTGGATATCGTTATCCAGACTATATGGATGCCCTTATGCCTTTAGCAAGTTTGCCAATAGAAATTGCAGGCAGGAACAGAATTCTTAGAAAAATGATTATTGATGCTATAAAAACCGACCCAGATTGGAATCACGGTAATTATGTGCAACAACCCAAAATGGCATTAAAGCATGCCCTTGATATCTTAATGATTATGTCTAGTGCTCCATTGCAAATGCAAAAGGAAGCACCTACTAAAGTTTTGTCTGAGCAATATTTGGATAAGTATATGGCAAATGCAACAAAGGGGAAGGATGTGAATGATATGATTTATCAGTTTGATGCCTCAAGGGAATATAATCCAGCACCATATTTATCAAAAATTAAAGCACCTTTAGTGGCTATTAATTCCGCAGATGATCAAATAAATCCGCCTGAATTAAAAGTGTTGGATACTGCTATTACAAAAGTTCAAAAGGGCAAGTATATTTTACTTCCAATTACTTCTGAAACAAGAGGACATGGTACACATTCCCTTCCAAAAATTTGGGATAGTTCTTTGCAAGCTTTATTAGAGCAAACAAAAAATTAAAAAGCAATTGGCCTTTTTAAATTATCATGTGTTATTATAATACAATTCAAATTCAAAAGGGGAACCAGGTTACCTTAAACGGGGTAACTAAGGAGCTGCCCCCCATTACAAGACCCTTGCAAAGTGGCTTTGAATATGGAGATTGGGCCATTATTAGAGCAAACGAAAATGATTTTAATTTTGAATTAGCACATTGGGAATTAATTGCACCTTGGGTTAAAAATACTTTAGAGGTGATGAAGGGCCGTGAAAAATTTAACACTTTAAATGCAACTGCCGAAAGACTTTTGGAAAGTAAATTGTTTAGACAACCTGCATTAAAACGAAGATGTCTTGTACTTTCTTCAGGTTTTTTTGAATGGAGGCATTTGAAACAGGAGGGGGCAAAAAAAGACCTCACATATCCTTATTATATTACCATTAAGGACAGACCCTATTTTTTCATGGCTGGTATTTATCAACCCTGGGTGGATATTGAATCGGGGGAAGCCATGAATACATTTTCCATAGTTACTACAAAAGCAAATGCATTAATGGAAGTAATTCATAATAAGAAAAAAAGAATGCCCACAATTTTAAATGAACAACAGGCATCGCAATGGATAAATCCCAATTTATCTGAACAAAGCATTATGCAACTTGCTACCACTCAAGTGAACGCGCTTGAGATGAATGCCTATACCATAAAAAAAGATTTTAGAACTGCCATAAATCCAACCGAGCCTTTTGAATATAGTGGCTTGTCTGGGTTTTAAATAAGATATCCCTTATTTTTGCTTATTAAACCTAAGTATTGAGCCAACCTATTTTATTAATTACTCCGCCTTTTACACAACTTAATACGCCGTATCCTGCCACTGCTTATTTAAAAGGTTTTTTTAATACTAAAAATATACATTCGGTTCAGGCCGATCTAGGCATTGAGGTAACCCTTACGCTATTTAGTAAAAAGGGACTAACTAAATTGTTTAATACCATTGAGCAAAAGCAATTAACAAATAAATCCAATGCGCCCATTTCTGAAAACAGTTTACGCATTTTAGCTTTAAGGGATTCGTATATTAAAACTATTAATGAAGTAATTGGTTTTTTACAAGGGAAGTCAAATACGCTTGCACACTTAATTTGTACGCGAAATTTTTTACCAGAAGCAAGTAGGTTTGAACAACTAGCTGATCTCAAATGGGCTTTTGGTAGCATGGGTAAAATAGATATGGCTAAACATATTGCTACCATGTACTTAGAAGACCTTAGTGATTTAATAAAGGAAAATATAGATCCTCATTTTGGATTTAGTAGGTATGCCGAAAGTTTGGGGCGCTCTGCTAATAGCTTTGATGAATTATATAGTGCACTAAAAGCCCCTTTAACTTATTTGGATGAAATATTAATTGAAATATTTGATGACCGTATTAAGTTAGTGCAACCTAAATTGGTTTGTTTATCGGTACCATTTCCTGGAAATTTATATACATCACTTAGATGTGGTCAATGGTTAAAGCAACATTATCCGCAAATTAAAGTAGCCATGGGTGGAGGTTTTGCGAATACAGAGCTTAGGTCCTTAAGTGATCCTAGGGTATTTGAATTTTATGATTTTATAACACTCGACGATGGCGAAGCGCCACTTGAAATTTTAGTTGATCATATTAATGGTAAAAAATCGCAGCAGGAATTAAAGCGATGCTTTACTTTAGTGAATGGGGTAGTAACTTATATTAATAATACAAGTTGTTCCGATTATAAGCAAGGTCAGGTGGGCACCCCGGACTATGATGGACTTTTATTAGACCAATATATTTCTGCAATAGAGGTAATTAATCCAATGCACAGCCTTTGGAGTGACGGCCGTTGGAATAAATTAACCATGGCACATGGTTGCTATTGGGGTAAATGTACATTTTGTGATATTTCATTGGACTATATTAAAACCTATGAGCCCATTGCAGCTTCCTTAATTGTAGATCGAATGCAAGAGCTGGTTAATAAAACCGGTGAAACGGGATTCCATTTTGTAGACGAAGCAGCCCCTCCTTCCTTAATGAAAGCAGTTGCCATTGAAATTATTAAACGCAAGCTAGTTGTAAGTTGGTGGACCAATGTGAGGTTTGAAAAAAGTTTTACAAGGGACTTATGTATTTTATTAAAAACTTCGGGTTGTATTGCAGTAAGTGGAGGCTTGGAAGTGGCTTCCGATAGGCTTTTGGAGTTAATTAACAAAGGCATAACAGTAGCGCAAGTAGCAAATGTGAGCAAGCATTTTTCAGACGCAGGCATTATGGTGCACGCTTATTTAATGTATGGATTCCCTTCTCAAACTGTGCAAGAAACAGTGGATTCATTAGAAATGGTACGTCAATTATTTGAATCCGGTGTATTACAATCGGCATTCTGGCATTTGTTTACCATGACGGCACATAGTCCTGTAGGATTAGCGCCAGAAAAGTTTAAGGTAAAAAAACAAACTAATGAAATTGGAACTTTTGCAAATAACGACATTGAGCATATTGATACTAATGGCGCCAATCATGAAATATTTGGGTTTGGATTAAAAAAGGCATTGCTTAATTATATGCATGGTGTTTGTTTTGACATGCCTTTACAAAAATGGTTTGATTTTAAAATACCTAAAACCACTGTACCCCCAAAATATATAGCATCTGCTATTTCAAGCCCTTCCATTATAAATAATAGTAATAATAAAATTATTTGGTTGGGGACTGTACCAAAAAGTGAAATAGTGCAAAGATCTAAAAAAGGGAGTAAATGGGAAGAATGTGCAATTACGTTTCAAACAAATACCATAACACATCATATAAGTTTAGCCCCTAAAAATGGAGCTTGGCTATTAAATTTACTGGAGCTAATATATATTCAGAAATCAAATGGATTAAGCCTATTAGAGGTCAAAAAAACTTATATAGAAGCAGGCTTAAGCGATTTTGAACTTTTTTGGGACAATAAGCCAATTACAGGTTTATTTAAAGTAGGATTATTAAGTATCTAACTATACCAGTTTTATAAATGCAACTAAAACCTTTTTATTTTTTTTGTGTTATAGATACAAATAATACAAAATGGGTAATTTTTTAGTAGTTGGAGCTTCCTCGGGTATTGGGCAAGGAATTGCAAATCAATTGGCAAGTGAAGGGCACCAAGTGTTTGCAACATTTAATACGCATCCAATTAGTAATGCGCAAAATATAAATGCACAGCACTTAAATATATTGGAAGAAAGTCTAGATTTTTCATTTTTACCAGACACTTTACATGGGTTAGTTTATTGTCCTGGGACAATAAATTTAAGACCTTTTGCACGTATACAGCCTTTGGACTTTACGCAAGATTTTAATTTACAGGTAGGCGGTGCAATTAAAACAATTCAAGCAGCATTGCCTGCATTAAAAAACTCAGGAAATGCTTCTATTATTTTGTTTTCTACAGTAGCTGTTCAATTGGGATTAAATTTTCACACACAGGTTTCGGTTTCAAAAGGGGCTTTGGAAGGTTTAACAAAATCATTGTCTGCCGAATTAGCACCCTCTATCAGAGTAAATTGTATTGCACCTTCTTTAACCAACACGCCACTGGCTGCTGCCTTATTAAATTCAGAACAAAAAGTGGAGGCAAATGCTTTAAGACATCCGCTTAAGCGAGTTGGAACGGTAAATGATATTTCACAAATGGCTTGCTTTTTATTAAGTGAAAAATCCGGGTGGATTACAGGTCAAATTCACCATGTAGACGGTGGTATGAGTACCATAAAGCAATAGCTTTGCAATTGCATGAATTCCCCAATACAAATAGTTCCAATTCAGTATAAAAAAGCACAAATCTTAAGTGATTTGGCCAAGCAAATTTATATCCCCCATTATCCCTATTTATGGGAAGCAGGTGGTGTTGATTGGTATATAAATGAATATGCTTACCCCGTTGAGAAAATTGAAAATGAATTAAAGGATCCAAATAATTTGCATTACATCGTTTACTTGGATCAAAAGGAAATTGGGTATTTGAAGCTAAATATAAATACTGCCACTAAAGGCTTTGATCCAGTCCATACGCTTGAGTTGGAGCGTATTTATATTGATATTAATTGTATCCAAAAAGGAGTAGGTACATTGCTTATAAATTTTGTAAAACAAATTGCGCTTTCATATCATAAAAAAGAAATTGTACTTAAGGCAATGGATAGTGCTCAAAAAGCACTTGAATTTTATAAGAAAAATGGTTTTCAAATTACGGGTAATTTTAGGCTACCAGATCATATTTTCAGCTTAATAAAACCTGAATTCAGGGGCATGTTAGTACTAAGTTGTAAGATATAGTGTTTCCCAGTATTTGTTTTTCATATTTTAATACCTTTTTTTACGAATGGTAATTCAAACTATTTGAGTTTGGTTAACTTTGCGTTTCAATAATTTTCAATGGGTAAATATTTAGGTGCTTTTTTGTTTTTGATTTTAAGCTTAGGGCTGTTTGCCCAAGGAAAACCATCTTTAAAAGGCAGTGGTCAAATTGTAGGAACCGTGTTGGATGCCGATACAAAACAACCCATTGAATATGCTACTATCATTTTATTTAATAAAGGAACCAAAAATGCCATTAGCGGTGCAACTGCTAATGAAAAAGGAATTTTCAAAATAGCAGACTTGCCCAATGGTACCTACAAAATTGATATTGAATTTGTAGGATTTAAGACGACATCTATTGACAATATTGAAATTGACAATACACACTTAAGCGTAAATGTAAATGCCATTAATTTAATTAAATCAAAAAGTACACTTGCCGATGTTACCGTAAAAAGTAATGCAAAAACCATTGAAAATAAAATTGATAAAATGGTTTTCAATGCAGAAAAAGACATTAGTGCACAAAATGGGGTTGCCACCGATTTATTAAAAAAAATACCAATGGTTTCTGTGGACATAGACGGCAATGTTCAATTAGCGGGAACTTCTAGCATTCGTTTTTTAATTAATGGGAAACCAAGTGTAGCTTATGGCTCAAGTATTACCGAAGTGTTACAGTCTATTCCTGCTAGTGAAATAAAAACGGTAGAAGTAATCACCAATCCGGGGGCAAAATATGATGCCGATGGGTTAGGAGGTATTATTAATATTGTATTAAAACAAAATAAAACCAGAGGCTATAACGGAAGTATTAGCACAAGCGTTGGTACACGAATTGAAAATGGCGCTTTAAATTTAGCTGCGCGTAATAATAATTTTGGAGCAAGTTTATTTGTTGCCTCTAATGCAAGATTACTTGCGGCTACTCCTATGACCATGGATAGGACTACCACCGACCTTGCAAATAAAACATACAATTACATGCAACAGGACGGAAGTAGTGATGTTAAGCGTCAGGGTACACATTCTGGATTGAATTTAGATTGGACTTATCTCAAAAAAAATAGCTTTAATGCTTCTTTTGGTTTAAACAGTTTTGGAACTGATGCTAATGGTTCAAATACGCAAATACTAAGCAGTCAACCTTTTGGAGGCATGACTACTCAAAATGCATTACTACATAATCTAACTTCCAATTCATTTTCAGAAAACGGGAATTTTAATTATAGCGGTAATTACAAACGCACATTTAATAAGGAAGGAAGAGAATTGGAAATTGCATATAATGCTAGCAATTCAAACTTTAATATCAATGCTGGGACTTTTCAATATGCAATGCCTGGCCAGCTTTTGGTTTACGGAAGTAAAAATTTAAATGGGACCTCCGAAAATCAATCTGAATTAAAATTAGATTACTCGGAACCCATTTCTGATAATGTAAAATTAAACTTTGGTAGCAAGCTTACCAATATGGGTATTAATAGTGCAACCAATGTGTTTAATGAGTCTAATACGCAGCAATTAAAACAAAATAATAGTTTGTCCAATACCATGGATTATAATCAAAAAGTTTTAGCTATTTATTCTGAATTGGAATTTCCAATTAAGGAAATATTAGAAGTAAAATTAGGAGGGCGTTTTGAGCAAACCAATGTAAATGCTATTTTTTCAAAAGCAAATCAATTGGTAAATCCCAATTACAATAATTTTGTCCCCTCTTTATTTTTTAAAAGGAATATTAACGACAATAGCACTATTAAATTAAGTTATTCCAGACGTATTAATAGGCCAGGTACCGAGGAGCTTAACCCCTATATTAATACTACCGATCCTAAAAACATGACGCAAGGCAATCCTTTTTTATTGCCAGAACATGGTGAGCGAATAGAGCTTACCTATAGCAAAGAAATAAAAGAAATTGGATCTGTAATGTTTTCGGTATTTCAACGAAACTCAGACCAAGACATTCAACCCTATGTTTCTTATTATCCTAGTTTGCAAGTGGGTGATAGCTTATATTACAATGTTAATTTAAGTAGGAGCGAAAATATTGGACTAGAAAAAAATACTGGAATTAATATTTTTACAGATATAAAAGTGAATTCGGCATTTAGTATACGCTCCAATATTTCATACTATTACCGAAAAATATACAATAGCATTGATCACTATTACAACGCTACTAGTCAAAACTATAGAGCTAATTTAAATTTAACTTATGAGTTTTCTAAAACTTTGGTAACTGAGTGGTTTGGAAATTTTAATTCGGCCCGCAACGAGGTGCAGGGTAAATATCCTGCAAATATTGCATACAGTATGGCCATTCGTAAAAAGTTTTGGAATAATAAGGCAAGCTTAGGATTTATCGCCAATAACCCGTTTGCCGAATTTGTCAAACAGCAAACTTTAATTAATGGCCCTAATTTTAATTCCAATAATATTAGGTATGTTCCTTCTAGGTCCTTTGGTCTTAGCTTTAATTGGCGTTTTGGTAAATTGGAGTTTAAGAAAGAAAAGAAGGAAGAGGGGGGCATGGAAGATGGCGGTAACTAATTGGAATTATTTAATTACTTTTATAGCATAAACATATTATTATGGGATTTGCAATTAATAAGAAAGTAGCTGATAAAAAAGCTGCAGCTACAACCAAAACTACCCCGCAAGCCGGAGGAAGTTCAAAGTTTATAGCAAAAGCAAACACAAAGTCTAGTGGTGGCGCTAATAAAAAGCCAATAAAAACTGGGGGTTCTAGAGGAAGCTAAATTTTAGCTTTTTGGGTGCTATTAAGGCAAAAAAATGCCCATTGTAGAAACAACGGGCGTTTTACGATTGCTTGCTATAGGTTTAAAACTAAACCCACACCATAACAACACAAAATTACTTCCGAGGGTTTAATAAAAGCTCATTTTATTGTTAAATAATTATGAAAGGTGCTTAAAAAATGATGATTGGTAAGCATATTTTTTACGCAATCGATTGAGTTATAATATTAGTGACTCAGCTGATATGACTTAAGTGCTGCTTCAAGGCAATCCATTGCCAAATTAATATCTTGTTCGTTTAAAACGTAAGCGAGTCGTATTTCATTTTTACCAAGTCCAGGTGTTGTATAAAATCCACTAGCTGGCGCAAGCATAATGGTTGCGTTGTTTTTTCTAAAGTCGGTTAATAGCCATTTGCAAAAAGCATCGGTATCATTTACTGGAAGTTTTGCCATTACATAAAATGCACCTTGTGGACTTTGGCAATAAACTCCTTCCATTTTAGAAAGCCGATTTATTAATGTATCTCTTCTGTTCTTATAAGCATTTCTAGTAGCATCAAAATAATCCGCTGGTAAATTTAATGCAGCTTCGGCAGCAATTTGCTCCAATGTGGGAGGACTTAACCTTGCTTGTGAAAATTTCATTACTGCTTCTATGACTGTTTTGTTTTTTGTAACAAGAGCGCCTATACGCGCACCACAAGCCGAATATTTTTTTGAAAAAGTATCAATCATGATTACGCGGTCTTCAACACCTTGCAATGTTAAAGTGCTTTTTACTTTCCCATCATAACAAAACTCGGTGTATGCCTCATCGGAAAATAAATACAAATCCTTTTCTTTAATTAAATCACGTATTTGCAATAATTCTTTTTCGCTATAAACATATCCAGTTGGATTGTTTGGATTACAAATAAATATTCCTTTGGTTTTACTTGTGATATTTTTTTTGAAACTTTCAATTGGGGGCAATGCAAATCCCGATTCAATAGTGGATGTGATTGGAATAATTTTAATACCAGCAGCCATGGCAAAACCAATGTAGTTTGCATAAAAAGGTTCAGGAACTATAATTTCATCGCCCGCATCTAGACATGCCATAAATGCAAACAAAATTCCTTCACTTCCTCCAATGGTAATTAGAATGTCACTATAATCAACATTAATTTCTTTGGATTGGTAATACGCAGCTAATTTTTTTCTGAAACTTAAAATCCCAGCACTATCGGTGTATTCAAGGACTTTTAAATTTGCATTTTGTACAGCCTCCATCATAATGGAAGGAGTTTCAATATCGGGTTGTCCAATATTTAAATGATAAACTTTAACGCCTTCCTTTTTTGCATTATCGGCATAAGTGGCCAACTTCCTAATGGGAGAAGAGGGCATATTTTTTCCACGTTCACTTATAGTTATCATTCGGGCAAAGATAAGTGCATGGCATATAATAAAAAAGCGCCATGAGGATATGACGCTTTTTTATTTTTTTAAAATATTAACTGTTGTAAGTTAATATAAAATTTATTTGATTACTTCACCTTCAATAACAAGTTCGGTTACATCTTTCTCACCTGCATATTTTACGGTTACTCGCTTTTTAAATTGACCTTCGTTTGGCGCAGTATATGTTACTTTGATAGTTCCTTTTTGTCCTTTTAAAACTGGATTTTGATTGTAATCCGGTTGAGTACATCCGCATTCTGCATTTGCAAATTCGATCACTGCTGGCTTATTGCCTATATTGGTATAAGTGAAAATAACAGACTTATGAATGCCCTTTTTTATTTTTCCAAAATTGTGACTAAGTACATCAAATTTGATGCTTGCTTGAGCAAAACTTCCAATAGAAATAATAAGCGCTAATGCCAAAAGTTTCATTTTCATATTAAGGGTGCTATTTTGTTTCAAAAAAAAGGTTTTCGTCCTGTGTTTTTAAGCTTAAAATTGCTTTATTCTTAAGCTAAATTATTGAAAAATTGGCAATTAGGGGTTTTTATATATTTATTGATTTTTATTGCATTTTGACCCCTACTTTTGTGAAATGGAATCCCAAAGCGAATTATTAACTAACCAGGATGTACTCTCTTTTGAGGCCTTTCGCGACACGGTTTTAGCCGACTATCGCATTGCTTTAACTAGTAGGGAGGTTAGTTTATTAGGAAGAAGGGAAGTGTTAACAGGGAAGGCCAAATTTGGCATTTTTGGGGATGGTAAAGAAATTGCACAAGTAGCGCTTGCAAAGTTTTTTCAAAAAGGCGATTTTAGAAGTGGATATTACAGGGATCAGACATTTATGTTTGCCTTAGGAGTTGCCAATACCGAACATTATTTTTCACAATTATATGCCGACGTACACAACGACCCGTATAGTGGTGGAAAAAATATGAATGCGCATTTTGCAACTCCATTTGTAAATGAAAAAGGGGAATGGAACGATTTAGTAAACAGATATAATATTTCGGCCGACATAGCACCTACTGCAGGTCAAATGGTGAGGGGGTTAGGAATGGCTTTTGCTTCAAATTGTTTTAGAAGTTCAAAGCACAAGGATCAACTTAGTCATTTAAGTAATAACGGGAACGAAGTTTGCTTTTGTACTATAGGTGATGCAAGTACTTCCGAAGGTCATTTTTGGGAAGTAGTTAATGCGGCAGGGGTAATACAAGCACCATTAGCCATTGTGGTTTTTGATGACGGCTATGGCATTTCGGTACCTACCGAATTACAAACTACTAAAGGTTCTATTTCAGAAGCGCTTAAAGGTTTTGAAAAACAAAATAATACAAACGGGATAAAAATATTTAAAGTAAAGGGCTGGGATTACGCTTCCTTGTGTGAAACCTTTGAACAAGGCATAGCTTATACACGCGAAACACATGTGCCTGTATTATTTCATGTACAAGAATTAACGCAACCACAAGGACATTCTACAAGTGGTAGCCATGAGCGTTATAAATCTGGCGAAAGATTAGATTGGGAAAGAACATGGGACTGTAATAGAAAAATGAGAGAATGGTTAATACTTAATGAATTAACCACCGAAGAGGCATTGCAAGAAATGGAGTCGCAGGTAAAAAATGAAGTAAAGCTTGCAAAAGAAACAGCATGGCAAAAATATATTACACCCATTAAGGATAAGGTTAAGGAAGGTGCCGCTATTGCAACAGCTGGTTT
The DNA here is from genome assembly GCA_947456625.1 of Bacteroidota bacterium. Taxonomy (GTDB): domain Bacteria; phylum Bacteroidota; class Bacteroidia; order Chitinophagales; family Chitinophagaceae; genus Sediminibacterium. The sequence goes on from CANGQJ010000009.1 coordinate 45,538, forward strand.
GCAAGGCGAGTCCTTAAATTCAGTGAATCAAATTTTAGAAGAAATTGTAAATAATAAGGAGCCGTTAAAACGAAATATTTTTAGAACTTTAAGTACGGTTGTTGAACAATTTCCTACGCATCCTAATGCACAAGCTATTAAAAATTTCTTGGCCGAATATTTAAAAACGCAACAGCCATTTTATAGCAAAAATTTATACAATCAAACACCTAAGAGTACTTTGAATGTTTCTGAAGTGTATGCAGTGTATGATGAAAATTCAAAATTTATAAATGGGTACGAAGTTTTAAATCATTATTTTGATCAATTAATAGAATTCAATCCTTTGGTGTATGCTTTTGGGGAAGATTTAGGATATATAGGGGACGTGAATCAGGGTTTTGCTGGTTTACAAACAAAGCATGGCGTGGATCGTATTTTTGATACGGGTATTAGAGAGCAATCCATTATGGGACAAGCGCATGGCATGGCTATGCGAGGTTTAAGACCCATTGCTGAGATACAATATTTAGATTATTTATTGTACGGACTTCAAACCTTAAGTGATGACGTTGCCACACTTCATTATCGTAGCAATGGTTTGCAAAGTAGTCCTATAATTATAAGAACAAGAGGACATAGACTGGAAGGAATTTTTCATAGTGGTTCCCCAATGGGAATGATTATAAATTCATTAAGGGGAATGTTTGTTTGTGTGCCACGTAATATGGTACAAGCAGTTGGAATGTATAATACTTTACTTAAAGGAAATGATCCTGCATTATTAATTGAATGTTTAAATGGCTATCGTTTAAAGGAGAAAATGCCAAATAATATTACAGCATTTACAGTACCATTAGGCAAGCCTGAAATTATTAAAGAGGGTAGTGATATTACTGTGGTTTCCTATGGCTCTACTTTAAGAATTATTCAAGACGCAGCACAAAGATTAAGCACTATGGGTATTGATTGTGAAATTATAGACATTCAAACTTTATTGCCTTTTGATATTAATCATATGATTGTTGCTTCTTTAAAAAAGACAAATAAAATTGTCTTTGTAGACGAGGATGTGCCAGGTGGTGCATCTGCGTTTATGTACCAACAAGTAATTGAATTGCAAGGTGGTTATAGGTGGCTTGATGTTGCAGCAAGAACTATTTCCTCAAAGGATCATCGTCCTGCATATGCGAGTGATGGAGACTATTTCTCCAAGCCAAATACCGAGGATATTATAACTGTTATTAGTGAAATGATGGCAGAATAGGCTATTAGTGTGATCCTGGTAACGTAGATAAATTGTAGCCTTCTAATTTTTGTGTATGCTCAAGTGAACCTAGCCTTACTTTAAGCTGCACTTTAGTTTGTTTTTCCAAAGCCCTTTCGGTATTACAAAAAAATCCAGTTTTGGTAGTGTAAAAATTTGCTGGCACTTGCGTTTCATGGGTGATAGCATACATATTAAACACGGGTCTTGTTGTGTCATTTACTTTTGGTAAAAGAAAACCTGTGATTAATATGCTAGCTAATATTTTCATATAAAACTTTTTTGAAACTAGTGCAAGTGTACTGTAAAGCTACCCCATGTTGTGGAATACTTTATTCACGTCTTCGTCCTCCTCCAAGCGTTCAATTAATTTACTAATATCTTCCGCTTGTGCATCTGTTACTGGTACTGTAGTTGTTGGTATCCATTCAAATTCAGCGCTAATTACATTTAATTTTTTAGCTTCTAATTCTTTTTGCAAGTTACCAAAATCGGTGAAGGCGCATCTTAATACTAAAATAGGATTGCCATTGTCATCGTTACTTTCTCCTAATTCATCTAAGCCGTGGTCTATTAATTCTAGTTCTAAATCATCCATCACAATTCCTTCTGGGTTTAATTTAAATACCCCCATTTTCTTAAACTGAAAACTTACACTTCCGCTATTACCCATAGAACCGCCCCCTTTGTTAAAGTGACTTTTTACATTGGCAACAGTTCTTACATGGTTGTCGGTTGCAGTCTCTACTAAAAGTGCAACACCATGCGGTGCATATCCTTCGTATAAAATTTCTTCATAGTTACTAGTGTCCTTACCCATGGCACGCTTAATAGCTGCCTCTACTCTGTCCTTTGGCATACCTGCACTACGCGCATTTTGATAACATCTTCTTAAAGCTGGGTTATCATCAGGATTGGGTCCTCCTGCTTTTACTGCGATTACAATTTCTTTACCAATACGGGTAAATTGTTTTGCCATACGATCAAATCGTTTGAACATAGTGGCTTTTCTTACTTCAAATATCCTTCCCATAGTAATTGTTTAAGGTCTGCAAAAATAAGGCAAAAAAAATAGTCCCGATAACCGGGACTATTCTAATTTATAAAATCAATTTATTTATTATTCTTGGTTTAATTTACTATGCTTACGGCTGTAAACAAAGTAAACTACTAAACCTAAAGCCATCCATCCAAAGGCAACTTTAAGGGTTTGAGCATCTAAGGCAAAAATCATTGCTAAACAGATAATGGCACCTAAAATTGGAACCAATGGCACTAGTGGCGTTTTAAATGGACGCTCCATATTTGGTGATTTTACGCGTAAAATCCAAACACCAGCACTTACTAATACAAAGGCAAATAAAGTACCAAATGAGGTTAAGTCTCCAGCAACACTACCTGGAACAAATGCAGCAAATGCACCTACAAAAACAAATAATATCCAGTTTGATTTGTATGGAGTTCTGAATTTAGGATGTAAATCCGAAAATGCTTTTGGCAATAAACCATCATTGGACATAGAGTAAAATACGCGTGATTGACCCATTAACATTACTAATATTACAGAGCTAAAACCAGCCAAGATAGCTACAGTTACTGCTGTTGCCAACCAACCGTATCCAGTCATATAAGTAGAAATAGCATAAGCAACCGAAGCTTCACGACCTTTTAAAGGATCTACGAAGTCGGTCCAAGGAGCTACACCTGTTAATACGTGTCCAAATAAAATGTATAAAATAGTACATACTACTAATGATCCCAAAATACCAATTGGCATATCGCGTTTTGGATTTTTTGCTTCCTGCGCTGCTGTAGATACGGCATCAAATCCAATGAAAGCAAAAAACACAATTGCAGCACCACCCAGCACACCACCCCAGCCATGTTTAAACACGCCAGAATAATCGGCCACAACCTTGCCAGCACTATCCATTAGTGGAGGTTGATTAGCAGGAATTAAATAAGGGGTATGATTTTCGGGACGCATAAACTGCCATCCAATTATGATAAATATAATTACAATAGCCACTTTAATAAATACAATAACTGCATTTACAATTGCAGACTCTTGTGTTCCCTTAATTAATAATAAAGTAAGTAGTAATAAAATTATTAAAGCAGGTGCATTCATAATACCATGGTGTAAAACACCGGCAGTGTCGGTAATACTTTCAAAAGGGGAATGGCTCCATTCATAAGGGATGCCTCCTCCCAACAGCTTGTTTAAATATTCACTCCAAGCAATGGATACAGTAGCTGCACCTAAGGCGTACTCCATAATTAATGCCCAGCCAATAATCCAAGCAACCGTTTCGCCCATGGTTACATAAGAGTATGCATAAGCGCTACCTGAAATAGGAATCATAGCAGCAAATTCGGCGTAACATAAACCAGCAAAAGCACAACCAACCGCAGCCACAATAAAAGATAATGTAACAGCAGGTCCTGCTGCTTGTCCAGCTGCTGCAGCTGTTCTTACAAATAAACCAGCGCCAATAATAGCGCCAACGCCAAGTGCAATTAAGTTACCAGCGCCTAATGTGCGCTTTAAACCTTTTCCGCCATCCTCGGCCTGTGCTAACATAGCGTTAAGGTCCTTTTTTCTAAATAAACTCATAGTGTTGTTTTATAAGTTGAAAAATAGCACTTTTTTCTCAAAATAGGCATCCTTTTTTATGAAAATCTAGTCTTATATTGCAGTACTAACTGCTTATGAAAAAATCAAACAAACTCACCGTATATATCATTATTGCAATGATTGCAGGTGCTATTTTAGGCTACTACATTCATGAAAATAGTACGCCTGCCACAATTGAAGTTTTCTCAAAAAATATTAAGTTACTAACTACTATATTTTTAAGGCTTATTCAAATGATTATTGCTCCATTGGTGTTTACTACACTGGTGGTGGGTATTGCAAAATTAGGTGATATTAAAACCGTAGGTAGAGTAGGAGGTAAAGCATTGCTATGGTTTGTAACAGCATCCCTTGTGAGCTTATTAATTGGTCTGGTACTTGTAAATATATTTAAGCCAGGCGAAGGCATCGCATTAAGCAATGCAGATATTACCGGTGCTAAGGACTTAATGGGAAAAACGCAGGCGTTTAGCTTAGGTGGTTTTATAGAACATGTATTTCCTAAAAGTATGTTTGAAGCGCTTGCCAACAACGAAATTTTACAAATTGTAATATTTAGTATCTTTTTTGGAGTAGCTGCTGCTGCAATGGGTGACACAGCAAAAGGACTTATTAAAGCATTAGACAGCGCAGCGCATATTATATTAAAAATGGTGGGCTATGTAATGAACTTTGCACCCTTGGGCGTATTTGGTGCACTTGCCGCAGTGATTGCAACAAAAGGCTTAGCTGTATTTATATTTTATGGCAAATATTTACTTTATTTCTTATTGGGTATTGGGGCTTTATGGGTAGTATTAATTACAGTAGGTTTTATAATTCTTGGAAAGCGCATGCCTTCCATGTTAAAAATTATTTCAAGTCCTTTAATTATTGCATTTAGTACTACAAGTAGTGAGGCAGTGTTTCCAAAATTAACGGAGGAGTTAGAGCGTTTTGGTTGCAAGGATAAAATTGTTTCTTTTATATTACCATTGGGATATTCTTTTAACTTGGATGGAAGTATGATGTATATGACTTTTGCAAGTATGGCCATTGCACAGGCTTATGGAATTCATTTAGATATTGGCACACAGCTTACCATGCTTATTGTTTTAATGCTCACCAGTAAAGGAATTGCAGGTGTGCCGCGTGCATCACTTGTTGTAGTTACTGCAACTTGTGCAATGTTTAAAATTCCACCAGAGGGTATTGCTTTAATATTACCCATCGATCATTTTTGTGACATGTTCCGAACTGCTACCAATGTATTGGGTAATAGTTTAGCCACTACAGTTGTAAGTAAATGGGAGGGTGCATTAGAGGAGCAAAAACAAGCTTAAAATAATTTTAATGACAATTTTACTAGACGCTTTTCATTGGAGTCAATTACTGCAACCACAATATTATATAGAAAATGGGGGCATGTGGTTGTTGCTTTTAGTGGTGTTTGCAGAAACCGGTTTATTTTTTGGTTTCTTTTTGCCGGGCGATAGTTTACTTTTTGTTGCTGGTATTTATAGTGCCCCATTAGCGGCTCAAATTTTTGCATCTCAAAACGAATGGCTTAATTTATTTATTGTTTTTTCATTTATCTCTGTAGCGGGAATTTTAGGAAACTATGTGGGGTATACCATTGGCAAAAATGTTGGTCCAGCTATGTACGACTGGAAAGAGAATATGTTTTTTAAGAAAAAATATTTAGTACAAGCCCAAGAGTTTTATGAAAAGCATGGAGCAGGTGCCATTGTAATTGCTAGGTTTATTCCAATAGTGCGCACCTTTGCCCCAATTGTTGCAGGCATCGTGCGTATGGATAAAAATAAATTCATGTATTTTAATATTGTGGGAAGTATAGCCTGGGTAGCAAGTATGTTATGTGCGGGTCATTTTTTACAAGCTTGGATTTTAAATCATTTTCAATTTGATTTAAAAAAGCACCTTGAAGTAATTGTGCTAGGCATTGTTTTTGTAACAACAGTCCCTGTAATCATAAAAGTAGTTACTCATAAATCTAAATAATTAAGTATGACTACCAATCGTCAAATTGGGTTACTATCATTGCCTGTTTTTGTTGCGGCATTAGGTTATTTTGTAGATGTATATGATTTATTATTGTTCACCATTGTACGCCAGCCAAGTGTTTTAAGTGTTGGCGCAACAGCCGAATCTATTATTGTAGACAGTGCGCATATTATTAACTGGCAAATGTCGGGGCTTTTAATTGGTGGAATTTTATGGGGTGTGATAGGCGATAAAAAAGGCCGTTTAAAAGTATTGTTTGGCTCCATTTTACTTTATTCCATTGCTAATATTTTAACCTCCTTTGTTCAAAACGTTGACCAATACGCTTATTGCAGATTTATTGGTGGCATTGGACTGGCAGGTGAATTAGGTGCAGGCATCACCCTAGTTTCCGAGATGTTACCCAAAAACAAAAGGGGCATAGGGACAAGTATGGTGGCGGGCATTGGTTTGTTTGGTGCGGTGTTTGCTTACTTTACTTTTCAGTATACCAAGGACTGGCGTTTATGTTATCAAATTGGTGGGGTATTAGGCGTATTCTTATTAATATTACGTATTCGTGTAGCTGAATCATTTATGTTTGAATCGGCAAAACTTGCCAATATTAAAAAAGGAAATTTCTTTCAATTCTTTACCAATAAAAAAAGATTTTCAAAATATATTAAAGCCATTTTAATTGGACTTCCTACTTGGTTTGTAATTGGGGTGCTTGTAAACTATAGTAATAAATTTGCTACTGGACTTTATGGAAAAAATTTAATTGACTCTGGCCGCTCTGTCATGTTTGCATATATTGGAATTGCACTAGGTGATTTAGCTATTGGATATGTAAGTCAATATTTTAAAAGTCGTAAAAAAGCATTACTTGTATTTTATACTTTAAATACAATTGCAATGGTGCTATTCTTCTCGGTTTTAAATTCCAACGATAACCGGATGTATGCTATTTGTGGTTTGTTAGGCTTTAGCACCGGTTATTGGGCTATTTTTAACACCATGGCAGCCGAACAATTTGGCACTAATTTAAGAGCAACTGCTGCAACAACTATTCCAAATATGGTGCGAGGAGCGCTCCCTTTAATTAATTTTATTTTCTTAGATATTTTACAAAAGCAATTGGGTTGGACTATTATTCAAAGTGGCATTTTAACTGGAGCTATAGTAATGGCGGTAACTTTTATTGCATTTATTTATACCGAGGAAACCTATCATAAGGATTTAGATTATTTAGAACTTGACAATCCGCTTCCTTAGTCAACATTTTTGTAATGGTTCTTAGGTTTAAGAATTATAATTTATGCGCCTACTATTTATTCGTTTTTCTTCCATTGGGGACATTGTATTTACGACACCTGCTATTCGTGCTGCCAAAAAGCAATTGCCAGGCGTAACAATTCATTTTTTAACCAAGGCCACTATGAAAGCAGTGACCGAGGCAAATCCTTATATTGATCATTTTCATTATTTAGAAAAGGACATCAATCTAACTATTCAGGAGCTAAAGGCATTAAATTTTGATTATATCATTGACCTACACAAAAATTTCAGAACTTATAAAATTAAAAATGCATTAGGCGTACCTGCGCTATCCTATAAAAAACTAAGTTGGCAAAAATTCTTACTTACTAAACTTCATATAAATTTTATGCCACATCGCCATATTAGCGAAAGGTGTGTGGATACATTAGCTCCTTTAGGCGTTGTGAATGATGAGATGGGTTTGGATTACTTTGTTCCAAGTTCAATTACATTAAAAAATGAGGCTTTGCCTGCAACGCATAGTGCGGGATATATTGCGTTGGTCATTGGAGCCTCCTATGCATCCAAAAAATTGCCTATTGCGCAATTACAAGACCTCTGTAAGCAATTAAATTATCCGGTAGTACTAGTGGGCGGACAAGAAGACGCATTAATTGGGGAGCAAGTGGCTGCTATTAATAAAGAAAAGATTTTTAATGCTTGCGGTAAATTTAGTTTGCATGAGTCCGCATTAATGGTAAAACAATCCAAAACTGTTATCTCACATGACACGGGCTTTTTATATATCGCTTGTGCTTATCATAAAAAAACAGTAGCCATTTGGGGAGCAACGTCGCCAGCATTGCAAGTGGAACCTTATTATCCAAGGCTGGAAAATTTTTCAAGCCCTAAGGGGGAGCGTGCACAAAACCAAATGTATTTCAATGCCATTGTCCCAAACTTACCATGCCAACCCTGTTCCAATTATGGAACTAAACAATGTCCTCAGGGACATTTTGCATGCATGCGTCAACAAAATATTGCCGTCATTGCTACAAAAGCAAATAGCTACTACCAAGAAGCATAGAAAAAATTTTACACCTAACTACAAAGCGCTATTCAATAAATAAAAAGCCCCGCAATAATTTGCGAGGCTTTTTTACAATGTAAAATTAAATTGAATTATAAAGTTTTCAAAACATCGTTCATATTTCTTACAGCATCAGCGCTCTTATTGAAAGCTGCTTGCTCGTCGGCAGATAAATCCATTTCAACAATTTTTTCCCAACCATTTTTACCAATTACAACTGGTACACCTAAACAGATATCTTTTTGACCATATTCTCCGTTTAAGCTAACGCAGCAAGTAAACAATTTTTTCTCATCACGCACAATACTTTCAACTAGAGCAGCTCCTGCAGCACCTGGTGCATACCAAGCCGAAGTTCCTAATAATTTAGTTAAAGTAGCACCACCCACCATAGTATCATTAATAATAGTTTGTTGTTGCTCCTCAGTTAAGAATTTTGTTACTGGAATGCTATTCCAAGTTGCATGCTTAATTAAAGGAATCATGGTAGTGTCACCGTGACCTCCAACAACCAATGCATTAAGATCTGCTGGGCTACAGTTTAAAGTAGTGCTTAATTGATATTTAAAACGAGCGCTATCTAAAGTACCACCCATTCCAATAATTCTATTTTTTGGTAAGCCAGTAGACTGTAATGCCAAATATGTCATGGTGTCCATTGGATTACTAATTACTATAATAATTGCGTTAGGTGAATGCTTTAAAATATTTTCACAAACACCTTTAACAATACCTGCGTTGGTGCCAATTAATTCCTCACGAGTCATGCCTGGTTTACGAGGTAAACCCGAAGTAATTACCACTACATCGGAATTTGCAGTTTTTGAATAATCGTTAGTGCTACCAGAAATTCTAGTATCAAAACCTAACAATGCAGCTGTTTGCATCATGTCCTGTGCCTTACCTTCTGCAAAGCCTTCTTTGATGTCTAATAAAACAAGCTCACTAGCTAATTCTTTACGAGCAATATTGTCTGCACATGTTGCGCCTACTGCACCTGCTCCAACAACGGTAATTTTCATGTTATCTTAATTTTAGTAAATGGTTATTTTTTACGGGGCAAAGTTAGGTATTTACTTAATTGCCTTGTATTATTTTCATTAATTCATTAGGCTCCACACCCTGATCCCATACCCTTACAATATTGCCTTTATCATAAAGGGCTACAAAAGGGGTCATTCTAGGCCTAAAAAAGGTAGGAATGGTAAAAGCGGCGTCACGGCCAATAATTACATTGGGCTGGCCCGCCAAATTATACTTATTGGCAAATTTTTTGATGGCATCCATATCGCGGTAGCTATCCCAAATAAAAAGTACATTTTTAAATTTATCGGTATTTTTATCTAGTTCGGTAGCCTCATGTTCGCAATGAGAACAATCGGGACTAAATATAATAATGCAAGTATATCGGTACTTATTGGAGATATCCTTATTTGTAATTTCCTTGCCATCCACAGATGTGATACTAAAAGAAGGAATGTGCTTGTCCTTCATATATGGCGCATTAGGATCCACCACAGGAGCTGCGCTGGATTGTTGTGCCTGTGCTTTTAATGAAGTTGAAAAACTGGTTAATGCAAATAGTCCAAGTAAAATATATTTCATATTGTTTATTTTTTAGCTTCTAACATTCTTTGCGTTTTTGCATCTTGTAAAAAATCCGACGCAAAAATAAAATTATTTAGTAGTTCGTTTTTACAGTAAATAATATCCTCCTTACTTCCTTCCCATTCTTTTTCACCTTGGTGTAGGTACAATATGTAATCACCAATTTCCATTACCGAATTCATATCATGGGTAACTACAATTGTTGTAATATTATTTTCAACCGTAAGCTCATGTATTAATTTGTCAATGACCATGGACGTTTGAGGGTCCAAGCCCGAGTTAGGCTCGTCGCAAAATAAATACTTTGGACTTAATACCAATGCACGTGCTAAACCAACTCTTTTTTTCATCCCACCACTTATTTCGGCTGGAAATTTATCATTAACACCTTCTAAATTTACCCTGGCCAAAATTTTGTTTACTTGGTCAATTTTTTCCACTTCAGTTAATTCAGAAAACATGTCCAAAGGAAATTTTACATTTTCTTGCACCGTCATGGAATCAAATAAAGCATTGCCCTGGAAAAGCATTCCAATGCTATTTCTTAGATCCTTGCGTTGCTCCTTATTCATTTGTTCAAACTCTACCCCATCAAAAAATATATGTCCTTCGTCGGCCTGAATTAGGTCCACTATGCATTTTGTTAAAACTGTTTTGCCACTACCACTTGCTCCAATAATTAAATTACACATACCTGGCTTAAACGAAGCAGAGATATCCTTTAAGATTACTCTGTCATCAAATTTTTTCCCAATATGTTTTATTGCTATCATGGTTATTTATTAAGAGGCACTTGCAATAATAGTAAGTCTTCAAAAGTATCAGCCCTGCTTATAAGTTTTGGAACTCCGTTTTCAAATAATACCTGCGCCGGTTTGTACCTTGCATTATAATTGCTAGCCATTTCATAACCATAAGCGCCTGCGTTATAAAATACTAAAAAGTCGCCTTCGGCAATAGTTGGAATTTCACGGTCCCAGGCAAAAGTATCTGTTTCGCAAATATTTCCAACCACAGCATATGGTTGCTTTGTGGCTGTAGGGTTTGAAATATTGTCTATGTGATGGTAGGAGTCATAAAACATAGGTCTAATTAAATGATTCAAACCAGTATTAATTCCTGCAAATTTTATGGCACCAGACTCCTTTAAAACATTTACTTGTGTCACAAAAAATCCACACTCACTTACCATGTATTTTCCTGGTTCAAACCAAGCGGTTAAAGGACGACCATATTTTTCACTTAAGTTAGTCATTGCTTTATTCACTTCTGCGCCTAACATTGCAATATCGGTTCCTTTTTCGTCGGGCATATAAGGTACTTTAAAACCGCCTCCAAAATCTAATACGTTCACAGTTGGGAATTGTTCCAATAAAGTATCAAATACATTTGCCGATTGTAAAAAAACTGCAACGTCTTTAATTTCACTACCAGTGTGAATATGTAAAGTGTTAATATTTATATTATACTTTTCGCACACCAATTTTAATTCAGCAAGTTGTGTTACTGGAATTCCAAACTTACTTTTATCATGACCTGTTGAAATTTTTAAATTTCCACCAGCCATAATATTTGGACGTACACGAACACCTACTGGGAAACTATTGCCATACTTTGCACCAAATTTTTCCAAGTTAGATAAGCTGTCAATATTCACATTAACACCCAGCCCAACAGCTTCGCAAATTTCTTGAAAGCTTACACTATTACTGGTGTACAAAATATTTTGTGGCTCAAATCCAACATGTAATGCCAACTTAACTTCGTTAATAGAGCTGCAGTCTACATTGCAGCCAGCACGTTTTACAACGTCTAAAACATGGATATTAGTAAGCGCCTTACATGCGTAAAAAAAACGCGTGCTTTGCGCAGAAAAATGTCTTAGTAAATTTTGGTATTGACTTACAATTTTTTCGGCATGATACACATACAATGGCGTATCATATTCATTTGCAGCTGCCTTTAATTGATCGTAGGATAAGCTTGACTTCATACCACGAAGATACAATTTTATGCGTCTTCTTCGGTTGAATCTGCGTTGTAATCGCTAGTCTCCTCTGGTAAATTTGGGGTCTCTTGGGAAGCACGCTCTTCAGCAGCTTCGTCGGAAATTTGTTCCAAAACAGCGTTGTCTGTAAAATCCTCTGGTTTAATAACGGTAGCCTCTACAATTTGGTCTGCTAAAACCTCCTTAATTTTTGGTAAATCGTCTGTTGAATTAATTCCAAAATAATCCATGAAAGTTTTAGAGGTAGAATAAACCAAAGGTTTTCCTGGCATTAGTTCGTTACGGCCACTTATTACGATTAATTCTTTTTCCAATAATTTTTGGATAGAATAATCGCTATTTACACCTCTAATAGCTTCTACTTCTCCTTTTGTAATAGGCTGCTTATATGCAATAATTGCTAAAGATTCTAATGCAGCATTGGATAAGCGCTTTAAGAATTTGTCGCCATTTAATTGTGCAATTGTTTTATGAAAATCGGGCTTTGTTAAAAATTGCCAGCCACCGCCACTTTGTTTTAATTCAAAAGGATAAAACTCGGTTGCGTATTTTTCTTGAATACCATTTAAAGCACTTTGTACTTGATCAAGTGTAATGCGCTCCTCTAAAAAGCCAAATGCATTATTAATTAATTCAGTAACGTCATTTGCACTTAATGCTTTATCGCTAGCAAAAATTAACGCTTCAATATGTGGTATAATTTCACTTATTTCCATAATAGGTAGTTCTTAACCATTTAAGGCAGCAGCACCACTAACAATTTCTGTTAATTCAGTTGTAATGGCAGCTTGTCTAGCTCGGTTGTAAGATATTTTCAATGATTTTAATAATTCGTTAGCGTTTTCGCTAGCCTTATCCATTGCAGTCATTCTTGCACCATGCTCACTTGCATTAGCGTCTAACACTGCTTTAAATAATTGTGTGTTTAATATTTTTGGCATTAACTCAGCAACTAAAGTTTCCTTTTGCGGCTCGTAAATAAAATCGGTTTTCTTTTTACTTCCTGTTCCTGCAATTTTTGGAATTGGTAAAAATGGCTCTGCTTTAAATTCTTGTGTTGCAGCATTTTTAAATTCACTGTAAATAATTTCAATTGCATCAAACTCTTTGTTCGCAAATGCATCCATTGCAGCTTTCGCAGCAGTTTGTACATTGCCAAAAGTTAAGTTTAAGAAAATATCTTTATAGTCGGCATTGGTATTGAAGCCCGATTTGCTTAAGCTTTCAAATCCTTTTTTGCCAATGTTCCAAATAGTTATTTTTTGAGTAGGATATTTTTCTGCTATGGTAGCTTTTGCTAATTTAACTACATTGGCATTATAACCACCACATAGGCCTCTGTCGGAAGTAATTACAATTAATAAAACATTATTTACAGGACGCGTTTCAGCTAAAGCCAAATTCATATCTCCTTCTAAGCTTCCAATTATATTGCTTAACATGTCTTGCAATTTGCGTGCATAAGGTCTCATTTGAGTAATGGCGTCTTGCGCACGACGTAATTTTGCAGCACTCACCATTTTCATGGCTTTTGTGATTTGTTGGGTACTTTGGGTACTTTTTATCCTATTTCTTACTTCTTTTAATTGACCTGCCATAGCTTTATATTTTCCTTTCTTTTGGGCGAGCAAAGGTATCAATTTTTTGCCCATTTTCCACTTTTCGGACCCCTCAAGTTAATTTTTATATTGGGAAGCCTATAAAATGGCCAACTGAGGTCAAATCCTTACCTTTGAGACCCTTATGTGGCGGTCAAAAATAAGTTTGGCACGTATATTGACAAAGGGATATTAACACATTTATTTACAAGGCATATGTTGCAAATTATAAGTAAGCTTTTTGGAGGATCGAAAAGCGAGAAGGACGTAAAAAAGATACAGCATCTAGTAGGTGTTATTAATGGTCATTTTGAAGGCTTTAAAACCTTGTCAAACGACGATTTAAGAGCAAAAACTACACAATTAAAGGCTAAAATAAAGGAGCATGTAAGTGCATTAGATGCTTTAATTGATAAGGCACAACAGGAAGCTGAGTCATTACCATTAAGCGACTTAATGGGACGTGATGCCATATATGAAAACATAGATAAAATAAAAAAAGATCGTGACCAGGAGCTTGAAAAAGTTTTATGGGACATTTTGCCAGAAGCATTTGCAGTGGTAAAGGAAGCTGCGCGTCGTTTTACAGATAACGAAACTTTGGCTTCAACAGCAACTAGCTTAGACCGTGAATTGTCGGTTAAAAAAGAATATATCTCCATTAATGGGGATCAGGTAGTTTTCCAAACAACTTGGAAGGCAGCTGGCACCCCGGTTACATGGAATATGGTGCATTATGATGTGCAATTAATTGGTGGTATTGTTTTACACCAAGGCAAAATTGCTGAAATGAGCACCGGTGAGGGTAAAACTTTGGTTTCAACACTTCCTGCTTATTTAAATGCATTGGCTGGAGAGGGGGTACATATTGTAACCGTGAATGATTATTTAGCAAAGCGTGATAGTGAGTGGAACGGAACTTTATTTGAGTGGCTTGGTATTACAGTGGACTGTATTGACAAGCACCAACCTAATTCCGAGGAGCGTCGTAATGCTTACCGCGCGGACATCACTTACGGAACCAACAACGAATTTGGATTTGATTATTTAAGAGATAATATGGTTCACTCTCCAGAGGAAATGGTGCAACGCAAGCATCACTTTGCAATGGTAGACGAGGTGGATAGTGTTTTAATTGACGATGCACGTACTCCATTAATTATTTCTGGTCCTATTGGCCATCAAACTGGGGAGCAGCAATTTTTTGATTTAAAACCGCGCATCGAAAAATTAGTAGAGGCGCAAAAGAAAATTGTTAGTCAATCTTTAATTGAAGCGAAGAAAAAAATTAGCGAAGGCAATGATGATCCAAAAGACGGCGGCTTAGCGCTTTACCGTGCATTTAGAGGACTTCCAAAAAGCAGTGCTATTATTAAATATTTAAGTGAACCAGGCGTACGTGTAAAAATGCAAAAAGCGGAGAACTTTTATTTAGCCGATCAACAACGTGAAATGCATCATGTGGATGCTGAATTATATTTCCATATTGATGAAAAAAATAATTCGGTAGAGTTAACCGAAAAAGGACTTCATTTAATTACGGGCGCAGGAGAAGATCCTAATTTTTTCTTATTGCCAGATATTAGTGTTGCATTAAACGCAATTGATATTAATGCCGCTTTGAGTGCCGAGGAAAAATTACAACAAAAGGAAGTTATTATTTCTGACTATAGTGTTAAAGCCGATCGCATTCATACCGTGAATCAGTTATTAAAAGCCTATACTTTATTTGATAAAGATGTAGAGTATGTGGTAATTGAAGGTCAAGTAAAAATTGTAGACGAGCAAACAGGCCGTATCATGGAAGGGCGTCGTTACTCCGACGGACTACACCAAGCCATTGAAGCAAAAGAAAATGTAAAAATTGAGGCAGCTACGCAAACCTACGCTACTATTACCTTACAAAACTTTTTCAGAATGTACCACAAGTTAGGTGGTATGACAGGTACTGCCGAAACCGAAGCATCCGAGTTTTGGAGTATTTATAAATTAGACGTGGTTTCTATCCCAACAAATATTCCAGCAGTAAGAATTGACGAACAGGATTTAGTATTTAAAACCAAGCGTGAAAAATTTGGTGCTGTAATAGATGCTATTGAGGATTTAAGGGAAAAAGGAAGACCAGTACTTGTAGGTACCACAAGCGTTGAGGTGAGCGAATTATTATCTAGAATGCTGCGTCAAAAAAATATTCCGCACAATGTTCTTAACGCAAAACAACATGCGCGTGAAGCACAAGTAGTAGCGGAAGCTGGATTAACAGGAGCTATAACAATTGCAACTAACATGGCAGGACGTGGAACGGATATTAAATTAAGCCCCGAAGTAAAAGCTGCAGGTGGTTTAGCTATTTTAGGTACCGAACGTCACGAATCACGTCGTGTGGACAGACAGTTAAGAGGTCGTGCTGGACGTCAGGGTGACCCAGGTTCTTCTCAATTTTTTGTTTCCTTGGAGGATGATTTAATGCGCATGTTTGGAAGCGAACGTATTGCTAAAGTAATGGACTTTGCTGGATATAAGGAAGGTGAAGTAATTCAACACAGCATGATTACAAAGTCTATTGAGCGTGCGCAAAAGAAAGTGGAGGAAAATAACTTTGGTATTAGAAAGCGTTTGTTAGAATACGATGATGTAATGAACAAGCAAAGAGCGGTGATTTATAAAAAACGCAGCCATGCTTTATTTGGCGATCGTCTTGCTTTAGACATTGACAATGCATTTTATCAAGTTATAGAAAACTTAGTATTGTCCCATAAAACCACAAACACCTACGAGGACTTTAAATTGTCATTAATTGTGAGTGGAGGTTTTGATACAAAAATTTCAGCCGATCAGTTTTATGCTACTAAGGAAAACGATTTAGTAGAACTTGTTTACCAAGAAGCTATTGCACATTACGAGTATAAGAAAAATGATATCATGCAGGAAAGCATTCCTGTTTTCAAAAAAATAAGATTAGAACAAGGAAGTCATATTGAAAATGTTATTGTACCAGTAGGTGATGGCAAAATAGCGTACAATGTACTTGTTAATTTAGACAAGAACATTGCTAGTCAAGGCCAGGCGCTTGCTACACAAGCCGAAAAATCAATTTCGTTAAGTTTAATTGATGATGCATGGAAGGAACATTTACGTGCAATGGACGACTTAAAACAATCGGTACAAACTGCAACTTATGAGCAAAAGGATCCATTGGTAATTTATAAAATGGAAGCTTTTGAATTATTCCGTAAAA
Organism: Bacteroidota bacterium; assembly: GCA_947456625.1. Lineage (GTDB taxonomy): Bacteria > Bacteroidota > Bacteroidia > Chitinophagales > Chitinophagaceae > Sediminibacterium. Next base: position 62,207 of record CANGQJ010000009.1, read on the forward strand.
TGGATATAGAGATAAATCATAAACTAGTTCAATTCTTATGTCATGTACATTTACCAATAGAGCAAGGCGTAAAAGAAGGTCGTCAACAAAAAACCGATTTATCTAAATTAAACGCAGGCAGAACCGAGGAAGGTGTTGGAGAAAAACAATACCATGATCCTAGTGAGCAAAAACAAGCACCTATCACTGTTGGCCCAAAAATTGGACGCAACGATCCATGTCCTTGTGGAAGTGGAAAAAAATACAAAGCATGTCATGGAAAAGATGCCGCTTAATAAATACATTGACCACACCATTTTAAAGCCAACCTGTTTGGTTTCGGATATTCAAAAATTATGTGCCGAAGCAAAACAATATAATTTTGCTGCAGTTTGTGTGCCGCCTAATTTTGTAAAGCTTGCAAAAGAACAAGTAGCTGGGTCCGATGTTAAAGTGGCCACTGTAATTGGCTTTCCTTTTGGTTATAGTGCAACCGAAGCTAAAATTGCAGAAATTATTTTAGCTATAGTTGATGGCGCTGATGAATTGGATGTAGTTGCTAATATTTCCGCTATTAAAAATGGGGATTGGGCAGCAATTGCCGACGAAATAAATCACATTATGCCCATTATTCGTTCAAAAGGGAAGGCGGTAAAAATAATTATAGAGTCGGGTGTTTTAACCAATGAAGAAATAATAAAGTGTTGTGATATTTATGGCATTGCGGGCATTGATTTTTTAAAAACATCTACTGGTTATGCCGAAAAAGGAGCAAGTGTGGAAGCCGTTCAATTATTTCGTAAACACTTACCAGAAGCTGTTCATATTAAAGCCTCGGGTGGCATTAGGGATTATGCAACAGCAATGCAAATGATACAAGCTGGTGCAACACGCATTGGATGTAGCGCAGGTGTTGCCATTGTAACAGGTGCCAATACCCAAAATTTAAAAAGTAACTATTAATTTGTAACTTTAATGAGTTACCATTTTGTTCAATACTATGTTACTAGAAAAAATTAAATCATTGGCTGCTCAAGGGCAGCAAGAAAATATTGCTATTCGCAGACACTTGCATGCTAATCCCGAATTAAGTTATCAGGAATTTGAGACTTGTAAATTTGTGCAAGCCGAATTAAAAAAAATAGGTATTCCCTTTACTGTAATTGCAACAACCGGTGTACTTGGAATTATTGAGGGTAAAAATCCTACAAAGCGTGTTATTGCACTTCGTGCCGACATGGATGCACTTCCAATTTTGGAAGAAAACAACATTGATTATAAATCAAAAAATTCGGGCGTGATGCATGCATGTGGCCATGATGTGCACACTACTATTTTACTTGGAGCTGCTAAAATTTTATGGAGTTTAAAGGACGAATTTGAAGGCACTATTAAATTATTATTCCAACCGGGTGAAGAAAAAAATCCGGGAGGCGCAAGTTATATGATTCGTGATGGTGCTTTACAAAACCCTGCACCACAAGGTATCATTGGGTTACACGTGCATCCAGGTTTGCCTTTTGGAAAATTAAGTTTTAGAAAAGGACGTGTGATGGCTAGTGCCGATGAATTATATGTAAGCATTAAAGGTTCCGGTGGACATGCTGCTACGCCGCATCAAACTGTGGACACAGTATTAGTGGCCGCACAATTAATTACAAGTTTGCAAACTATTATTTCGCGTAATAGAAATCCTCAAAATCCTTCGGTATTATCCATATGTTCTATTCAAGGAGGTCACACCACTAATGTAATTCCAAGTGAAGTAAAACTTATGGGTACATTTAGAGCCATGGATGAAACCTGGCGTTTTAAAGCACATGAGCTTATGTTGCAACAAGCAAAAGGGTTGGCTATAGCAACTGGTGCAGAAATTGATTTTAGAGTAGATGTTGGATATCCAACCGTTGACAACGAGCCTATTATCACCGAAGCTGCTTGGAAATTAGCAGATATTTATATGGGTGCTGGTAATGTAGAGGAAACGGAACTTCGTATGGGTGCCGAGGACTTTGGATATTATTCACAAGTGATACCTGGTTGCTTTTTTAGATTAGGTGTTCGCAATGAATCCAAGGACGCAATACATAATGTACATACACCTGTGTTTAAAATAGACGAGGATGCAATTGAACATGGCGTTGGTATGATGGCATGGCTTGGAGTAAGTCTTTTTGCCTAATATTTGTACTTAAAAAATTAATAATCAATTAGTTAGGCAGTAAAAAAATTAATTTTCAATTATTTCAGTAACTTCGTATTACTTGTAAACTAACATTCGTTATAAATATATTGCATGTCAAATAAAGAGAACCTAAGAAAAGACCAAGCATTGGAATACCATGCTGGTGGACGTCCTGGAAAAATTGAAGTGGTGCCCACTAAAGAAACTAAAACACAAAAAGATCTTTCACTGGCTTATAGCCCAGGAGTGGCTATTCCATGTACCGAAATTCACAACAATCCTGCAGACGTTTACAAGTATACTGCTAAAGGAAATTTAGTGGGTGTTATTACAAATGGAACTGCGGTTTTAGGACTTGGGAATATTGGTCCCGAAGCAAGTAAACCTGTAATGGAGGGAAAGGCAGTACTTTTTAAAATTTTTGCAGACATAGACGTTTTTGACATTGAAATAAATGAAACCGATCCGGATAAATTTGTTCAAATTGTAAAATCATTGGAGCCCACTTTTGGTGGTATTAATTTAGAAGATATTAAAGCACCTGAGTGTTTTTATATTGAGCAAAAGTTAAAGGAGCAAATGAATATTCCGGTCATGCATGATGACCAACATGGTACAGCCATTATTAGTAGTGCCGCATTATTAAATGCTTTAGAATTACAAAAAAAGAAAATTGATAAAGCCAAGTTTGTAGTAAGTGGAGCAGGTGCTGCTGCAATGGCATGTATTAAATTATATGTTGCATTAGGAGCAAAGTATGAAAACTTTACTTTGTTTGATAAAGATGGAGTATTACACGAAGGCCGAACCGACTTAGGTGAGGATCGTATACCTTTTGCTGTAAAGTCAAGTGCTATTACCATTCAACAAGCGTTTAAAAACGCCGATGTATTTTTAGGGTTAAGTGTGGGCAATGTTATTTCAGCAGATATGATTGCATCCATGCCAAAAAATCCAATTGTATTTGCACTTGCAAATCCCGATCCTGAAATTGCTTACGATGTTGCAACAAGTGTGCGTAAGGATATTATTATGGCAACTGGTCGTTCCGACTATCCAAATCAAGTTAATAATGTTTTAGGATTTCCTTACATTTTTAGAGGTGCTTTGGATGTGCGTGCTAAACAAATTAACGAGGCCATGAAACTGGCAGCTGTTAAAGCTTTGGCGGAACTTGCTAAAACAGCAGTGCCCGATATTGTAAACATGGCTTACAATCAACAAAATTTATGTTTTGGCAACGAGTATATTATTCCAAAACCTTTGGACCCTCGATTATTAAGCACCCTTGCTCCAGCAGTTGCAAAAGCGGCTATGGATTCTGGCGTTGCTCAACAAAATATTAGTAATTGGGAAAGTTATGTGTTGCAATTAAATAAACGCTTAGGGCTAGATAATCAGTTAATGCGCATTTTAAGTAATAAGGCAAGACGTGATCCAAAGCGTTTGGTATTTGCAGACGCAGAAAATACTAAAATATTAAAAGCAGCAAGCATTGTTTATGACGATGGCATTGCATATCCTATTTTATTAGGAAATGAAACGCGTATTAAAAATATTGCCGAAGCAAACAACATTGATGTTTCTGACTTGCCAATTATTGATGTGCGTAGCGATGCAATGGAGTCTAAGCGTGAGTTTTTTGGTTCCTTATTATTCCAGAAAAGACAACGCAAAGGAGTTAATAAATATGAGAGTTTAAAATTAATGCGCACGCAAAATTATTTTGGTGCCATGATGGTGGAGACCGGAGAAGCCGACGCAATGCTTTCGGGGCTTACACGAAATTATGCCGATGGTATTAAACCTGCTTTACAAACCATTGGGGTAGAGGAAGGGGGAAGTAAAATTGCAGGCATGTATTTGCTACTCACTAAAAAAGGGCCTTTATTTTTAGCGGACACCACGGTAAATATTAACCCAACTGCCGAAGAAATTGCAGATATTACTTTACTAGTTGCCAAAGAAGTGCGCAACTTTAATATGGTGCCAAGAGTAGCTATGTTAAGCTATTCTAATTTTGGAAGTAGCGAAACACCGGATGCTAAAAAAATGGCAGAAGCAACCAAAATTGTGAAGCAAAAAAATCCAAACTTAGTTGTGGATGGTGAAATGCAAGGTATGCTTGTATTTAACAAGGAAATTTTACGTGAAAATTATCCGTTTAGTGAATTAGTAGACGCCGACGTAAACGTGCTTATTTTCCCTAATTTATCGGCCGGCAATATTTCCTATCATTTATTAAAAGAAGTGGGCGGAGTGGATATTATTGGTCCAATTTTATTAGGACTTAAAAAGCCGGTAAATGTATTGCAATTGGGATCTGACGTGCGTAATATCATTAATATGGCTACCGTTAGTGTAGTAGATGCCCAATTAAAAACACGGATTGATACCGACGCCGAAGTGCAAAGAACAAGTTGGTGGAAACGTATGAAAAAGCGTAAGCAATAGAAATTCACTAACTTTGTGGTATGAATTTTTTCACGCATTTTGGTAAATACCTTTTAATGCTAAAAGGGATGTTTTCAAAAACAGACAATAAATTAATGTTTTGGAAACAATATATGAGACAGTGCTATGATATTGGCATTGGTTCGCTTCCAATTGTAATTATAATCTCCTTTTTTTTAGGCGCGGTAATGACAGTTCAAACTACCGCTCAATTGGTTAACCCAATGGTGCCTTTGTCTACCATTGGTATTATTGTGCGAGATGGTATGATACTTGAGTTTGCACCTACTTTTTTGTGTATTGTACTTGCAGGAGTGGTGGGTAGTAAAATTGCAAGTGAATTGGGAAACATGCGTACCACCGAGCAAATAGATGCTTTAGAAATTATTGGGATTAATTCAAAAAACTATTTAATTCTTCCAAAAATTCTTGGTGCCTTTACTATGGTACCATTACTTGTAGGTATTTCCGCAGTAATAGGTATTTGGGGTGGATATTTAGTAGGAGGTTGGGCTGGTGTTATACCTAACGAAGTTTTTTTAAATGGAATTCGCAAAGGGCTTAATACCGATTATATTGCAGTTGCATTTTATAAATCTTTCATTTTTGCTTTTATTATAAGTACCGTACCTGCCTATTTTGGTTATTATGTTAAAGGAGGTGCATTAGAAATTGGAAAAGCAGGAACTCAGTCTGTGGTTGTTAGTTGCATTTTAATTTTAATCGCCGATTATTTAGTGGCAACTATTGCATTATAATTTCTCCTACTTGATTTTATCTACGCCATATTCGGTAACTTAGAAGTATTAAATATTTAGTATGAAAATAAGTTTTCATGGAGCTGCGCGCACTGTTACGGGCTCCAAGCATTTGGTACAATTAGATAATGGAGAAAGTTTTTTATTAGACTGTGGAATGTTTCAAGGAATGGGACGAGACACCGAAGGTTTAAACGCTAGTTTTGGATTTGATGCAACCAAAGTGGATTATGTTATTTTATCTCATGCACACATTGATCATACTGGCTTATTACCCAAATTAGCTAAAGAGGGATTTGCTGGAAATATTTATTGCACACCTGCAACCAAGGCATTAACCGAGATATTATTAAAGGATTCCGCAATGATTCAACGCGATGATGCTAAGTTTGGCAATAAGCGCAGAGCTAAGCAGGGCTTGCCTCCCATTGAGCCTTTATATGATATAGACGATGTTGCTTTGGTTTTGCCATTATTAACTGTTATTGAATATGAAAAACCAACCCAAATTTCAAATAGCGTTGAACTGTTGTATACCGATGCTGGTCATATTATTGGAAGTGCTGCAGTAAGTTTAAAAATTAATGAAGGAGGCGAAGTGAAAACATTAACTTTTAGTGGTGACATAGGTAGGTATCGTGATATGATTTTACGTTCTCCTTCGGTTTTTCCTGCTGCAGATTTTATCATTATCGAAAGCACTTATGGGGACAAACTTCATGATTTAATTCATACTACCCCCGACGACTTATTAAATTGGATTCAAACTACTTGTATAGAAAATAAAGGCAACTTAATTATTCCAGCATTTAGTGTGGGTAGAACACAGGAAATTTTATACGAATTAAACCAATTGTCGCTTGAAAAAAAATTACCTCATGTCCCCATTTATGTGGATAGTCCATTAAGTATTGAAGCAACAGAAGTGGTAAAATCTTTTCCTAAATATTTTAATAAAACCATTCAGCACATTTTAGAAATAGACGATGATCCATTTGATTTTGAGGGTTTGCGTTATATTAAAACAGTTGACGAGAGTAAGGCTTTAAATGAGGACCTACATCCTAAAGTTATTATTTCTGCTTCCGGTATGGCCGACGCAGGTAGGGTAAAACACCATATTAAAAACAATATCGAAAATCCAAAATGCGCCATTTTATTAGTGGGTTATTGTGAGCCACATTCCTTGGGAGGACGCCTTATGAATGGCCAAAAGGAAGTGCGCATTTATAGTGACACTTATCCTGTGAAAGCTAAGGTAGGCTCTATTCGTAGCATGAGTGCCCATGGAGACTATGAGGATTTAATGCAATTTTTAGCTTGTCAAAATCCACTAGCAGTAAAGCAAATTTATGTGGTACATGGCGAGGCCGATGTGCAGGATCATTTTGCAGAACGCTTAAGAAAAAAAGGTTTCAAGGAAGTAATTGTTCCTGAAATGCATGAGACCTTTGTAATGCAATAGGATTGCTATTTAATTGGAGCATTTTTGTTAAATTTACTCCATGAAAAAAGAAAGCAACTTTGCGTTATATTTTTTTGCAGCCCTTTATTTAATAGTACATTTTGTACCCGATTTTGATGGCGCCGACGTAATGGGTGCACAGTGGTTGTATACCAGTGTGTTGGATTTATTGGTGCTTGCCTATATTGGCTTTAACTATAATAAGTATAAGGATGCTATTGTAGGTGTTTTTAATATTAAGTTTACCATTGTTTATACCGCTTTTTTACTTTGGGCATTTAGCTCCTATTTTTATGCCTTAAATCAAACTGAGGCCTTAGTTTGTTTGGCTAGGTTGGTAAGCACTTTTTTAATTTTCACTAATCTTTCTATTTTATTATATAAGAAGGATGTATATGAGGTGTACTATGTAATTGCTTGTATTGTAACCATTGTACTGGTTTATGATTCTTTATTTGTAATTAATCAATTTAAAAATATTGTCTCAGACCCAGAAACTAAAGCAAGCATAAGTAGTATTGTAGGTAACAATGGAAACAAAAACGTAATGGCAGCTAGTATTTTAATTAAGTTTCCATTTGTTTTGTACTTAATGTCAAGAACAAAAATTGTTGGTAAATCAATTGGAGTTATTGCAATTTATTTAGGAACTTTTGCTTTATTTATTTTAAGTACAAGGTCCACTTTTGTGGGGTTACTACTCATATTTATTATTTATACTGTAACAACTTACTTGTTTAGCGATAAAACAAAAGTCAAAAAAATAGCTACAAAGGTTTTACTTTTTTTGATACCTATTATTGTTGCTTACTTTAGTGCCAATTTAGTATTTGGATTAATTAATGACGCATCTGAAGGTTCTATTGTAAATGGGGCTGTAACTTCAAGGATACAATCAATTCAATTAACAAACGAAGGCTCTTCAGGTCGTTTACATCTTTGGAAAGCTGCCATAGATTACGCCACTAAACATCCTTTTATTGGAGATGGTTATGGTAACTGGAAGCTGGCATCTATCCCTTATGAAAAGGAGTTTACCAATGACTTATTTGTACCTTATCATTCCCACAACGATTTTCTAGAAACCTTTGCAGACTTAGGTATTGTTGGAGGTGTATTATATATTGGATTATTTGTTTTGGTGCTTTTATTTACCATTCAAATATGGCGTAATGAAAAACTAAAGCAATATCATTTTGTTGCTACTATTTCATTCATGGCCATTACCTGTTATTTTGTGGACGCCTTTTTAAACTTCCCTACCGAGCGTACTTCCATGCAAACCATGTTAACGGTTTCGGCTGCATTGGTTTTTGCACCTTTTTCATTTATACAATTTAAAAACAAAGAGTTTAATAATTTGCCTAAATTATTTTTAGTGTTTGCGGCATGCATTATTATTCCAAGCATTTATATAAATACACAAGTATATCAATCTTTGAAAGTGCAAAAATATGTGATGGGAGAGATTGACGCCGATCCTAAAATGGCTTTAGATGAAGTGAAAGATGCTTTCCCGCATTTCCCTAATTTATCTACAAGCACTTTGCCTATTAAAGCCTTAATTGCTAGGTATTATTACAGAGATAAAATGTATGATCAATCTCTTGCTTTATTAAGAGATTGTGAAAAGGACAATCCATATTTATACTACACCGATTTTATTAAAACTGCTGTTTTTGCATCCAAGGAAAACTATGATAGCGTTTCGTTTTACGCCAATAGGGCATTTTATAATTGGCCTAGGGCTACTAGTTATTATAAAAATGTAATTTTTGCAGCATCCAGAAAAAAAGATACTGCCGAAATTAACAAAGCATTTAAAACTTATATTAAATACAGAAATGACGCCGAAGGTTGGAATCAATATTTATTAGGAAGGTTTGAATTAATGGGTCCCAAAAACCAGTTGTCATTAATATTATTAGACAGTGCTTTAAAATTATTTCCAAAAGACACCACCACTTTTGTAAAAATAAGAGGCTTGTTTGCAAGCGCTGGCGCGCCAGTAGCGCCTGCCGCCAACGATTATTTAGCCAAAGGGGTTCAAGCATTTCAAAAGGCGCAGTATGAGAGTGCCGCTTCGTATTATATTAAAGCAGCCCAGGCCGATCCTAATAACTACACCAATTTTGAAAATGTTGGCATTTGCTATTATTCTGCAAAACAATTTGAAAAAGCAATTCCTTATTTTGATAAAGCAGTTGTAATGCCGCAGGCCAACACTGGTAAATCTGAATTCTATAAAGCTATGTGCTTAATAAGTTTAGGTCAAAAGGATAAAGCATGTAATGCACTACAAGCAGCAAAGGCTAAAAATTATCCAAACGTAGATCCTTACATAGCCTCCAATTGTAAATAGTACATTAATGATATGAGTCATATATTACAAGTTATGGGTTGAGTAACTTGTAATAAATCAATTATCATGAAACGATTATCTGAAAAAGTGGCCATCATAACTGGAGCCGCTGGTGGTATGGGTGCCGCAGAAGCCAAATTGTTTGCAAAACAAGGTGCTAAAGTTTTAGCTACCGATACCAATGAAGAAAAATTAGCTGAATGGGTTATTGCTGCAAGGGCCGAAGGGCTTGAAATTGCATACATGAAACATAATGTAACTAGTGAGTCCGACTGGAAAAAAGTTGCCGATAAAGCAATGCAACTTTATGGTAAACTTGATATATTAGTAAACAACGCAGGTGTATATCCGGGTTTTGTGGATTGTGAAAATACCAGTATTGAACTTTGGGGGAATGTTTTATCCATTAATTTAACTGGTCCTTTTATTGGTTGTAAAACTAGTATACCTTATTTAAGATTGTCTGGCGGCGGATCAATAATTAATGTTGCATCTATTGCTGGTGTAGTTGGAGGTAATGGTTCGGCCTATTCTTCTTCCAAAGGTGGATTGGTATTATTTAGTAAGGATTTAGCAGTGACACTTGCAAAAGACAATATTAGAGTAAACACCATTTGCCCAGGAGGTGTTTTAACGCCCATGACCGAGGGGCTAATGAAAGCGCCAAATATGGAGGATGTTATAAAGCAAATGTCACCTCAAGGCCGAATGGCCGACCCAATGGAAATTGCAAATGGGGCCTTGTTTTTAGCTTCCGATGAATCTTCTTTTATGACTGGCGCAGACTTAGTGTTGGATGGCGGATTGGTTGCTAGGTAAGGGTTTTGGCTGCGTTGGAGAATTACTTTTTAATCAGGCTAAACTGTTTTATTTTTATCCAATAAATAAGTGGTTTAGTATGTCTCAAGAAACAAAAATTACCTGTCCTAACTGTGGTCAAGAAATTGACGTGAACAGTGTTATATCTCATAATTTAGAAGAGGAGTTTAAGAAAAAGTACAATGCAAGATGGATTGAAGAAAAAAAGAAATACCAAGAAGAGGTTGATAAACTTGAAAAGCAAAAACAGGAAATTGAAATCTTAAAACAAAATCAGGACGCACTTGTTGCCGAAAAATTGGCTTTAGCAGTTAAACAAGAAAAAGAAATTTTTGAAAAGCAAATTAAAAACAAGCTGCAAGAAGAACAGTCTGAGCGTATTGCATTAATTGAAAAAGAATTAAAAGAAAAATCTGAACAGGTTAAAGAACTAAACAGAGCAAAGGCCGAGATTGAGCAAATAAAGCGTGAGAAAGCAGAAATGAAAGAAGCTATTGAGGCCGAGAGTGCAAAGCTTTTAAATGAAAAAATTAACGAGGAAAAGGAAAAAATAAGAAAGGCAGAACACGATAAAAATGAAATGGTGGTTGCTGAATTACAAAAACAACTAGACGACCAAAAACGTTTAACCGAGGAAATGAAACGCAAGCAAGAACAAGGTTCTATGCAATTACAAGGTGAGGTGCAAGAGCTTGCTATTGAGGAGTGGTTAACATCCAACTTTCCATTAGACACTATTGAGGAAATTAAAAAAGGCGATCGCGGTGCAGACTGTGTTCAAGTGGTGCACACCAGAACTACTCAAAATTGTGGTACCATTTATTATGAAAGTAAACGTACAAAAAACTTTGAACCTAAATGGTTGGAAAAGTTAAGAGACGATATCAGAGCCAAAGGGGCAAATGTGGGCGTACTAGTAACCGATGCTTTTCCAAAAAACATGGAACGCATGGGACTTGTGGAAGGAATTTGGGTATGTAGTTTTGAAGAATTTAAAGGGCTTTGTTTTGTATTAAGAGAAAGCATTGTTCAATTAAGTTTAGTAGCTGCCTCTCAAGAAAATAAAGGTGAGAAAACATTAATGCTTTATGAGTTTTTAATAAGCAACGAATTTAGACTTCAAGTAGAAGCCATAGTAGAGGGCTTTACACAAATGCAAGCCGACTTAATTTCAGAAAAGCGAAGCATTATGGGGCATTGGAAAAAAAGAGAAAAACAAATTGAAAAGGTATTATTAAATACCAATTATATGTATAATTCAATTAAGGGAATTGCGGGCAGTGCTATTCAGCCTATTAAAACCCTGGAGCTTCCCGAAATTACCCCTGATGAATTAGACAATGACGAATAACTATTTTTAGTCCTCGGTATTTTTCAATAGCATCATTATAGTTCCAAATATTAAAAATATAATACCCGAATACAAATTTACTTGTTGCGGTTGGCTATTGCTTGTCAAATAATTTGCAAGTAAAATAACAGATATGGCAAAGAAAAATAACCCTATCACAAAACTTAGCTTGTTTAATTTATCTAGCATAATATTTTTTTAAAAGAAAACAATATTTAAAATAATAGTTACAATTATTAGCACAATGCTAATTGGAAGTGTTTTTGTGTACCATTTACTTGTAACATATTTTGGTTTTTCGGTAAGTGAATAAACTAGGCCAGTTAGTTCATGGTCTGGCTTTGGTTTAGTGGCCAGGCTTACTATTATAGTGGTTACTAAGTTTCCAATCCAAGAAAATCCTGCCACAATAAATGCCTGACCCATGCCACTTTTAATTTCAAACATAGGGGAAATCCAGCCGCCTTTGCCTTCTGCTAGGGTTAATCCATGCGTAATGGCTGCCGTTAAAGTTCCTGCAAGTAGTCCCCAAAAAGCGCCATTGGAAGTGGTTCTTTTCCAAAACATTCCAAGTAAAAAAGTGGCAAATAAAGGACCGTTAACGAAGCTAAACACCAATTGTAAAAAGTCATTAATATTATTATAGCTCTTAGCAATGTATGCAGTGACAATTGAAAATAAAATACCAAAAATGGTGGCCATTTTCCCAACATTTAAATAATGTTTGTCGGATTTATTTTTTACAAAATGTGCTTGATAAATATCGTAAGTGAATACCGAATTAAATGCGGTTACATTTCCTGCCATTCCACTCATAAATGAGGCAAGTAGCGCAGTAATGCCCACCCCTAAAATACCAGTTGGGTAATAATGTGCAATTAAGGAAGGAAGCGTCATAGTATAGTCCAATTCGCCCGCTTCGTTGGTTGGGATGCTAAAACCTTTGGAAAGTAACGCAGGTTGCATTAACGTAATTGCAATGATACCTGGAAGCACAACAATTAGAGGCATAAACATTTTTGGGATGGCTGCTATAATTGGAGTACGTTGTGCGGCATTTATATTTTTTGCGATCATAGCTCTTTGTACTACTAAAAAGTCGGTACACCAATAACCAAAGGACATTACAAATCCCAATCCAAAAATGAGCGACATAAAATTTATTCCCATTGGGTTTTCATTAGCACTTCCCATATATTTCCATGCATGCGTCATTTGAGGCTGTAATTGTGTTTTTATACTGCTCCAACCGCCAGCGTCGTGTAGTGCAATAATTACTAAAGGCGACAACCCCAATACAATTAGAAAAAATTGCAAAACTTCGTTGTACACGGCACTTGTAAGGCCTCCTAAAAAGGTATATACCAATACAATGCCAGCGGCAATTGCAATTGATAAATCAAAATTCCAATGTAGCACAACCTCTAATAATTTGGCTAATGCATATAAAGAAATGCCCGAAGAAAAAACGGTCATCACTGCAAATGTTATAGCGTTTAAGGCTCTTGTTTTTTCATCAAAACGAAGTGAAAGATATTCTGGCACACTGCGCGCTTTACTACCGTAATAAAATGGCATCATAAATACACCTAAAAATACCATTGCAAAAATGGCGCCTACCCAATAAAAATGCACAGTCATAATGCCATATTTTGCGCCAGAAGCTACCATGCCAAGCACTTCCTGTGCACCCAAATTAGCAGATATAAATGCAAGGCTTGTAATCCATAATGGAATGGATCTGTTGCTATTTAAAAAGTCGTTACTTGACTTAATCCTTTTCTTGATAATAAATCCAACCCCAATAACAAATAGGAAGTATACCGCTATAATAAGGTAGTCCGTAAAATGAAGTTTCATAAGCTTTTGGCGTTAAAATGAGCAATCAATTACAACTTACTAATTATATCTCAATTATTTATTGGTTCCTGGGTAGTTTTGAGGTCTATTTTTTAAATTTTTATTATATTTAACATACAAAAAGATTTTAAAAACGCCTGCTATGTCTGTAAATAATCAGTTTTCTGAAAAAGAAATGAATCCACTTTCAAGTTTAGATCAATGGGAGGATGCAGTCCTTGAACGTTATCCCGAGCCTGATACTATTGCGCAATCAAAAACAGTGGAGGAATATCGTAATTATGAAGACCCTGCACGCGATACTGTAAAAGAATTTTATCGCTTAAATCATACTTACCAAACCTATGATTTTGTTTTAGAAAAACGCAAGGAGTATTTGCAGTTTAACAAAAAAGAAATGACAGTGTGGGAAGCTTTTGATTTTTTAAATCAATTAGTAGACGACTCTGATCCAGATACAGATTTAGATCAGTTTCAACATTTGTTGCAAACTTCAGAGGCCATTCGAAAGGACGGTCATCCCGATTGGATGGTACTTACAGGTTTAATGCATGATATGGGTAAAGTACTTTGTTTGTTTGGTGAGCCACAGTGGGCTGTAGTAGGAGATACATTCCCAGTGGGTTGTGCTTATTCTGATAAAATTGTTTACCCCGAATTTTTTAATGCAAATCCGGATTATAACAATCATAACTATAATACAAAACTGGGTGTGTACTCCCAAGGTTGTGGCTTAAGAAATGTACATATGTCTTGGGGTCATGATGAATATGTATATCAAATGATGAAAGACTTTTTACCTGAGCAAGGTTTATATATGCTAAGATATCACTCTTTTTATGCATGGCATAGAGAAGGAGATTATAGCTATTTATTGGACGATCATGATAAGGAAATGCTTAAGTGGGTTAAGTTATTTAACCCATACGATTTATATTCAAAATGCCCTGAACAACCTAATTGGACAGAACTAAAGCCTTATTATGAAGCATTAGTTAAGAAATACATTCCTGCTAATATTAAATTTTAGCATGGCGTATAAAAACAAGGCAATTGTTGCAGTCTTATTTGCAAATTTTTTCTTTGGAACCAATGTAATTGCAGTAAAACATATTACTCCAATCTTAGTAAATCCAGTTGCGCTTACCACATTAAGGATAGTAGGTACAGCTATTTTATTTTGGACTTTTTTTGGGTTTAATAAATCAAATCAATCCTTTACTAAAAAAGATATTTTACAATTGGTTTTATGTGCTATTTCGGGTATTTCTTTAAATCAAGCATTGTCCATTAAAGGGATTTCTTTAACTAGTCCCATACATGCATCACTGCTTATTTTAACAACTCCAATTTCAATTTCATTATTAGCTGCTATTTTTTTAAAAGAACGTTTAACTAAGAATAAAATGCTAGGATTATTACTTGGTATTAGTGGCGGTGCGCTTCTAATTTTTGCAAGAGATTTATCCATTGTAAATAATGGGGACCAAACCAGGGGCGACTTATTTGTGATTCTTAGCGCACTTTGTTATTCCACTTATGTATTATTAATGAAACCGTTGGCAATTAAGTTTCAGAGTTTGACTATTTTAAAATGGGTTTTTTTAATTGGATCTTTAATAAGTTTACCTATTGGGATAAATGATGTAATTGCAATACCTTGGAGTAGTTTTGACATTGTAAGCTGTTTTTGCTTGATATACATTGTTTTTGGAGCTACTTTTTTAGCTTATTTATTTATGAATTATGGCATTAGTCAAATTGGTGCAAGTAGGACAAGTTCCTTTATGTATTCTCAGCCCTTTTTTGCAGCTACGGCAGCTATTGTGATTTTAAACGAAAGCATTACACTACCTAAAATTATTGCCGCATCCTTAATTATTACTGGCGTTTATATTGCCAACTTGACAAATTCGGTGAATAAGTAAACCCATTGCCTTTAAGAACAATTTGAGTGTTTTATTGTTATAGTATAAACAACTGTATGAAGTTTATTTATATATCCCTTGGCCTTGTAGCTATTTATTTTGTATTTCAATCCTTTATAGCCGTGAATGCACTTAAAACAGAAAAGCAAAAATTTAGATTGGTGCTTAAAGACAAAGAACTAGAAATAAGGTTTTATCCCGAAGCTACTATGGCTACGGTATTCTCCGATGCTTTCAATTATAAAGGACTAGCCAGCAATGGCTTTCGTAAATTAGCTCGTTTTATTTTTGGAGGAAACGAGCAAAATACTGGCATTTCCATGACAGCTCCCGTGCGCATGAATATGTCTGAAAAAGGATCAGAAATGAGTTTTGTGATGCCTGAAAAGTACAACGAAACTAATTTGCCAACGCCTAATGACAAAAGTATTCGCATTCATAAGTCCACAGCGCAATATGTTGCGGTAATTAGTTTTGGGGGGTATGCTAGTGACGAAAAAATAAATGAGTATAAGCAAAAGTTAATTCAAATATTAAATCAAAGAAAAATTAATATTGTAGGCGACTATAATTTTTTAGGGTACAATGCACCTTATCAATTTTTGGGTAGAACCAATGAAGTAATCATACCTATTTCATGGAAAGAATAGATATTGATAGAGTAATTGAAATGGCTTGGGAGGATCGTACTCCTTTTGAGGCTATATATATTCAGTTTGGTTTAACCGAATCGGACACCATTAAGCTCATGCGATCCGAACTAAAACGCAATAGCTTTAATTTATGGCGTAAACGAGTTAATAGTGGGATAAGTCAAAAGCACTTAATGAAACGTAGCGCTGGCATTAATAGGTTTAAATGCAGCAGACAAAAAACTATTGCTATGAATAAAATTAGCAAGCGTTAATTTTAAAGTTTTATACTTTCTTTTTTTTACAAGCCTCGCTACAATATTTAACATGTTCCCAATCACGTTCCCATTTTTTACGCCAAGTAAAGGGACGACCACAATGCAAACATATTTTTGATGGCAGGTTTTCTTTTTTGACAGACTTGTTATTGGTATTTTTCACAAATTCATTATTTAGTTATCATTTGCCTAAAAGTTAAATTAATTCTTGGGGTTATTATTTTTGTGGATTTAGGCAAGCAGTGTAACCAATGTTGTTGCAGTGCACCTTTCATCTCAAGTAGTGATCCGTTTTCAAGTAACAGGGAAGTGGTTTGCTTTGAATTTCTATTTTTAAATGAGAATTTTCGTGCTGCCCCAAGGCTTAAGGAAGCAATAGAGCTATTGGGCATGATCTCTGGCTCGTTATCGGCATGCCAACCCATGGCTTCATTTCCGTTATGGTATAAGTTTAGTAAACAAGCATTGTACTGTGTGTTAGTATAAGTTTCTACAATGGTTTTAATTTCTAATAAAACAGGTGTCCAGGGTAAACCCGTTTTTGTTTTTTGGGAATAGCGGTATGATATATTAGGGTTACTATAAAACGCTACTTTTCTTTTGGTAGTAATTTCTTTACCAAACATCACAACTACTTCGTTTTGCCATTCCATTTTGTTTATTAATTCTTCATAAAAGACATTAATATGTTCCTCAGAAATTATGCAACCATAATATATCGCTTGTCCTTGTTGGTTTATGAAATATGGAAATTCTTTACTCAATTTAACAAACCGTTTTTTTAATTTTTGAATTCATAGTTTCTTTGCACAATCTAACAACAACCTGCAAGTTAATTTGTTTAAATAACAATTTATGTCAAATCAAATCACAAATTTAAAAGTTCAATTGGAAGGCACAAGAGCACAATTATTAGCACACCCGGTGTATACTCAAATAAATGATTTGCAAGGGCTACAAGCATTTGCCTCTATTCACGTTTTTGCAGTATGGGATTTTATGAGTTTATTAAAGTCATTGCAAATTGGGTTGACTTCGGTAAGCTTACCATGGCTTCCGGTTGGAGATGCCAATACCAGGTATTTAATTAATGAAATAGTAGCAGGTGAGGAATCCGATGTAGATGAGCAAGGAAACAGAATTAGCCATTTTGAATTGTATTTACAAGCAATGGCGCAAATGGGTGCAAACACAACATGCATAAATGAATTAATGGATCAATTAAAAAATGGTAATTCTATTTTTGAAGCAATTAAACAAGCCAACATACCTAGTGCAGTAAAACAGTTTTTACAATTTACTTTTGAAATTGCAATAGAAGCTCCACTGCATGTAAAAGCTGCTGTATTTACTTTTGGAAGAGAGGATTTAATCCCAGATATGTTCACACAAATTTTAAAAGATTTGTATGCAGCGCATCCAGATAAAATTAAAATTTTTAAATATTATATCGAAAGGCATATTGAGGTAGATGGAGGCCACCATGGCATATTAGCCATAGAGATGGTGCAATCACTTTGCGGAAATGATCCTGTAAAATGGGAAGAAGCTTTACAAGCTTCTCTGAAGTCATTGAATATGAGATCTTTATTATGGGATGCCATAATTAGCTAGATAGTTAGTGTATATTTTACACTTTATTTTTTTGTTTTTTTATTTTAGAACGAATAATATCGTTTAACAATTATTATTCTATCATATTGAACTTTTTTTATAAATTAATGTTGTTATTATACAACGATTGCTTTGATATTGCTTTGCATTAATAAAAAATTAATGACAGCCGTAATGAGTTTGTGATGAGTTGTGAATGAATATGTTCACCAAAACTCAACAATATGGATCATTTGTTCTTACTCGATGCTTCTATGCAGATTGCTAAAACAGACTATGTCTCTTTTACTTTCTTCATTGGGACAATGGCTATGATGGCCGCAGCAGTTTTCTTCTTTTTAGAATTGAACAACACAAGTAAAGAGTGGCGTACCTCGGTATTAGTATCCGGGTTAATCACTTTTATTGCAGCTGTTCACTATTATTACATGCGTGGTTATTATTTAGAAACGCATGATAGTCCTACCTTTTTCCGTTATGTAGACTGGTTGTTAACTGTGCCTTTAATGTGTGTTGAATTCTATTTAATCACAAAAAAAGCAGGAGGTACTTCTGGTTTATTATGGAAAATGATTTTAGCGTCTGTAGTGATGCTTGTAACAGGTTATTGGGGAGAAGCAGTTGCGCCAGCAAATGCAACTTTATGGGGTACAATTAGTGCCATTGCATACTTCTACATAGTATATGAAGTATGGATGGGAGATGTTAAAAAATTAGCAACAGGATCTGGTTCTGCAGTAGCTTCAGCAAATGCAGCGCTTGGTTGGTTTGTTTTAGTAGGTTGGGCTATTTATCCATTAGGATATTTAATTGGCACAGCAGACGGACAATGGTATGCTAGCTTCAAAAATATTGGTATTGATATGAATGTGGTATACAATATTGGAGATGCAATTAATAAAATTGGTTTCGGCTTAGTGATCTATAGTTTAAGTAGAAAAGCTGCTTAAACTGCTTGGTTTTAGCATGGGGCAAGATTTTTC
Source organism: Bacteroidota bacterium (assembly GCA_947456625.1). Taxonomy (GTDB): domain Bacteria; phylum Bacteroidota; class Bacteroidia; order Chitinophagales; family Chitinophagaceae; genus Sediminibacterium. Next base: position 80,875 of record CANGQJ010000009.1, read on the forward strand.
TTGCCCCATTTTTTTAATTTTATATTTATGCAAATCAAATTAAGGGTTTATCTATTGCTATTTGCATTTTTTTTATTTATAGTAGACGCGTTATTTAATTTTTCTATTAGCACGCAAATTTCTTTTTTAATTTTCATTTTAATTTTATTTGGCGTCCCGCATGGTGCATTGGATTTATACATAGACCAGCATTTGCACCCCTTGGCTAATAGTCAAAAATTATTTTTATTAAAATACATTGGCAATATTATAGCTTATGCAATTATTTGGTATTTATTCCCAATTGCAGCTCTTATTATATTTATACTAATTACCGCTTTTCATTTTGGAGAAATTGATTGGATGGGGAAGACCCATTTATTCATTCATAAAATTGCTTATACACTTCTTGGCTTCTTTTGGATTTTATTTATGTTAACAAAAAACATAAATTTTGCATTAGATGTTTTTTTAACAATGGGCAGGTCTGGTATAAAAAAGGAAAATATTATTGTAATTGCACAAACTTTATATCCCTTTACCATTTTAGCAATTTTACTTTTATATTTTCTATTATTTATTTTCAAAGAAATTTTCTTTGAAAATAAAACGCTTTTTTACTACTCCCTCATACAAGTAAGTGTTTTAATTTGCTTTGTTTTATACATGCCGCTATGGCTAAGCTTTGCGTTTTATTTTGGTTTTTGGCATTCACTTCTTTCCTTTGATAAAATCAGAATTAATTTTAAAGTGGCTAACACAATTGCTGGGTGGAGTGGGCTACTTTTAAAAGCAGCTCCTTTTTCGGTTATGGCATGGTTTGGCTTTGCTTACATTACTTTTTTAACCCTCAATAGTAAGGACAGTTCGGGTGTATTTACGCTTCTTTTTATAAGTTTATCTGTTTTGGCTTTGCCTCATTTACAGGTGTTTACTAAGCTTAAATTAAAAAGCAATTAGTTACTTCACATTATTTTTTAAAAGGTCCAAATTTATGCTGCATCTCGCTTAGGGAATCTAGGTAGGGACCAAAAGGATAGTCCATTGGTTTTTTTGAAATATCTGGCCAATCTTTGGATGCATTCATATGTGGCCTTGGCCTACTATTAATAAAGGCTGCTAGGTCCCAACAAGCTTCATTGCTTAATATTGGTTTTTCATGCGATGTTTGTAAATATGGCATATTGTTTTTTAAGTAACCAGCTAAATTACTAATTCTGTATATCCCGGCCCCGTCGTTATAACTATGTTCGCCCCATAGTGGAGGATATATATATTCCTCTTTATTTGCAAGCATTTGTCCTTGGCCATTTTTTCCATGACAAAGCTGACATTTTGCAATATATATAACCCTGCCATTTTCTGGATTTGCTGCTCTGTTTAATAATGGTAATTTTTCAATTCCAGATCCAATTGGTTTTTCATTCTTTTTCACATCTTTGCCTAGCCATTTTATATAGGCATGTATAGCTGTAAATTCTTTACTGTTGCTATCAATTGCTTTGCCGTTTAAACTACGCTGCATACAATCGGCAACTCTTTTATAAATAGATTCTACCGTACCACTTCGGTCTCTGTATTTTGGATAAGTAGCGTACACCGCACCATAGTTATTTCCCCATGCCTGACTACCTGCATTTAAATGACAGTTTTGACAGTTCATGCCATTTGTTATTTTTGCCACAGCGCCATTGGGTCCCAAATATTTTGAAGTATGTGCAATTAATGCTTGACCATATTGTACTTGCTCAAGTTGCACGCCTTTTAAGCTTGTGTCGGTATTAATAGTTGGCCCAATCCAGGCAGTGTTATCAATTAGTTGGCTTTTTTGATTTGCACTATTTTTAGGTAAGATGTAATGATATACCAATGCAACACCGCTTAGGATAGTAATTAATATTAATAATGCACGCAGCGTTTTGTTCATTTCATAATATTAAAACATTATTGTGAAAACACCCACAGCTTAAACAATGTTTCTTATATTTAATTATAAAATCTTAGTTATGCTGGTAAAATTAAAATACTCATTTTTAGTGCTTTTAAGTTGCATCCTATTTAATAAAGGATATAGTCAAATAAATGAAAAACAAGCCACGGCTATAGTACATAATATTGTAATTCAGTTAAACTCGGCCGATACTGCTACTTGGACAAGTGTTGTAGGTAATATTAAAAATATCCAAAAAGTATGGCCCCGTAATTTAAACATAGAGGTGGTGGTGCATGGCAAAGCCTTGGATTTTTTAGTAAAGGATAAGACCTATCATACCAGTGATATTCAGTTATTAGCATCACAAGGTGTTCAGTTTTCGGCATGCCAAAATACCATGCGCAAGCACAACGTTACCACCGAAATGTTAATTAAAGAGGCGGGCACTGTTCCATCGGGTGTGGCCGAAGTTATTTTAAAACAAGAGGCTGGTTGGAGTTATTTAAAACCTTAAAAAAGGTTTAGAACTGATATAAGCATTTATTTATATCCTTTGTACTTGTTTAATGCAAGTATAAATCCTAATCCAAATAATATAGTTATTACTGCAGCAAAATAGGGTATAATATCGGTCATTTTAATCTTTATTAATGAGTTTTAAATAAATGGCAAATCCCATAATAGAAGGGCTCCTTACCCAAAGCCTTTCAAACAAACACTGCGTGTTTGTTTGGCTTTTTTGCTCCTCGTCTGTTTACGAAAGCTAGCTTTCGACACAGCCTCGAAACAAAAAAGCCTCTCATTTGCATGAGAGGCTTTGTAGCCTCAATAGGAGCTAGTTTGGAAGAATTTGCTGGGGATATGAGTGCGATTTTGGAGGTTAATTTATAAATGAATCAAACTGATTATGATTATAAATATATTTATAATATAATACATAATAGTATGATTGTAAATGTTATATAATTAATGACAATAATTTTTAGTAGCACATACATGACTATTAGCATTCATTCAGTATTTTCAAATCACTTAATGATTAAACGTAGGTCATTATATATTATAACTTAGTTTAATATAATTCTATGAATTTCCCTTCTTACTCTCTCATTCAATGTTACTATTTCGCTTTATTCCTTCTTTCCATCATCGTCTTATTTGACGTCCTCATTCGATTTAAATCACCCATTAAGCTTAAAACCTTTTTCTTATTACTTGTGCTTGCTATTTGTGTTGGTACTTTCTCTTTATTTATCAGGACAACGCCAGATCAGTTTACACTTGTAAAAATGATTTGCGCAATGCTTGTTGGAACCTCAATGGTTCAAATATTTACTAATTTATATTTTATCCAACACCAAAAGATTGCCAATATATATACAATTACTGCTTATGCGATTTATGTTTTTTTAATACTTTATGTAGAATTTACTGGATATGATACCGTATTTCCAAAAGCGAATGGTATAGGATCTCAGGCAGCTGTTAGTGTTAACCTGCCTATATACCTCGACTTTTTTTTAGAAGTTGACTTTATATTTTTTAATTTATTTTGTCTTTATTACATTTATAATATTTTAATTAAATTTTCTTTTAAGAATATTTATTTTAAAAGAGTACAAATATGGACTTTTTCGTTTTTTATGGTCATAGTGACACAATTAATTATAATTGTTATTACGATGATTTTTAAAATACCTAGTGATTTCAAATCTTATATTTCAACAGTATACGCATTAACTTTACTTTTAACCATTTTATATAGACCTAGCTTTATTAATAAGAATGGGTCTAAGATTTCTTTTGGCTTTTTATTTAACAGAAATGACTTCAGTTCCGATATTAAGGAGGTTGATTTTAATTTTCAATTCTTTACAAATTTCTATTTCAAGAGTAAGACTGCAAATATTGAAGAATTTTCTAATATCATGGGTGTCAGTAAAGAGATCATGTTTAACTACATTTACTTCAATTACTCGATGAGTTTCGAAGAGTTGCTTAATAAATCAAGGGTCGAATACTTTGTTGAAATTATTAAAAATGCGAAATTTAAAAACTATACAGTAGAAGCCTTAGCCTTGGAAGTAGGTTTTAGTTCCAGACAGCGTTTTTACCAGCCATTTAAGAAATATCATGGTGGTAACCCTTCCGACCTTATTGATATCTTAAGTTAATAAGTTATTGAAAATCAGTGTTATTTAAATTGATACATCTGTAATTTTTATCAAAACAATGTCATTTAGCATCGTTACATAGGTAATTTGTTCTGCCATTATTTTTTTCCAATTTTTATGATCCAAACAAAAGGATCATGTCTTTATTTATTTTTTTCAAGGATTTATTTTTTAGGAATCGTTTAAACGATCCTACTAGCAAAACTGTATTTGATCATTATTTTTTTGGCCTTAAGTATTATTTACGTAAAGAAGCTTCATCCAAGGATTTTGCGCCTATTTTAAATATAGAAATAGATGTTCTAGATAAAATAGCTACTTCTTATTATGGGCAATCTTTTAATGTACTAGTCAATCAAGAAAGATATAAGCACTTTATACAAGAGTTAGAATATCCATTTAACGAAAGTTTATCCATTGAGACTATTATTAAATTATCTGGATTTGATAATAATGAAAGTTTTGCACAGTATATAAAAGAAAAAGTATAAAATCTTTAAAAATCAACTAATGCCAAAGACTAAAAAACTAGATATTTTTAACCTCTTTTATAGTGGAGCAGCAGTAGTCATACTTATTGGGGTTATTGCCAAATTATTGGAGTGGCCCGCACAGGACTTGCTAATAACTGGGGGCTTGGCTATTGAAGCTGTTGTATTTGGTGTATCTGCTATAAAATATGTAGAAGTTAAGAAAGAAGATCAGGCTGCAACTGAGGCTACATTGTCCAAAGTAGCTGAAGGTTTAGGAAATATTGCAGTAAATAATAGTGGGGTAGATTTTATACATGCACACGATTATTTACAAACCGAAAAAAATAATAGCCCAACTAACTTATTATTAAGCTTTTCTAATAATAATGCTTCAATTAATTTTGATTCAAATTCAAGTCATTCTTTATGGCAATTAGAGCAACAAGATATACTTAGGATTGAGCAATTAATTCAAAAAGTGGATCGTACAAATGAAAGTGAATTAAGTTCACTCATTTCTTTATTACATACTCAGTCTGATGAATTAAAATCAAAAATTTGGGCTAGGTTTATAAAGATTAAATATAATGTTTTAACAAATTCAGGATATTCCTATTTAAAGCTGCTAGTTCAATCTACTATTTCCTATACAAACACGAGCTATGGTGCTCAAATATTTAACAATTTAATAGAATTTCAAATTACTGAGTATAAGTCTATAGTATTGAATGATGTTATAAATTTTAGTGCAGAAACTATTTATTTTGGGCCACAAAACGAATACAGTATTCATTTAAATGAATTGTTTTTAAATGGAGAATTAGAAAATCTGACCTATATAAATAGTATAATCGAAAAATTAGTTGCTGATAATGTTGCACCTAGATCTAAATTAATTCAGTTGTTTAATTTGAATAATCATAATTCAAAAAAAGAAGTTTTCGATAAATTAAACTATCAGTTTTCTAAAACAATTACAAAGCCAAGCCGAGCTCAGCTACTATTTGTTTTATTATATAAACAATATTCAAACACATTAAGTTAGTATTTTATGGCGGAAGGACATGTTGACGTCAAAAGATACCAAATTATAAGTCTTTTGTACATTGTATTTATTTGTTTTTCAGTAATTAATATCAAAATATCGGTATTAGATTCTAATATCTATACGATTAAATCATTTCAATCTCTTTATAAAGAGGAGTTGAAAAAAATTGATATTAGTAACAAGATAATTACAGACAATAATGATACGTTAAATAAAAGTCCTAAAGCTATTTCGTACCTAAAAATAAGAACCAGGTTAAATAAAAGTAATAAAATCATAAATGACGTTTTACATCATGTGGATGATGAATTTGAAAAGAATAATACAACACTTTTAAAACAATTTAATGGACGTAACCTAATCGAAAAGATTTTGAAAAAAGAAAAAGTCGTCGGTTTGCTAGAAAAAGATTTATTTGATTTATCTGAATTTATTAAAAAATCGCCATTTAAAATACAAACTTCATTAGATAGTTTAATACCTATCCAAAAAGTCGTTACAACTATAAAAGGTAAGGAAGAAAAATGGGATTATTATTTATTTATGCATAAGCCTGCAGCTATTAGTTATATGCAATTAGAGCGCATAAGATTATTAGTTACTAAAACACAATTATTGTATCAAGAAGCTGCACTAGCTGAAATAGGATATCAGCCAACTTATTTTTCACAATTTAATCCAAAGCTATATGTGTTAAAGGAGAATATTAAAGAGTATAAAGAAGAGGAAATTTTAAAGCCAGGTCAGAAAGTTATTAACATAAATGATCAGGTATTTGATGATTTGTTTAAAAAGATATTAGCGTCTTTACATACAGAAAATATTTTTGTTGGATTGAATAATACCCTGCTTAGTGACTTTAATTTTATGATGGGCAAGGATTTCGAACTTGAAATTTACCCAAAAATAAATATCAAAAAAATAAATAATAATTATAGCGTAATATTTAATAAGACTGGCGAGTATACACTTCGTTTTTATGATTTAAGAATTGGGAAAAAAGTACTTTTTGAAAAGAAAATAATGGTAAATGCAATTCCAGATCCTATTGTTAAAGTGAGAGGTGATAATTTAAGTAATTACTCCATAAATGTTAAGGACTTATTAAATGCAGAAAGGTTAGAAGCTAAACTAGAGATTAACAATTTAAATTATTTCCCTGGTCGTATAAATAGCTTCAAGGTTATAAGAATCCATAATGGAAAAGAGGAAGAGTCTGTTAATAATTATGGTGAATTATTTCAATCAACTACACAAAAAGTGCTAGCGGCTTTGAAAAAGAACGATTTATTAATTTTTGATAATGTTAATATGTCTTTAGTGGATGGGTCATCAAGACTATCTGCTCCCATCATTTATAAAATATCAGATTAAAAACATATTGTTATCAAGATGTATATGAATAGAAATAGATTCAAGAAGATTATTAAAATAATATTACTAATAATATTAACCAATATTTCTTATCATGCCAATGCGCAGGACACTTTAGCTGGAAATTACCCATCTCTAAAAATTAATGCAGGTAAGTATATTGTCAAAGAAACAGTAACAATTAAAGGCAGGCTAGAGATTTTAGCTGGCGCCAAAATTGAAATTATAGATCCAGGAATTTTAGTTTGCGAGGGGGAAGTAAGTATAAAAGGAGAAAACAACAATAAAATTGAAATTTATGGAAAACCAAAATTAGAAGGGTCCGGATTGGTAATCAAAAATATTGACAGTAATATTTCTGGCAAAATAGAGATTATCAATACTATTTTTAGCAGTTTACAAATCCCTTTGTTTTTTGATTTTGGCTGGAAAAGAGCTGGTGTTAATATAACAGATAATTATTTTATAAATAATGTTGGGAAGATTTCTGTAATTCAAGTATTAAATCCGCCATTCAATTTTAATGTAGACTCTAATTTTATTGATTTTAAAGTTAAACATAATTTATTTGCCGGGAATAATGCAGCTATTTATTTCGAAGATTTAAAAAGTGACCATATAAATATTGATATTAGTAATAATACCTTTTATGGGAATAATGTATATGGGTATAAAAATTATAATATTTCAACAAACATTTTATATGGTAGAGTAGATCAGTATTACACAAGATTCAATCCCTTTATACAAAAAAATAGCTTTTCTTACAACTATTTAATTGACAATATCACCGACACAATTGTACATGCTGCAAATTTTGGTGTTTATGGAACTGATAAAATAGTTGATTTCAAGAATAATTATATTGGCGCCACAAATAAATTGCAAATATTAAAAAGTATATATGATCAAACATTAAATTACAATGTACCTAAGATAAATTTTGAGCCGTTCTTAGATCAGCCTAGCGAATTTAATCCAACACATGTTTATTTAATTAATTTTCTTGATAATACAATATTATATGATACTTTAAAAATACAAGAACCATTAAAGGGGTTTATTTTAAAATCAAACAATAATGCTGATTTTTCAAAATCTATACTTACTTATACATATTTTAAAGACGATAGTAGTTTAAGTAAAGTAGATACAACTTTAAGTTATAATATCCAACCTAGTGGTCTTGCAACGCAACTTACAATTACAAAAATTATCAATACCAATAAAAAAATAGGTTATTATAATTTAACTAATATAACAAGTAAAAATGGCGAATATGTTCCAAATGTTAAAATTGGTTATGTTGCTTTTTTAAATGAATTAAGGAGAAGAAATACTATAGCAGAATCATTAAAAAATAAATTATTATTAGATAGTATAAATAAGCCAGGTCCTACGCCAGATTCAATCAAAAATATATTCCAAAAAATTGAAACACCTTTAAAAAGCAGAATTGAAATCGGGCTATTCACTGGCGGGTCTATCTTTTTAGGGACTATTAGTAATAAGGAAAATATTTTTGGAAATGATATTAATTTACTTTTTGGTATTAATTTAAATTATACATTATATTCTAAATTAAGTGCAGGACTAAGTGTTGAGCGCTTTAAATTGAGTAATTCAGATGCAAAGTCAAAAAATAATGAACAATTAGCTAGAGGCATGAGTTTTAGCACTACATTGCTAAGTGTATCACCTTCTTTAAATTATGATTTTGTTGATAATAGATTATTTACAAAAGCAAGAAGATTTAGACCATCTATTGGCGGAGGCTTGGATATCGTAAGTTTTAATCCCACAGGAGTATATAATGGAACAGAGTATAATTTACTTCAATTAGGTACAGGCGGTCAATATTCAGATAGCACTAAAAAGCCTTACTCGACTTTGGTATTTGGCTATTTTTTCAATTTCAAAATTAAGTATCAAATTAATAGGTTTAATAGTATAGGTTTTCATCTATCCTATCATAAGAGTATGTCAAATTATTTAGATGATGTGGGGCCTGATGCTTATCCCAGTGTCTACTCGATATTAAATAGTAAGCAAATTTCAAACAAAGACGCAGCCATTTATTTCTCAAATCCAACTTCTAGAAATGTTGTAGGACAGTTTAGAAATAATCCCGATGATGCTAGTGATAGTTATTTAAATTTTGGAATTTTTTATTCAATCAGATTTTTCAAGTAATTATGATAAGTAGAGTACCTTTTTTATTTATTTTCTTTTCCTTCTTAGCAATGTTGGTAATTTCTTGTGCTAAAACTGCTGTCACACCCCCTTTGCAATTCCAAAAAGAATTATTAGCAGGGACTGGTAATTTTCAAAATACTCAGCACACTTGGCAACTTGATTCAACTATAATTGAAGGATCTCCTTATAATTTAACAACTAATCAAAAGAGCTTTAAAAAAACATTTACCTATGATGGAGGATATAGTGACACCGATAATAATATTGGAAAGTGGGAAATATCTACTATTAATAAATTAAAACAAACCATATATTATCAGGCTAACAATAAACAAGACAGCGCTGTATATGATATAGTATCTATTAATTCAGCACAGTTAAGAATTTCTTTGAAATTATCAAATGGTCAAACTGCTACCTATTCTTTTAAAATATCAAATTAAGCTATGAAACAAATACTTTTTTTTTTATTTATGATTTTTATTTGGAATATTTCTAAATCACAAATAAATATACCATATTCAATGGGTGTATTAGGTAGTGATTTATTAATAAGTCATAGTTCAAATCCAATTACATTAAATATGAGTAATTGTATACAAGTTACAAATGGGGTTGCAAAATTTACGTCTGTGAATAACGAAGCGTTTGTAAATAATTGTATAGTTGAAATAAATTATTCTAAAATAAGTATTCAAGTTTTTCCTAATCCTTTTGTTGACGTAATTTATGTTTCATTTAAAAATAAGATTGACAATGACAATCATTTTAAAATAACTGTATTTAACAATCTTGGTCAATTAGTTAAAGTTGAAAGTGTATCTCAAGATTTATTTTATACAGGACACAGAGTGTTTATTCCAAATTTACCAACTGGTATATATTTTGTGCAAATAAGTTCCAGTAAAGTAAATGAATTTTTTAAAATTTTAAAAAATGACTAAAACAGTGAAAATATATATATTTTGTATTTTATTTCTTGGCTTTTTTATTCAGTCCAATGCGCAGGTTGCTCCAAGTGGTATTTTATTTCAAGCAGTAGCAAGAGATGCTAATTATAATGCAGCTGCAAATAGAAATGTTTTTGCAATTGTAAGTATTTTAGATGGTTCTTCTAATGGATCAATTGCATATGTGGAGTCGTTCCAAGTTGTTTCATCTAAAGAAGGTATTTTTTCAATTATTATAGGCCAAGGAAGTAGAGTTTCTGGAGCTAATTCATTAATAAATTTAAATTGGCTTAATAAAACTTATTATGTCAATATAAAAATTGCAATACAACCTACATTGCCAGATCCGGGGTGGTCTCCTAGTAATAATTATTTAGATATTGGGACTACTCAGTTTTGGTCTGTTCCTTATGCTTTTACATCTTTAAATTCTAAATTTTCAGATTCCGCAACTACTATTAATACAATATTACCAGGGTCTAAAGGAGGCACAGGTGTAAATAATAATGGCAAAACATTTACTTTAGCAAACAATATAATTACAAAAGGTGTTGGAGATTTAACAATAACAACAACTGCATCTAGTAATGTAATTCTTCCTACTTCTGGAACACTAGCGACACTTCAAAATCTAAATGATATTATAGGAGCAGATACCATTTCTTTATCAAATAGAATCAAAAACAAATTAGATAGTTCACAATTTCCAATATTAATAGCTCCATATCTGCAGAATATTACAGGAATGAAGTATTCCGATACTTCTGCAATGTTAAATAATTATAAAACAAATATTATTGCTTTAAATACTGATATGTTATCAAAAGCACCTATTACTTCACCATCATTAATAGGAACACCAACAGCTCCAACAGCTTCACCTGGGACTAATACATCACAAATTGCTACTACAGCATTTGTCACTAATTTAGTTGGAGGGGCTGTGACACCCGATGCAGATGCAACAACAAAAGGCAAGCTTCAATTGGCAGGAGACTTAGGAGGAATTTCGAGTTCACCAATTGTAAATAAGATTGGAGGTAAACCAATATTATTGGGAGGTGGATTAACAACTATTGGAAATTTTTCAACTACCATTTCTTCAACTGGTAATACAAATGTGACTTTACCAACTAGTGGAACAATGGCAACTCTAAGTGGAACAGAGTTGCTTACAAATAAAATAATAAATGGCGTCACCCCTAATACACAAAATGTTGGTTTTAGTTTAAGCGGCGGAAGTGTAGAATCAAAAACTTTGACAGTATTAGCCGATGTTGTATTAGGAGGGGTAAATACAGGAGACCAGTTTATTGCATTAACTGGCGATGTAATTGGATCTGGATTTGGTACTTTCCCCACAACAGTAAGTAAAGTTGGAGGATTGAGTTCGTCAACAATAGCAACTTTGCCAACATTAATAACTTCTAACACAAATAGTATCACAGCAGAGATTACTAGAGCTAACAATGCAGAAAACGTTTTAGACACAAGAGTTACTTCAAATACTAATAGCATTACCGTAAATACTGCAGATATATTATTGCGTGCTACAATAGCATCGCCATCATTAACAGGTACTCCAACAGCTCCAACAGCAACACCTGGTAATAATTCAACTCAAATTGCAACAACTGCTTTTGTTGCTGCATTGGTTGGTGGTTCAGGGGCGCCAGACGCGACATCAAGCGTGAAGGGGATATTAAAATTGACGAATGATTTAGGAGGTACAGCTATTTTGCCAACTGTGAATAGTGTTGGAGGGTTGAGTTCATCAACAATAGCAGCTTTACCAACATTAATAACTTCTAACACTAATAGCATCACTGCAGAGATTACAAGGGCAACAAATGCAGAAGATGCATTAAGTACAAGAATATCATCCAATACTTCAAGTATAACCTCACTTGATACTAGAGTTACTTCAAACACATCAAGCATTACTGCAGAAGTTACCAGAGCTCAAGCTGCTGAATTAGTATTAACAAACAATGTGACCGCTAACACTGCAAGCATTACCTCGAATACGAATGCTATAGCTGCAAATACATCCAGTATAACTGCAGAAATTACAAGGGCAACAAATGCAGAAGCTGCTTTAAGCACAAGGATAACATCTAATACCTCAAGTATTACAGCAGAGATCACAAGAGCGACCAATGCAGAAGCTGCATTAGATACAAGGGTTACTTCAAACACTTCAAGTATCACAGCAAATACTGCAGCTATTGCTTCAAACACTGCTAGTATCACAGCGGAGATAACTAGAGCAACAAGTGCGGAAGCTGCGTTAGATACAAGAATAACTTCCAACACCGCAAGTATTACAGCAGAAATAACAAGAGCAACAAATGCAGAAGCTGTATTGGATACTAGAGTTACTTCAAATACTGCAAGCATTACAACTAATATTGCAGATATATTATTGCGAGCAACGATTGCATCGCCATCTTTTACAGGTACTCCAACGGCAACAACAGCAGCACCTGGAACTAGTACAACACAAATTGCTACAACAGAATTTGTTTCTACATTGGTAGGTGGCTCAGGAGCGCCTAATGCTACATCTACGGTAAGGGGTATATTAAAATTAACGAATGATTTAGGAGGAACTGCAGATTTACCAACGGTGAATAGTGTTGGTGGAGTAGTTTCATCAACAATAACAACATTGCCAACACTAATTGCTTCAAACACCGCGAGTATTACTACAGAAATAACTAGAGCAACAAATGCTGAGAATGATTTAAGTACAAGAATAACATCTAATACTTCTAGCATCACCTCAAACACCAGTGCGATAGCTGGCTTAGATACTCGAGTAACTTCCAACACAGCGAGTATTACTGCAGAAATAACTAGGGCAACAAATGCAGAGAATACTTTAAGTACAAGAATTACGTCAAACACATCAAGCATCACTTCAAATACTGCAGATATTGCTTCGAACACAGCGAGCATCACTGCAGAAATAACTAGGGCAAATAATGCAGAAAATGCTTTAAGTACAAGAATTACTTCAAACACATCAAGCATCACTTCAAATACTGCAGATATTGCTTCGAACACAGCGAGCATCACTTCAGAAATTACAAGGGCAAGTAATGCAGAAGCTGCGTTAGATACAAGAGTAACTTCCAACACTGCAAGTATTACAGCAGAGATTACAAGAGCAACAAATGCAGAGAATGCTTTAAGTACAAGAATTACTTCAAATACTTCAAGCATCACAGCAAATACTGCAGATATTGCTTCAAACACAGCGAGCATCACTGCAGAGATTACAAGGGCAACAAATGCGGAGAATGCATTAAGTACAAGAATAACATCCAATACCTCTAGCATCACTGCAAACACGAGTGCGATAGCTGGATTGGATACTCGTGTAACTTCCAACACTGCAAGTATCACTGCAGAGATCACAAGGGCAACGAATGCAGAAGCTGCATTAGATACAAGAATAACTTCAAACACTTCAAGCATCACAGCAAATACTGCAGCAATTGCTTCCAATACTTCAAGCATCACTGCAGAGATTACAAGAGCAACAAATGCGGAAGCTGCGTTAGATACAAGAATAACATCCAATACATCAAGCATCACTGCAGAGATTACAAGAGCAACCAATGCAGAATCTGCATTAGACACTCGAGTAACTTCCAACACTTCAAGCATCACTGCAGAGATTACAAGAGCAACTAATGCTGAAGCTGCTTTAAGCACAAGGATAACATCTAATACCTCAAGTATTACAGCAGAAATTACAAGAGCGACCAATGCAGAAGCTGCATTAGATACAAGGGTTACTTCAAACACTTCAAGCATCACAGCAAATACTGCAGCAATTGCTTCCAATATTTCAAGCATCACTGCAGAGATTACAAGAGCAACAAGTGCTGAAGCTGCTTTAAGTACAAGAATAACATCCAATACCTCAAGCATTACAGCTGAGATTACAAGGGCAACGAATGCAGAAGCTGCATTAGATACCAGAATAACTTCCAACACTTCAAGCATCACTGCAGAGATTACAAGAGCAACTAATGCTGAAGCTGCTTTAAGTACAAGGATAACATCTAATACCTCAAGCATCACTGCAGAAATTACTAGGGCAACAAATGCAGAAGCTGCATTGGATACTAGAGTTACTTCAAACACAGCAAGTATCACAACTAATACTGCTGATATATTATTAAGAGCAACGATTGCATCACCATCTTTTACAGGTACTCCAACAGCTCCAACAGCTAGTACAAGTTCATTTGATACTCAAATTGCTACTACTGCGTTTGTTAAAAATGCGATTTCAGGTAACTCAATTAGTAGTGGACAATTAACTGGGGTAGTTCCAGTTGCGAATGGAGGAACTGGGGAATCTTCATTTTTGAATGGGGAATTATTAATAGGAAACACAACAGGTAATACACTTACAAAATCTACTTTAACTGCTGGTACTGGAGTATCAATCACCAATGGAAATGGCTCTATCACTATTGCAGCAACTGGTACTGGAGGAACAGTAACAAATGTAAATCCAATCACAGTGTCTGCAAATGGAAATACGTTTACATCAACGGTTACCAATGCTACATCCACACCAGCAATTGCATTAACCATACCACTAGCATCAGTTGCTGGAACCACGGCAGGTTTATTAAGTAAAACAGACTATGATGTATTTAATGCAAAACAAAATGCATTAATAGCGGGTACAAATTATATTTCACCTAACTCCGCAATCACTGGCGCTACCAAAACAAAAATTACCTACGATGCAAAGGGGTTAGTAACATCAGGAGCAGATGCGACAACAGCAGACATTGCACCAAGTACAGATAGAAATTATGTTACTGATATAAAGGCAGGTGTATTATCAAATACATCTGGAGTGAATACAGGAGATCAAACTATAACATTAACTGGTGATGTAACAGGAACGGGTACAGGAACATTTACATCAACCATTGCGAACTCTGTAGTGACTTATGCAAAAATGCAAAACGTAACCGCAGGCAAATTATTAGGAAGTATTAGTGCGTCAGATGCAGCGCCGGGAGCGGTTGCAATCGGTTCTGGATTATCATTGAGTGGTGGCACTTTAACGGCGAGTGGAACAGGAGGAACAGTAACGAGTGTAAATCCAATCACAGTGACTGCGAGTGGAAGTACATTTACATCAACTGTGACAAATGCAAGTACAACACCAGCAATTTCTTTAACCATTCCATTAGCATCAGTAACAGGAACAACAGCTGGTTTATTAAGCAAGGCTGATTATGATGTATTTAATGGTAAACAAGATGCATTAACAGCAGGATCAGGCATCTCGATTGCAAGTAATACAATATCTGCAACTGGATTAACTACAAGTAATTTATCAAGTAGTGCTGGCATTCTAAATGCGCAGTTAGCGAATAGTGCAATTACATTAGGCACTACGAGTATGAGTTTAGGAAGCACCAATACGACTATTGCAGGTTTAACTTCGGTAACTTCTACTGGATTTACGGGAGCCTTAACAGGGAATGCAAGTACCGCTTCAGCACTCGCCACAGCAAGAAGTATTTATGGAAATAATTTTGACGGAACAGCAGCATTAAGTAGCGTTATTTCGACTACATATGGTGGAACGGGCGCTTCGTCTACTTCTCAAAATTTTGTATTCGCTGGACCAACATCAGGAGCTGGAACTCCAGGTTTTAGATTATTAACTTCCGCAGATGTTCCAGCAGGAAGTGGAAATTATATCTCCAATGGAACCACACAACAAGCAAGTTCTAATTTCAATATTAGCGGAACTGGAGTAGTAGGAAATTCTTTAAGCGCTGGCTCATTAAGTTTAACGACAGCATTAAGTGTGCCCAATGGAGGAACAGGAGTGACTACATTATCGGGACTAGTAAAGGGCAATGGAATAAGTGCAATGACAGCCGCTGTTGCGGGGACAGATTTTGTAGCGCCTAACTCAGCAATCGCTGCAGCCACTAAGACCAAACTAACCTACGATACAAAAGGATTAGTAATATCAGGTGCGGATGCAACAACTGCTGACATTGCACCAAGTACAGATAGAAATTATGTTACTGATATAAAGGCAGGTGTATTATCAAATACATCTGGAGTGAATACAGGAGATCAAACTATAACATTAACGGGTGATGTAACAGGAACGGGCACTGGAACATTTACATCAACGATTGCAAACTCAGCGGTGACTTATGCAAAAATGCAAAACGTAACTGCAGGCAAATTATTAGGAAGTATTAGTGCGTCAGATGCAGCACCAGGTGCAGTTGCAATAGGTTCAGGATTAACATTAAGTGGCGGAACTTTAACGGCGAGTGGTACAGGAGGAACTGTTACAAATGTAAATCCAATCACATTAACAACAACAGGGAGTACGTATACATCAACTGTTGCCAATGCAAGTACAACACCAGCCATTACATTAAATATTCCATCTGCATCTGTATCAGGAACAACTGCTGGATTATTAAGTAATACTGACTATGCAATATTCAATGCTAAAGTGGCACCTAACTCAGCGATCACTGGTGCTACTAAAACAAAAATAACCTACGATACAAAAGGTTTGGTAATAGCAGGTGCAGATGCAACCACTGCAGACATTGCACCAAGTACAGATAGAAATTATGTAACTGATATAAAGGCAGGCGTATTGTCAAATACATCTGGAGTGAATACAGGAGATCAAACCATCACATTAACTGGTGATGTAACAGGAACGGGCACAGGAACGTTTACATCAACAATTGCAAACTCAGCAGTGACTTATGCAAAAATCCAAAACATAGCACCAACTAAACTATTAGGAAGTATAAGTGCTTCATCAGCATCGCCAGGTGCCGTTACAATAGGCACGGGATTAAGTTTAGCAGATGGCACATTAACTGCAACTGGAACTGGAGGAACAGTAACGAGTGTAAATCCAATCATAGTGAATGCGAGTGGAAGCACATTTACATCAACTGTTACCAATGCAACATCAACGCCAGCAATAGCATTAACCATACCCCTTGCATCTGTAACTGGAACTGCAGCTGGATTATTAAGCAAATCGGATTACGATGCATTTAGTTCAAAACAAGGAACATTAACGGCAGGGTCGGGAATTTCAATAACAGAAACAACAATAGCCGCATCAGGAATTACAACAAGTAATTTATCAAGCAGTGCAGGCATACTTAATGGACAACTTGCAAATAGTTCATTAACATTAGGAACAACAACAATGAGTTTGGGTAGCACCTATACAAATTTACTTGGATTAAGTGCATTAAGTACGGCGGCATTAAAAGTAACAGCGGGAAATTATACCACTACTAATGCGGTATTAACGAGTGATGGAAACGGTAATGCAGTTTGGAGTAGTAATGGATTATATACATTAAATGGAATTAGTGCTGCTGCACAAACTTTTGCAACTGGATTATCTGGAACTGATTTTAACATTTCAAGTAGTGGTTCAACTCATACTTTTAATATACCTGATGCTGGAGCAACGTCTACCACTAGAGGCCTAGTAAGTATAAATGCACAAACATTTTATGGGGCTAAAACATTTAATAGTGATTTAATAGCAAATGGCTATACAATTGGTAAAGGCAATGGTAATGTATCATCTAATTTAGCAATTGGATCTGGTAATTTTCATACAAGTAATTCTACAGGTACTGCGAACTTAGCAATTGGGACAAGTGCCTTATTTAATAATCAAACTGGACAATTTAGCACTTCAGTTGGGCATTATACATTAACTAATAGTAGTACTGGAAAAAATAATAATGCTTTTGGATATTATGCCTTATACGGAGGATATGGAAGTTACAACACTGCTATTGGTGATTCTGCATTAACTAGTTATGGGACGTCAATTTTAAATACGGCAGTAGGTAATAGTTCATTGAAATCTAATACTAGTGGTTCATTTAATACTGCGGTTGGTAATAATAGTTTAATAACCAACACAACGGGTACCTATAATACTGCTATTGGTGTGGACGCTAATGTGGGTGCAAACAATTTAACCAATGCAACTGCTATAGGAGCGAATGCAACCGTATCTGCAAGTAATACTATTCAATTAGGTAATAGTGCTGTTACTACTGTTGTTGCTAATGGTACAATAAGTTCAACAGGTGCAGTACATTCTACGTTAAAAATAACTGGAGGAACACTTGCTGCAGGTTCTGTTTTAGTAAGTGATGCAAGTGGAAATGCTACATGGGGAAGTAACGGATTATATTCATTAAATGGGCAAAGTGCTACATCGCATACATTTGCAACAGCAAATACAGCATCATCAGATTTTACAATTACAAGTTCGCTTGGTTCTGGTACTTTAAGTAATACGATGGTTCATACTTTTAACTTACCAGATGCTGGAACAACAACTAGAGGAGTTGTAACCACAGGTGCACAATCTTTTGCAGGTAATAAAACTTTCAGTGGAACTTTAAGTGCAACTAGTTTGACTGCAACAAGCGGTTTAACAGCTGGAAATGTTACTTATCCAATAGCACATGGATCTAGTGGACAGGTACTAAGTACTACAGGTAGTGGAACTTTAACATGGACAACACCTTCTGCCGGGATAACTGGAATAGGAACAATGACAACAACATCCTATGCTAATGGAGCAACTGTTAGTGGAAATAGTTTAATCCTAGCACCTGCAGATGGAACAAATGGAGGGGTTGTTACAACAGGTACACAAACTTTTGCTGGGGCTAAAACATTTAGTAGTGATATTAATGTAAATGGAATAAATATTGGTAGAGGAACACCAGCAGTAAGTCAAGCAAACACATTAATAGGATATAGTGCGCTAAATGCTAACAGTTCTGGAGTTGGTAACACAGCCATTGGATATAATGCTCTTTCGAGCTCGAATAATAACTATAACACTGGCATGGGCTATCAAGCACTTATGAATAATACTTCTGGCTTTGAGAACACAGGAGTAGGTAAAGCGGCGCTATTCTCAAATTTAACAGGATCAAGTAATACCGGTATTGGCTATGGTTCTAATGTGGGTGCGAGCAATTTAACCAACGCAACTGCTATAGGAGCGAATGCAACCGTATCTGCAAGCAATACTATTCAATTGGGTAATAGTGCAGTTACAAGCGTAAATACAAGTGGTGCTTTAACAACTGGTGCTGTTACCTATCCAATTGCCCATGGAACAAGTGGACAGGTTCTTAGTACGACTGGTAGTGGAACTTTATCATGGACAACGGCGACAACTTTTAGTGGAGGTTCAACTGGATTGACTCCAAATACTGCAACAAGTGGAGCTGTAACTTTAGCGGGAACTTTAACAGCTTCTAATGGTGGTACCGGTCAAAGTAGTTATGCAATTGGTGATATTCTTTATGCAAGTGGAACATCAACTTTGACTAAACTCAATAAAGGTACCGATGGCCAAGTACTAATTTTAGCATCAGGAATACCAAGTTGGGGAAGTAGTAATGGTATTACAGGGTCTGGAACACAGAATTATTTACCTAAGTATAATAATGCTGGTGGGACAACTTTGGGGAATAGTTTAATTTTTGATAATGGAACTAGTGTAGGAATCAACACATCAAGTCCAGGAAGCACTTTCAAATTAGATGTAAGTGGGAGTGATATTCGCGTAAATGGATTGACTATTGGTAAAGGAATAGCTGATAATAGTACTGCAAGAGATAAAAACACAGCAGTAGGAATAAATGCATTGAATGCAAATACAACAGGATTTTCTAACACAGCAGTTGGAGAGACTGCATTGGGTGCTAATACAACAGGAAGTGAAAATGCTGCACTTGGATGGCATGCATTGAAGGTTAATTTAACTGGTAGTGGTAACTTGGCATTTGGTCAAAATACCCTAGGTGCTAATACCGCGGGGGGTGGTAATACAGCAGTGGGAAGTGCTGCATTGGAAGCTAGTAATGCTAGTAGTAATACAGCAGTTGGAGGTTCTGCGCTTCGCTATAATCAAACTGGTAGTAATAATACTGCGGTTGGTTATGGTGCTATGTTTGATAAACTTGCAGGCGTATCTGCAAACTATACTAGTGGAGACTATAACACTGCTATTGGCTATTATGCTAGTGTAACTTCAGGAATAACCAATTCAACAGCTATCGGTAATGGGGCATCTGCTTTAGCAAATAACACCATTCAACTAGGCAACACTTCAGTAACAAGTGTAGTTACAAGTGGAACTTTAAGTGCAACAGGTGCAATAGTTGGTACTTTAAGAGTAACTGGTGGAACATTAACAGCTGGAAGGGTTTTGACGAGCGATGCAAATGGAAATGCAACATGGCAAGCAGCTTCTGCTGGGATAACTGGAGTAGGAACAATAACCACCACTTCATACGCAGAAGGAGCAGCGGTTAGTGGTAATAGTTTAATCCTTGCTCCTGCTAATGCTACAAATGGAGGTATTTTAACTAGTGGAACACAAACCATCGGAGGTCAAAAATCATTTGATAAAGCTGTAACCAATTCAGTTGCTTATAATGCAAGTGCTGGAACTACTATTGATTTTTCCAATAGTAATCTAGCGTATACCTCTGCTAACCCAGGCAATACTTTTACTTTAAGTAATATGAAAGATGGAGGAACATACACTTTAGCTGTAAGAGGAACAACAAGTGGAACTGCTGCTTTCACTGCAAGTGGATTTACAATTGTTTCCTTAGGCAATTATTCAACAATATCGGGGAAAAGAACTATTTACACATTTGTAGTTATGGGAACAGAGGTATATTATTCAATGATTTCTGAACAATAATATATGAAAATGAAATTCTTAGCCACCATATTTTTCTTGTTTGTCATTGACTTTGCAAATGCGCAAGTTCCAGGAACTAGAATAATTAATAATGCACTTTTTTCAAAATTTAGTTTGAGTGTAACTGTTAACTCTACCTCCTCTATCACTTTTAATATAGATGCAGTAGGTGGAGCTGGGCAAATTACTGAAGTCGGTGTCGTTTATGGTATTGCAAAAGGGCTAACAACAACATCTATATTATGTAGACCAAGTGCTACTACTCCAACTTTTGGATCAAGAATAGCCACAATTAGTTATTCGGCCGCAACTTCTACAACCCTAACTGTATTGTCTACCTCAACGACGAATAGTCAAGGTACTACTACTTTTTATGTTGCACCTTATTATGCAAAATTGTATGCTATAAAAAATGGTCAAACATACTATGGGCCAGAAATTGAATTCCTGCCTAACTGGCCTACAACACCTCAAACTGCTGGTAAAATCTGGGTGCAAGCCAATTTAGGAGCACTAAACGTTGCTACATCATCTTCCGATGGTAATTCTTTTGGTTGGTATTATCAATGGGGTAAACCAACTGATGGTCACCAATTTATAAATTCGCCAGTTACAGGTAATTTAACATCAGGTGATACTCCAACTCCAGGTGTATTTTATGCAAACGGTACTATTTGGCAAAGTACTACTAATACTAACTTATGGAATGGAGTTAATGGCATTAACAACCCTTGTCCGTCCGGTTGGCGTTTACCTACTTTTGCGGAATGGACTAGTTTTATAAACTCACTTTCACCTGCTAAAGAATCTACAGTTTATAGTTCATCTCTAAAACTTCCAGCTCAAGGAGGTAGGGATCGATCTGGGACACAATCCCCTCAATATGGTAATACAAATAGTATTTACTGGTCAGCGGACGGTAATGTTAAAAATTGGGATCATTATTCTGGTGGGTATCAAACAGAAATTGTTGGAAATCAAACTGCTTATGGTGCGGCTGTTAGATGTGTTCAAAATTAAAAGATGAAATTCTTTAGTACTATTATATTTTTGTTTTTCTTTGAATTTGCAAATGCGCAAGTTCCGGGAATGCCATTAGTTATTAATCCTCTTTTTAGAAAATTTAATTTAACAGTAAGCACTAGTACTTCTACGACAGCTAATTTTACACTTCATGTTGCTACAAATTCTTCAAAACCTATACTTGAATGTGGCGTTGTATATTCCTATAATAATAATGCAACTACTTCAAATAATGTGGGTAAATGGGTAGCAGCAACTAATTTTGACGGAATTAATGTATTAACAACTACAATAACAAATTCATTTTTGTATGCCCCCTATTATGCTACTCCATATGTAATCTTATCGACTGGTACTTTTTATGGGAATTCAATTCAATTTACACCCAATTGGGCTACTGAAACCATCAATGGGAAGGTTTGGGCGGCTGCAAATTTAGGAGCTAGTGTTATTGCAACTGCAGCCAGCACAAATTCAAATATGTTTGGATTTTATTATCAATGGGGTAGAGGTAGTGATGGGCATCAGTTGTCTAGTTCAACAACAACTTCAACAATTGCTACATCTTCAATTCCTGGAAATTCAAACTTTATTACAAATATTAGTGGTGTTTATTATTTTGATTGGATGACTGTGCAAAATTTAACTTTATGGCAGGGGGTTGATGGTCAAAATAATCCTTGTCCTTCAGGTTATCGACTTCCTTCAGCAACGGAGCTTAAATCAGCTTATTCTACTTTAAAAATACCAAATAATGGTTACAGGAGGGCTCAAGATGGAGCGCTAGTGGCTACAAATTGGGGGTATTTGTGGACAAGCGATTATAGAACTAATAGTAAAAATGGTTACTCGTATTATAGAGCTGATGAATATGAAAAAGATAATAGTGTTGTTGGGTCTGATAACGCAAATGGTTTTCCAATCAGATGCATACAAAATTAAATGATGAAAAATAAATTTATGCTTATCATATTCCTTTTTAGTCTTGTTGTATTAAAAACAACTGCGCAAAATACATTTGTAAATACGAGCCCAAAGGAAATACAATCTTCCAAAAATCCTTTTTTAAATATTAATTATTCAAATTCACAAATTTACTCAAGTGGGTTAATATTCAGTATAATCGAAAGTCAATTTTGGTCAATACAAAATAGTAGATTAGATGAAATTTCAAAGTTCAAAGAAATGGTCGCGTCTGTTGATATTATTTTAGATAGTGTCAAAAAAAATGAAAAGTTATATAATGATTTAGCCAAATACCTTTTTCAATATTTTGAAAAATATAGTTTATTTACCGCTTCTGAATATATTGCGCTTAAGGCCTTAAGTCAAAAAGATATTACTTTAAATAGTGCTTTAGTGAATAAATTAGAATCCTATCGTAAAATGCGAGTAGGCAATATTGCACCCAATTTTGAATTAGTAGGAGAAGTTTTTAAAAACGGCTCGGAAGTGAAAGCCGCCGTTCATTTAGCTGATATAAATGCAAAATATAAATTAATCATTTTCGGCGGCAGCTGGTGTAATCAGTGCAGGACAGAAATGATCCAATTGCTACCCCGCTATAATAATTGGAAATCAAAAGGGCTGGAAGTTGTATTTATTTCTTTGGATACAGACAAAAAAGAGTTTGAGAATTTTACTGCCCCTTTTCCTTTTTACAGTGCCTGCGATTATAAGAAATGGGAAACCCAGGCAGCTAAAGATTATTATGTATCCAGTTCTCCAACTATTTTCTTCCTAGATAGCAATAATAAAATTATCCTAAGGCCTCCAACGATTGCAAGTTTGGATAGTTGGTTGGATAGTGATAATTTTAAATAATGATTAATTTACCTCTATGAAAAAAATCTTCAAATTTATTGGCTATATTTTATTGTCAATAATTGGTTTAATTGCAATTTCTTTAACGGTTATGTATGTAAAAAGCTACATCACTTACAATGATGCAGCTAAATTAATAGGCAATGAAGCGTCTATTTTAAATATAGATGGTCTTGCGTTCCGTGATTTAAATAAGAACGGCAAGTTAGATGCCTATGAAGATAATAGAGTGAATATCGAAGATCGTATCACTAACTTGATAGGTCAAATGACATTAGAGGAAAAAGCAGGTTCCATGTTTATTACCATGGCAGCAATGAATGGGGATGGGTCTTTATCAGAAACGCAATCTATCGTAAACCCTTTTTCTTTTGTGGTTGAGGGCAATACTGCCATGTTGTTAGGTAAAAACATGAATCATTTTAATACCATACAATCTACTAGTCCCGAAGCAATGGTTATATGGCATAATAATATTCAAAAATTAGCAGAGCGTTCAAGACTTGGCATACCAATTACATTGGCTACCGATCCAAGACATGGAGTACCTAATGCACCTGGCGCAAGTATTTATAGTCCTTTCTTTTCTAGCTGGCCTTCTACTTTGGGTTTAGCTGCTACAAGAGACAGCAATTTAGTGCGCAGCTTTGGCGACATTGCTAGGCAAGAATATAAAGCCCTAGGATTTAGATTAACCTTATCTCCCATGGCCGACTTAGCAACCGAGCCAAGATGGGGTAGAATTAATGGAACATTTGGAGAAGATGCCGAACTAGCTGCTACCATGACTAAGGCATACATTTTAGGTTTTCAAGGAGATACCATTAATGAGAATACGGTGGAGTGTATGGTAAAACATTTTTCGGGCGGAGG
>CANGQJ010000010.1 GCA_947456625.1 Bacteroidota bacterium
AATACAACTGACGAGTCATTAGTACCTACAAGAGGTGGTGACTGGGATGATAACGGTGTATGGCGTGTTGTACACAGCCATGGTTGGGATGCTAACCATAGCCAAGTGTTAAACGTTTACAACGCTTTAAACAAAATCAACTTTGATGCTACTAACGTATTAGCATTTAGCCCAAGCGCTCAACAAGCTGCTGAAGCTAGATTTATTCGTGCGTTATCATTGTATCAATTATTAGACTTGTATGGTCAATTCCCAGTAAGAAATCCAGGTGATAACTTATTGAACGCTCCTAAAGTTTATGCAGGTGCAGACGGTGCTGATTTCATCATCTCTGAATTAAATGCAATTATTTCTGCATTGCCAGCAACTTCGGCTGCTGATAAAGCAAACCAAACTTCTGGTAACGTTTTATTAATGAAATGTTATTTGAACAAAGGTGCTTGGTCTAACAGAAAAACACCAACTTTTGCTGATGCTGATATGCAAAAAGTAATTAGTATTGGTAATACAATTATCGCTGCTGGTAAATACAGTTTAGCTACTGAGTACTTTACTAACTTTGATGTTGACAATGGTTCTTCTACTGAGAACATTTTAACTTACGTTAACACAACAGGTGTTGGTGCAAACAATAGCGGTGTAAACGGTACATGGGCTAAAACTTTACACTACAACTCTTATACTCCATCTAATCCAAATGCTGGTTGGAACGGTTTCTCTACTTTAGGAGACTTCTACAATAGCTTTGGTGCGGTAACTCCAATGGTGGGTGTAACAAACTTTAAAGCTGGAAAAACAAACGGTTTATATGCTGATACTGCTGTTGATAGTCGTATTGGTGGTCGTTACAGCTGGAAGTCTACTCCACAATCAGGTATCAAACCAGGTTTCTTAATTGGTCAACAATATAACGAAGCTGGTGTTGCTGAGAAAGACAGAAAAGGTGCTGCCTTAGCTTTCGATCCAACAATTGCTGCTGATATGAAAGAAACAGGTTCAAACTTAGAGGTAACAGGTATCCGTGTTATTAAATACACTCCTGACTTCTCTAACGGTGCTTCTTCTTACGGTGGACCTTCTGGTAATGACTTAGTTATCTTCCGTTATGCAGACGTAATCTTAATGGTTGCTGAAGCTAAATTACGTGCAGGTACTCCAGATGCTGCTGGTGCTTTAACACTAGTAAACCAATTGAGAAAAGCTAGAAAAGCAGAAGCAATGACTGCTATTACTTTAGCTAACGCAAGTAATCCTGTAGATCCAAAAACTTTACTTGCTGAAAGAGGTAGAGAGTTCTATTGGGAGTCTCAAAGAAGAACAGACATGATTCGTTTTGGTGTGTTTTTACAACCATGGCAATATAAGCCAACGGATAATGAAAAATATTTAGTGTTCCCTATTCCTTCTCAGGCATTAGCTGCGAACCCTAACTTGAAGCAAAATCCTGGATACTAGTTGTAATTATTACAATATAAATATCTAATTTTGAAGAGGCCAATTTTATTGGCCTCTTCTTTTTTTATAACTATGACCATGAGAAATCCTGTTTTAAATTCCTTAATTATTTTATTGGTCTTTGCTATGGGCTGTAACTTGAAAAAGGAAAAACCTTTGTTTGAGTTAATGGAAAAAACGGGTATTAACTTTGTAAACCAAGTAGACGACGGCAAAAAGGAAAATAGTTTTTTGTTTCGTAATTTTTACAATGGTGGCGGTGTTGCAATTGGCGATATTAATAATGATGGTTTAGCCGATGTTTTTTTAACTTCTAATACTGGCGCCAACAAATTGTACTTAAACAAAGGAAATTTTCAATTTGAAGATATTTCAAAAAAGGCAGGTATTATTGAGGATGACAAATGGAATACAGGCGTTGTTATGGCCGATATAAATGCGGATGGCTGGTTGGATATTTATGTTTGTAGTTCGGGTCATATGCCCACAGGAAATCGTAAAAACAAGCTTTATATAAACAATCACAATGGAAGTTTTACAGAAGCTGCTGCCAATTATGGTTTAGATATTAAAGCCTATACCACGCAGGTATCCTTTTTTGATTATGATATGGATGGCGATTTGGATTGCTTTATGATTAACAATAGCCCCATCCCGGTGAATCAATTGGAATTTTCAAATAAAAGAGATTTACTGGAAAGCAAATGGCCAGTGGGTGATTTTTTAAAAGGCGGCGGTGATCATTTATTTAGAAACGACAATGGACATTTTACCGAAGTAACACAGGATGCAGGAATACACGGAACTTTATTAAGTTTTGGAATGGGGGTTTCGGTTGGAGATATTAATAACGATGGATATCCGGATGTATATGTAGCGAACGATTCTTATGAGCGTGATTATTTATATATGAATCAAAAAAATGGTAAGTTTAAAGACGTGCTGGAACAAACCATGCAACATACTAGCTTTTCTTCCATGGGTGCCGATATTGCAGATGTAAACAACGACGGATACAGTGATATTTTTACCACGGACATGTTGCCACTTTCTGACTTTAGAATTAAAACAACAGGTGCTTTTGATGATATTGATATGTTTAATAGAAAAATTGGTGCAGGTTTTTACTATCATTATGTAAAAAACTGTTTACAATTAAATGGCCCTTCTGGAAATTTCAGAGACATTGGAAATTATGCAGGGGTATCGGCTTCGGACTGGAGCTGGGGCGCACTTATGTTTGATATGGACAACGATGGCTGGAATGATATTTTGGCTTGTAACGGAGTGAATCATGATGTAACGGATTTGGACTTCATGAACTTCTTTGCAAACGATGTGATACAAAAAATGATATTAACAGGACGCAAGGACGAAGTGGATCAGGTTTTAAAACAAATTCCTAAAACACCTATTCCAAATAAGGTGTATAAAAACGAACACAATTTAAAGTTCACCGATATTGGTAATAAATGGGGACTTACTCAAAATACTTTTTCTAACGGTGCTGCCTATGGGGACTTAGACAATGATGGAGATTTAGATTTAGTCATTAATAACGAGAACCAGCCTAGTTTTGTATATAAAAACAATTCAAGGGAAGTGAATCACAACAACTATGTTGGTATTAATTTAAAAGGAACTGGTCAAAATACATTTGCTGTAGGAAGCAAAATTCAATTATATATTGGGAAAGAAATATTAACCAAGGAAGTAATTCCAAGTAGGGGTTTTCAATCCTCCGTGGATTACAAACAAATTATAGGAATAGGGGCTGCTACTAAAGTGGACTCGATGGTTATTATTTGGCCTAATTTATTTGTTTCAAAAATAAATACACCTCAAATAAATAAAGTGCTTGTAGTGGCACAACCAAGTTCGGGATTAACATTTAAACCCACTAATAATATATTTGTAAAACCACTTTTAAAACAAGTGAGTAGTAACTTTTTAAAGCATACCGAAAACGACGTCATTGATTTTTACGCAGAGCGTGGTGTTCCTGAAATGCTTTCTAAGGAAGGACCTAAGGCTACAGTAGGGGATTTAAATGGCGACGGATTGGAAGATATTTTTATTGGCGGTACACCTAATCATATAGGGCAAGTTTATTTACAAGACAAGGCAGGTAAATTTAATTTAAAAACACAGCCTTCATTTGAAGCATTTAAGACCTTTGAAGATGTGGCTGTACAATTTATTGATATTGATAAAGATGGCGATTTAGATTTAATCATAGGCCCTGGAGGTAATAATAACGAGATAAATACAAGAGAGTTACAATTAAGATTATTTAAAAACGATGGTAAAGCAAATTTCACAATTGATGCAAATGCTTTTCCAAATATTTCCATGAATGTTGCTATTATTGCTCCTTATGATTACAACAATGATGGTTTTGTAGATTTATTTATTGGCTCTAGAAATTATCCTTTTGTATATGGGATGGATCCTACAAGTTTTTTACTACAAAACGACGGCAATGGACATTTCACTGATATGACACTTACAATCGCGCCCAACTTAGTAAATATTGGAATGATTACAGGGGCAAGCTGGGTAGATATAGACGGGGACAAACAAATGGAACTTGTTGTAGTAGGTGAGTGGATGGCTCCACATATATTTAAAAATACAAAGGGAAAATTTATAGAATTAAAGTCAAATTTAAATGCCTTAAGTGGATGGTGGCAAACCATGCAGGTGGCAGATATTAATAACGATGGTAAAATGGATTTAATAATGGGTAACGTAGGGGAAAATTTTTATTTACAACCTTCCCCAACCCAGCCAGTTAAATTATTTGTGAATGACTTTGACAAAAACGGCATAAAGGATAAAGTAGTTACCTATACAATAGATGGAAAAGACAAGCCTGTTGTCGTAAAAAGAGAATTAGAGGAGATGGTGCCATTGATTAAAAAGAATAGTTTAAAGCATATACAATATGCGAATAAATCTATTCAAGAGATATTTGCTGCAGAAGATATCAAATTGGCCATAACTAAAACCTTTAATTATGCTAGTTCTATTATAGCAATTAACAAAGGTGGGGGTAATTTTGAAATAATACCATTGCCAGCAATCACTCAGTTAAGTAGTATAAATGCAATTGAACTTGCCGATTTTAACAAGGACGGGAAATTGGATTTAATTTTAGGAGGTAATCGCTTTGACTACCAGCCGCAATACGAAAGGTTGGATGCAAGTTTTGTAGAAATACTCATTCAAAAATTAAATAATCAATTTGAAGTATTGGACCCAAAACAAGCTGGTATTTTATTAAAAGGCCAAATGAGAGATATTAAAAAAGTAAATAGACTTGGGAAAACAAACTATCTGTTTTTGCAAAACAATGAGTCCCCATTGCTATTTGAACCCAATTAATTTATAAGGAATGACGCATGCTGGTTATTTTAAAAAAGTTATAAAAAGTTGCCTAGCAATTGCATGCAGTATATTCTTATTTGCATGCAACACGCAAAAAAAACAAGAAGCTTTATTTGAACTTGCCCAAAATACAGGGATTGACTTTAACAATAAGGTGCTTGACAATGACACTATTAATATTTTAAATTATAGAAATTTTTATAATGGGGGAGGCGTTGCCGTGGGTGATTTAAATAACGACGGGCTCCCCGATATTTTTTTCACTGCAAACCAAGGTGCTAATAAACTGTATTTAAATAAAGGGTCTTTTAAGTTTGAGGACATTTCGGCTAAGGCAGGTTTTGTAGATAAAAAACAGTTTAGTACTGGCGTTGTAATGGTAGATATTAATAATGATGGTTGGTTAGATATATATGTTTCCAATGCTGGAAGTATGGATGATGAAAAAACAAGGGCCAATCAGTTATTTATTAATAATCACAATTTAACGTTTACAGAGCGTGCAGCGGAATACGGATTAGCGGATACTGGCTACACCACACAAGCTACTTTTTTTGATTATGATATGGATGGCGACCTAGATTGCTTTTTAATCAACAATAGCCCTATTCCAGTTAATAGTTTGGGTTATCCTAAGCAACGTGATTTATTTGCAAATGATTGGCAAGTACCGCAGAACATGAAGGGGGGCGGGGATCATTTGTATCAAAATAATAATGGCCATTTTAAAGAAGTGACCAAAGCTGCTGGCATTCATGGGACATTAATGAGTTTTGGCTTAGGTATTTCCATTGGCGATATCAATGGGGATCACTTTCCGGATATTTATGTATCCAATGATTTTTTTGAAAGAGACTACTTGTACATTAATCAGCGCAATGGAACTTTTAAGGACCAATTAGACACTTTATTATCACATACCAGCTTTGCCTCTATGGGCGCCGATATTGGTGATATAAATAACGATGGGTATCCCGATATTTTCACAACCGATATGCTTCCTGCCGATGACTACCGTTTAAAAACAACTTTAAGTTTTGACGACATTGATCAATACAGGTTAAAAGAAAGAAATGATTTTCACCATCAATTTTTACAGAACACTTTGCAGTTAAACACAAAGCATAATAAGTTCATTGATATTGCAAATTATAGTGGGGTGAATGCTTCTGAGTGGAGCTGGGGCGCCCTTTTATTTGACGCTGATAATGACGGCAACAATGATATTTATATCTGTAATGGTATTTACCGTGATTTAACCAATCAGGATTTTTTAGATTTTGACGCCAATGAAATTAAAGAAAAAATGATTCAATCGGGTAGAAAAAATTTAACCGACTTGGTAAGTAAAATTCCTTCTATTGCAGTGCCTAATAAAATGTTTCGCAATGGCGGTAATTTAAAATTTGAAGACAAGTCTGCCTCCTGGGGTTTTACACAAAACTCTTTTTCAAATGGTGCTGCTTATGC
Source organism: Bacteroidota bacterium (assembly GCA_947456625.1). Classification (GTDB taxonomy): domain Bacteria; phylum Bacteroidota; class Bacteroidia; order Chitinophagales; family Chitinophagaceae; genus Sediminibacterium. The sequence continues at coordinate 6,316 of CANGQJ010000010.1, forward strand.
GGATTTAGACAATGATGGCGATTTAGATTTGGTGATAAATAATGTAAACGAGCCAGCGCTTATTTACAAGAACCTTTCGGTAGATAAAAAATTAAATCATTATATCGCATTTAATTTAAAAGGGGCCGATCAAAATAAATTTGCCATTGGTGCTAAAATAGTAGCCTATGTTGGAGATCAAACCATTAGTAGGGAATTAATTCCTAGCAGAGGTTTTCAGTCCTCGGTAGATTACAAACTAATAATGGGTATTGGTGGTCGTAATTTAATTGATTCCTTAATTGTTTTCTGGCCCAATAATACCCATCAAAAAATTACAAGTCCAATTAAGGTGGATGCTTTAAATGTGTTAGTTCAACCAAGTATTACAGATCCTAGTTGTAAGAAAAATACCTTTCCTATTTTGGATCAAAAAATTACTCCATTTTTAACAAAGCAAAATATAGGATTTGATAAACATAAACAACCCGACTATACCGACTTTTACGCCGAACGTGGAATTCCAGAAATGTTATCACATGCAGGGCCCAAGGCAGCAGTGGGGGATGTTAATGGGGATGGATTAACCGATGTTTTTATAGCAGGTACCAGTGAACAAATTGGGCAACTTTATTTGCAAACGAATACTGGTTTTCAGAAAAAAGAAATTCCTGATTTAAAACAGTTTTCTAGTTTTGAAGATAGTGAAACCGCGCTAATAGATGCAGACGGTGATGGCGATTTGGATTTATTTATTGCTCCCGGAGGAAATACGGCCACGGTAGCTTCTAGAGAATTACAATTAAGACTTTTCATAAATGATGGTAAGGCTAACTTTAAAATAGCAACCAATGCATTTCCATTAAATGAAGATAATATAGGCGCTATTGTTTGGTATGATTTTGACAAAGACGGCGATTTGGATTTATTTACTGGCGCTTCCTGCGTGACAAAAAATTATGGTTTAAATCCGCAATCACATTTGTATTTAAATAATGGCAAAGCACAATTTACAGATCTTCCAAAATCAAAACTTGCCGGACTAAATGAAATTGGAATGATTAGAAGTGCTACAATTTCAAGTAAAGACAAGGAGCCAGTCACGCTTGTTGTGGTAGGCGAGTGGATGAGTCCACACCTTTACCAGTTTAATAAAGGAGGATTAGTGGAGTTAAAATCCAACTTAAATACTTTTAAAGGAAGTTGGAACTCAGTCACATCGGCCGATATAAATAATGACGGCAAACCCGATTTGATTTTAGGTAATATTGGAGAGAATTTTAATTTACATCCTAATCAACAAAATCCTTTAAAACTTTTCATTTCCGATTTTGATGGTAATGGAAGTATTGATAAAATATTTACAAAAACATTTGAATCTAAGGATGTTCCTGTATTTATGAAACGTGATTTACAGGATCAAATACCATCCTTAAAAAAGAGCAGCCTACATCATAATGAATATGCTAAGAAATCGGTAAATGATTTGTTTAGCAAGGAATTAATAAACAAATCAATAATAAAGGAAATTAATTTTGTTACCAGTGTTGTGGCAATAAATAAAGGTGGTGGACAGTATGCGATTATTCCACTCCCACCTATAGCTCAATTTTCAAGTGTTCATGCTATATTATGCATGGATATAAATAAGGATGGCAACTTGGATTTAATTATTGGTGGGAATGATTTTTATTTTCAACCACAATTAGGTAGGCTAGACGCCAATCAAGGCCTTATTTTAATAGGAGATGGTAAAGGAGGGTTCATAACATTAAGTTCCGACAAAACAGGCTTAAATTTAAATGGGATGGTGAGGGATATTAAAATGCTAGATTTTAAAGGCCAACCTAATTTACTATTCTTGCAAAACGATTTGGCACCTCAGTTGTTTAAAATTACAAAACCCTAAATAATTTCATTAAGGCAAAAAATTACATGACAGGATAGTATATTCTTGTTTGCCATTGCGCAGTGTCCCTTACGCGAATTCTGTCTGTAACTAGTAATTCAAATGGTACTGCAGGGCTAGGACGTTTTGAATCCAATAAATATGCTTTAAGTGCAGCATAACCACTTTGTATATTTTGTGAACCTCCTACTACATCTGTAACAAACATTTTCCCATTAACTGGCATTCTTTTTATTTTAAAATCATTGGTTTCAGGTATTTCGCCATTAATTGAAATACCAACCATAATGGTATAATCGTTAGTGGGGTTCTCTAAAACAGTTACCATTGGGTTGTTTAAAGGTGTTTTCTGAAATTTTCTTAAGTAAGCATTTAATTCATTTGCCGCTTTATAAATTTGATCCGTAGTTGGAAGCTGTTTATTTATAAATTTAGTTGAAATGAGTACCGTGTCTTTTAATGTTAATTCCTTAATATCAAATCCATAAATATGAGTTGGATTTTCGACATAGTCATTTAATAAGTTTAATAATTTACTGGTTGCCTTTTTTATTTTAATGGCTTCTTGATAGTCGGCATATCTTTTTAATGGGTTCCAACTTGTTTTGAATTCTAAAAACCAATTTATAGCGGTGGTTTCTTTGGTAATTGCGTTTGCAGTAATAAAACTTTTTGTATTTATATTTTTAGTGGCTATGTCAATTTGGATCATATTAGACAAAGCTGGATAAATTTGAAATTCAATATCCTCAAATACAATTTTATTTTTCTTGATATCAAAATAGGGGGCAACACTATTGGTAAGCAGTTTGGGGTCGTTTAATAGGCGGTGTGCAGTTAATTCATGTGAAGCACTTACTTTAAAACTGGAAACCTTAATGGTGGTTGGTATGTATAAATAAAAATAACCTATGCAAGATAACAGTGTAAGGGTTGCAATTATTTTAAGGTACTTCATTAATCTATAATTTATTTGTAAAAATAGCACAAGGCTTTGTTTTTTTCACATAAATCTTTAACCGTGAATAAGTAAGAAATCTTACAAAACAATTAACTTTATACCCTATAGCTGGATATATATATATTATAAAATAATGTCATATAAAATTATACCATTTTTCATTTGGGTTGCTATTATAACTATAGTAGCTCCGCAGTGTAATGCCGTTCAAAAAGAGGAACCATTATTTGAAATGTTGGATGCAACTAAAACTGGTATTCAATTTGAAAATAATTTAAAACCAACCGCTGAATTTAACATGTTTCACTACATGTACTATTATAATGGAGCGGGTGTTGCCACTGGCGACTTTAACAATGACGGGAAAGTTGACATTTTTTTTGCTTCCAATGAAGGTGAAAATCAATTGTATTTAAATAAAGGGAATTTACAATTTGAAAATGTAACAAAGGCCTCCCAAATTCCTCAGGATTCGGCGTGGAACACGGGTGTTTCGGTGGTGGACATTAATAACGATGGTTTATTGGATATTTATATTTGTCGTTTAGGGAATTTTGAAAAATTTAAAAGCAAAAATCAATTTTTAATTTGCAAGGGTTTAAAAAATGGAATTCCTTATTACGAGGACCAGGCTGCGGCTTATGGTTTAGATTTTTCGGGATTTAGTACGCAAGCAACATTTTTTGATTATGACATGGATGGCGATTTGGATGTTTTTTTACTAAATCATTCGGTGCACCAAAACGGAACCTTTGCGCCTAGAAAAAACTTTTTAGGTACGTATGATTTACTTTCTGGAGATCGTATTTTTAAAAACAACAATGGAAAATTTGAAGACGTTACTGTTGCGTCTAAAATTAATAGTAGTAAAATAAGCTATGGTTTAGGGGTGGTTGTGAGTGATTTGAATTTAGATGGCTTTCCAGACATTTATGTTGGAAACGATTTTCATGAAAATGATTATTTGTATATCAATCAAAAAAATGGAACTTTTTCCGAAGAGCAGGAACAGCGTATGATGCATAGCAGCCAATATTCAATGGGGGTGGATGCTGGAGATTTAAACAATGATGGATTACCTGAAATAATTTCAATGGACATGCTTCCTAAGGACCCCTATATTTTAAAAAGGTCACTTGGGGAGGATGATTACGATACTTATAAAATGAAAATTGGGGTTGGATATGGTGTTCAAGTTACCAGAAATAATTTACAATGGAATAGGGGTAATGGTCATTTTAGTGAAATTGGCATGTATGCTGGGATATTTGCAACGGACTGGTCTTGGTCTACACTAATGCTTGATTTTGACAATGATGGTTTTAAAGATATTTTTATTGCCAATGGGATTCCCAAGCGAATGAATGATATGGATTATGTGAATTATGTTTCCAATCAAGAAATTCAAGAAAAAATTAGAGAAAATAAAATGGGGGATAAGGATATGTCTTTAATTGACAAATTCCCGGAAATTAAAATACCAAATCAATTCTTTTTAAATAAAGGGGATATGTCTTTTTCTGATAAAGATAAAAGTATTTTAAATAATCCTAATTCTTATTCAAACGGCGCGGCTTACGCAGATTTTGATAACGACGGTGACTTGGATTTAGTGGTGAATAACGTAAATGACAAATCTTTTATTTATGAAAACAAAGCAAATAAGGACAGGTCAAATAAATTTGTGACTATTATATTAAAGGGGGACAAGCAAAATATAAACGCAATTGGAGCAAAGCTTTTATTATATACGCCTACTCAATTAAGAACCTATGATAAATATCCTGTAAAAGGTTTTTTATCAAGTATGGAAGTTCCAATACTTGTTGGATTAAAAAACACCATAGTGGATTCTGCATTTTTAATTTGGCCTGATAATAGCTATCAAAAAATTAGTTTAACCAATCAAAAGAATAATCAACTTATACTTCAGTACGAAAAGGGGCTTCCAATTTTTAATTATAATTTAATTCATGATCATTGGCCACAAAAAAGCAGTGAGGTTTCGGATATAACACAAAGCACTGGTGTTAATTATGTGCATCAGGAAAATGTTTTTCAGGAATTTAATAGAGAGCAACTAATTCCTCAAATGAACTCAAGCGAAGGGCCAGCATTAGCGACTGCCGATATTAATCATGATGGATTAGAAGATTTTTACATTGGTGCTGCAAGGGGTGGCAAGCGTGCGGTTTATTTACAAGAAAAAAATGGTAAATTTATTTCCTTGGCGCAACCTGCCTTAGCATTAGATAGTAACTACGAGGATGTAGATGCAGTATGGTCGGATGTTAACAAGGATGGTCATTTGGATTTAATTGTGGCTACGGGCGGTAATGAGTATTTTGGCAAGGATGAATTTATGCAGTCTAGAGTTTATCTCAATGATGGCAAAGGCAATTTAAAACGTTTGGAAAATGCAATTCCGGTATTTAATCAAGCATCTTCGGTTATTGCGTCTGATTTTAATAACGATGGATTACCTGATTTATTTATTTCAAGTAGAACAGTTGCCATGCGATATGGCTTTGCTGCTGACTCCTATATTTTGTATAATAAAGGGGACGGACATTTTGAGGATGTGAGTGATAAGGTTGCTCCATTTTTAAAACAAATAGGCTTAATCACCAATGCCAATTTAGTAGATATTAATGCAGATGGTAAAAAGGAAATTATATTAACACACCAATGGGGTGGCATTGATTTAATTAAAACCAATCCTAAGGGGTGGACTAAAACGGCAGTAACTAATTTGCCAGGTTGGTGGAATTTCACCTTAGCATTAGATGTAGATGGGGATGGAGATATGGATTTAATTGCTGGCAATTTAGGACTTAACTCAAGGTTAAAAGGCACTATGGAAATGCCTGTACGTATGTATTACAACGACTTTGATGACAATGGAACTTTTGAGCAAATTGTGAGTTATTATATTCAAGGGAAAGAAATTCCTTTTGCCAACAAGGATGAAATTCAAAAACAAATCCCATTAATTAAAAAGAAGTTTTTATACGCCGAAGATTTTGCAAAAGCCAAAATTGAAGATATTTTTTCTAAAGTAAAATTAAAATCAGCTACCATATACGAGGCGTTTGATTTTGCAAATACTGTTTTTATAAATGACGGTAAAGGAAATTTTAGTCCCATTGAATTGCCATGGCAAGCTCAAATCACTTCTTATAAAACTGCAGCCATTTGTGATGCCAATGGAGACGGGCTTCCTGATGTGATAATGATGGGCAATTTTTACGACAACAATGTACAAATGGGAAGGTATGACGCTGACTATGGAACTTTACTACTAAATAAAGGTAAGGGGCATTTTGAGCCTACTTCATTTAATGGATTGGTGGTGAAAGGTCAGGTACGAAAAATATTGCCTATTAAAATGAATGGCAATCAAAACTTTATTGTTGCTAAGAATGGAGATAGCTTAAGATTTATTAGCATTTATAAGCATTAGTAGATCATTCAAATTATTTTCTAATTACACCTGACAAAAGACGTAAATTACTATTTCAAATTGCACCACATGAAAAAAAGATTCATTTTCATACTGATAATTGCTGCGGGATTGCATGCAAACGCACAAGAAATTAATCCTTGGAAAGTAGTAGCTAAAAATTGGGATACTAAAAATTATTATGGAGTCACTGTAGCCAATGGTATGATGGGCATTGTTTCTGCACAAGAGCCCTTCAAAGTGAAGGATGTCGTACTTGCTGGTGCCTACGATTTATATGGTCGGGGAAGAGTGAGTAATTTTTTACGCAGTTTTAATTTGCTCAATATGCAAGTGAGTGTGAATGGCGAACAGATTAACACCAATAACACTCAAAATTTTACACAAAGTTTGGATATGCAAAATGCCAGTTTTACAACCAGCTTTGATTTGGGGGATAAGGCTTCTGTAAAATACACTTATTATGCTTTACGTCAAATGCCTTTTACGGTTTTGATGGATGTGGAAGTGACAGCAAACAAAGACATTGATTTGGGTGCTGCAAGTGTAATGGAAGCCCCTGATGCTCTAAAGGAGGTGCAAAATTTTTACAATGAAATTGATCGACCACATGTTGTGATAAGTCTTTTAACTTCTTCGGCAAAAAGCCCAACCGGCAAATTATTAATGTGTGCCTCTAATACTTTTTTATTTAGTGAAACGCATGGCAATGAGCCAAGAGTGATTCATGAGATGTGGGATAATAATATGCACCTCATGAAATTCGGAAAAAAATTAAAGGCGGGCACTATTTATCGTTTTTCCATTGCAGGTAGTTCCATTACTTCAGCACATCATGATGATCCTTTGAACGAGGCGGAGCGTATGACTATTTTTGCAAAACTAGAAGGACGAGATCGTTTAATAGAGCACCACAAACAAACTTGGGCAGATTTATGGAAAAGTGATATTAAAATTACGGGTGACCCACAAGCACAGCAGGATATACACAGTATGTTGTATCATTTATATTCTTTTGTTAGAGCGGAATCAAATTTAAGTCCTTCCCCAATGGGTCTTTCTGGACTTGGATACAATGGTCATGTGTTTTGGGATACAGAGCTCTGGATGTATCCAGCACTTTTAATACTGCATCCTGACATGGCAAAGTCTATGATTCAATATCGATTTGATCGTTTGCCTGCTGCTAGACGCAATGCGTTCAACCATGGATTTAAAGGAGCTATGTTTCCTTGGGAGAGTGCTGGAACAGGGGTGGAAGAAACTCCCGTTTGGGCATTAAGTGGGCCGTTTGAGCATCATATTACTGCGGATGTAGCATTTGCAGCTTGGAATTATTATTGTGTTACTCAGGATAAAGCATGGTTGGAATCAACTGGTTGGCCACTTATAAAAGAGACTGCAAATTTTTGGGCATCTAGAGTGGAGAGAAAAGGGCCTGGTCATTTTGAAATAAATAATGTGGTGGCAGCAGATGAGTGGGCAGAGAATGTAGACAATAATGCATTCACCAATGCTGCGGCCATTGCTAATTTGAAAGCGGCAATAAAATCAGCCACTATTTTGGGCATCGCTCCAGATCCAGACTGGGATAATGTTGCAAAAAATATTCCAATTTTAACGATGCCTGATAAAGTGGGCGAAGGTGTTGGCGTAACTAGGGAACATGCTACTTATAATGGAGAGGGTATTAAGCAGGCAGATGTAAATTTGTTGTCCTATCCTTTAAAAACAATTATAGATAAAGGACAGATTAAAAAAGACTTAGACTTTTATTCAAAAAGAGTGCCAAATCAAGGAACTCCAGCCATGACGCAGGCCATTTTTGCATTATTATATGCAAGACTAGGGGAAACAGAAAAAGCATATCATTTTTTTGTGGATGCATATACTCCGAATCTGAATCCGCCATTTAGAGTAATTGCAGAAACTAAGGGGGGCACTAATCCGTATTTCTCTACAGGAGCTGGTGGCATTATTCAATCCCTTTTAATGGGTTTTGGGGGCTTGGATATTACCGAAAAAGGGATAGTTCAATTTCCAACCAAGCTACCAATGCAGTGGAAAAAATTAGAAATTACTGGTGTAATGGGCAAAAATTACACAATACAATAATTTTTTGTAATTTTAGGTACTTGAAAAAGATAGCCTCCATATTATTATTGGCCATAATGCTGTTTAACTGGTTTGGTTACCGTTTAGTGTCAAACTATTTTGATCAAAAAGCCGCCAATCAAATGGTGCGTTTAATTGATGAAAATAATTACAACGAATCGGAATTGGTTTCGGTTAAAATGCCAATTAATTTACCTTACTATTCTAATAACCCAAAGTTTGAAAGAGTAGAGGGTGAAATGGAGATTAATGGAGTGGTTTATCAATATGTAGAAAGAAGAGTGTATAATGATAGTTTAGAGATTAGAGTTTTACCAAACCAGGATCGTTTGCATATTAAAAATGCTAAAGAAAGTTTTGATAAATTGGCTTCAGATTTTGATCAAAAACTAACTGATAAAAAATCAGTGCCTGTAAATAAGTCATCTGTTAAAGTGATTAGTTTCGATTATATCGACCAAGAAAATAAGTGGTCACTTACAAAAATCATTCCTCGTAAAATGGTAATTGGTCCCCATTTTGATGAGCGTTTATTAAGCATTTGTTTACCTATACAAGCGCCACCTCCAAAAGATATTGCTTAGTTTATTAAGCTGGTACTACCAATGTAAAATTGGGTAGTATATTTTAGTGCATCGCACACATACGTCTATTTTTTATTAAAATAGCATTGTCCTCTTACCGTTTCAAACATTGAAAATGAAAAATATTTTTTCTTTTGCGCTAGTCACATTAGGCTTTTTAGCATGCAATTCTAAAAGTGATTATAAGCAAATTACACATGACCCTGATTTATATGCAAACACTGTGCATGAATTAAATCAAGTTGTGATGGGTAACAATTTTAGTCCCATTATAGCTTCTCGTAATTATGCGTATGCTGCTATTGCTGGCTATGAAGTGACTGCTGCCGGAAATCCAACCAAGTACCAAAGTTTATCAGGTCAATTAAAAGGACTAGCTGAATTGCCTAAGCCGCAAGACACTGCTAATATTGATTTCCCTTATGCGTCCTTGGTTGCTTATTGTATGGTGGGAGAAGCGGTTACATTCCCAGAAGGAAGTTTAAAAGTTTATACCGACAGCTTACACCAATTGGTAAAAGCGCATGGAATGTCAAATTCAATGATTGAAGCCTCCGAAGGATATGCAAAAAAAGTAGGTGCTGCAATAATTGCTTGGAGTAAAAAAGACAATTATGCACAAACAAGAAGTGCGGAAAAATATACTGTGAAGGAAATACCAGGCCGATGGGTGCCAACACCCCCTATGTATGCTCAAGCAGCAGAACCACATTGGAAGGAAATTAGAACCATGGTGTTAGATAGTGCTAGTCAATTTCGTCCTAAAGCGCCGCCTGTATTTAATGTTACAGATAAAAATAGTGAATACTATATTAATGTAATGATGGTTAAAAATGCAGTGGATAGCTTAACCGATGAACAAAAGCATATTGCCAACTTTTGGGATGACAATCCATTTAAAGTAAATGTGAGTGGGCACATCATGTTCAGTTCTAAAAAATTCTCTCCTCCGGGTCATTGGATGAGCATTGTAGGTATTGCAAATAAAACAGCAAAAGCTGATTTTGAAACTGCAACCTATGCTTACGCAAAAACTGCCATTGCCTTATTTGATGCATTCATTCATTGTTGGGATGCAAAATATGCATACAACACGGTACGCCCTGAAACAGTTATTAATAAATACTTTGACATGAACTGGAGACCTTTATTACAAACTCCAGCTTTCCCAGAATATACATGTGGTCACTCCACTATTTCCTCTTCTGCAGCCGAAGTGTTAACAAGCGTTTATGGCGATAATTTTGCTTATACCGATTCTACAGAATTGGAATTCGGCATTGCTAACCGTAGCTTTAAATCATTCAGAGCAGCCGCTGAGGAAAACAACTGGGCAAGATTTTACGGAGGCTTGCACTTTCACAACTCATGTATTGTAAGTACGGAGCAAGGTAAAAAAGTAGGAAGCTGGGTAGTAGACCATTTAAAAATGAAAAAATAAACCAATCAAAAAACTTACCTAAAATAGCCACACTATTTTAGGGGTATCAAAACATCCATCTCAAAATGAAAAAATATATTTTGTCATTACTAATTGTAATGGCCCTATACAATAACACTTACGCACAAGGCTGCGTAGCAATAAGAACTGTTGGCGGATTAAATACCATGGAACATGCCATGGGACTAGGAATGGTTCATGACATGATGCATGATAGCACCATGAAACCTAAAGCAGAACCTAAATGGGATTTAAATATTAGTGGTCGTTATTTTAAATCTTATAAACATTTTAATGGAACTGATGAGGTTACTCAAAGGGTAGCTGAATCAACTGATGTGCGAAATTTTAGCCGTACAGTAGATATTTCTTTGGCAAGAAAATTAAATGAAAAATGGAGTATTGGCATTGATTTGCCCTTAGTTTACAATGAGCGCTCTTCATTATATGAGCATATTAGCAGTGCAAAAGGAAGCCCTAGGTATTCAACTTATTCTCAAGGTATTGGTGATATGCGTATTACAGCATACAAATGGTTAATCGCACCTAAAGCGGGCAATAAAGGAAATTTATTAGGAGGCATTGGCTTAAAACTTCCTACTGGAAATTATAAAGCAACCGATGTATTTCATACTTCCTTAACGGCAACACGAGTTGGTCCAGTGGATCAATCCATTCAGCCTGGTGATGGTGGCTTAGGCGTTTCACTTGAATTAAATGGCTTTAGAATTTTAAATAATACTTGGAGTTTATACAGTAATGCGTATTATTTAATTAACCCACAAGGAAATAACGGAGCGAGTACAGCTAGGGGTGGCGTACCTACTGCAGCTGCGATTAAATACACATCAGATGTAATGAGTGTACCTGATCAATATTTATTAAGAGCTGGAACCAACTGGACTAAAAATGCAGTTACTTTATCTTTAGGTGCAAGATATGAATGTATTCCTGCTTCTGATTTAATAGGAGACAATACTGGTTTTAGAAGACCAGGTAATGTGCTTGCCATTGAGCCTGGAGCCAACTATGCGTATAAGCAATTTAACTTTTATTTATATGCACCAGTGGCTATTAGAAGAGAGCGTCCACAAAGCTATCCAGACATTTTAAAAACAAATGACACTAAAGTATTCTCGAGGGGGGATGCTGCATTTGCAGATTATAGCTTAAGCTTTGGGGTTGGCTATAAATTTTAAGAACTTATAAAGCATTTAAATAAGTAACAAAATCTAAAAGAGATTTTTCACCTTTTGCATTTGAGTTATTTTTTTCTGAATACGCTTTCCAAATTGATTCGTCAATGGAAAGCGTATTTTTTATTGAAAGGGCATTTATTTTATTGCCAATATTCCATATTTTTTTATTTCCTCTTTCAAATACATAATAAGCTTCCTGGTTTACATATTCCGATTCGTTCACACCTCCATAAGAATATACATCTCTAATTTTTTTATGTTGCCATTTTAATAACTGATAATGTCCTCCATCGGCCAACACTTGAAAATAGGTATTATCGTTGGTGGTATTGGTGCTTGGATAACCACTTACAAAATGAAATGGTTTATTAGCTTCTCCAGATTCTAAATAAAATTCACTTATAATCCCATCTACTACAAAAAACTGGTTGTCTCTTCTAAAATAAAGCTTGTCTTCATATAATGAAAAATTTAATTCTGAGTTGTTAAACTTCACTCCGTTTTTTAAAACCACAGATCCATTTACCCAATTTTCTAAAAAAAGCGGCGTTCCTTTGGTGTCGTTTTTGGCGCCAATTGGGATCATTTTTCCATTATTATCCTGTATTGATAAATCCCCGCCAACACCAGTAGAACCAATATGTTTGCCACTTACTTGTGCATTTGAACTATAGGACATAGCAATAATGCTTGCGATAAATAGGAAATTTTTCATAAAATAAAATTAGGCTTGTTTGAGATAGCTAAAGTTATATTAAACAAGCCTAATTATTTAATATTAATGGATCACAGGTTATATTTTTTTTTGGGGCTTAATTAGCAGCCTCCAGTATTGCAAAACTATAAGGGGGAAGCACAAAATATTCGTTGTCATTTCCCACTTTATGATCCACGCCTGACCAATGATCATGTAATACGGATGGACGCTCGCCATGTTCCTTAAAAGCATACCAAGTTAAAAAGGAAGCAGTGTGTTTGTAATTAAATAAGCAGTATAACTTTTTATTTTCATTTGATCTTATAAATCCAGCTATATGAATATTGTGTGGAGTCATCCAGGTAACATTTTTGGTATCGCTTAATACTTGCAACTTGTTTCTAGTAGCAATTAATTTTTGCGTTTCTTTAAAAATTCTTTTTTCAAAACTGCCAGCAGTATTTCGTTTTTCATTTTTTTCCCAATTCATAATTGGACGGTGCATCCACCTATTGTCATAACTTTTTCCTGGATCTTGTAAATAACTATAATCATTAATATATGCCAATTCGTCTCCATAAAATAACATGGGAATGCCTCCCATAAACATGCTTTGTGCCTGCATTAAAATAATTTTTCTTAATGCGTTTTCAATTTCTTTTTCGTTATTCCACTCCACAGCCTTTTCAAGTCCACATAATGAGGCAAGGGATCCACTAATTCTTGCATCGCCTGTTTTGGGATTTACTGAAAACAAGGCACCAGCAGCAACAGATCCTTCATGCCATCCAGCAAAATAATTTTTTAAATAGGTACGGTGATGATATGGATTAAAGCCAGCACGTTCAATCATATAGTCGTCATATCCCAGTCCAATATCATCATGGCACCTCGTATAGGATAGCCAAGTACATCCATATGGTTTTTGTAAAATAGGATGTTGTGCTGCAAGCATCACCCTGGTATCCCCTGTAGCCAATGCATCCCATTGTAATGCCATTTGAGTAGCATTATATGCTACATCACATTCATTGGCTATATAATTATCTGTTCCAAAATATTTTATGATTTCATTGGGTGCTACAATTGCTTCACCCAATATTGCCATGCCAGGACTTGCAACTAATACACATTGTTTTATAAGCCTAAGTAGGATATGTGCTTGTGGTAAATTTTGACAAGTAGTTCCTAATTGTTTCCATATAAAAGCAGGTGCGTCAATCCTTAAAACGTCAACGCCAATATTTGCATAATGTAAAACGGTATCCATCATTGCAACAAATACATTGGGGTTGCTATAATTTAAATCCCATTGATAACTGTGGAATACGGTCATTACCCATTTATTACACTCAGGTATATAGGTAAAACTGCCAGGGGAAGATTCTGGAAAAATTTCTGGCATGGTTTGATCTAATTGATTTGGTATATCCCTGTTGTCATAAAAATAAAAGAAGTCCTGGTAATAAGCGTCTCCTGCTTTTGCTTTTTGTGCCCACTCGTGATGATGTGAAGTGTGGTTTAAAACAATGTCCAACATTAAATACATATTTTGTTGGTTCATGTTTTCAACTAGCGCGTATAAATCCTCGTTGGTTCCAAAACGAGCATCCACTTTTCTAAAATTCGAAACTGCATAGCCTCCATCACTTTCCCCTTGGGGGCTTTCAAAAACCGGCATGAGGTGTAAAAAGTTAACGCCTAATTCTTCAAAGTAATTTAATTTTTGTGAAAGCCCATTAATGCTACCAGCAAACCTATCAACATACAAGCTCATTCCTGTTATATTGTTACTTAAAAACCAGTTTCCTTTTTTTTCTTTTTCATCGTCCTTTTTTAAAAAAGTAACGGGCCTATTTAAATAAGATTCAATAATTGAGTTTAGTAGCGCATCAAAACTTTGGTTTCGTTTTGCATTACCGCCATAAATTTCATTAAAAAGCGATTCAATAAAAGGTAAGTGGTTTAAAAATCGTTTGGCAAAAGCCTTATCCTTTTTCTCTGATTCAATATTTTTTGCTTTTAGTAAATTATTTCCAAAAGCGTTTAAGGCAGTTGAGTTCACAGTGTGCTTTAAATTAATTAATTAAAAATACTATTATTTAAATGTTTGAATGCTTCCATAGCCCCCATATATTCACATGTACGAGCCCCTGCTTTATTGGCATTTAAAATTATTTTTTTCCAATGTTCAAGTGTAATGCTTGCTAATTGTGTTGGCGTGAAATTTATGAGTTGAAACAATACAGCACCCACAAAAGCATCACCCGCACCAGTAGCATCAATGGGTGTTATGGCTATACTTCCAATCATTTCTAAATGATCGCCAACAGACAATAGTGTTCCTTCTTTCCCTAATGTAATTGCAAAAACAGCAGCCGATTTTTTTCTTAATGCAGCAGCTGCATGATGTACCGTATCACAAGCAGTTATTAACATAGCTTCTTCATCACTTAATTTAAAAAAGTGACATTGTTCTATAAAAGGCCAAGATTGATCTATGAAAGTTTGTGTATTATTCTTAAATAATAAATGACGATAGTTTGGATCAAAACTAATAATAGCATTGTTGGCTTTGGCCTTTGCTAGTAAATTGGTATAAGCTGTTTTTAATGGACCTGGTAAAAATCCAGTAGCAGATCCAAAATGTACTATGCTATATTCATTCAATTGCAAGCTGTCTAAATCGGATGCACTTAACTGCCCATCGGCACCACGGTTAAAATAAAAATCACGTTCGCCGTCCTCCATTAATGAAACAAAAGCAAAAGTGGTAAAATGGTTTGGATCCTGAATCACCCACTTAGTATTAACCCCCATTTCATTTAATAAATCAATTAAGTGTTGACCAAAAGGATCCTTGCCTACTTTAGCGGCCATATCTACTTGAGCGCCAAGTGCAGCAATTGCTGCAGCTACATTGGCTGGAGCTCCCCCTGCTTTTTTTAAAAAATTTTGTCCTTTAGATAAACTGGTACCACGGTCGGTACAAATCATATCAATCAATGCTTCCCCTATACAAAGTACTTTCATAAAATTTTAATTCGTTTAATGACCACCGCTCATAGAAGCGTTTTCAATTTCGGATTTTGTTGCTTTCTCGGATTGTATAAATAAAGTCAAAACCGATGCAATAATTAAAAACACGCCTGCAAAACTAATTGCTTTGCCTGGGTCGTTATTTAAAACATGTTTTAAAATGTATCCAAAGCTTAAATTTTGAATTAGCATTGGTATAACAATCATCATGTTAATAATGCCCATATAAACACCGTAACGTTCTTTAGGAATTTTATGTACGACTAATAAATAAGGAATACCCATCATACTTGCCCATGCAATACCAAATCCTGTCATGGGTATAAATAATAAGTTCTTGTCGGTGATGTGAGGGAAAATTAATAGACCTACTCCAGCAAGCACCAAACATATAATATGAATTAATTTTGGACTTATTTTTTTTGCTAGCCACAATAATCCAAAGGCAGATAAAAAAGTAACAATATTGTACCAGCCATTCACAAGGCCTGTCCATCCAACTGCCTCGTCGTAAGCTGGATTGTTTTGATAAGAAGTAGTATTCCAAACCGAAAGCGCAATACTCTTTGAGGCATTTTGCCAATAACAAAACAGGGCATACCATTGGAATAAATATACAAGCCCTAATTGCCACATTACTTTAGGCATACTTTTTATAGCAGATCCAATTTCAATAAATGGAGTAAATAATTTAAGTGGTTCTTTTTTTAATTGCGCTAGCTCGGCTTCGGTAGGAGGGATCTCGGGAGTTTTATAAACCGACCAACTTACCGATGCAATTGAACAAATAGTTCCTAAAAAGAAACTGGCATATACCCAATAAGGTAAGCTTCCATAATGCCCGCTAATTTTTTTCTGAAATACAAATAAAGAAAGGTTAGCAAGGGTGATACCTAAACCTGTAAAAAAACTTTGTGTTAAAAACCCAGCAGCATGCTGCTGGGTTGGAAGTTTGTCTGCAATAAAAGCACGGTAAGGTTCCATGGCAGTATTATTTGCAGCATCTAAAATCCAAAGCAAACCAACGGCCATCCATAGTGCACTACTAAATGGATATAAGAATAAACATAAACTACAAAGTATTGCCCCAATCATAAAATAGGGCTTACGACGACCAAAACGAGGCGACCATGTTTTGTCACTCATGGCACCAATAATAGGTTGAATTAACAAACCAGTCATAGGACCTGCCAAATTCATTAAGGGAATTTGATCGGGACTGGCACCCAACATATCGTAAATAGGATTGACTGCAGATTGTTGCAGACCAAAACTATACTGTATTCCCAAAAAACCAACATTCATGTTGATGATCTGAGCAAATGTCAACTTTGGTTTAAAAGACATACTGGCAATTTTAATTGAGCAAAGCGTTGCTAAATATAGTCAATTTGTGTTTTTATGTCCTTTTTTGAAGGCTTCATTTTGTGTTTTTTAAAGGATTATTTCACCGCAAACCTTTGCGGTGTGTATCTTTGTTTCAGTTCCAATTCAAAAATAAGCATGACCTATACCATTACTTATACCAAAAATGCAGTGCTACAAGCCCTGCGTTATCATTTTATAAAACAAAATGAGATAAAGTCTTTAATGATCATTGTAAACATTTATGCAATCATTACAGCGGTATTATTGTTTATGAAAAAAATAAGGCCAGAGCCTTTTTTATTAGGCTCTTTACTTTGGATTGTGCTCATGATTTTTTTCTGGTACATTATGCCCAATATGTTTTATAAAAAAACAGAACTTTTTAAAACGCAATGGGATTTTGAGTTTAATCAAAAGCAAGCCCTTTTAAAAAGTAGCCTGGGTGAGGCAAGTTGGAACTGGGATACCGTTACAAATTATTTTGAAAGTCCGCATTTTTTTCATTTTTACTTTAGCCCAAAAAGCTTTTTTATCATACCTAAGGAAAAAATTTCAATAGCGGATCAGCATGAAATTAGGGGCATTCTTAAACACTAACAAGGGTTCACAATAAGGTTGTTACAACAACAAATACCCTTAAAAATGAGCATATTGGCTTAGAAATGCACATATTAATACCATAAACCAGCTTTGTGCAAACAAAAAGGCAAATAAAATATGAGTATTTTGACAAAAAGTATATTTTTGCGCCGTAAACAAAAACTATTTACAATGTCAGACATCGCATCAAGAGTTAAAAAAATCATCGTTGACAAATTAGGCGTTGATGAAGCAGAAGTTACTAACGAAGCATCATTTACAAATGATTTGGGAGCAGATTCTTTAGACACCGTTGAATTAATTATGGAATTCGAAAAAGAATTCAATATTTCTATTCCAGACGAACAAGCAGAAACAATTACTACTGTTGGTCAAGCTGTTGCTTACATAGATGAGCACGCTAAATAATTTTAATAATTATTTCACGGCTTCCAATTAAACACAGCATATTTTAATCCGCCTTTTTGAGCCTTTGCTTTAAAGGCGGATTATTAATTTAAAACAAAAAGTCATGCAGACTAAACGCATTGTTGTTACAGGTATCGGAACATTAAATCCTTTAGGCAATAGTCTTAGTGAATACTGGGACAATTTAGTAAACGGGGTTTCTGGAGCAGATATGGCAACACAGTTTGATGCTTCTAAGTTTAAAACAAAATTTGCTTGTGAAATTAAGGGCTTTGATGCAACCAATTTTATGGATCGCAAAGAGGCACGAAAATTAGATCGTTTCTCTCAAATTGCTTTAGTAGCAAGTGATCAAGCAGTAATAGATGCTGGTATTACCAAAGAAAATGTAGACCATGACAGAGTGGGTGTGATATTTGCAAGTGGCATTGGAGGTTTAACCACTTTCACCGAAGAAGTAACCAATTTTGTACACGGTGATGGTACCCCAAGGTTTAATCCTTTCTTTATTCCAAAAATTATATTAGATATTGCCGCAGGGCAAATTTCTATGAAGCATGGCTTTAGAGGTCCTAACTATGCGGTAGTAAGTGCGTGTGCATCAAGTACCAACGCAATTATTTCTGCAATGGATAATTTAAAATTAGGTAAAGCAGATATTATTATTACTGGTGGAGCAGAATCGGTAATAGGAATTGCGGGCATGGGTGGCTTCAATGCCATGAAAGCCATGAGTGAGCGTAACGACGATCCAAAAACGGCAAGCCGTCCTTATGATAAAGACCGAGATGGTTTTGTAATGGGCGAGGCGAGTGGCGTATTAGTATTAGAAGAATTAGAGCACGCTTTAAAACGCGGTGCTAAAATATATTGCGAAGTGGTGGGTGGAGGTGCAACAGCCGACGCTTACCATTTAACAGCGCCACATCCAGAAGGGTTGGGTGCTAAAAATGTTATGAATGCTGCATTAAAAGATGCGGGCATGGTTGCAACCGACATTGATTATATCAATACACATGGAACTTCTACACCGCTTGGTGATATTGCAGAATCAAAAGCAATATTAGAAGTGTTTGGCGAGCATGCATATAATTTAAACATTAGTGCCACTAAATCCATGACAGGTCACTGTTTGGGAGCAGCTGGTGTGATTGAAGCTATTGCATGTATTCAGTCTGTAATTCACGACATTGTACCTCCTACAATAAATCACTTTACAGACGATCCAGAATTAGACAACCGTTTAAATTTCACTTTTAATAAAGCACAAAAACGTGTGGTAAATGCTGCCTTAAGTAATACTTTTGGTTTTGGCGGACACAATGCTTGTGTGATTGTTAAAAAGTACAAGGCTTAATTCAAGTCCAGTGAAACGCCGTTTTAATCAATTCATTTCGCTTTTTAAAAAATCAGGATTTAAGGCGGATCTAAAACATTTAATTGGTTACAATACTGGTAATGTTTTACTTTTTCAAACTGCATTAAACCACCGTTCTGTAAAAGACAATCCTACTGAAAACAATGAGCGCTTGGAATTTTTAGGTGACGCAGTAATTGGCGCCGTGGTAGCCGATTATTTATTTAAAAAATATCCCTATAAAGGCGAAGGATTTTTAACAGAGATGCGCAGCAAGATGGTGAATCGCGCTCAACTGAATAACATTGCGGTGCAAATGGGTTTGCGTAAAATGACTAGGTTTAATAAAATGGATGGCGGGTTAAGAACCAGTCAAATATTTGGGAATACCCTGGAAGCTTTGGTGGGCGCTATTTACCTGGATAAAAAATACGACTTTACCAAAAAGTGGATTGTAGAAAAAATGATTCAACCCTATTTGTTCATGGACGATTTGGAACAAATTGATATTAATATTAAAAACAAAATAATTGGCTGGGCGTTAAAGCAAGGAAAGCAAATTGATTTTGTATTAGCAGGAGAACAATTGGAAGGCCGTCGTCGCTTATTCACCATTAATGTGGTGCTGGATGGCGAAGTGATTGCCAGTCAAAAAGGATTTACTAAAAAAGATGCCAGCCAGTTAGCGGCACAAAAAGCTATTGAGGTTTTAGGAATTTAAATACTTTGGCAAAGCTCAATGAGCACTCCATTGCAATCCTTTGGATGTACAAAACACACTAGTTTATTATCGGCTCCTTGTTTTGGTGTTTCATTCAGTAAGGTAAAACCCTCGGATTTTAAGCGTGCCATCTCGGCTACAATATCTGGCACTTCAAAAGCAATATGGTGCATTCCTTCTCCCTTTTTTTCAATAAACTTGGCAATTACCCCCTGGGGGTCCACGCTTTCTAACAGCTCAATTTTTGCCCCATTTTGTAAAAAAAAGGCAGTATTTACGTTTTCACTAGCTACTTTCTCGGTTTTATAACAGGGACTGTTTAAAAGCCTTTCGAATAGGGGAATACTATGTTCCAAGTTTTTGACTGCAATCCCTATGTGTTCTACGTTATAGCCCATTTTGGTTTGTTTTACGAATTGGGAAAAAAATGCCCTTCAAAGCTAACGAAATCATGTTAATCCACGCCTAAGCTTTACTTTTGTAGTCTGAAAAATCAAACACAGACATGTTAAAATTACCTATTTATCTTGATCATAACGCAACCACTCCTATGGATCCAAGAGTTTTGGAGGCAATGATCCCTTATTTTACTGAAAATTTCGGAAATGCTGCTAGCAGAAACCACTCATTTGGGTGGCATGCCGAAGAAGCTGTTGACTATGCACGTGAGCAAGTGGCAAAGTTAATTGGAGCAGATGCAAAAGAAATTATTTTCACCTCAGGTGCGACCGAGGGTGACAATTTAGCCATTAAAGGCGTATATGAAATGTATGCAAGCAAAGGCAACCATATTATTACTTGTACTACCGAGCATAAAGCGGTGTTAGATACTTGTAAGCACTTAGAAAAATTAGGTGCTGAGGTAACTTACTTAGAAGTACAACCTGACGGTTTAGTAGATTTAAAAGCATTAGAAGCTGCAATGAGACCTACTACAATATTAGTAGCTATTATGTATGCAAACAATGAAATTGGCGTGGTACAACCTGTTAAAGAAATTGCTGCGATTGCCAAAAAACATGGGGCTTTATTTTTCACTGATGGCGTTCAAGCTGTTGGAAAAATTCCAGTAGATGTTATTGCGGATGGCATTGATATCATGGCGTTTACTGCACATAAAATGTATGGTCCAAAAGGGGTTGGTGCATTATATGTACGTCGTAAAAATCCAAGAGTAAAAGTAACTGCGCAAATGGACGGCGGTGGCCACGAAAGAGGCATGCGTAGCGGCACCTTAAACGTTCCTGGTATTGTTGGTTTTGGTAAAGCTGCCGAAATTGCAAGAACTGATATGGAAGCGGATACTGCAAGAATTTCAAAATTAAGAGACAAATTAGAAAATGCATTAAAGCAAATTGATGAGTCTTATGTAAACGGAAACCCAGCACATCGTTTACCACATGTAAGTAATATTTCTTTCAAATATGTAGAGGGGGAAGGTTTAATGATGGGCTTTAACAAGGACATCGCACTTTCTTCTGGATCGGCTTGTACATCGGCATCTTTGGAACCTAGCTATGTTTTAAAAGCCTTAGGTTTAGGAGACGATTTAGCACATAGTTCTCTACGTTTTGGATTAGGCCGTTATACTACCGAGGAGCAAATCAATTTTACAATTAAAGCAGTAACTGATACTGTTTTAAAATTAAGAGAGATGAGCCCACTTTGGGAAATGTTCAAAGAAGGGGTGGACATTGATTCAATTCAATGGGCACATCACTAAATTCGTTTCATAAAATTATCAAAACAACTTAAACATACAACAATGGCATACTCAGATAAAGTAATCGATCATTATTCTAATCCTAAAAATGTAGGAACATTAGATAAAGCATCAAAAAGTGTAGGTACTGGTTTAGTAGGTGCACCAGAGTGCGGAGACGTAATGCGTTTGCAAATTCAAGTGGACGAAGCAACTGGTATTATTACCGATGCGAAGTTTAAAACTTTTGGTTGTGGTTCTGCAATTGCTTCAAGTTCTTTAGCTACAGAGTGGTTAAAAGGAAAGTCGGTTGACGAAGCAGTTAAGATTGACAACATGGATTTAGTAGAGGAATTAAATTTACCTCCAGTAAAAATTCACTGTTCAGTTTTAGCAGAGGACGCAATTAAGTCTGCAATTAATGACTACCGTAAGAAAAACGGTTTAGACGAATTGGTTTTTGAAGAGCGTATCCACTAATTATAAAGCATGAGCGAAGTAGCAGAAAATACCATTTTAGTGAGTGATAAAGCAAAAGCAAAAGTAAAACAACTAATGCTGGATGCCGAAATTGCCAACGACTCCTCTTATTTTTTAAGAGTTGGGGTGGTAGGTGGTGGCTGTTCTGGCTTAAGCTATAAATTGGATTTTGACAATGAAATTAAACCAATGGATCAGGTTTTTGAGGACAATGGAGTAAAAGTGGTTACCGATTTAAAGAGCTTTTTATATTTGGTTAATACAGAACTTGACTTCTCTGATGGTTTAAATGGAAAGGGTTTTTACTTTAACAATCCAAATGCTAGTCGCAGTTGTGGTTGTGGTGAAAGCTTTGCTGTGTAACCATCCAATAACACGAACTTTTATTTTAAAAATGCCTCAGTTAATACTGGGGCATTTTTGGGTTTTTGACCTTTTTATTTTTGATTTCTTAACTGGGGCTATAAGTACACATATGATTATTTAGTAGCTTTGGAAACTATGTGGGCAATTTGTAAAAAAGAGTGGACGCAATATTTTAGCGGGTTAACTGGCTATTTAATTATTGGCTTTTACCTTTTAATAAACGGGTTATTTTTATTTGTATTACCTAATTATAACGTTTTTGATTTTGGGTATGCTTCTTTACAGGCATATTTTGATTTTGCACCTTGGTTTTTATTATTGTTAGTTCCAGCAATAACCATGAGAAGTTTTTCGGAAGAATTTAAGCAAGGCACCTTTGAGTTATTAAGCACTTTACCAGTGAAATCTTTTCAACTGGTGGGAGCAAAATTTTTAGGTACTTATTTAATTGTTTTATTTTCAATCCTGCCCACTTTAATTTATGCCATTGCACTTCAGAGTTTAAGTGCAGTTGGCGGCTTAGATATTGGCGCCACAATTGGATCTTACTTTGGTTTATTGTGTTTGGCCGCAGCCTATAACGCTATTGGTATTTTCACAAGCAGTACTAGTAAAAACCCATTAGTATCCTTGTTGCTTTCTATTGCCATTTCGGTAGCCATGTTTAAAGGATTTGATTGGCTGTCTGCCCTGCCAGTATTTAAAAACGGGTTTGATTTTTATATCCAACAGTTGGGTTTTGCATTTCATTACCAAAATATTAGCAAGGGTGTTATTGCATTAAATGATTTAATATATTTTATCACTTTAATTATGTTATTTGCAATTGGCACTATGGAGCAAATAAAAGGCAAAGTGAATTATGTTATTTTATTTATTGTTGTCATTACCTTAAATTATATTTCCTCCTTAACTACAGCTCAATTAGATCTTACTAAAGATAGCAGGTATACACTAAGTGATAACTCTAAACAAATTATAAAAGAGGTTGGTCGGCCTATAAAAATTCATGTTTACTTAGGCGGAGACATACCAACTTATTATAAAAAAATTGCACAGTCTACTGGTATTTTGCTAAATCAATTGCAGAAAATAAATCCTGGCCAAATTCAGTGGGAGCTTGAAGTTCCAAGTAAACTATATAAGGACAGTACCTTGTATAGTTTTTATGATAGCTTAACAAAATTAGGTGTGCCCATTGAGCGAGTACAGGATCAAAATGCTGCTTCCGATAAAATAGTAGACCAATTAGTGGTGCCTGCAGCCATTGTTGAAGTAACGGGTCAAAAACCTTACGCCATTGATCTTAGATCTGGTAAAAAGTATTTTAAACCCTACAATATTGTAAAGGATTTGCCAACAGAAGATATAGAAGCTTGTGCCAATGCTGCAGAAGCATTGCTTGAGTATAAATTTGTACAGGCAATTTATTTGTTAACCAGGCCTATTGTACCGCAAATTAGTTACTTAGTTGGTAATGGTGAACCTATAGATTTATCGGTGAATGATATTGGGGTTGCAATAAAAAATCAATACCGATTATCTGTTTTTGATTTAAAAAAAGGGTATCCAAATGCTGCAAAAATTAAAACCATAATTATTGTAAAACCTACCATGCCTTTTTCTGATTTAGATAAATTAAAATTGGACCAGTATGTCATGTCTGGGGGTAATATAATATGGGCCATAGATAAATTGTATGCCGAATATGATAGCCTTCAAAAAACAAATGGGTCTTATGTTGCTTTTGATAGGGGGCTTGGTATTGATGATTTATTATTTAAATATGGTGTAAGGATTAATTCAAATTTAGTTCAGGATTTAAATTGCGCTAAACTTCCAATAGTAATAGGCAAACAGTCAAATGGCGCCCCATTAATTCAAAGAATGCCTTGGCCTTATTATCCTTTTTTATATGGAAATGAAAATGTATCCATTTCACAAAACATGGATAGGGTATTGTCCCAATTTCCTTCCAGTATAGATACCCTTGCAAACAAAGAAATTAAAAAAACTATTTTATTAAGTACCGATACCAATAGCAGGCTAATTACTACCCCCAATTTAGTGAGCTTAAATAGTGTGCATGACGAGTCTGAATTACTTACTTTTAAAAAACACAAAGTACCTGTTGCGGTTTTATTAGAGGGTAATTTTAATTCCTTATTTGCCAATAGAATTTCAAGTGCTTGGCAGGATAGCTTAAAATTGAATACTGGCAAGGACTTTATGGCAAAATCAAATACAAGCTCAAAGCAAATTATAATTGCAGATGCAGATATTTTAACTAATAAAAATACCAGAAATGAAAATGGGGAATTAATACCTATGCCCATGGGCATGCTTCCAATGGAGGAATTTCAATTTGCAAATAAATCATTTTATTTAAACAGTATTGCCTACTTAAATGAAACCGATGGACTTTTAGATAGCCGAAATAAAACCATTGTTTTAAGGCTTCTGGACAAAGAAAAACTTGCAAATAATAAGCTTTTTTGGCAATTGCTTTTATTAATTGGGCCTTTGCTAAGCCTACTTATATTTTATGGTATTTGGACAAAGTATAGAAAGGCGCAATTTGCTTCCTAGTATTTGTTTATTAACTTTACATTATGACAACCGATCAAATAGTTTATACTGTATTTGGAATTGTAATTGCTATTGCATTAATAGTGGACCTTGGATTTTTAAGTAAAAAAGGAACGGTAATCACTATTAAACAAGCCATGAGTCAAACTTTTTTTTGGGTATTATTGGCTTTTGCATTTTTTGCTTTTTTATGGTTTGAGGAAGGTCAAAAAATTAGTCTCGAATATTTAAGTGGGTATTTAATGGAATGGAGTTTGAGTGTTGACAATATTTTTGTATTCATTTTAATTTTTGATGCCTTTAAGGTTAAAGAAAAAAATTATTCAAGAGTGTTATTAATAGGCATTTTAGCTGCCATAATTTTTAGAATTTTATTTATTACAATTGGAGTAGCCTTAGTAGCAAAATTTGCTTGGGTCTTGTATATTTTTGGTGTGTTTTTGGTGTATACTGGCTACAAAATGTTTGTGGCAGATGAATCAGAATCGTTTAATCCGCATGATTCTAAAGTGTATCTTTTTTTAAAGAAAATTTTACCTATTAGTAGTAATGATGGAGACGGAAAATTTGTTATAAGAGACCATAATAACAAACCTGTTTACACTAGTTTATTTGTAGTGGTAATATTACTTGCAGCCATTGACTTAGTTTTTGCATTGGACTCTATACCAGCTGTGATGGGCATTTCAAGAAATAGTTTAGTAATATATACCTCTAATATTTTTGCCGTATTGGGTTTAAGATCCTTATTTTTCTTGTTAAGGGGTGCTGTTAATGAGTTTGAGCATTTGCAACAAGGAATTGCGATAGTGCTCGTATTTATTGGTGTTAAAATGCTTGGCGAACATTATATTAACCTATGGATGGACAAAAGCACACAAACTTTATTATCCTTATTGGTTATTTTGTTTTGTATAACGGGGTCTATTTTATATTCAGTTTTTGTGAATAAACAAAAATTAGCAAAGGAATCAAAATCCTAACTTATCTTTACATACAACTTTTACAAATTTCAATGAACGGGAAAAAGGTTATTTTATTAATTGCGATTATTTTATTTATAGATCAGGCTATAAAATTTTATATAAAACTTAATTATTTTATTGGGGAGGAGCATGCGCTTATTGGTTCATGGGCTCGACTTCATTTTGTAGAAAACGAAGGCATGGCTTGGGGCTTGAAATTTGGAGGCGACTTTGGTAAAATTATTTTAACTCTTTTTAGATTAGCTGCTGTGGTTTGGGGTTCGTTTTTGATTAAAGGATTTATAGAAAAAAAACACCACAATGGATTTATAGTTTGTGCAGCATTAATTTATGCAGGTGCAGTTGGCAATTTAATTGATAGTTTATTTTACGGTGTCCTATTTGAACAAAGTGTTCCGTTTACCTCACAGGTAGCAGTTTTATTTCCAAAAGGGGGAGGCTATGCTTCGTTTTTACATGGCAAAGTAGTAGACATGTTTTATTTTCCTATAATAAGGGATGCGCATTTCCCTAATTGGTTCCCTATTTGGGGAGGCTCCGAATTTGAGTTTTTCAGACCCGTTTTTAATTTTGCAGATGCTGCTATTAGTTCTGGGGTCATTGCTTTATTTGTATTTCAGGGTAAGTTTTTTGGTGAAACAGCATCAAATGACAATGACGCTCCACCCAATCCTACTAGCTAGCCTATTTTAGCCTAATTGCTTATAATATCTAGGGTTGCTTTTTACCATGCAATTTCGTACCTTCGTGCCCTAAAAATCAGATAGGATAAGCGTTTTATGAGCAACCAATACCCAGAATTTAAAGGCTTACATTTGCCTACCATTGAGGCCGAAATCTTAGCTGCATGGAAAAACGAGCAGGCTTTTGAAAAATCGGTTAATTTACGTGAAGGCAAAACTCCATTCGTTTTTTACGAAGGGCCACCAAGTGCCAATGGCATGCCGGGTATTCACCACGTTATTTCAAGAACTTTAAAGGATATGATGTGTCGTTACAAAACGATGCAAGGTTTTCAAGTAAAACGTAAGGGTGGGTGGGATACACATGGTTTGCCTGTTGAGTTGGGTGTTGAAAAAGAATTAGGCATTACAAAAGAAGATATTGGAAAGAAAATTTCGGTGGAGGAGTATAATAAAAAATGTCGTGAAGCTGTGCTTAGGTATAAAAAAGAGTGGGACGACATTACCAATAAAATGGGTTATTGGGTGGATTTAAATAACCCTTACATCACTTTTGAAAATAATTACATTGAAACATTATGGTGGATTTTAAGCACCCTTTATAAAAAAGGATACTTATACCAAAGTGTAAGTATACAACCTTATTCACCAGCTGCAGGAACAGGTTTAAGTTCTCATGAATTAAATCAGCCAGGTACATACAAGGACGTAAAAGACACTTCCACGGTTGCCATGTTTAAAGCAACACAGTCTGCAGATTCAAAATTTTTATTTGATGCAGCTGCAAGCAATAAAAATAATCAGGACGTGTATTATATGGCATGGACCACCACGCCATGGACATTGCCTTCTAACTTAGGTTTAACAGTTGGGCCCAATATTGATTATGTATTAGTAGCAACTTATAACCCTTACACTGCAATGCCAGTGAATGTGGTGTTGGCTAAAGCCTTACTATCAAAATATTTTAAAGAAGAAGGATTAACTATTGAAACATTTGCAGAAGGGGATAAAATTGTTCCTTGGAAAATACTTGCCGAATTTAAAGGAGCACAATTAAATGGATTGCGTTACGAACAGTTAATGCCATTTGAAGCAAATAATCCAGCAACATTTGAGGGAGATCCATTTAAAATTATTTTAGGAGATTTTGTAACAACCGAAGATGGTACTGGTATTGTACATACCTCACCTGCATTTGGTGCGGATGACTATAAAGTGGGACAAAAAAATAATTTAGGAATCATAACCCTAGTAGATAGAGCAGGAAAATTTGTAGAAGGTGTAGGAGAATTTAGTGGCCGCTATGTAAAAAATTATAAAGACGAAAAAGACTATGTAGATGTGAATGTAGATATCTGCGTAAAATTGAAAAAAGAAAATCGTGCTTTTAAAGTTGAAAAATATGAGCACAACTATCCACATTGTTGGAGAACTGATAAGCCAATTTTATATTATCCATTAGATGCATGGTTTATTAAAACAACGGCAGTAAAAGATAGATTGGTGGAATTAAATAAAACCATTAATTGGAAACCAAAGAGCACCGGTGAAGGCCGTTTTGGCAATTGGTTAGAGAACATGGTGGATTGGAATTTATCCAGAAGCAGGTATTGGGGAACGCCACTTCCAATTTGGAGAACAGAGGATGGAACCGAAGAAATATGTGTTGGTTCAATAGAAGAGTTAACTGATTTATATGTAGCAGCAAAAGAAAAAGGGTTTAATAAGGAAGTGAACTTGCAAATTGTAAATGGCAAATTAGATGTGGATTTGCATAAACCATTTGTGGATCAAATTGAACTATTAAGTGCAAGTGGCCAACCCATGAAACGTGTTTCGGATTTAGTGGACGTTTGGTTTGACTCCGGTGCTATGCCTTACGCGCAATGGCATTATCCATTTGAAAACAAGGACTTGATTGATAAAGGACAAGCCTTCCCTGCCGATTTTATATGTGAAGGAGTGGATCAAACACGTGGCTGGTTTTATACCTTACATACATTAGGTGTTTTGCTTTTTGATAGTGTTGCATACAAAGCCGTTATGAGTAATGGTTTGGTGCTAGATAAGAATGGCAACAAGATGAGTAAACGTTTGGGCAATGTGGTAAATCCTTTTGAAACATTAAATACTTATGGTGCTGATGCAACTAGGTGGTACTTAGTAACCAATGCTTCACCTTGGGATAATTTAAAGTTTGACTTATCGGGTATACAGGAAGTGCAAAGAAAATTCTTTGGCACTTTATACAATACGTATCAATTCTTTGCATTGTATTCCAATGTAGACGGATTTAAATTTGAACAAGCATATATTCCTGTTGCGCAAAGGCCAGAAATTGACAGATGGATTATATCTTCTCTAAATACATTAATACAAACGGTAACCACTTCTATGGACGACTTTGAGCCAACCAATGCTGGCCGTGCCATAGAAACCTTTGTGGACGAGCATTTAAGCAATTGGTATGTTCGTTTATGTCGTCGTCGTTTTTGGAAAGGCACATATACGCAGGATAAAATAGCGGCGTATCAAACCTTATATGAATGCATAGAAACTATTGCAAGACTTATGGCGCCTATTGCACCATTTTTCTGTGATCAAATATTTAGAAATTTAAATGGAATTACAAAACGCCATAATGCAATTTCTATACACCATGTAGATTTTCCAAAAGCAGATACTTCAAAAATGGATTTAGCATTAGAAGCGCGTATGCAAATGGCACAAGATATTTGTTCATTGGTATTATCTATTCGTAAGAAGGTAAATATCAAAGTGCGTCAGCCACTTCAAAAAATATTGATTCCTGTTTTAGATCCAAATATGAAAGCGGCTATTGAACAAATGGAAGCACTTATTTTGGCAGAGGTAAATGTTAAAGAAATAAATTATATCACTGAGACGAAGGGCGTAATTAGTAAAAAACTAAAACCAAACTTTAAGTTATTAGGTGCCAAATTGGGAACTAAAATGAAGCAGGCTTCGGCAGTAGTTGCAACGTTAAGTCAAGTTCAAATAAGCCAGTTGGAAAAGGACGGAACTTTAAACTTGGAAATTGAAGGTGAAATCATTCCATTGTTAGTTTCTGAGGTGGAAATTATAGCTGAGGATATACCGGGATGGAGCGTTGCTGTGAAGAATGCCCTAACAGTGGCCTTAGACATAACCCTAAGTCCTGCCTTAATTAAGGAAGGAAATGCCAGAGAGCTGGTAAATAGGGTTCAAAATATCCGAAAAGAGGCAAATTTTGAGCTAACTGACAAGATTTTACTCCGAATTGTGGATAACACGGATTTGAAGGAAGCTATTAATGAATTTTCAGATTATATTTGCGACGAAATATTGGCATTGAGTATTGACTGGGTTCCGGAACTTGCTGAAGGAGTGGATGTTGAAATCAATGATCATAAATTAAGGATCTCTGTTTTACAAAAAGGATAAATATGGCTACAAAGAAATCAGTACCGGCTAAAAAGGCGGCACCAGCAAAAAAAGCAGCTCCTGCTAAAAAGGCAGCGCCTGTTAAAAAAGTGGCACCAGCAAAAAAAGCAGCTCCCGTAAAAAAGGCGGCTCCTGCTAAAAAAGCGGCACCAGCAAAAAAGGCAGCTCCTGCTAAAAAAGCAGCTCCTGCTAAAAAAGCGGCACCAGCAAAAAAGGCAGCACCTGTTAAAAAGGCGGCACCAGCAAAAAAGGCAGCCCCTGCTAAAAAAGCGGCTCCGGCTAAAGCTCCTGCAAAACCAGTAGCAAAGGCAGCGGCACCAGCAAAAAAAGCAGCTCCGGCTAAAACTCCTGCAAAACCAGTAGCAAAGGCAGCGACACCAGCAAAAAAAGCAGCTCCGGCTAAAGCCCCTGTAAAAGCAGCACCTGCTAAACCAGTTGTTGCGGCTAAGCCAGTTGAAAAATATGTACCTCCTGTAAAACCGGCACCAAAAGTACCTACTCCTCCAGTGAAGCCTGTGCGCAAAACAGCAGAACCAATTAAGGATGTAAAAGTGCCAAAGATTAATGTAAAGAGTAGTGTTCCATATCAACCAGGTTATGTGCCAATGGAAAAAAGAAAAGAGGTAGAGCGTTCAACCGATACATTGGTTAAATATTCAGATGCCGAGCTTGCAGAATTTAAAGAATTAATTTCACGCAAAATGGAAGCTGCTAAAGCCGACCTTGCATATCATAAAAGTCAAATGATGCATACAGGCGAATTTGGCGGTGATTTCGATGATGCTAGGTATATGACCATGGAAGACGGTAGCGTTAGCATGGAAAGAGAGCAGTTAGCGCAAAGAGCTAGTGTTTTAATTAGCTTTATTGATAAGTTAGAAAAAGCATTAATGCGTATCGAAAACAAAACTTACGGTATCTGTAGAGTTACTGGTTTGTTAATTGACAAGGATCGTTTACGTATTGTTCCTCATGCTACTTTAAGTGTAGAGGCAAAGCTTGGAAACTATAAAAATAGTAATACACAAGGCGAATAAGTTCACTAGTGTTACTTAAAAATATAAAAAGCCCTGATTAAAATTTCAGGGCTTTTTTATGAATCGAACAATTTGTTTTCTCTACATCTAACAATTTGTTTTCTCTACATCGAACAATTTGTTTTCTCTACATCGAACATTTAGCTCCTCTCTACATCGAACATTTAGCTCCTCTCTACATCGAACGCTGCGCGTTCTCTTACTTTACTTCTTGCATTTCAATTAACTTACGATAATACCCGTTTTGCGCAAGCAAGGAGTCATGATTGCCGCGTTCTACAATATTTCCTTTTTGCAATACAATAATTTCATCTGCGTGACGAATGGTAGAAAGCCTATGTGCAATTACAATTGATGTTCTGTTTTGCATCATATTATTAATAGCGTCTTGAACTAATTTTTCACTTTCAGTATCCAATGCGGAAGTAGCTTCGTCCAAAATTAAAATTGGCGGATTTTTAAGTACCGCTCTTGCAATGGTTAATCGTTGGCGCTCCCCCCCACTTAACTTACTACCTCGGTCACCAATAATGGTATTAAAGCCATCCTCTTTTTTAGAAATAAAATCATATGCGTTTGCAATTTTAGCAGCGGCTATAATTTCAGCCTCAGTGGCGTCTGGTTTTCCTAGGGCAATATTTGCAGCAATAGTATCATTAAATAAAATAGGTTCTTGGGTAACTATGCTTATTTGTTTTCTTAAACTATCTAAACTATAAGATTTAATATTTTTTCCATCAATGAGTAATTCCCCGGCGCTTACATCATGAAAACGAGGAACTAAGTCTGCTAGGGTGCTCTTGCCTGCCCCCGATGATCCAACCAAGGCAATGGTTTTCCCCTTTTGTATGCTTAAATTAATATTATTTAAAATGCTAACATCCTGGTAAGAGAACTGTACATTGTTAAAATCAATGGAGCTTGTAAAACCTTTTAATTCAATTGGATTTGCGGGCGCTTCAACTACAATTGGCGCTTCTAAAACTTCGTTTAAACGGTCCAAAGTAGCCACCCCACGATTCACATTGTAAACTGCTTGTGATAAGGCTTTTGCTGGATTTATAATTTGAGAAAACAAGGCTACGTAACCAATAAATGAACTGCCTGATAATATCTCACCATTTAAAACAAGTTTTCCGCCAAACCAAAGTACGCAACATAAAATAATAACGCCCAATGATTCTGAAAGTGGTGATGCTAAATCACGACGATATAATATTTTATTTTTTATCAAGAATATTTCATCCACTAATCCAAAGAAACTTTTCTTAACTCTGCCTTCTGCATTAAAGGCTTTAATAATTCTTAGGCCTGTTAGTGTCTCTTCCATTTGGGACATAATTTCACCCCATTTTACCTGGGCCTTATTGGTTTGTTTTTTTAAACTTCTTCCAATGCGACCCACTATTAATCCAGCTAATGGTAGTAGTATAAAAACAAATAAAGTAAGCTTTACGCTAATAACAAATAAAACAATAATGATACCTATGATATTTAAAGGCTCTTTAATCATGCCTTCTAAAGCACAAATAATGGAGGACTCTAGGTCTGCGATATCATTGGAGGATCTGCTTAAAATATCTCCTTTGCGTTGCTCGGTAAAGTATCCAATTGGGAGTTGTAAAATTTTATTGTATAATAATTTGGAGTATTTTCTGGTTACTGCATTTCTGATAGGCGCCAAAAAATAAAAAGATAAGTATAAAAATAAATTCTTTAATAATACGGCCGAAATGATGCCAAAGCAAATCCAACCCAAGGCATAAACCTTACCATATTTTACAATATTAGTTTGCAAAAAGCCATACAATGCATCCTTTAGGTTTCCAGTATTTTGAGTGGCTACTTTAGCAACGCTCGTTAATTCGCTGCTGCCAAATATTAAGTCCATAAATGGCACCAGCATGCTTAGGGAAAACAAGCTAAAAAGGATAGACAAGGAAATGAAAAGAGTGTACAGGCCCATGTAAGCCTTGTATTCCTTGATATAACTAATGATTCTAAAAAATTTCTTCATATTCAAACTATTCCACGGAATAATCAGCAAAGTAACTAATTTTACAGCGAATCAACGATTTTGATTATTATGGAAGAAGGTAAAAGACAAAAACAAGTTGCTGGGGCTATTCAAACCACAATGAATGACATTTTTTTAAAATTAGGCCTGAATATCATGGATGGCGGCATGGTGTCTATTTCCTCAGTGAAAGTAACCCCCGATTTATTGGAGGCACGCATTTATTTAAGTCTATTTCAAGTAAAAGACCAGGCGGCATGCTTTAAGAAAATTCAAGGACAGGCATGGGAAATCAAAAAAAGATTAGGTGAGGAAATGAAACATGCTTTAAGACGCATTCCCGTTTTACATTTTTATTTAGACGACACATTAGATTATGTGTTTAAAATGGAGGAGATTTTTAAAACCTTATAAGTGCATATTTTATTTGCATGGCGTTATTTTAGAGGCAAGTATGCTTTTCAGGCAATTCAAATTATTGCTTGGGTGAGTGTGTTTGCAATAGCCATTGGCACAGCAGCCCTTATTACTATTTTAAGTGTTTCCAATGGATTTACTTCGGTTGTAAAAGGCTTGTATGCCGATTTTTATGCAGACATAAGAGTCACACCCAAAAAAGG
Organism: Bacteroidota bacterium; assembly: GCA_947456625.1. Lineage (GTDB taxonomy): Bacteria > Bacteroidota > Bacteroidia > Chitinophagales > Chitinophagaceae > Sediminibacterium. Next base: position 40,084 of record CANGQJ010000010.1, read on the forward strand.
AAAGTTTTTTACAATTAATAATGAACAGTATTTTATATTAAAACATATTGAAGGAGTTCAAGCAATAAGTAAAGTTGTTGAAAACAGAGCATTACTAGTGAAAGGACAAAATCAAACAGTTGCATTGGTTAAAGGCGTTGAAAATTCTTATGGGAGTATTAATAAAATAAATAAATATTTAAAACGTGGCGAGTGCGCCATTGGTGACTTGGAAAGCCCTTTATTTATAATGGGCATTGGTGTGGAACATAAGCTGGGACTTATGAAACAACAAATTGCGGACACTTTTCAAGTGTATGCTGTAAACAGGTCGGGTAAGGCAATTACACAAATGGGGCAATTAAATATTTTAAATGCGCAGGAGTCCGGCGCATTTTCGGTGCAGCAAGAATTTGACGACCAATATGTGTTTACCAACATTCATTTTGCACAGTACTTATTTGATTTGCAAGCGGGGGAAGTTTCTGCAATTGAAATGTCTGTAAATCCAAGCAATGAAAAAGAAGTGATACAAGCAGTACAAAAAATTTTAGGGCCTGACTTTTTTGTAAGCAATAAATATCAGCAAAATATTGACTTATATAGAATCATGGAAGTGGAAAAATGGATTATTTTTTGCATTCTTGCTTTAGTCATGATGGTGGCATCTTTTAATTTAGTGGGTGCATTAACGATGCTTGTTTTAGAAAAGGAAAAAGACATTCATGTATTAAATGCAATGGGTGCAAGTAGTTGGGATATTCAAAAAATATTTTTATTACTTTCTGCTGTGATGGCAATTTTAGGTGCCCTTATTGGCGGCGGACTGGCAAGTATATTTAGCTTTTTACAATATAAGTACCACTTTATAAAACTAGGTGGTGGATCCTTTGTAATTGATTATTATCCAATTCAGCCAATGGCGATGGACTATATTGCTATTATGACACTGGTCATTGTAATTGCACTGCTAGCTGGGTGGATTCCATCACGCAAAGCAGCAGCAAGAATCAAAAAGATATAAAAATAAGGAAGGGCTAATTTTTTTTAGCCCTTCCTTATTTACTAGTAATCTCCTAATGTTTCTTCTAGTTGTCCCAGTGCTTTTGCTAATTGCTCGTCGTTAGGTGCAATACCGTGCCACTCGTGACCGGTTTCCATAAAGTCAACGCCTTTACCCATTGTGGTTTTCATTAAAATAACAATGGGTTTTCCTTGACCTGTTAATGATTTAGCTTTTTCCAAAGTAGCAACTATTTCATCCATATTATGACCATCCATATGCAACACGGTCCAATGAAAGGCTTTGAATTTATCTTCTAGGTTATCTAGGTTTAATACTTTACTTAATGGTCCGTCAATTTGCTGACCATTAACATCTACAGTTGCAATGTAGTTGTCTACTTTATTGTGCGCTGCAAACATAATGGCTTCCCAGTTTTGACCTTCTTGTAATTCACCATCACCATGTAATGAATAAACAATGCGATCGTCGCCATTGTATTTTTTTGAAAGCGCCGCACCTATAGCAACACTCATGCCTTGTCCAAGGGAACCACTTGCAATACGAATTCCAGGTAATCCTTCATGGGTTGTAGGATGTCCTTGTAATCGTGAATTTATTTTTCTAAAACTTGATAATTCTTTTACATCAAAATAACCTGACCTAGATAATACTGAATAAAAAACTGGAGAGATATGTCCGTTAGACAAAAAGAAAAGATCTTCATTTTTACCATCCATTTTAAAGTTGGTATCAATTTTCATTACTTTAAAATAAAGAGCAGTTAAAAAGTCAGCACAGCCTAATGAACCACCAGGGTGTCCACTTTGTTGTGCATGTACCATTCTTACAATATCTCTTCTTACTTGAGATGCAATTTTTGTTAATTCAGTTGTAGCCATATCATTATTTTCTATGGCGCAAAGATAGATAAAAAAAAGACTTATGAAGACTACTATGATTTACTTAACTTTGTAAACTCAAATCGTTTAATATGTCAGAGGAATTAAAAAAAATAGCTACAGAAGCAGAAGGTGGCATGAAAAAGGCCATTAATCACTTAGAAATTGAGATTTCTAAAATTAGGGCTGGCAAGGCCTCTCCTTCTATATTAGAGGGAATTAATGTGGACTATTATGGCACTCCTACACCAATTAGTCAGGTTGCAAACGTACAAGTGTTAGATACTAGAACCATTAGCATACAACCTTGGGAAAAAAATATGTTGGCTTTAATCGAAAGGTCAATTATGGCTGCAAATATTGGTATTACCCCTCAAAATGATGGTGTAAATATTAGGCTTTTTATGCCACCATTAACCGAAGAGCGTCGTAAGGAATTATATAAGAAAGCGGCTGCCGAGGGCGAACATAGCAAAGTAGCTATTAGAAATATTAGAAGAGACCATATTGAAAAGGTCAAGAAATTACAAAAAGAGGGTACTAGTGAAGATATTTGTAAAGGTGCTGAGGACGAAATACAAGCCTTAACTGACAAGCATATTGCGCTTGTAGAAAAACACCTTGAAGCAAAAGAAAAAGAAATTATGACTGTATAATTTCAATTCCTTAATGTTTTTAGCCCTCTATTTGGAGGGCTTTTTTGTGAATTTTAAATTTCCTCTATTCACTATATAAACACCTAATAAAATTAAAGCCAAGCAAAAAACTTGTTTCAAATTTAATTGTTCGCCATCTACTACGCCCCATGCTACTGCAATTACAGGTATACCATAAGTTACAAGTGATCCAAATAAAACACCAGCTCGCTTTACTAAAAAATAAAATAATATTGTTGCAATAGAAGTGCCCACAATACCTAGCATGCTACTAGCAAGTAAAGCATGTTGCACTGTGGGGTTTGTAAAATTATTATTAAAGTATCCAGTAAAAAATAAAACGCATAAACTAGGGATAATTAAAAAAGTAAATGCAACGGATGCGATATTTAAAGAACCTAAATTTTGCATGTATTTTCCAACTAGATTTACGTTAATGCCATAAAATAAAGTGGCTAGTAAAACCAGTCCTGCAAAAGATAAATTATGTAAACTCACATCTCTACCAGCAGCAAGTAAAAAACTAAGTCCTACAAATCCAATTATCATTCCCAATAGCTTTACAATATTTGTTTGCACCTTAAAAAATAATACGCCAACAATAATGGTAAACATGGGGGTTAAGGAATTTAAAATCCCAGCAAGCGAACTGTCAATTTGAGTTTCTGCTATACAAAAAAGGTAAGCTGGAATGAAATTGCCAAGGATGCCCGATAATATCACTAGGCCCATTTTTTGATGCGGAATTAACTTAAAAGCTTTAAGTGCAAAAGGCAATAAAATGACCCCTGCTGACAACATTCTTAATGAGGCCACTTGGTAGGGTGTAAAGGCTTTTAAACCCTCTTTCATTAGGATAAATGAACTTCCCCAAACTATGGAAAGTAGGGCAAAAACAAGCCAATTGGTCCACTTAGGTTGCATCGCTTAAAAATTTAATCAAAGATGCTCCATTTTTGATTAAAAGTGGATAAATAATTGCCTATTTATAGGGAATTTAGGGAGGTTTGCTTTTCTTTGTAGCCTATGAGTCAGCATGCAAATTATTCGATAAAAGTGGACCAATTTGAAGGCCCTTTTGACCTTTTACTTTTCTTTATTGAACGAGATGAGATGGATATTTACAATATTCAAATCACTAAAATCATAAATGACTTTTTAGTTTTCATCCACAATCAAGAAAAGTTAAATATTGAATTAAGTAGCGAATTTATTTTGTTTGTTTCTACTTTAATGCGCATAAAGGCAAAATTACTATTGCCTAGAAAAGAAATTGATGCTTTAGGAAATGAAATAGATCCAAGACAAGAATTAATTGATAAAATTTTAGAGTACAAAAAGTACAAGGAGGCTGCCGTGCAAATGGCCGACCTCGAATCCTTGAGAATGCTCATGATGAAACGTGGAAATATTCAAAAGGAAATGTCTATGGTGGGCGAGGAAGCTGCCGAGGGAACCGAACTTCAAACAGTGACTTTATTTAAATTAATGAAGTCCTTTGAAAAAGTAATGCTTCGTTTACAGGATCGTCAATTCAAACCGGTGCATACCGTGGTTCGCTACAATTATACCATGGAAGGTAGTAGAGAACACATTTTAGATTTAGTAGGGAAAGAAAAAACAGTTTCTTTTGAAAAAGTTTTCGATATCTGTCAGGATCGTGTACATGCTTTATTTTTATTCTTATCTATATTAGAGCTTTCTCAACAAAAGTATATGAAGCTTATGGTGGGGGAAGGAAAAAACAATTTTATTATTGAGTGGAACGAAAATAGAGAAGCAGATTTAGAGCCAGGACATGTAGATACTTTTGACGCTTGGGAAACCAAAGCGGACCTGAACGCATTTAAGGACGAAGCACCACAAGCTCCTTCTGAAAACGAAGGCGACTTTGATCCTAGCTTAAATTAGCAACTTCTAATTTTACAAGTAATGTTTTAACTGCATCTGCAATAGCTGTTGCATCGTAATGGCAGTCGGCGTGAAGTTGTTTAAGACTTCCATGCTCTACAATGGTATCGGGAATTCCTAAAATTTTAATTTCACTGTGGTATCCATTTGCGTTCATGAATTCTAAAATTGCAGAACCAAATCCGCCAACAACAGTTCCATCCTCAACGGTAACTATCTTATCATAGTTTTGGAAAACCTCGTGCAATAAACTTTCGTCTAAAGGTTTCACAAAACGAATATCGTAATGCGCAGGATCTAATCCCTCTGTTCTTAAATTACGTATTGCTGTTTGAGCAAAATTACCTGGATGACCAAAGGAAAGAATTGCAATATCTTTTCCATCTTTTAATTTACGACCTTTCCCAATTTCGATTGTTTCAAAAGGTTTTCTCCAATCCACCATTACACCTTCACCACGTGGATATCGTATTACAAAAGGAAATTTTGTTTCTGGTAATTGCGCAGTGAACATTAAATTGCGCAACTCTTGCTCGTTCATTGGAGCCGCCACAATCATATTTGGGATACATCTAAAAAATGAAATATCATAACAACCATGATGTGTAGGGCCGTCCTCGCCAACCAATCCCGCACGGTCTAGGCAAAATACAACTGGCAATTTTTGCAATGCAACATCATGTATTACTTGGTCATATGCTCTTTGCATAAATGAACTATAAATATTACAGAACACTTTCATGCCTTGAGTAGCTAAGCCTGCACTTAGGGTAACGGCATGTTGCTCACAAATACCTACATCAAATGCACGATGCGGCATGGCATCCATCATGAATTTTAAAGAAGATCCACTAGGCATTGCAGGTGTAACGCCCATAATGTTTGGATTGTTTTGAGCAAGCTCTAAAATACTATGACCAAATACATCCTGATATTTTGGAGGCTGTGGAGTCTCAATTTTTTTCTTGATAATCTCACCCGTTAATTTATCAAATAATCCTGGAGCATGCCATTTTGTTTGGTCTTTTTCTGCTAGCGCATATCCCTTTCCTTTAACGGTTAAAATGTGTAAAATTTTTGGACCAGGAATTTCCCTTAAATCTTTTAAGGTGTCTACCAACTTGGTAATATTGTGACCATCAATTGGACCAAAGTATCTAAGGTTTAAAGCTTCAAATAAATTACTACTTTTTGAAACTACTCCTTTTAAACCAGCTTCTACTTTGGAGGCCATTTCTCTGGTGAAATGCTTTCCAATTGGCATTTTACCCATTAGCTGCCAAAGCTCGTCTCTGAATTTATTATACGTAGGAGAAGTGCTAATATCGGTTAAGTATTCCTTAAGTGCACCTACATTGGGATCAATGCTCATGCAATTGTCATTCAAAATAATAAGCACATCACTATCGGCTACACCTGCGTGATTCATGGCTTCAAAAGCCATTCCGGCAGTCATAGATCCGTCCCCAATAATAGCAACGGACTTTCTGTTCTCCCCTTTGTATTTGGCTGCCATGGACATGCCCAAAGCTGCAGAAATAGAAGTTGAAGAGTGCCCCACACCAAAAGTATCGTACTCGCTCTCGGAACGTTTAGGAAATCCGCTTAGGCCATTGTATTTGCGATTGGTCACAAATTCATCTCTACGACCGGTTAATATTTTGTGTCCATAAGCTTGGTGTCCTACATCCCACACCAACTGATCATAAGGGGTATTGTAAACATAATGCAATGCAACGCTTAATTCAACTACGCCTAAGCTTGAAGCAAAGTGGCCACCTTGAACACTCACTACATCAATGATATATTGACGCAGTTCGTCACATACCTGATGTAGTTTTTCCCTGGAGACAGTTTTTAAGTCCTCGGGGGTGTTTATGGTTTTTAATAAGGAGCCTGGTTCAAAATGCATGCGCAATATTTGTATTGTAAAAGTAAGTTAATAACATAAATAAAGGGCAATTGTTTAAGCTAAAATCTCAGGCACCCACTTATACATGTAAATTGCCTTTGGTCTAATTTTTAAGCCCCAAACCCTCTTATTATGATTAAATTTGGATACTATGAAAAAGAACAGTCGTATTTTTTGGATTTGTCAGATAGCGGGGTGGTTGAGCTATGCCCTTGCGATTGTATTTTTTGCTTATGTCTTAGAACGACAGCCTAGCGATATTTTCCTTAAAAGGATTATGATGAGTGTTGTGCTGGGCATTTTAACTACCTCTATTTTAAGATTTGCAATTATTCAAAATAATTTGAGACCTCCAACGCCTTCTAGCAAATGGTGGAGGATATTTTTATTGGTTCTTTCTTTTTCAGTGATATATAGTTTTATTTCTGCCTCCTTTATTGAAATTTTAAGACTTTATGAGCCAAGGGGGGCAGCTAAGGGTATTAAAAACGAATTTGTCTTATCCATTTCTGAAATAATTTTAAAATGGAATGGAGGCAGAGTTGCAAAGCGATTTTTATTTGGACTTATTTTTGACACTCCCATTATTTTAGTTTGGATCTCGATTTATATTTTATGGCACTACATTGAGTTTACGAATTCGGAGGCTATTAATAAAATTAAATTAGAGTCCTTGATTAAAGAGTTAGAATTAAAAACTATTAAGTCTCAAATAAATCCGCATTTTATTTTTAATGCATTAAACAGTATTAGGGCTTTGGTAGACGAGGATCCAAAGCGAGCAAGACAAGCTATTACCGAGCTAAGTAATATTTTAAGAAGTAGTATACAGGCCGATAAAATTGAAATTACAAGTTTAGAAAAAGAGTTGGCAATTGTAAAGGATTATTTAGCATTGGAATTTATTCGTTTTGCAGACAGATTAAAAATTGTATATGAAATAGAGGCGCCAAGTTTGCAAAATCAATTGCCACCAATGATGTTACAAACCTTGGTAGAAAATGCTATAAAACATGGGCTTGGTAAGCAACCTGGCGATTGTATTATAAAAATAATTTCAAAAATTGAAAATAATAAACACGTTTTAAAAGTAGTAAACACCGGTATTTTGCAACCTGCAGAAAATGATGGTTTTGGATTACAAAGTACCAAGGAGCGTTTAAATATTTTATACGGTGGCGAAGCGTTATTTGAAATATACCAATGTGAAACCAATCAAGTGACTGCAAAATTGATCATTCCTATCCATTAAAATTTAATATAGAAAATAATTAAGAAATGCCCATCACACCCATTAAAGCAATTATCATTGACGACGAAAGATTAGCGAGAAACGAGTTGAAAAAATTACTAGAACAATATCCAGAAATACAAATTATAGACGAAGCAAGTAATGTAGAAGAGGGTGTTGAAAAAATTGATTTGTCCAGACCTGACTTAATTTTCTTAGACATACAAATGCCGGGAAAAACAGGCTTTGATTTGTTAGCGGAAATTGAAAAATCACCACGTGTAATTTTTACTACAGCTTATGATGAGTTTGCCTTAAAAGCCTTTGAGGTAAATGCTTTGGACTATTTGTTAAAACCCATTGATCCTCTGCGACTAGCCGACGCCATTCAAAAATTACAAACCGAAATAGAATTAGAAAATGCAAGTTTAATTGGAACCAATCGTGGCCCTTTAACCGAATCGGATCAGGTATTTGTGAAGGATGGTGAGAAATGTTGGTTTGTAAAACTCTCAGAAATTAGATTATTTGAAAGCGTTGGTAATTATGCCAAAGTTTATTTCTCCACGCATAAACCACTTATTTTAAAATCCTTAAATGCATTGGAGGATAGGTTGGATGAACGTGTATTTTTTAGAGCCAATCGCAAACATATTATTAACCTGCATTGGATTGAAAAAATTGAACCTTATTTTAATGGAGGCTTACTAGTGGAATTAAAGGGAGGCGAAAAAATTGAAATTAGTCGCCGTCAAACAGTTAAGTTTAAAGAAATGATGAGCTTTTAATTTAAGCTATGTATTGCTTCTGCAATTTCTTGAATTAGATTTGGATCTTTTTCAAATGCATTTCCAACCACAATAATATCGGCACCAGCCAAGCAATTTTCTTTGGCTTTTAAGGCAGTAGTAATGCCGCCACCCACAATTAATGGAATGCTAATATATTTTGCTACTTGACTAATCATTGCAGATGGTATGGCTGTTTGTGCCCCACTTCCTGCATCCATGTAAATAAGCTTTAATCCAAGCATTTCGCCTGCCATAGCGGTACATGATGCAATATCATTTTTATTGGCAGGAATAGGGTTTGTATTTGAAATATAAGAAACAGTTGTAGGTGTTCCTCCGTCTACTAACATGTATCCAACTGGCATAATTTCAAGACCACTTTGTCTTACAAAAGGAGCACTAATTACATGCTGACCAATAAGTAATTCTGGATTACGTCCAGAGATCAAGGAAAGGTATAATAAAGCGTCTGCCTTTGGGGTAATTTGATCAGGTGATCCAGGGAATAACACAACAGGAATAGTACAACTAGATTTTATAGTAGCAACTACTTTGTCCAAAGTGTCTGTTACTACTAAACTACCTCCTACAAAAAAGTAATCCACCTTAGCGTCCACCGCAAGTTTGATGGTTGTTTTTAAGCTGGCATCATCCAGTTTATCAGGATCAATTAATACCGCAAACGCCTTCTGGGCCTTTGCTTTTCTATGATTAATGCTATCGTATATTTCGTGTTTCATTGAGCTCCTAATTTGTTAATGCGCCACTTACAATGCCCAAAAATATCAATTTTAAGGGAATGTCTAACCAACAATTCTATTTATTACAAAAAAAACCAATTCCACAAGGTTTTTTTTCTTAAGAAACTAACATAGGGTGGGGATAAATCGTAGAATTCAATGGGGTCATGGACTTTCGAATTGTTCACATCAATTTTCCACAGCTGTTGATATTTCGAGGCTTGAATTATGGATTTCAAAGGATATTTTCGTCTACCCATCAAGGTTTCTTAAAAACCTAATGGGGAACGCAACTAACACCCTTTTAAAATAGAATACGAACATGGCCACTCCAAAAACAAAAACCACTGCGAAAAAAGGCTTAGAATTTTCTCGCCGCTTTACAAAAGACAATGTGTCTCCATTTGATTTATTTGAGTACGACTATCGTGATAGCGTCATTAAAAATCCAAACGGAGAAAAAGTATTTGAAATGACAAACGTAGAAGTTCCAAAACAATGGAGCCAAATTGCTACGGACATTTTAGCACAAAAATATTTTAGAAAAGCAGGTGTGCCTCAAGCCGATGGTTCACTAGGAAGAGAAACTTCTGTGAAGCAAGTTGCACATCGTATGGCAAATTGTTGGAGAGTGTGGGGAGAGCGTTATGGTTATTTTGCAACTACGCAAGATGCACAAGTATTCTATGAGGAATTAGTTTATAGTATTTTAAACCAAGCATGTGTGCCTAACTCGCCACAATGGTTTAATACAGGTTTGCATGAAAGTTATGGTATTACGGGTGGTGCACAAGGTCACTATTATGTAGACCCAATTGACAAACAATTAAAGCGTTCTACAAGTGCATACGAGCGTCCACAACCGCACGCATGTTTTATCTTAAGTGTAAGCGATGACTTAGTGAACGAGGGTGGTATCATGGATTTATGGACAAGAGAAGCAAGAATTTTTAAATACGGTTCTGGTGTTGGTACTAACTTTTCTCAAATTAGAGGAGCGAACGAAAAATTATCTGGTGGTGGTTCTTCAAGTGGTTTAATGAGCTTCTTGAAAATTGGAGACCGCGCTGCAGGTGCCATTAAATCTGGTGGTACTACACGTCGTGCTGCTAAAATGGTTTGTTTAGATTTAGATCACCCTGAAGTGTTAGAATTCATTAACTGGAAAGTACAAGAAGAAGATAAAGTTGCTGCACTAGTTGCTGCTGGTTATGATAATGGATATGAAGGAGAAGCATATGCTACTGTTTCAGGCCAAAACTCAAATAATTCAGTGCGTATTCCAAATAGCTTCTTTAAAGCATTATCCGAAAATGGTAACTGGGAATTAAAAGCACGTACCGATGGTCGTGTTATGAAGTCCGTTCCAGCAAGAGAAGTATGGGAGCAAATTGCGAACGCTGCATGGCGTTGTGCAGATCCAGGTACACAATACGATACTACTATTAACGAGTGGCATACTTGTCCAAAAGGTGGACGTATTAATGCATCTAACCCATGTTCTGAATACATGTTCTTAGATAATACTGCATGTAACTTGGCTTCTATCAACTTAAGAAAATTCTTTAACGAATCAGATAACTCATTTGATGTTGAAGGTTTTGAATATACTACAAGATTATGGCAGACTGTTTTAGAAGTATCTATTTTAATGGCGCAGTTTCCTTCTAAAGAAGTGGCTCAATTATCTTACGACTACAGAACTACAGGTTTAGGTTTTGCTAACTTGGGTTCTATGTTAATGGTAAGTGGCATTCCTTATGATAGCGAAGAAGCACGCGGTATTGCTGGTGCTATTTCTGCAATCATGACTGGTATTGCTTACAAAACATCTGCTGAGATGGCTGCTTTCCTAGGTGCATTTGATAAATATCAAGACAACAAAGAAGACATGTTGCGTGTAATGCGTAACCACCGTGCTGCTGCTTATGATGCCGAAGATGCTTATGTAGGAATTGAAATAAAACCTCAAGGAATAAAAGCACAACATACGCCCGACTACTTATTAAAAGCGGCAACTAAAGCTTGGGATGATGCAGTGAAGTTGGGAGAAAAATATGGTTACAGAAACGCACAAACAACTGTAATTGCGCCTACAGGAACTATTGGTCTTGTTATGGATTGTGATACTACCGGTGTGGAACCAGATTTCGCTTTAGTGAAATTTAAAAAATTATCAGGTGGTGGTTATTTCAAAATCATCAACCAATCGGTACCTCAAGCCTTAAAGAACTTAGGATATACACAAGCACAAAATGATGCCATTGTAAACTTTGCTGTTGGACATGCAAGCTTTACAAATGCACCGTTCGTTAACGATGCGGCATTATTAGCAAAAGGATTTACACAAGAAGAAGTTACAAAATTAAATAACGCAGCAAAATCTGCATTTGAAATTGGATTCATCTTTAACCGTTTCACTTTAGGTGATGCTTGTTTAACAAGATTAGGTTTTAAAGAAGAAGTATTTGCAGACTGGAGCTTTAACTTATTAGAAGCATTAGGATTTACCGAAGATCAGATTGATGCTGCCAACGATTATGTTTGCGGTACCATGACAGTAGAGGGTGCTCCTGAATTGGATCCTGCGCATTTGCCAGTATTTGATTGTGCAAATAAAAACGGCAAAAAAGGAGTTAGATATATTCATGCCCATGGTCACATAAGAATGATGGCTGCATGTCAACCATTCTTATCTGGCGCGATTTCAAAAACAATTAACCTTCCAAATGAAGCAACAGTAGAGGAAATTGCGGACTGTTATTTAATGAGCTGGCAATTAGGTTTAAAAGCAAACGCTTTATACCGCGATGGTTCTAAATTAAGCCAACCATTGTCTACTAAGTCGGATAAGAAAAAGAAAACGGAGGACGGAACTGAGGAAGAAGTAGCAGCAGTTGATGCAGCATCTCAATTAGTAGACCTAAGCAACTTAACGGTGGATGAATTATTAGAAGAAGTACAAAAAAGAATGACTACTTCAACTGATACTGTTTTGAAGCGTCAATTGTCTCGCATTGTTGAGCGTAAATCCTTACCAGCTAAGCGTCGTGGCTTTACTCAAAAAGCAAGAATTGGTGGCCAAGTATTGTTCTTAAGAACGGGTGAATACAACGACGGAACAGTAGGTGAATTATTTATTGACTTAGCAAAAGAAGGTTCTACATTACGTAGCTTAATGAACTGCTTTGCAATTTCTATCTCTGTAGGTTTGCAATATGGCGTACCGTTAGAGGAGTTCGTTGATAAATTTGTATTTACTAAATTTGAACCATCAGGAATGGTGGATCATCCAAATATTAAAACAACCACTTCTATTGTTGACTTTATCTTCCGTTCATTGGCTTATGAATATTTAGGCAGAACCGATTTAGTGCATGTGTTAGATAAACCAACTGTAGAAAATTTAGGTGATGCAAGCGATATTACATTAGTAGGTAAGCCTGAATTAAGCAGCATCCGCGTAACAGCGCCTGCTGCTACCACGGCGGCTCCAGTGCCTGCAGCAAAAGTAAATGTAGTTGCTGCAGTAAACGAAGGTGGAAGCATGGACAATGTAACTGCTGCTGCAAAAAGTATGCAAAGCGACGCTCCAGCATGTAGCACTTGTGGACACATTACAATTCGTAGTGGTACTTGTTACAAATGCTTGAACTGTGGAACCTCAATGGGTTGTAGTTAAATTTATCGGCCCTTTCTATGAAAGCTAGGGCCTCAAATTATAAACTCTTATGATTTTAATCCCCACCCCATAAACGGGTGGGGATTTTTACTTTTATTTTATGCTTAAACCTTCATAAAAAATCGCAAACCATTTAAATAATTCAGTAAATTCATATTTCAAATCTCATCAGATAAACGATTGCATTATGTCAGATTTTCAAGTAAAAGTAGCGCCTAAAAAATACGACGCAGTTATTGTAGGATCCGGTGCTGGCGGAGGTATGGCAGCATATGTTTTAGCCAAAGCTGGTTTAAAAGTATGTTTGCTCGAAGCAGGTCCAGATTACGATCCAGCAAAAAATTCTGCTCAATTAAAAAATCCATGGGACTCACCACGTAGAGGTGCAAGTTCAAAATTTCGTCCATTTGGTGAATTTGATGGATGTTATTGGGGATGGGAAATAGACGGTGAACCTTATACTCAAACAAAAGGATCTGATCATTTTGATTGGTGGAGAGCAAGAATGGTAGGAGGTCGTACCAATCACTGGGGACGTATCTCACTTCGTTTTGGACCTAAGGATTTTAAGCGTCATAGCATTGACGGCTTAGGTGATGACTGGCCAATAGGTTACGAGGATGTAAAGCCTTATTACGATAAAATTGATCGTTTAATTGGGGTATATGGAACCAACGAAGGATTAGAGAACGATCCTGACGGTATTTTTTTACCGCCTCCAAAACCTCGTTTACACGAACTCATGTTTAAAAAAGCTGCAACTGGAATTAATATTCCAGTAATTCCTTCTCGTTTATCTATATTAACTAAAAAAATAAATGACGAACGTGGTGCTTGTTTTTATTGTGGTCAATGTAATCGTTCTTGTAAAGTATACGGTGATTTTTCTTCATCCTCTGTTTTAGTAAAGCCTGCAGTATTAACGGGCAATGTAGATTTAATCACAGGAGCCATGGCGCGTGAAGTATTAACCGACCGTGAAGGAAAAGCGGTAGGCATTTCTTATGTAAACAAATCCGACAAACAAGAATATCAAGTAAATGCAAAAGTGGTAATCCTTGGTGCAAGTACTTGCGAAACAGCGCGTTTGCTATTAAACTCAAAATCACAAAAACATCCAAACGGATTAGCAAATAGTAGTGGTGTAGTAGGACATTACTTACACGATTCTACTGGTGCTGCATTAGGGGGTGTAATTCCAAACTTAATGGGACGTAAACGTTATAATGAAGATGGCGTAGGTGGAATGCACGTTTATACACCATGGTGGTTAGATAATAAAAAATTAGACTTCCCTCGTGGATACCATATTGAATATTGGGGTGGAATGAGTCAACCTAGTTATGGATTTGGTATGGGAATGCAGGGATTAAATGGCAAGTTTCAAGTAAATGGAAAAACCAAAGAGGAAGGCGGTTATGGAAGTTCATTAAAAGAGGATGTTCGTTTCTTTTATGGCGCAAGTGTAGGAATGGGTGGTCGTGGTGAAGCAGTACCTAATTTTAAAAACCATTGCAGTATTGATCCAGAGGTAGTGGATAAGTATGGAATTCCAGTATTGAAATTTGATTGTAAGAATTCAGAATATGAAATTAAGCAAGCCAAGCATATGAAGGAAACCTTCCGTGAAATTATGCACGAAATGGGAGCAGTAATTACATGGGGTGATTCGGACGATGCAAGTAATAATTATGGATTATCAAATCCTGGAAATATTATTCACGAAGCAGGAACTGTTCGCATGGGGTCGGATAAAAAAACATCGGCCTTAAACAAATGGGGACAAGCGCATGATTGCAACAATTTATTCTGTGTAGACGGATCGGTATTTACTTCACAAGCCGATAAAAATATCACATGGACAATTTTAGCATTATCAATGCGTACTTCGGAATATATTTTGGATCAGCTACAAAAACAAAACTTGTAATTGCCAATAAAATCAAAACTTATAATTTTTTAAATCAACTCTTTTAAATATTTATATTATGGACAGAAGAAGTTCGCTCAAAGCCATGTTTATTGGCTCTGTTTCTGCAAGTGTTTTAATTGAAGCTTGTAAAAGCGCAAGCACCACAGTTGCACCAGTAACGGATGCAGATCGTATGCAAGAGGAAAAAGATTATTTAGTAAAGGTAAACGCCGAGCCTAAATTTTTTGACGAACACGAAATGGCTACCATTACCCTACTGGGTGATATTATTATGCCAAAGGATGCAGCCAGTGGTTCGGCATCGGAGGCTAAAGTGCCTGAGTTTATTGAGTTCATAGTTAAAGATATGCCAGAACATCAAGTACCAGTGCGTGGCGGATTAAGATGGCTAGACTTACACAGTTTTAACAAGCATGGCAAGTCCTTTATAAGTTGTTCGCAGGAACAACAAATAGGCATTGTGGATGAAATTGCTTATCCTAAAAAAGCAAAACCCGAGGTGGCACAGGGCGTAAGTTTCTTTAATAAAATGCGCGATTTGGTTACCACAGGTTTTTATACTTCTGAAATTGGGGTAAAGGATTTAGGCTATATGGGTAACCAACCCAACCAATGGAATGGTGTACCAGACGATGTTTTAAAACAACACGGTTTAGCTTATACCGAGAAGGAATTAAAAGAGTGCATTTCGTTTTAATAAAATATTTTATTTATGCAATAGTGCTTCCACTTGCAATGGCTTCACTAGGGCTTACAAAGTATAATTTACCTTTTGCGTCTTCGGCCATTAAAATCATTCCCTTACTTTCAATACCACGCATTTTTCGTGGCGCAAGGTTAGCAACAATGGTAACTTGTTTGCCTACAATATCCTCAGGTTTAAAATGCATTGCAATACCTGATAAAATTGTTCTTTGTTCAAAGCCAAGATCCACTAATAGTTCCAATAATTTATCTGCTTTTTCTACTTTCTTAGCTTCAATAATTGTTCCTACGCGTAAATCTATTTTTCCAAAATCGTCAAAAACAATTTCGGGTTTTAATGTTGCGATGCCAGATTCGTTTGCTTGATCCGCGTTAGATGCCGCAGGATTTGTATTGGTGGTTTCCATTTTTATTTTTTTAGCTGCTGCGTTTGCATTTAATTGCGCTAATTCGGCAGCAATTTCTTCGTCTTCTATTTTTCTAAATAGTAATTCAGGTGGACGTAAACTATAACCCACTTTTAATAAATCAAATTTTCCAGCATTCTCCCATTCTAGCATCCTGTCTACCACCTTCATTAAGTGACACATTTTTTTAGCAGTGAATGGTAAGAACGGGTTTATTAAAATGGCTAGGTTGGCAGTTAATTGCAAACAACCATGCATGCAGTTATCAATTTTGGCTTGCGCTGTAGGATCGGTATCTACATTTTTAGCTAAAATCCAAGGCTCCTTTTTTTGCATGTATTGATTACCCAGGCGAGCTAAATTAATAACCTCAAATTGTGCATCTCTAAACTTATATTGCTCTAATAAAGTGGTTATTTTTTCTTTGGTTTCCTTAACTGCCAATAATAATGCATTATCATCATCATCTAAATATTCAATATGTATTTTTGGCACTTTGCCTTTTGTAAGCTTGTGCATTAATACCCAAGTTCTATTTACAAAATTAGCAAAGATGCTTACTAGTTCGCCATTTACAGCGTCTTGAAATCCTTTCCAAGTAAATTCACTATCCTTGCTTTCTGGTGCAATAGCATTTAAATAAAAACGCAAGCAGTCCGCTAAAGCTTCGCCACCATTTTCTTTTTTAATCCACTTGTTAATATAATCATCCATTTCAATACTCCAGCCACGAGAAGTACTCATTTTATCGCCTTCTAAATTCATGAATTCATTAGCAGGCACATTTTCTGGTAAAATATTGCCATGCAATTTTAACATCACTGGGAAAATAATACAGTGAAATACAATATTATCCTTACCAATAAAGTGAACTAGTTTTGTTTCTGGATCGTTCCAATATGGCTTCCAATCCTTGTCGTTATTAATTGCCCATTGTTTAGTGGCACTTATGTATCCAATAGGTGCATCAAACCATACGTATAAAACTTTTCCATCACCACCTGCTACAGGCACTTTAACGCCCCAATCCAAATCACGGGTAACTGCTCGGGGCTGTAAGCCACCTTCAATCCAGCTTTTACATTGTCCAATTACAGCAGGTCTCCAATCGTTGGCATGCTGTTCTAATAACCACTTGCGTAAAAAATCTTCGTGTCGGTTTAAAGGTAAATACCAATGAGTAGTTTCTTTTTTTATAGGTGCATTTCCACTTAAAGTACTAACGGGGTTAATTAATTCTTCGGGGCTTAAACTCTTGCCACATTTTTCACACTGGTCGCCATAAGCCTCACCATGGCTACAGTTTGGACAGGTTCCTTTTATATAGCGATCGGCTAAAAAAGTATTGGCTTGTTGGTCAAAATATTGTTCAGTGGTTTTTGTTTCTAAATCACCACGGCTTTCTAGGTCTTTAAAAAATTCACTTGCTGTTTGGTGGTGTAAAGGATCACTTGTTCTGTGATAAATATCAAAAGCAATGCCAAGGTCCTTAAAATTTTGCTCAATAATAGGATGGTACTTATCAATAATAGCTTGGGCAGTGGTTCCTTCCTTTGTAGCTTGAATAGGAATAGCAGTGCCGTGCTCATCACTTCCACAAACAAAAACAACATCTCTTTTTTGTGCTTTTAAATAGCGTACATAAATATCGGCAGGTAAATAGGCGCCCGCTAAGTGACCAATATGTTTTAAACCATTGGCATAAGGCAGGGCAGCCGAAATCAAATATCGTTTAGGCGTCTTCATTGTTGCAAAAGTACTTAATATTGCGGTATGATTCAACCTCAAAACCTTCAAAAGGGAGACATTATTGGCCTGGTTTGTCCAGCAGGGGCTATTGCATTGGATAAGGTTCAAAAATGTATTGAAACGCTTACGCAGTGGGGCTATGAAGTAAGGCTGGGCAAAACGGTAGGCAGTAAAAAAGACAGTTTTTCGGCAACCGATTCCGAAAGACTAGCCGATTTGCAACAAATGATGGATGACCCAAATGTGAAAGCCATTTTATGCGCAAGAGGCGGTTATGGAATGAGCAGGATTGTAAATGATTTGAATTTCTCCAGTTTTAATAAAAAGCCAAAATGGGTTATTGGTTTTAGTGATATTACAGTTTTACATGCTGCATTGCAAAGACAAAGTGTTATGAGTATTCATGGGCCCATGGCTGCTGCTTTTAATAAAGGCAATCAGGGGGAGACTTATATAAATGCATTAAAGGATATACTGGAAGGACGTAAAACCTGTTATCAAGCCCCCGATCATAGTTTTAATAAAATGGGAACCATTACAGCGCCTCTGATAGGCGGGAACTTGTGTATTATCGCCCACTTAATAGGGTCTAAAAATAACATGGACACCAAAGGGAAAATTTTATTTTTAGAAGACGTGGGGGAGTATCATTATAATTTAGATAGATTAGTAATCCAAATTGTCAATGCAGGATTGTTTGAAAATTTGGCAGGCTTAGTAATAGGTGGTTTTTCCGATATGAAAGACGCAAGTAGCGATTTTGGCGCAACCCCATTTGAAATTTTACATGCGCATTTGGAAAAGTATAATTATCCAATTTGTTTTGATTTTCCAGTAAGTCATGGAATTCAAAATTATCCAATTATACAGGGGGCGACTTATACTTTAAATGTTCAAAATCACGCAGTAAGCTTAACAGAAGCTTAAAATTCACGCGAATTTTAAAAACTAGTTAATATTGCTTGCAAATGTAGGCTCAAGCTATTTATTGTGTAAATTTGTGTTATAAAACATATTACTATGCAAAAGGTATTTTTTGGATTTTTTGTTACGCTGTTATTAACTACTCAATTTTCTTTTGCACAATCTTATACTTTATCTGGAATTGAAAAAACAGACAAAGAAGAAATGCAATATGAAATACTTGGAAAAGTCGCTAACAATTATTGGATTTATAAAAAAAATGGATCCATTTCCACCATAGCGCAGTACAACGACAAAATGCAATTGGTAAAACAAAACGATTTGCCTTTTTTGCCAGCTTCTTTAAGCTCCATTGAATTTATTACAGGTGCAGAAAAAGTAGTTGCATTTTATCAATTTCAGTCAAATAGCACCGTATATGCAGCAACTGCATTTTTGGATATGAATGGTCAATTAATTGGGGAGCCTAAAATTATTGATACCGTTCAAAATGTGCGTCCAGGAAGTCGTGCAAAGGTTTTTAATTTTATACAAAGCGACGATCGTCAAAAATTAGTTTTATTTAGTGTAAATACAACAAAAAGCAGTTCCATAAAAGTAAAAGTAAGGTCACTTAATAATGCATTTGAAATTATCAATGAGGCTACTATTAATGTAAACGCATTAAACAAACAAAGTAATTTATCGGACTTTGCTTTAGATAATAAAGGAAATTTATTTTGCCTTAGAAACATGACAGTTGCTAATGCAGCACCAGCGGTTAGCTTATTGTATTTGGCTGCCGATGGAAGCGAAGTTTTAGAATCACCAATTTTAAATAACACTTTACTATTAGATGACATTAGAGTTAAAATTGACAATGCCAACGAACGTGTTATTTTAAATTCTTTTTATGCAACTTCTAAAAAAGGAAACGTAGATGGTATTTATTCGTACGTATGGGATATTAATACCAAAAAGGAAATGGCTAGTAATGCAAATAGGTTTACAGACGCATTACGAGGTGCAGTAAGTACTAAAAGAAATTTAAAAGACGCATTTGATAGTTATTATTTGGATAAAATAAATGTGCAATCCAATGGAAATATTATAGCTATTGCAGAGAAAGCAGAGACCTATAATAATCGTAGTGCTTTTTCAAGATGGGATTATTATTATGGTGGTGCATTTTACAACCCTTTCATGTATAGTTATTGGAATCGTCCCTTTGGTTTTTACCCTTGGGCTAGGTTTGGTTGGGGCATGTCGCCATTTATGTGGAGTCCTTGGATGAATCCTTATGCAGGCTTTGGCTACCAATCTATAACGTATAATGCAGATAAGGTTGCTATGATTTCCTTAGATACCAAAGGAAATATACAATGGGTTAAGACTATTGATAAAAGCCAATCCGATATGAATGTGGATCAATTTATAGGTTATGGTACTTTGCAAAATAGTAATGGCACTAGTTTTGTTTATCATAAAAAAGAAAAAGGGGTTAGTGCTTTTATAATAAATACTTTAACTACAAATGGTCAGTTAGAAAAAGGGGCTAATATTATTTTAGCAGAAAAGCAAAATGAATGGATGCCACGTTCTTTAAAACAAGTAAGTGATAATGAAGCTATCGTCCCTTATCAATACAAAAACAGAATTGGGTTTGCTAAAATCCAAATTAAATAAATAAGCGTGGTTTTTTTATTTAGAGACAGGTCCGATATTAATTTATTATTTTTAGTGCTACTTAGTGTGGGACTGCATTATCATATTTGGTTGCATGCCCCAATGGTTATTGCCAATGAGTCCGATGGAGTATTGGCTTATATATTAGTGCATTATATAAAACCGCTTCAACCAATTACTTTAATGATCCTTTTTCAGATCATTATTTTAAGTCAGGCAATTAGACTAAATGTTTTAATGAGTAAGCTTAAAATGTTTCAACAGGTTAGTTATTTACCTGGCTTCACCTATATTATATTAACTGGACTATTTCCTTATTGGGACGTGATTAGTTCTGGCTTGGTGGCCAATTCCTTGGTAATTTGGATACTTGTAAAATTGTT
The DNA here is from genome assembly GCA_947456625.1 of Bacteroidota bacterium. Lineage (GTDB taxonomy): Bacteria > Bacteroidota > Bacteroidia > Chitinophagales > Chitinophagaceae > Sediminibacterium. The sequence goes on from CANGQJ010000010.1 coordinate 60,657, forward strand.
AAGGCTTTATGATCAAAACCAGCCTAAGTCGCTTGAGTTTAACATTGGGCTAATTTTAGGTTGTTCTATTTTATTATACGAGCCAATTGCCATTTTAATTCCTGTTGTATTATTTGCATTAACCATTATTAGACCTTTTAAATTAACCGAGTGGTTGGTGCTATTAATGGGTGTAACACTTCCTTTTTATTTCATTTTCACATATGTCTTTTTAACCGCAGCCCCTGGCGATATAAGGCATTTTTTACCTAGGTTAGACTGGAAAAATCCTTTTGTTAGGCCTGAGTTAAATGTAATTTTATCGCTAACCATTATTGGCATACAATTGTTTGTAGGATTATATTTTTGGCAGGAGCAACAGTCTCGTTTTATTATTCAAGTAAGAAAATATTGGGGGGTATTGCTTTTGGTATTGATTTTGACCCTTTTTCAACCTATTATTTTTTCGGCACAAGCATTATATGCTTCGGCCATTGTCTTAACACCATTGGCTTGTTTTATTAGTTTTGGTTATTCGGTTCCTAAAAGGTTAATTGTACCCAATATCCTTTTCTGGTCTGCAATTGCCATTATTGTGTATAACCACCTGGGTTAAGTGAAGAATTTAACAGTCCTTTTTTAGGGGTTTTTGGTACCTTTGGCCTTCCAATAAATACTCAAATATTAAAACTATTTAAATGAAATTTGGCGTAGTAGTTTTCCCAGGATCTAATTGTGATAGAGACATGCAAGATGCTTTAGAAAAGGACCTTGGTGCACCTGTGGAAATGCTTTGGCATAAGGACAGTGATTTATCTCATTTTACTACCAACGATTGTGTGGTACTTCCCGGCGGTTTCTCTTATGGGGACTATTTACGTTGTGGTGCTATTGCAAAATTTAGTCCAATGATGCAATCGGTTATTGAATTTGCAAACAAGGGTGGTAAAGTATTAGGTGTTTGTAATGGGTTTCAAATATTATGTGAAAGTGGTTTACTTCCAGGCGCATTATTGCAAAATCAAAATCAACAATTTATTTGTAAAAACGTATTTATTAAAACCGATAAAAGCGAGGCCTTGCAAATACCAATTGCACATGGTGAAGGAAGATATTTTACGGACGAGGCTACGCTTGCACATTTGGAAAATAACCATCAAATTTTATTTCGCTACTGCGATGAAAAAGGAACTATAGGCGGTGAAGCTAATCCCAATGGTTCTACTAATAATATTGCAGGCATTTGTAACGACAAGCGAAATGTATTTGGTATGATGCCTCATCCCGAGCGTGCTACTAATAGTGCACTAAGTAATATTGATGGTAAAAAAGTTTTTGAAATTTTAGGTTTGTCAAAAGCTTAGTTGACAAAAAAATTAAATAAAGTATTGTATGAAAAAGATAATGGTAATTTGTTTGACAATTTTATTTGCTTTAAATGCAAATGCACAAAGAATAAACCCTGTAAAGTGGACTTTTGAAGCTGTGAAAAAATCTGACAAACAATATGACATTGTTTTTACAGCCAATGTGGAAGCCCCTTGGCACATTTATTCTCAATATGTGAAAAAAGGTCCGGTGCCTACCAAAATAAGTTTCAAAAAAAATGCATTGATAGTTGTTAAAGGAAAGACACAGGAAATAGGCAAAATAGAAAAGACCTTTGATAAAAACTTTGGAGCCGAGATTGCTTATTTTAGTAATAAAGTACAGTTTGTACAAACGGTAACTTTAAAGGTAGCAGTGAAAACAACTGTGGTTGGCGAAGTGGAGTATATGGTATGTAACGATGAGCGTTGTTTGCCTTCTACTAAGATTCCTTTTGAAGTTACCATTCAGTAAATATTAATTAGTAAATCACGATTTTTTATTTCAAAAAAATCGTAAAAGGCTAATTCACATTGTAAATAAATTATCTTGAATAAAATATTTTCATTTTTTGCATCAATTGTTGTTTTAAGCATGATGCAATTAACTGCTATTGCACAAACGGATAGTTTGGTTTCCATTACCGCTACTGCAAAGCCCATAAACGATAGCATGTACACCTTGCAATATCATTTGCAGGTGAAAGCGGGTTGGCATGTTTATGGCGATACTCCGCCGGTGGAAAAAAACGGAGACCCTTTAACACATGCACCTTTTGAAGGATTTGCAAATATCAAAACCTATTCCTTTACAAATACTTCTAACCGATATACAGCAAAGGCAGTGCAGCAAAAAGATGAACTATTCGGAAAAGTATTTGTATTTAATGGCTCATTTGATATCACTGATCAGATTATTATAAATGGATTCCAGCCAGATACTTTAACTGGCTTTATGACGGTGCAAGTTGCCAAAGGAAATGAGTTTTATGAAAAAGAAATTCCGTTATCCATTTTTTTAGTGAATGGCAAAAAAACAACTAGTACTCAAATATTATTGCCCTCAACAGCAACAACGCCTCCAGCGGGTGCTTGCGGTGAGGCTGCGCACGATAGTAAAAAATCAAGTGCTTGGACAGTATTTATTTTAGGATTCTTGGGTGGTTTAATCGCACTAATTACACCCTGTGTGTTTCCAATGATTCCTGTGACGGTTTCTTTTTTTACAAAACGATCAAAAACCAGAAAGCAGGGCATAAAAAATGGTTTGTTATATGGGCTAAGTATTTTCTTAATATATGTTTTAGCTAGTGTGCCATTTCATTTATTGGGCAATGTGCAGCCCGAAATTTTTAATAGTATTTCAACAAGCCCAGTATTAAATTTAATTTTCTTTGTCATTTTTATATTCTTTTCCATTTCCTTTTTTGGCTATTTTGAAATTACATTACCAAGTGGTATTGCAAGTAAGGCCGATTCAAAAAGTGGACTAGGGAGTTTAGGTGGTATCTTTTTTATGGCTATTACATTAGCCATTGTTTCTTTTTCATGTACTGGTCCTATTTTAGGAACCTTATTGGTTGGTTCATTACAAGGAGGTGCTTGGGCATTAACCATGGGTATGGCTGGCTTTGGCGTGGCATTGGCATTGCCATTTAGTTTGTTTGCCATTTTCCCTCAATGGTTACAAAGTTTGCCAAAATCTGGTGGATGGTTAGATACGGTTAAAAAAATATTGGCATTTTTAGAACTTGCACTTGCATTTAAATTTTTATCTAATGCCGACTTAGTGCAACATTGGGGACTTTTAAAGCGGGAAGTGTTTTTAGCATTATGGGCTATTATAAGTTTAGGTTTAGCACTATATTTATTTGGTAAAATTCATTTGCCACATGATAACAAAGGGGCAAAAATTTCTGTCGGCAGAAAAATGGGAGGAGTTGCAGCGATTGCATTTTCGGTAGTATTAATAATGGGTATTTTTCCTAAAAATGCCAACTACATTAAATTCTTAAGTGGATTCCCACCACCAAGTCATTATAGTTTATTGGCAAATCCTTTGGATGATAACCGTGGGGTTCATGCCAATGTGGTAAACGATTATCAAAAAGCATTGGTTTTAGCCAAGGAACAAAACAAGCCTATCTTAATTGATTTTACGGGTTGGGCCTGTGTGAACTGTCGTAAGATGGAAGAAAATGTATGGACCGATCCTGCAGTGTCAAGCTATATCAAAGAAAATTTCATTTTAGTTTCTTTATATGTAGATGATAAAGAAATGCTGCCAGTTGATAAACGCTTTAAATACACAAGCAAAGCTGGTACTATAAAAGAAATAAATAGTGTAGGTGATTTATGGGCAACTTTCCAAGCTGAAAATTTCAATCAGGTGACACAGCCTTTATATGTCGTGATAAGTCCAACACAAAATTTATTATCCAATCCTATAGGCTATACGCCTAATATACCTAATTATTTACAATGGTTGCAATGTAGTGTTGCAAAAGGAAAGCAATAGTAACTGAAATTGTAAAGTAATTATTAAAGTATAAAAAAGGCTCCGAATTCGGAGCCTTTTTTATATCGTAAAACTATAATACATCAGTAGCAATTTAAATTTATAAACTCATTCCTCTTTCGTTCATCATTTTTCTTAGATTAATTAAGCCGTAACGCATTCTTCCCAAAGCCGTGTTAATACTGCAGTTGGTCATTTGTGCTATTTCTTTAAAACTTAAGTTGGCGTAATGTCTTAATACAATAATTTCTCTTTGCTCTTCCGGCAATAAATCCACAAGCTCCTGAATATTACGATGTGTTTGCGAACGTGTCATTTTATAATCCGCAGGGTGGTCCGAATGTTTGATAATTTCAAATAAATCCTGGTCATCACTTGTTTTAATGGTAGGTGTTCTTTTAACTTTTCTAAAATGATCTACACAAAAGTTATGTGCAATACGCAAAGCCCATGGTAAAAATTTGCCTTCGTCGTTGTATTTATTTTGCTTAAGGTTATTAATTATTTTAATAAAAATATCTTGAATTAAATCCTCGGCTAAATAACTATCCTTTACCATGAAATTAATGGCATTAAAAATACGTTCTTGATGACGGTCAATTAAAGCGTCAAAAGCACGGGTGTTTCCTTGTTGAAATAATTGAATTAATTCGTTGTCGGTGAGTTGTACGGTTTTGTTCATTTTTGTTTTTTAAAGGTCTTCGAAAGCTAAGTAAGGGTGTGCTTAGCTGGGTTAGTAATGGAAAATTACCCCCTAAAGCAATCCGTTTTTCATTTGTTGAAAACGAAAAATGGGGATTGAGGATATCCACATTTTTTTGCCCCAGCCATACTTGTTTTGAAACCTCTTCTTATTTAAAAGTTTATTGCTTTTGGTACAACCAATTGACAAGGAATATGTTATTTTGTAGTATGGCAACAGCTAAAAAAGGTATGGATTCCATTGAGGTAGTAGGCGCAAGGGTGCACAACTTAAAAAATGTATCGGTTGCATTTCCGCGTGACCAATTTATAGTGGTTACTGGGGTTTCGGGTAGTGGAAAGTCCTCCTTAACCATTGATACTTTGTTTGCCGAAGGCCAAAGGCGTTATGCCGAGAGCCTTTCTTCCTACGCACGTCAGTTTATGTCACGCATGGGTAAGCCCGATGTGGATTATATTAAGGGCCTTTGTCCAGCCATTGCTATTGAACAAAAAGTAACCACACGCACTCCGCGCAGTACCGTGGGAAGTATGACCGAGATTTACGATTATTTTAGGGTGTTTTTTGCGCGCATTGGCAAGACCTATTCACCCATTAGTGGGGAGGAGGTAAAAAAGCATGATGTTCAGGATGTACTTTCCTATATGCAAAAAGGGAAGGCGGGGGATAAAATTGTTTTATTAGTTCCATTTAAGCAACAAGCTAAAAGAGATATTGCGGAGGAGTTAAATATTTTAGTACAAAAAGGGTTTACCCGTATTTATTTGAGGGCAGCTAAAATGGAATCTGAAATCTTAAGAATTGAAGATGCTTTGGAACTCACCAAAACCGATCTTTCAAAAAAAATAAAAGCACATGATGTATTTGTTTTAATAGATAGAATTATCGTAAAAGATTTTGACGAGGATGATATACACCGTTTAACCGATTCTATTGGGACTGCCTTTTATGAAGGCGAAGGCATTTTGTGGGTAGAAAAAAACAACGACATTTTACAAGACTTTAATAATAAGTTTAGTTTGGATGGTATGGAATTTGATGAACCTACTCCTAATTTATTTTCATTTAATAATCCTTACGGTGCATGTCCTACTTGTGAAGGGTATAGTCAGGTATTGGGCATTGACGAAAACTTAGTGATTGCCAATCCGTTCTTATCGGTTTATGATGGAGGCGTGGCACCATGGAAGGGCGAGAAATTAAGTTGGTGGAAAGATCAGTTTGTAAAGGAGGCAGGAAAAACAGGTTTCCCTATACATCAACCCATTAATAAATTAACCAAGGCGCAGTATACGCAGTTGTGGAAAGGAACAGGGAAGGCATTGGGCATTGATGATTTTTTTAAAGATGTGGAAGCACATTTGTATAAAGTACAATTTCGTGTTTTATTAAGTAGGTATCGTGGCCGTACCAGTTGCCCAGACTGTAATGGATACCGTGTGCGCAAGGAAGCCTTGTATGTAAAAATTGGAGGCATGCATATTGGAGAACTTTGTGCAATGCCGGTAAGAGAACTGCAACAATGGTTTAAGTTGTTGAAGTTGTCTGCACATGATGCTGAAATTGCAAAGCGTATATTAATTGAAATTGAACAACGCATACAAACTTTAATGGATGTTGGACTAGGTTATTTAACCTTAAGTCGTTTAGCGAATAGTTTAAGTGGAGGTGAAAGCCAAAGAATACAATTAACAAGATGCTTGGGAAGTAATTTAACCAACTCCTTATATATTTTGGATGAACCAAGTATTGGATTGCATTCAAGAGACACAGAACGTTTAATTTTAGTGCTACAAAATTTAAGAGACCTCGGTAATACGGTAGTAGTGGTTGAGCATGATGAACAAATTATGCGCAAAGCCGATCATATTATTGATATGGGGCCATTAGCAGCACACCAGGGAGGAGAAGTAGTGGCAGTGGGTAATGCAGCGGAATTGATGAAGGATAAGAAAAGTTTAACTGGAAAATATTTGAAAGGGGAGTTGTTTATTCCTATTCCAGCAAAAACGCGACCTGCGAAACATTTTATAAAATTGGAAGGGGCGCATTTGCATAATTTACAAAATGTAAATGTGGATTTTCCTTTACAAAGTTTATGTGTAATTAGTGGAGTGAGTGGCAGCGGCAAAACAACCCTTGTTAAAAAAGTATTGTACAATGCTTTACTAAAAGCAAAGCAACAACCAACGGAATTAGTGGGAGGCTATGCCGATATTAAAGGTGATTTGCATTTAATTGATGCCATTGAAATGGTGGATCAAAACCCAATTGGTAAATCATCTCGAAGTAATCCTGTAACCTATATTAAGGCATATGATGCCATAAGAGATGTGTATTCAAAACAAGCGTTGTCAAAAATTAGAGGCTTTCTTCCAAAACATTTTTCTTTTAATGTAGACGGAGGCCGTTGCGATACTTGTAAAGGCGAAGGCGAGCAATTAGTGGAAATGCAATTTTTAGCGGATGTGCATTTAACCTGTGAGGACTGTGGCGGTAAGCGTTTTAAAGAATCGGTATTGGAAGTACATTATAAAGGCAAGAGTATTTATGATGTATTGGAAATGAGTGTGGATGAAGCCATTGAATTCTTTAGCGAAGAAAAAAATATTGTGTTGGCAATAAGTCCATTACAAGAAGTGGGATTGGGTTATGTGAAATTGGGACAGAGCAGTAGTACCTTAAGTGGTGGTGAAGCACAACGTGTAAAGCTTGCTAGTTTCCTTGGAAAAGGAAAAGCGAATCAAAAAATGTTATTCATATTTGATGAACCTACAACAGGTTTACATTTTCATGATATCCATAAACTATTAAAAGCTTTTAATGCTTTAATTGATCAAGGTCACTCTTTAATTGTGGTGGAACATAATACCGATGTCATCAAGGCTTCGGACTGGGTAATTGACATGGGCCCCGAGGCCGGTGATGCAGGAGGTACCGTTGTTTATGCAGGAATTCCAAGCAGCTTGGCTAAATGCAAGGCCTCCCAAACAGGGAAGTACTTAGGATAAATTCTATGTAACTTATTGAAAAACAATTGGTTGCAAATTTTAAATTTGTTTTTGCAAATTATTATGTCTTAAATTTATTGCAACTGAAAAATAGTTGCATAAATTTACATGACAAAGAAAGACAAACTACTGGAAAGATTCTTAAGTATACCTAAGGATTTTACATTTGATGAGCTAAGCTCGTTATTACAAAGTATGGGTTTTGAGATTGAAAATAAAGGCAAAACCTCTGGGTCAAGAGTTGCTTTTGTGCATGTAAATTTCAATAAACACATTTTGATTCATAAACCTCATCCAAATAAAATTATGAATAGAATTTATTTAAAAAATATTATTGTTGAACTTACTTTAAAACAAATTATATGAATAACACATTAAAATATAAAGGATTTTTTGCATCAGTTGTCTTTAGTGATGAGGATAATATTTTGTTTGGTAAAATAGAAGGAATCGATGATTTAGTAATGTTTGAAGGTTCATCGGTTACAGAATTAAAAAACATGTTCAAAGAAGCTGTGGATGATTATATTGAAATATGTAAACAAACTAATAAACCACTTTTAAAAAGCTTTAAAGGCTCTTTTAATATTCGTGTCAAGCCTGAAATTCATCAAAAGGCTGCAATGTTGGCAACCATACAAGGCATTAGCTTAAATCAACTCGTGCAAAAAGCAATTGTAAAAGAAATACAATTAGCAAATGAATAAAAAGCTCAATTTTTCAAAAAATGAAATCCGAAATCGAATTTTTATTTTTCGAGATTCACAAGTAATGCTTGACCGTGTTTTAGCAGAAATGTATCAAGTGGAAACACGTGTGCTAAATCAGGCAGTTAACAGAAATGTGGAACGTTTTCCTAAAATTTTTCGTTTTCAACTCACTAAAATAGAGTTTAAAAATTGGAAATCACAAATTGTGATGTCCAATGAAGATAAAATGGGGCTGAGAAAACCTCCATTTGCTTTTACGGAGCAAGGAGTGGCTATGCTTTCTGCAATTTTAAGGAGTGATATTGCAATTAAAGTTAGTATTCAAATTATTAACGCTTTTGTGGAAATGCGTAAAATTGTATCAATACATAATGGGTTATTTCAAAGAATTGAAAGTATTGAACAAAAACAATTATATGCAGATCAAAAGTTTGAAAAAATATTTAAAGCACTAGAAGGAGATGTGATTCCTTCACAAGGAATTTTTTTTGAAGGTCAAGTATTTGATGCCTATATATTAACATCAAAAATAATTCGTTCTGCCAAAAGAAATATAATATTAATTGACAACTATATAAATGATAACACATTAACACATTTATCTAAGAAAAATAATAATGTAACTGTTCTGATATTAACTAAAAATATTTCAAAGCAATTGACCTTAGATATTCAAAAAGTAAATGAGCAATATGGAAATTTTGAAATTCAAGTTTTTTCAAAAAGTCATGGCCGTTTTTTAATTATTGATAATTCACAAGTATATCATATTGGCGCCTCATTAAAAGATATTGGTAAAAAATGGTTTGCATTTTCTAAGATGGATAAGTTTTCAGTCTCAAGTATATTAAAAATGGTTCCCATAGTGAGTAATTAAAAAACATATCCAATTCCAATGCCATTAGTGATGCTTTCTAAATTGGATTGAATGCCGAAATGGAAGTTAATAAAATAATTATTCTTTTGAACCTGATGACCAATAGTATAATATAGTTTAAAACCGGAGGATGGAGTCTTGAAACTATTATCATCGGGACTTATATACGCATTAGATAAATACCTTGCTTCTAAGCCTAAATAAGTACCACAATTATTGAGTATAGGTTTTGTTTTACGAATTCTTCTTTTAAAATTAAAATAATAACGTTGTTCAACAGAGGCGTAGGCCTGGTAAGAAAATTTAACTAAAAATCTTTCATGATAATCGTCGTATGAATTCAATCCTAGTTTACTAACCATTGATAAGTTTCTTTTTTGCGACCACTCATACATACCTGTTAAGATCCCTGTGCCCTCTGGTATGTCACCTAATGTAAGCGCAGGGAAGGTTAAGTTAATTCTAAATGTATTTTTCTGAATACTCCAGTAAGCCGAATCGATAGATTCAGGAGCTAATTGCTTCTTTTGCGCTTTGGCTAGAATAAAAAAACAAATAAAAAAAAATGAAAAGATTGCCTTAAGTTTCATGAGATTAACTAGATGTTAATAGATAGTGAATATAATCTTAATTGCAAAACTTTACACTTAATAGAATGCTAAAAATGTTAGAGAGTTCGAAGCAGCTTAAAAATTATTAAATTGATTTTTATTTAAGGGATTCCCACCTATTCCACGACCACTAGGCACACCAATAAGTTCTGTGGAGATTACTTTTTTGGGAACTGCATTTTCTAAGTTTTTATTAGCATTGTAAGGTGATATGATAATTGCCTGTCGGTGCATGAACGGTATTTTTCTATTATTATGGAATGGAGGTATCCATGGCTTTGATTTTAAAAATATTTTTCTTACTTCTCCATCAAGTTGATCATTTACCTTATTAGATAGTAAAACATTATTTACTTTACCATCAGTGCCTATACTAAAGAAACAGGTATAAGTTAAAGTATTCACATCGGATCTTCTAGTGTCAGCAATACCTTGCAGCCAACTGGTTAAATATTTCATCCAACCATTGATACCGTCTTTATACTGCCCAATTGTATTTTTTATCTCCAGGCCTGGCTGCTCCATCCCATTTTCATCATAGCAAATTGCAGTCGTATAATCGATTAATGAATCGTAAGGTAGCCCTTCAATCGTATCATACTTTAGTTCGGGAACTTGATTTAATGTAGTTTCATCTAAAGTGGGATACTTTAAAATGGATGCTTTATTTCCATTCTCATGATAATAGGTCCAAGGCCCAATTTTACGCATTCCTTTTACAAGTCTACCCTTATATGAAATATTACCATTGGGAAAATATCCAATTATAATACCTGTGGTATTACCAACACTATCTAATTGCATTTGCCTTTCAAGAGTGCCGTCAGGATACCATGCATTACATGTGCCGGCGGGAAGTCCATTAATATATTTGCAGGAATCAGCCATCATGCCATTGGGGTAATAGCTTTCAAAAAAACCAGCTCTATGGTTATTGGAGTAATAGCCTGAATTAGCTAATAATTCATTGGCATAGTAGGATTTAAATTCACCCTGTTTGATTTTGAAATCACGATCTTTATAATGATAGGTGGAGCTTAGTTTTTTGGAATGGGTAAAGTAGTCAAGCTTTAACCAGCCAGTATCTTCTTTTCTAACAATACTAATGATAGGTGCTTGGTTCGAAGGCGCTAATTTAGTCCCCGTAATATCATAAAAGTATACGGAGTCTTGTGCGGTTAAAGAAATGGAACAAATTGAAAAAAAGATTGTAAAATATAAGATGGCAAATTTCGCGTTTAATACACTTTTCATTTTGAAGCAGTTTGTTAATTTTTAAACATTTAAATATAATAAATATCAGTTAAAAACGAATATGATTTTATATAAACCAATAATTTCAGTACATATACATTTAAAAATTATGCACCTAATATCTGGGAGTTTCCTCCCATTCAAAAACTTTTTCAATTTTAAATTTTCTCTTTGAATCTATTTTATTTGAACTTTTTGTTAAACGTATTCCTTTAGGCATCGTTGCGTTTATTTTTCTAAAAATATATCCTCAAAATGATCTTGAATGTAAGCATATTCTTGAATTGATTTTTTTTCAATTTCAATTGGCTCAGTAATATCAAATTCTTGATTGGTAGGATATTCAATATGCTTCATTGTAACCGAAAACATCTTCTCAGTATCTTCTGCCTGAATTATAAGCCCAGGTAATCCATACAACTTAAAAGGGCCGTAGGGCAATGGTATTTCTTCTGTAAACCACACTATATATACACGTCCTCTAAATGTTCCAATTGCTTTTTTACAGGTATACTTGCCAATTGCAAGTAGCTCATCTTTAATTTCCCAATTAATTTTTAACCAAGAATCATTTACAAAATATGCATCTAATGCTGCAGACTTAGGAAACCTAAGGGTAATTTTTTCGGCATTAAAATTTCGATAAATCATTTCTCCTTTTTCATCACCATATTTAAAAGTCATTCCTACGCCTCCTTTTTCTTGATGTAACCCAACATTTTCTTGTGTATAAATTTTAGTAGCATATGCTATTCCAATACTGATTGAATCGTTAAATAATAAGTGGGTTTCAACCGGTTTAGCATTTAAATTTTCATTTGGGTATTTAATATCATAAATAATTAAACCAGCTTTATTTTGTGCATTGGCTATAAATAATAGACATAATAAAGCGCTTGTAATGAATACTTTATGACTCATTTGGTACTATTCTTTTCAATTGATTGAATTTGGTTAAAACCCGATATTCTCAAAAATAGTATAAAAATATTTTGTCTAACTAAAAATATAGTTATAATATTGACTAAGAATTTAGTTAGAAAGATAAAATATACATTATGAAAAAATTGACACAGGCAGAGGAACAAATCATGCAAGCCTTATGGGCATTAGATAAGGGCGGATTTATCAAAGATGTTTTAGAGGCATTAGAAGAAACAAAGCCACATCATAATACCGTGGCAACCCTTTTGAAAATTTTGGTTGAAAAGGAATTTGTAGGCATTCAAAATCCTAATCGTAACAATTTTTACCATCCATTGATCAGCAAAGCGGATTATTCTGCTAAAAGAATTGAAGGTTTAACAGAAAGTTATTTTGAAGGTTCTTATGCGAATGTGGTTTCTTTTTTGGTTGATAAAAAACAAATGTCCATTTCCGATTTAGAATTGCTTTTAAAACAATTAAAAAACAAAAGCCATGACTAGTCAAACAGCGCTCATTTATATATTGAAATCAATATTTATTTCGGGTCTTTTTGTTTCGTATTACTGGATTGCGCTTAGAAATAAAAAATTTCATTATTACAATCGCTTTTATTTATTGTTTGCATCATTAATAAGCTTAATTGCACCATTGTTAAATTTTAATTGGTTTAGCGTTGAAGAACCAGTTTTATATAGATCCAATGCAATAATATTGTTTGTAATACCAACCACTTCGGGCAATAATGGCATTCATTTAGATTGGGCAGACTATATGATAGTTACTGCAGCTGCTATTACAATTGTCTTAATAGCAATACTGTTAAGACAAATTTTAAAAATTAATTTACTTAAAAGACAGTCTGAAGTAACAAAAATGGAGGGTTTTGATTTTATTAATACCAATGAAGAGAATGCTCCATTTTCTTTTTTAAGTAATTTATTTTGGAAACAATCAATTTCATTACAGGAGGAAGGTGGCCAACAAATATTTAAACATGAAATTACCCATATTCAACAAAAACATACCTGGGATAGAATTTACTGCCAATTAGTTTCTTCTCTTTTTTGGATGAACCCATTTAATTGGATCATTCAAAAAGAACTTATTACTATTCATGAATTCATCGCGGATGAAGAAGCCGTAGGTAATAGTAATGTAGAAGCTTTTGCCAAAATGTTATTACAAACTCATTATGGAAATCATTTTTTAAATCCAACACATCAATTCTTTTATTCATCCATTAAACGACGCTTAACTATGTTAACAAAATCTACCAACACTAAATACTCCTACCTACGAAGGGTAATGGTATTGCCAGTATTAATTGCATCGGTATGTCTAGTATCTATTAAAGTACATGCAAAAGAACGTATTGAAACAAAAATATCTGAAATTAAACAAAACATTACGTTATTAGTAAGTGATACTTCGAGACCTGCTAATAAAGTGAAGTTATTACCACCACCACCTCCACCACCACCTGCAAAAAAAGAGGAATCTGAAAATGTATCATCTTTAACTGCAGATGTTTCTACTTCAACGCCAAAACCTACCTACTTTATTGATGGAGTTAAGATTTCAGCTAACGAATTAAATAAAATTTCACCCAATGATATACAAAAAGTTAGTGTATGGAAAGGGGCAGATGCAATGCGTAGACATCCTGAGGATGGTCAAAACGGCGTAGTTGAAATCACAACGAAAAAAGCAATAAGCGGTATCAATATTGAGGAAAACAATAACTCTACAACTAATGAATTAGAAAAAGTTGTGGTAGTTAGTTATAAAGATGGTAATTCGGTTGTAGTTACCGGTAAACCATTATTTACAACGGTCAAAATACCTCCTGTTTTTAGTAAAGTGCAAAATGGGTGGGCTAAATATTTGGAAAGAGCATTAGATAGAGATTTACCTAAACGAAGAGGTGCTCCTGCGGGTCAATATGCAGTAAAAGTAAATTTTGAAATCGATCAAGATGGAAAAGTAATAAATGTAAAAGCCTTAAATGATCCAGGGTATGGAACTGCGGAAGAAGCAATGCGCATATTTGAAAGTTCTCCTAAGTGGACACCCGCAATTCAAAATGGGGAAAATGTAAAATACGCTCAAACTCAGGAAGTTGTATTTGTGGTAGTAGATAAATAGACTTTTATAAGTTCATATAAAATTTAGATCCCCCTGCATGTCTATGCGGGGTTTTTTTTTTATTTTTTGTTAAAACTAAAAAATTAGTTGTAAAACTAAATAATTAGTTATAGGTTTGTTCTCATAAATCAAAAAAGATGAATAAGCCATTAACAAAAGCCGAGGAACAAGTAATGCAAGTACTATGGAAATTGGAGTCTGCCTATTTAAAAGACATTGTAGATGCAATGCCAGAGCCAAAACCCCATAGCAACACCATTGCCACAATTATTAAAATCTTAATTGATAAAGGATTTATTAACCACGAAGTTCATGGCAGGGTGCATTGCTACGCACCTGTGATTAGTAAAGAAGAATACTCTTCTTCAACTATAAAAAGTTTGGTAGAATGCTATTTTGAAGGTTCATTTTCAGATGTTGTTTCCTTTATGGTTAAGCAGCAGGACTTAAAAGTGGCTGATTTGGAATTGCTGCTCCAACAAATTAAAAAGAAAAAATAACTGTTATGATAACAATACTTTATTATTTATTGAAAGTAGTAATATGTAGCGCTATATTATATACTTACTATTGGTTTGTATTAAGAAACAAACAGTTTCATCAGTACAATAGGTTTTATTTAATGGGAATTTCAATCCTTTCTTGGTTAGTGCCTTTTATTAAAATTATTATAGTCAAAGAGCAAGTTGTAAAGCAAACTGGAGTAGCTCATTTTGCAAATTTAGTTGCAGACGGAAATAGTACTTTAGAAAAGGTAGTTGTGGAGCAAAATAATTTATTTACTTGGGATCGTATTTTAATTGTCTTATCCATTTTAATCTCTTTGTTGTTTATTATAAGGTTTATAAAATCATTATGGAATATCATCAACTTAATCAAGCAGTATCCCATAACTGAATTAATGGGCTATTATTTAGTAATGACAAATGTAAAAGGAACACCATTTTCATTTTTTAAATATATTTTTTGGAATGAATCTATCGATTTGAATAGTGAAGTGGGTGAGAAAATTCTTGCTCATGAAGTGGTACATATCGAAGAAAATCACTCTTTCGATAAATTGTTGATTGAGTTACAAATGATAATAGGATGGTTTAATCCAATAACATGGCTTATTAAAAATGAATTGTACTTGATTCACGAATTTATAGCAGATCAAAAATCTATTCAAAATAATGACGCTTCGGTTTTAGCTCAATTATTATTAGCATCAGCCTATCCTGCACAACAACATATTTTATCAAACTCATTTTTTTATTCACCAATTAAACGAAGAATCAAAATGTTAACACAATCAACATCCACGAAATTTAGTTATTTAAGAAGGCTGTCTATTTTGCCAATAATGGCAGTAATTGCAATGTTATTTGCTTTTAGGACGGCTAATTATGAAAGGCCAATTATTAAATTGGATAAACAGTATACGGTAATCATTGACGCTGGACATGGTGGCAAGGATGATGGCGCAAGTGCATCAGATGGAAGTAATGAAAAAACATTAACCCTCGAAATTGCTCAAAAAATTAATGAGCTCAATACCAATCCAAACATTAAAATTGTGCTTATACGGGAGTCTGATGATTTTATTCCAGTTACTGATAGATCTGATATATCTAATAAAGCTAAAGCGAATTTATTTATTTCAATTCATATGGGAAGTTCAGATAATGCTAAGGAAAGTGGAGCAGTTTACTATGTTCCTAATCATAAAAATATTTTTACAAAAGAGAGTATGGCATTAGCAGAATCACTACAATTTAATACTGTTAAGGTTTTTGGAAAAGGACAGATTGCTAAAAAAGATAGAGGAGTTTGGGTGCTGGAAAATGTATTAATGCCAGCAGTTTTATTTGAGTGTGGCTTTATTTCAAATAAAAAGGATCTTGAAAATGTAAAATTTAATGAAGTTAAATTGGCAAATAATGTGCTAACTGGAATTGAGGCTTATTTGGCTAATATGAAAGAGATTTCAAAGTAATTATATATCTAAATAAGAAAGGGTTAAAGAAAAATCGAATTGCAAGTGCCCTTCTTCTCCCTGCATTTTTATGTGGGGATTTTTTATTTGCAAAATCGTTTTAACCTCTCCGTAGTTCTACGTAAAATTGAAATTGCAGCTTTTATTTAATATTATTCGTAAATTCAATAAAACTAAGCTGCAAATGAAGTATACATTAAAAACCCTATTCATATTTTGTGTTACTTTATTTGTGTGCAATTTTTCACTTGCACAAGGTATTGAAGCCGCTTTGCAACAATACAATACGAAAGCGCCTCAAGAAAAACTGTATTTGCATTTTGATAATAGCAATTATGCAAATGGACAAACTATATGGTATAAGGCCTATTTAATGAGTGGGTTTCTGCCATCTCAACTATCCAAAAACTTATATGTAGATTGGTACGATGACAATGGTGCTTTGATAAGTGCAACCGCTACTCCCATTGCTTATAGTTATGCAGCAGTACATTTTAAAGTACCTGATAATTTTGAAGGCAATACATTACATGCAATTGCTTATACCAAGTGGATGCGCAATTTTGATTCGACCAATTTTTTTCATCAACAATTTAAAATTCTAAATAATAAGACTCAGGTATCTGCAGGGCAAAAGAATATTAATGAATCAAGTATTCATTTTTTACCTGAATCAGGCCATTTGCTTAATAATAAAATAAATGTAATTGCATTTAAGGCGATTAATGGATTAGGATTGCCAGAAAATATTTTAGGAGTTATTAAAAACACAAAGGGGGATTCTATTGCTTCTATTAAAACAATTCACGATGGTATGGGTAAGTTCCAGTTTGTGCCATTGACAGGTCAAAAATATATTGCACATTGGATTGATGTTTTGGGCATAAAACATAATACACCATTGCCTATTGCAGAAGAAATAGGGGTTAATTTAAATGTAGAGTTAGGTCGTTCAAATAGAATTTTTCATGTGCAAAGAACAAAGGGTGCACCTTTAAATATGCAACAGCTAACACTGGTAGGGCAAATGAATAGTTCTATTTTGTTTATGGCTAAGTTAAATTTATCGGATAAGGAATCAATCACTAGTACACTTCCATTAAATAAAATGCTTACTGGTATTTTAAAGCTTACGGTGTTTGATGAAAATAATCAACCCTTGTGCGAAAGGCAGCTATTTGTAAAGAATGAAGATTATAAGTTAAATACTATACTAAGTATTGATACATTAAATACATTGAAAAGAGGTAAAAATATTCTTGAGATTGAGTTAAAGGATTCTACCTATGCTAGTTATTCCTTGTCGATAACAGATGCGAATACCAATCAATTTAATGACAACAATATAGTATCCCATTTATTACTTAATGGGGAATTAGCTGGACATGTTTACAATCCGGCTTATTATTTTTCTTCTAACGGTGATAGTGTTTATAATCATTTGGATTTAGTGATGCTAACCAATGGCTGGAGTAGATACAATTGGAATACAATTTTAAGTAGCCCCTCGCCTGAATTAAAGTTTGCTAGGGATTCTGCATATCAAACTTTAAATGGGAAAATCACTGATTATGGAACTAAGAAGCCTAAAAAGTCCGAAACTATTAATTTGATTTTTGTTGCTAAGGACTCAAGTAATAATATGATTACCCTGCCTATTATGGAAGATGGGTCATTTACAATTGCTAATGCGATGTTATATGATACCACTAAAATTTATTATAAAATAAATGGCTCTACTACGGTTTCAAATAAAAATTTAAATATTGAGAGTGATTTGTTTAAGCCTGATACCAAGGTAGTTCTTGATTTTTTAAAATCAACATTTGATACTACAGGGCTGAGTAAATTACATGCAATTGTAAGAGAGCAATATAAATTTGATTCTTTAAATAAAAAAAATTCTTTAAAAGAGGTTACTGTCTTTTCAAAGCAAAAGGCAAGGATAAAAGAGTTGGATAAGAAATATACATTTGGGATTTTCTCTGGTGAAGCAACAGCAGCATTTGATATGATCAGTTTTGAAAATGCAAGTCATACTATTGATATTTTTGATTTTTTAACGGGAAAGGTGCCTGGTTTGGAGGTAGGTAATAATATTGGGGGTACTGCGTCTTTAGGAGTTTTAACATATCGTAGAGGGTCTCCATCATTTTATTTAGACGAAACACCTATACAAACATCTGAGCTTTATAATATTGATGTAAAAAGCTTGGCTTATGTAAAAGTATTCACCAATAATTTTATGGGTGGATTAAATCCAAGTGGTGGCATCATTGCGAGTAATGCAAATGGTGGAATGATTGCTGGTGGTGCTGCAATTGTTATGTATAAAAAAAGAGGAGGGGATCTTATTAATGAAAATAAAACTATTAACACAAGCGGTATGGATTATAAATCTATTGTTGGTTATATAGCGCACAAGGAATTTTATAGCCCCAATTATGCCGAAAAATTACAGGAAAATGTAAAAGACTTACGCACTACATTGCTTTGGAATCCATGGATTACTCTGGATAAAACACATCAAAAAGTACGAGTTGAATTTTACAATAATGATGTAACGAATGCTTTTAGATTAGTGTTGGAAGGAATGGATAGTAAAGGGAAGTTGGTGTCTATTCAAAAAGTATTGAAATAATACGCTCAATTATCAAACTGATATGAAATATACTTTAAGTTCAATTTTGCTTTTATTTTCTATTTATGTATCTGCCCAGTCAAAACTGAGCGGCAGTGTTATTGATAGTGAAACTAAAAAGCCTTTAGAAGGTATAAGCATATTTTTGAGTCACACTACTAATGGTACTATATCTAATGCAAAAGGTGATTTTCAATTAGATCATTTAAAGCCAGGCAAGTATGAATTAGTAGCCACTTCACTTAATTATGAAGACAATATAAACACCATTCAAATTGGTCAAAATAATGAATCCATTACTATCTTGTTAAATCCAACTTCCAATCAGTTAAAAGAAGTAGTGGTGGAATCCTATGATGACAATGGTTGGGAGCGATGGGGTGAAAGTTTTACCTCTTATTTTATTGGTAGTCCGCTAATGGTAAAAAACTGCATTTTTAAAAATCCAGAAGTGCTTAAATTTAAATTTGGCGCTAACTCTAATAAACTAAGGGCTTTTACCAATGATAAACTCATTTTTGAAAATACGGAACTTGGATATCGTATTATTTATTTGCTATCAAAATTTGAAATTGATTTTAATAACAATACTTTTTCATTCAAAGGATATCCCTTATTTGAGGAATTAAAATCAAATAAACCAAAACAAATTGCAGCATGGAATAAGGCAAGAAATATGACTTATAATGCTTCCTTAAGACATTTTATGAGAAGCTTATACAATAATCAACTTGAAAAAGACGGATTCGAAATTCGAAAAGTTGTAACGGTGTCAAGAGAGGAAGAGTTTAGAGTAAAAGAAATTTTAAAAAAGGGGCATAACATTACCAACAATGATTCTTTGGATTATTATACTAAAGTGCGTAGCCTTTCCTTTGATGAAAATAAAGTCACGCTTTATAAAATAGTATCAAGGGATAGTGTTGTAGCTGCGTCCAATGAGCCAACTGCTAAAACTTTTTATTTTAAGGATTTTTTGCAAGTGATCAATTTAAATAAGAAAATCCCGAATGAATTTGCAAAAACATTGCCTGTATATCGAATGAATGAAATCACGAGGACCGATATTAGTTTAAGAACCAATAGTCCTATTTTTATTTATCCCAATGGAGACTATTACAACGGTTTAGATTTATTAACGGACGGCTACTGGGCTTGGTCAGAAAAGGTATCCACTATGTTGCCTAGTGACTTTATGACAATTAAATAAATACATCAGCATGAAAAAATTATTGATAACTTTCTGCCTTTTATCAGTTGTAATGCTAACATCAACTTGTTCTAAAAGTGCACATGATAATAGTACCAATATAGATAGCACTTATATGATTGATAGCTTGTCAAAATGCGACAGTATTACTTTGTCAAATTCTCCTTTGAATGTTTTATGGATTCAAAAAGTGATTGCAGGTAGAGATTGTCAGTTTATTTTACAAGGGGCACAATTGTCTACTTGTATTTATAATAATAAAATAGTGGTACTCTTTGAAAACCCTGCTTCTAACTTAGGAGCTTGTCAAGCAAAAGTGTATAGCTGTAATGGAACTATTATTATTAGTTGGATGGATTCAAACTGGCAATATTTTGAAAAAAATTATTCAAACAAAAAGATTTTTTGGACAAAATAGAATGCGTCAAATTTCCTATTGACACTAGCGAAGTCTATCCGCGCCTTTCACTAATTTTTCGTCCTTATAAATTTTAACCATAGCTAAAATTTGTAGAATAGGAATTATAAATAGTGCAAGTGAGGCCAGGGTGAAACCTCCTCCGGGATTGGCTATTACAACCTTATAAATAAAGTAGCCAATTAAAATAGATAATAAAAAATTTACAATCACCACTTTTAATTGCAACATACGGTTGCCATATAAAAAAATGGTAATGAAACTTAGGCAGGCACTAAATGCCAATGATATTAAAGTACTATACTGTGCACTACCATTAATTTCTAATGAAAAAGGAGTTGGAGTATAATAAAAAGGAAAGCGCAAAACCGAGAAGGCAGCTGCGCTTGCGAGTAATAACCAAATGGTTTGTAGTCTTTGTATCATACCCTAAAGTTAGTTCATTTTTGAATTCAACTATGTCAAAAAAAGCCCCTCCGTTTTAAGGGAAGGGCTTTTATATTGGGGATTAGCTTCGTTCTATTAGCCTAATTCAGGATACAATACAAATTGCTCCATGAATTTATTCACCTCTTTTTTAGTTTCCGCTAAGATAGTTTCGTTATCGGCATTCATTAATACTTTATCAATGGAGTCCACTACAAAAGGGATATGGCCTTCATTCATTCCACGTGTTGTAATAGCTGCCACGCCAAAACGAATACCCGAAGTTACAAATGCCGATTTATCATCGTATGGCACCATGTTTTTATTAGCAGTAATATCGGCATGGCCTAAAACTTGTTCTGCTTTTTTACCACTAATATTTTTATTACGTAAGTCAATTAACATTAAATGATTGTCTGTACCACCACTAATTATTTCATATCCTTTTGCTACAAAGGCTGCCGCCATAGTTTGTGCATTTTTTTGCACTTGCTTTGCGTAAACTGTAAAATCATCAGATAAAATTTCACCAAAGGCAATTGCTTTAGCTGCAATCACATGCTCCAATGGTCCACCTTGTGTACCTGGAAACACCGCCATATCAATCACATTGGACCATAATCTTAAATTACCTTTTACATCTTTTAAGCCTAATGTATTTTCACCATCCTTTGCCATCATAATCACACCACCACGCGGTCCACGTAATGTTTTGTGGGTTGTAGAAGTTACAAAATGACAATGATTAAATGGAGAACTTAATAATCCTTTTGCAATTAAACCTGCTGGGTGTGCAATATCGGCAAGTACAAAAGCACCTACTTCGTCTGCTACTTTTCTAATACGTGCGTAATCAATATCACGACTATAAGCACTTGCTCCACAAATAATTAATTTTGGTTTATGCGTTCTTGCTTGGCTTTCTAACATTTCATAGTCAATGAGTCCAGTTTCTTTTACAACACCATAAAAATGAGGTTTGTAAGTTTTACCTGAAAAGTTAACCGCACTTCCGTGTGTTAAGTGACCACCCATACTTAAATCCAATCCTAAGATGGCATCGCCTGGTTGTAATATTGCTAACATTACTGCGGCATTTGCTTGCGCGCCACTATGTGGTTGAACGTTCGCATATTCTAATCCGAAAACTTCTTTTAAACGATCTATTGCTAAAGTTTCTGTTTTGTCTACAATCTCACATCCTCCATAATATCTACGACCTGGATAACCCTCGGCATATTTATTAGTCATCACACCACCCATGGCTTGCATTACCTGTAAGCTGGTAAAATTTTCTGAAGCGATTAACTCAATGCCACGTCTTTGGCGTTGTAATTCTTGATTGATAATGTCAAAAACAAGGGTATCTCTTTGCATAGTTGGATAATTTATAGAATAACTTGATATTGTAATAGAATATTTTGCAAAAATAATCCATTATTAGGCCTATACAAAGCTTTCTTTCAACAAGTAGGGGCCTAATATCCACATTTACAGTCTATTTGACCTTAAATGCCACAAAAAGGCCCTTTTCTTTGAAAAAAGACCCAAAAATGGTTAAAATAGGACTTTTGCTAACAGTTATTTGCTATTTTTACCCTCCCCAAAAAGGACTAAAATGAAGGCTATTATTCCGGTCGCTGGTGCAGGTACAAAATTACGACCGCATACATATACACAACCTAAGGCGTTAATTCCAATTGCTGGTAAAACCATTTTAAGTTTTATCGTAGATCAATTAAAAGAAGTGGGCATTGACGAATACATATTTATAGTTGGTTATTTAGGAGCAAAAATCCAGGATTATGTGGAACAAACCTATCCTAATCTAAAAACCCATTTCGTTTATCAAAACGATCGTCAGGGAACGGCACATGCCATTCAATTGACAAAAGAGATTGTGGGAGTGGATGAAGTTTTTATTGCACTAGGTGATACTATTTGTGAGTTTGATATTAGAGAAGTGATTGCTAGTGAAACAAGTATGTTGGGTATTAAAAAGGTTGACGACCCAAGACAATTTGGTGTAGTTGAAATTGATGAAGAAGGTAAAGTGTTACATGCGGTTGAAAAACCATCTATTCCAAAAAGTAATAATGCCTTAGTGGGTTTATATAAAATTAAAGAGTCTCAAATTTTATTTGATTGCTTTTCACAATTAGTAACTGAGAATATCAAATCGCATGGTGAATATAATTTAACCGATGCCTTGGAGTGTATGATTAAAAAAGGAGTATTATTTAATTCTTTTAAAGTGAAGCACTGGTATGATTGTGGTAAGAAAGAATCATTGCTGGAAGCCAATGCGGTATTACTAAAAAAGACGGGAGGCCTTACCGTGAATCCCGACTTGTATGTAAATACGATTATTATTCCTCCAGTAAGCATTGCCGATAATTGTATTATTGAAAATTCAATAATAGGCCCACACGTTACTATTGGAAATAATGCCGTAATAAAAAGTTCGGTTGTTAAAGAAAGTATTATTGGAACCTATACTTCATTAGATGAAGTAGTTTTGGATAATTCTTTAATTGGTAGTGACGCCTCAGTTAAAGGCTTGAGCCGCACTTTAAATATTGGAGACAATACCGAAATTGATTTCGGTTAGTCCTTATGTATCATTGTTGAATTTCCTTGTGCAACACAAGTCATTACCACATCGTTAATACATACATGTTTTGGTGTATTGGCTACATACCAAGCAGTATCTGCAATGTCCTCTGCTTTTAATGGGGTATAACCTGCATATACAGCAGCAGCTTTACTTGCATCTCCTTTAAATCTTACTAATGAAAAATCAGTTTCAACAGCGCCTGGGTGAATGGCAGTTACTTTAATTTTATAAGGCAATAAATCAATTCTTTGTGCTTTAGTAATTGCATCCACCGCATGCTTAGTGGCACAATATACATTACCATCTTTATATACTTCCTTGCCTGCGGTGCTACCAATATTAATGATATGCCCTTGTTGTTTTATTAAATAAGGAAGCACTGCTTTTGAGGTATACAATAATCCTTTTACATTCGTATCAATCATTGTTTCCCAATCTTCTAAATTGGCGTCAAAAAACGAGTCACGTCCTAATGCAAGGCCTGCATTGTTTACCAATAAATCAATCGCTTGCCACTCAGTAGGAAGATGGCTTAAGTTTTCAAACACAGCTACTTTATCTTGTACATCAAAAGCTAAACAAAGTGTTTTTATGCCAAATTGTTTTTCTAAGTCAGCTGCTACAGCCTCTAATTTTTCTTTTCGGCGTGCAGTTAAAATTAAATTCCATCCACCTGCAGCAAATTTTTCTGCAATGGCTTTTCCAAATCCTGAACTGGCTCCTGTAACTAATATTATTTTTGACATATTGTAATTTTTGTACTTTTTTGATTTTTATTTGTTTATTTATCTAATCTTTTTTTCTGCTTCTCGAATAAAGTTAAGTAAAGCATTGTTTATTTGTTCGGTTGCTTCAAGCATGCCCATATGGCCTACTTGTTTAAGCACTATAACATTATTTGTAGGTAAAAGTTGACTTTGTTTTAAAGAATCTTCAATAGGTACTGCAATATCTTCCTCTCCTACAATCATCCAAATTGGGATGCGTTGTTGTGTTAGTAAATGGGTATGTGCTTTACGGTTGCGCATGGCCATTACAAACTGTATCATGGCCTCTGGGCTTAAATCACTAACGCTATCTATTACGTCCTGAATAACGCCAGGGCTTGAAATTTTAAAAGCATTCCCAAATAAATTTTGCGTAGCAGTTTCTAAAAATTTTCTGGTCCCATATTCTTGGATAAACGCTGCTATTTTTAACCGACTTTCTTTTTTTGCTGGACTGTCCTCAAAACTAGTGGAATGTATTAAACCTAGTCCTATAACATGATTCACATAATAATCAGCAAATGCTAGGCCAATATACCCACCCATGCTATGTCCTAGCACATAATATTTTTCGATATGCAAGCTGTGCATGAGTTCATGTAAAACTTCTACATAATGTCGCATACTGGGAGCATGGGAGTGATGTATGTTTAAAGGTTTGCAATGTACACCAGGTAAATTGGGTGCTATAACACGGTAATATTTGGAAAGAAATTCAATTTGCTTTTTCCAAATGCAATGGTCCTCGCCAAAGCCATGAATTAATAAAATTGCGGCTTTACTTGTGTTTGTCTCATTATTACCCTCGTCAAAATAGGAAAGTTGGTCCTCGCCATAATCGTAATAATGTAACATAGTAATGCGTTTAGGCGTTATAGAAAATTAATTATAATGCAAACTTCCCTCTCTTAATAAGTTGGGTTTGCAAGAAAAGAGCAGTGATCATAACAACAATCACTGATTTTGAAAAATGTTGCGGCACCCAGTGGCTCGCTACCATTAAAATAGCTGTGGTTGCAAAAAATATATAACCTAAATAGCCCGTCCATTTTTTTGATATAAAATAAACAGGGATTGCCAATAAATACAAAGGGTGTAACCAAATTAAATTATAATTTTCATGACAAGCGGTGTGAAAAGAAAACGCACTCATGTATAATACAAGTGAACCGCTAATGCCAAAAATAAATAGCAAGCTAAAGTCAAGAACACGCGCAATGCGTTGCGTAATTAAACTATTCCAACTACTAACAAAAATGTATAATAGTAAAAAAGCAATTAAAAAATTCATTGGGTAACCCCCCTTTATAGCTTGCTTATTGTTGTATTTTATATGATTGGTGGCAATAACTAAATGGTTATTTAGTGCCATTTTTTTATAAAGCAAAGCTGGTAAAAATGCTTCCTGGTTTAGGTTTGGTGATTGATCCGAAGTGGCACCTAATAATAAATCAATACCCATGCCAATCCAACCTAATCCATTTTTATAAGGGGCACTTACTATTTCTTCTCTAAATGAGCGAATGCCAATACTATAATTATTAATAGGAGCGTGGGCAAATAAGCCATCCTTTATGCGCGTGGTACAGTTGTCGGTAATAAAATTATACAAATAAAAACGGTTGTCTCCAATCATATTTATTTGGAAGGCCTGATACCATTTATATTTTTCCAATGGCGTTAATTTAAGCACCTGTTCATGCACATCTCTGCCAAAATATTGGTATTCGTATAAAAAATTGGAATAGGTATCGGCACTTATAAAATACATTAAATCACCCTTCATAAATTTTGCAATAAAATTAGGCGTGTTAAAGTCAAAGCTACCGTAGTTAAAAACAAAATCGGTATGATTTACGCTATCAATTACTCGAATGGCTGTGTGGCCCCAAATAGTATAAAGGTCGTCGCCAGCATCACAAGTAATTAAACTAAAACGCAGTTTAGTATTTTTAGTACTATCCTGCGCATTAATAGTATTGTTTAAAGCAATACTTAAAGTAAATATTGAAAAGAGTAAAATTTTTTTGGAAAATATATTTCCCAATATTGTACTCAATATTTTTTTCATTTATTATTTATTTGCGACTATAGTTAGGAGCCTCTTTTGTGATATCAATATCGTGTGCGTGGCTTTCTTTCATACCTGCATTTGTGATTTGTACAAAAGTTGCATTTTGTAAATCCTTAACAGTTTTAGCACCACAGTATCCCATACCTGCTTTTAAACCGCCTACAAATTGATAAATAATTTCATTAAGGTTTCCTTTATATGCTACACGGCCTTCAATGCCTTCTGGTACAAATTTTTTGCTATCGGTTCCTTCTTGGAAATAACGATCACCACTTCCTTGACCCATGGCACCAATACTTCCCATACCACGGTAGCCTTTAAACTTTCGTCCTTCGTAAATAATAGTTTCACCAGGGCTTTCTTCGGTACCTGCAAAAATACTTCCCATCATTACACAATTGGCACCAGCTGCTAATGCTTTTACCATATCGCCTGTATAACGAATTCCGCCGTCGGCAATCACTGGAATATTTTTTCCTTTTAATGCTTTGGTTGCTTCCATAATAGCAGTTAACTGAGGAACACCAGCACCAGCAACAATACGTGTTGTACAAATAGATCCAGGCCCAATACCTACTTTCACAGCATCAGCACCAGCATTAGCTAATGCCAGCGCGCCTTGAGCAGTTGCAACATTACCAGCAATCACTGGCAGGTTTTTAAAATTCTTTTTTAGCGTTTTCAATGCCTCTATAACACCCTTGCTATGACCATGTGCACTGTCTAAAGAAACAATGTCAACACCCACTGCATTTAAAGCAGCAGCTCGGTCTAATAAATCCTTGGTAATACCTAATGCTGCTCCTACAAGTAAACGACCAATATTGTCTTTTACTGCATTTGGGAAAGCGCTTAATTGTAAAATATCACGATAAGTAATTAATCCAATTAATTTCCCTTGCTTGCTTACTACAGGTAATTTTTCAATTTTATGTTGACGTAATATTTTTTCTGCTTTTCTTAAATCGGTTCCCTCGGGCGCAATAATTAAATTTTGTTTGGTCATTACTTCGCTCACTTTTCTTTTTCTATCGGTCTCGAAACGTAAGTCACGGTTGGTTAAAATACCTACTAACTTATTTCCTTTGTCAACAATTGGAATACCGCCAATTTTATTTTCCTTCATTAAAATTAAAGCGTCACCAATGGTAGCGTTCACTTCTAATGTAATAGGATCTACAATCATGCCACTCTCGCTACGTTTAACTTTACGCACTTGCTCGGCTTGACGCTCAATACTCATGTTTTTATGTAGTATACCAATGCCGCCTTCACGTGCAAGTGCAATGGCTAAACTAGCTTCAGTAACTGTGTCCATAGCTGCGGACAAAATAGGAACATTTAATTGAATGTTTTTGGTAAGATGACTGTAGATTTTTACTTCGGAAGGAAGCATCTCAGAATAAGCCGGCATTAACAATACGTCGTCGAAAGTTAAACCTTGACCAAAAATGCGTGAGTTGTTGGTAGAATTTCTTGTTGCCATAGGCAAAGGTAGCTTTTTGGCGCATTTAGGCAAAATTGTTTTTTATTTACATTGATTTACAGTGCTTTAAGTAGCTAAGTATAAGTTGCCAGCCAATAATTGAATATGGCCATTAAGTTCCAATTGTAATAAATAACTTGCGAGTTCGCTACTTGTAATAGCCAATTGACTAGCAATAATATCCACATGAATGGGACCCTGGGTTTGAATAAACATATAAATACATTTTGCAATTGGGTCTAGAATAATATTTTTTTGCATGGGTTTAATAACAAAAATTTTTTGTTCATTGGGCAAAGGCCAATGCATATCCTCTAGTAATTGTAAAGGGCTGTGGTACATGGTTGCTATATTATTTTGAATAAGATACAAACATCCCGTACTTTTTGAATCATGGATTTTTCCTGGTACTGCAAAAACTTCTCGGTCATAACCTCTTGACAAGTTTGCAGATATCATGCTGCCTCCTTTTAAATCACTTTCAATAACAATAGTTGCATCACTCATACCTGCAACTATTCTATTGCGTTTAGGAAACTGAAAAGTCATAGTGGGTGTTTTAGATAAACATTCTGTGATGAGTCCTCCATTATTTTGCAACATTTTTATAGCAAGTCCTCGGTGTTCGTTGGGGTAAATGGTATCTAACCCATGGGCAAGTACACCCCAGGTAGGTAGCTTAGTTGTAAGCGCAGCTTGGTGTGCAATACCATCAACACCAAGTGCTAGGCCACTTACAACGCCTATTTTTAAATGGGTTAAACCTTCTAATAATTCTGTGACCACTTTTTTTACTTGAAAAGTATGTTGTCTTGTACCTACAATACTTATGAGTTGAGGTAAGTTAAAATGATCAGACCCTTTAAGAAATAATAAGTTTGGAGGGTCGCTAATATTTGCAAGCCTGTTTGGGTAATAGGCATTTAAAATTGAAAAACATTGTATTGCATTTTTATCAATAAATTTTAATTCTGCTTCAGCTTTAATTAATGGCCAATCAGAATTATTTTTTTTACGATACTTGAAAATATTAAACGCCGATTTGTAAAACCTAAGCATTTTTACTTTTTGTTTTTCACCAACTTCTTTATACATGCTAAATGCAATGGCGTAAAAAAGTTCTTCTTCGTATGTACTGATATTTTTTTCCTTGAATGTATTCATGCGCTAAACATCGCATAAATACCATTGTGTTTATGAAGTATAAATACGCAAAAAAGTAAATGACTAAGGGATTGAAATGGTAAAGCTAGTACGTCGATTTTGTGCCCTGCCAGCTTCGGTTATATTGTCTGCAATTGGCTTACTATCTCCAAAACCTTTGGTAGTAATGCGGTTAAAGGAAATGCCTTTATCCATTAAATACATTGCAATTGCTTGGGCACGTTTGGTTGATAAAATTAAATTGTTTGCAGGGTTGCCTGTATTATCGGTATGGCCTTCAATTAAAATATTTGCGTTTGGTGTTGTTTGCAAATAATTTAAAAGGGCATTTAATTCATTGTTGGAACTAGCAAGTAATTTTGCTGCGTTTAATTCAAAGAAAACATTATTAAAGTTTTTAGAGAATTGCTTTTGAATTGGATTTAATTTAAATAAAACTGTGGTGCCCTGTAGTTCATTTAATTTTTCTTTATTTAATAGCATACTTGCATAATCATGTTTAGGACTATTTACTTGTATACCTAAACTATCAAAATAGGGAAGTGCTAAAACAAAATAGCCGCTAGTGTCTACATTAATTTGCATAAACTTGGCAGTATCACTTGGGTCTGCAAGTTTAACGTTGCCAGATATAGGTTTAAGAGTGATAGCATCTTTTATTATACCATTAAAATAATAGGTCTTATTTGCAAATGCAATTTCCGGTAGGGTTACTTTATAAATATCTAAATCGCCTCTGCTGTCTGGCCTGTCACTTGCTATATATCCTTCCTTGCCATTACTTGTAATTGCAACACTTGCTTCGTTTTCATTGGTATTAATAGGGTATCCTAAATTAATGGGTTTACTCCAGCTGCCATCTATTTTTTTATGTGATACAAATAAATCGGCGCCTCCAAAACCGGGCCATCCATTGGAAGAAAAATATAAAGTTTTATTATCGGCATGAATAAAAGGAGTTTGTTCGTCGCCTGCTGTATTAATAGTAGGGCCTAAATTAATAGCTTCTTTCCAGCCGCCTCTTTCATTTTTATAGGAGACATACAAATCAATGCCACCATATCCGCCAGGCATATTGCTACAAAAATAAAGTGCTTGTCCATCGGGTGAAATACTTGGTGCACTTTCCCACCAGTCGGTATTTACATTTGGGCCAAGGTTTCTGGGCATGGACCAACCACTATCGGTTTTGGTTACTTTATAAATGTCATACCTGCCAAGTCCCATCTCGTTGTATTCGGCCGAGTAATATAAAGTATGCAAATCCGAAGAAAGACTAGGGGCTCCTTTTTTATCTGCCACATTTAATTTATCTGATAATGGAACGGCTTTACTAAAATTATTTTTTGAGTAAGTGCTGTATAAAAAATCTTCGCGTCTTATGCCGTCTTTTCTCATAAAAACAAGTAAACTATCTTGCACTGTTACTGTTGGGAAATATTCGGCATTATTGGTATTCACACTATCTCCAACATTGGTTACTTTTACTATTGGATTTACGGGGTGTGCTTTTGCAAATTCACAAATTTGTTTTAAACTTTTATAACTTTTTATCAAATAATCTGGAACTACATTATTTAAGTTTCCAATTAACTCATATGCTTTAGTATAATTGCCCAAACTAGCATAGGCATTAGCATATTTCACATAATAAGGTAGGCAACTTAAACTATCTTTTTTCAGTGCTATTTCAAAAACCGTTACTGCGTTTTGATTTTGTTTTAAGTTAAGGTGCACCTGAAAAAGGGCAATGTATGCGTCTGTAAAATTACTATCTTTGGCAATAGTTTGGTTTAAATAAAATAAGGCTTGGTTAAAATCCCCTTCCTCCATAGCATTGGCCGATTTTTCAAATAATTTTTGTGCTGCACTATTGTTTTGCGCAGTAATATTATTATAGGAAAGAAAAATAATAAAAAATAGTAAAAGCCTACTTTTCATAAAGGGATTTATAATGTAAATATAACTATTATGGAACTTGAATAAACTTATGAAGCTGTGCGCTTAATTCCCATTTAGGATTTTCCTTTATGTATTCAATTACTGTAGGAGTGATTTGCGCATGTTTATCCCACTCGGGTTGTAAGTATAGTTTACAATTTTGATTGGTGCGTGTTGCATGCTTTTCGGCCCATTCAAAATCGGAGTTATTAAATACAACTACTTTTAATTCCGAAGCAAGTGGCAAATTCTCAAGTAGTGGCGCTTTAAATTTTTTGGGTGATAAACATACCCAGTCCCAGTTTCCGGACATAGGGCTTGATCCCGAAGTTTCAATGTTGGTTTGAAATCCAGCTGCTTTTAAGGCAGTTGTTAGGGGGTCTAAATTATAAAGTAAAGGCTCGCCACCCGTTACAATGGCTAAGCGAGCTGGATGTGCAAGTGCACTATTTACAATTTCTTGAATACTTAATACGGGGTGTTTGCTTGCATCCCAACTGTCTTTTACATCACACCAAACACAACCAACATCACATCCTGCCAAGCGAATAAAATAAGCAGCTTTGCCTTGATGATATCCTTCGCCTTGCAAAGAATAAAACATTTCCATTACTGGATAAGAAGTAGTTGGGATATTGCTCATGATAAATGAAAACTAATTAATTATGGTAAAATTTACCTTCATATGCTTTCATGGTATTCATTAGTAAACCTGCAATGGTCATAAGCCCAACTCCACCTGGAACAGGTGTTACTGCCGATGCTTTAGTAATTGCTTGCTCATAATTTATATCGCCTTTTATACGAAAACCTTTTTTTGCAGTAGCATCCTCCACTCTGGTAATGCCAACGTCTATAATTACTGCACCAGGCTTAATCATAGCTGCATTTACAAATTCAGGAATACCAACTGCTACCACTAAAATATCGGCTAGTTGTGTAAGTTTTATAAGTTCCTCTTTAGGCGTGTATCTGTGACATAGTGTAACAGTTGCATCGCCCTTAGGACGGTTGCCACTTAATAATATACTCATGGGTCTGCCTACAATATTGCTACGTCCAATGACTACAACATGTTTTCCTTTGGTTTCAATTTTATAATATTCAAGCATTAATAAAACACCAAAAGGGGTAGCTGGAATAAAGGTGTCTAAGCCTTGTACCATTCTTCCAATATTCATTGGATGAAAACCATCAACGTCTTTATCAGGATGGATGGCTTCAATTATTTTTTCGTCATTAATGTGTTTTGGCAAAGGCAATTGAACCAGGATGCCGTCAACCGTTTTATCATTGTTTAATTCATGAATTTTTGCTAGCAAATCCAATTCTGCAACATTATCATCAAAACGAATTAAGGAACTTCCAAAACCCGTTTCTTCACAATTTTTTACTTTACTTGCCACATAGGTTTCACTTGCACCATTATTACCCACTAAAATAGCGGCTAAATGTGGGGTTCTTTTTCCAGCGGCTTTTAAGGCTTGTGTTTTTTGTAAAAGGATTGCTTTTACTGATGCGGAGGCTACTTTTCCATCTAATACTAACATGGCGCAAATTTAGTTCATAGAAATGCAGTGGTAGAATTTTTTTTTAAACATTTCATCCCCTGTATCTTTGCTCCTCAAATAATAATATGGAACAAAATCCCAACCAGCCCTTAAATATTGAAATTAGCGAGGAAATTGCCGAAGGTGCTTATGCCAATCTGGCTATCATAACCCATAGCAATGCCGAGTTTGTAATAGATTTCGTGAATGTGATGCCAGGGACACCCAAGAGCAAAGTTAAGTCAAGAGTAATTTTGACTCCAATGCATGCCAAGCGTTTTATGAAAGCCTTGGTTGAGAATGTTGAAAGGTATGAGGAGGCCAATGGGCCTATTGGGGATATTTCACCCGTGGAAATTCCCATGAATTTTGGTGGCCCTACTGCACAGGCATAACCGTACATAAGGATATAAATTTGATGTAAAAAATAGAATTTTATCCTACGTTAATGACTTGTTGAAAAGTAGCAGCAGTATTGTTTCTAATTTGCTACACAGAATGATAACTTTGAACCACATTTAACCACCTCATGAATCCTTCTGTTAAAATATTTGCCGGAACCGGCTCCACTGCATTAGCTGAAAAAATTGCCCAACGTTTTGGTGCACCTATTGGTAAAATAAATATCCAAAAATTTAGTGATGGCGAGTTTCAGCCCATTTTCTTGGAAAGTGTGCGTGGGGACTATGTTTTTTTAGTACAAAGTACTTATGCCCCTACCGACAATTTATTTGAATTATTATTAATGATCGACGCTGCAAAGCGTGCCAGTGCTTATAAAATTATTGTAGTCATTCCTTATTATGGTTTTGCTCGTCAGGATCGTAAGGACAAACCAAGGGTGGCGATTGGCGCAAAATTAATTGCCACTTTATTAGAAGCTGCAGGTGCAAACAGAGTAATTACTATGGACTTACATGCTGCACAAATACAGGGTTTCTTTGATGTTCCGGTGGATCACCTGGATAGCTCGGCTATATTTATTCCATATATAGAGTCTTTAAAATTAGAAAACCTTTGTTTTGCTGCACCAGATGTAGGAAGTACCAATCGTGTGCGTGAAGTGGCAAATTACTTTAACGCCGAAATGGTTATTTGTGATAAGCACCGTAAACGTGCCAATGAAATTGCAAGCATGGTTGTGATTGGGGATGTTGC
This sequence comes from Bacteroidota bacterium, assembly GCA_947456625.1. Taxonomy (GTDB): domain Bacteria; phylum Bacteroidota; class Bacteroidia; order Chitinophagales; family Chitinophagaceae; genus Sediminibacterium. The sequence goes on from CANGQJ010000010.1 coordinate 94,189, forward strand.
CGGAAAAGACATTGTATTGGTAGATGATATTTGTGATACAGGAGGAACTTTAGTGAAGGCAGCTGCTTTATTAAAGGAAAAAGGAGCAAGAACAGTGCGTGCGTTAATTACACATCCAGTATTAAGCGGTAAGGCCTATGAAAATATCGAAAATTCTATTTTAGAAGAATTGGTGGTTTGCGATACCATTCCATTGGCCCATGCTTCTCCAAAAATTAAAGTGGTGACTGTTGCGGACCTATTTGCAATAGCCATTAGAAATGCCTATGAAAATAAGAGTATTACAAGCTTATTTGTACACTCCCAATTAAAGGCAAGAGGTTAAAAATCAATTATTTAGATAATATTAAGTAGCAGCCTTGGTTGCTACTTTTTTATTTCCTATCTTCGCGCTCCATTATTGAGAACGAGTAATGGGCATGATTTATGCAAGTAAATCATATTTTAAAAAAACAAATAGATCTCAAATGAAAACAGTTACAATCGAAGGCCACTTGAGGACCGAAGCTGGCAAAAAAGCCGCCCGCCAACTACGCTCTCAGGAAAATGTGCTAGGTGTAATTTACGGGGGTGCTACAGAAGTAAATTTCTATGCTTCTGCAAAGGCTTTTAAGCCATTGGTGTACACAAGTGAATTCCAATTAGCAGAAGTTACAGTAGAAGGTAAAACTTACAAGTGTATCTTGAAAGATTTACAATTTGATAAAGTATCAGATGCTTTATTACACGTTGACTTATTAGAATTAGTTGACAACAAAAAAGTAATCGCAACATTACCTTTAAAATTAGTTGGATCTGCTGCAGGTGTGAAAGCCGGTGGTAAATTAATTTCTAAAGTAAAAGCCGTTAAAGTAAAAGCGTTACCTAAGGATTTAAGAGAGTTTATTGAATTAGATATTACTAATTTAGAGTTGAATGAAAATATCCGTATTCAAGATATCAATGTTCCAAACATTGAGGTATTGAATCCTCCACGTATCCCAGTTGCTTCTATTGTTATGACACGTCAGTTAAAACAAGAAGAGTCTGAAGCAGCTAAAACAGCTAAAAAATAATTTTACATTATTTGAATATGAAATCCCTCCGATAACACGGGGGGATTTTTGTTTCATCCCTCCCATGATTTTATGTATTTTTATAATCTGAACGGAATAATGCCATGTCAAAATTTTTATTAGTAGGACTCGGTAATGTAGGTGCGGAATATGCGCATACTAGGCATAATATTGGCTTTGATGTGCTAGATGCATTTGTATTAAAGCATGGCGGTTTTTTTAAAGTGGACCGCCTAGCGGAGGTTTCCGAAGTAAAGTGGAAGGGTAAAACATTTATTTGCGTGAAGCCAACCACGTTTATGAATTTAAGCGGTAAGGCTTTTAAGTATTGGATGGATAAAGAAAAAGTGGAACTAGAAAATACATTAACTATTGTAGACGACTTGGCATTGCCCATTTCTAAAATTCGTTTACGTGCATCAGGTTCCGATGCAGGTCATAATGGTTTAAAAGATATTCAATTAACAATAGGAACAGATGCTTATCCCAAATTGCGATTTGGTATTGGTAATAATTTTGCAAAAGGAAAGCAAGTTGATTTTGTGTTGGGCAAGTGGGCTTTAGAGGATCGAAAACTAATTGATTTTAAAATTCAAAAATGTGTGGAGGTAATTGAATCCTTTGCAGCAGTTGGTCTTTCACGCACAATGACAATGGCAAACGCATTAGATTTAAAAGAAACATAATTTAATAATTGTAAATTTTTTTTATGAGTATATTTTGTATTGGTAGAAATTATGTTGCGCATGCACATGAATTGGGCAATGAAGTGCCAACATCTGCTATTATATTTATGAAGCCAGACAAGGCTTTATTACCAAAGGGTGAAAATTTTTCAATTCCAAGTTTCACCAGTGATTTGCATTTTGAAGGCGAGTTGGTATTGCGTGTAAGCAAGAAAGGAAAAAATTTAACGCAGTTGCATCCTGACGGAATTCCAGTGATTGAATATTGTGACGCCATATCAGTGGGTATTGATTTCACCGCACGTGATTTACAAAGTGCATTAAAAGAGAAGGGACTTCCTTGGGAAAAAGCAAAAGCATTTGACAATGCTGCAGTTTTAGGGGAATGGCATCCATTCACATCGGAAATTGCAAACAATCCCATTCATTATACATTAGCAAAGAATGGCACAACGGTACAAACAGGAGATTCCAGTTTAATGATATATCCTTTAGACAAGATTTTAGCGGCAATTACGGAGTATTTTACCATTTACCCTGGAGACTTAATATACACGGGAACCCCAGCTGGCGTAGGCCCTACTGCCAAAGGAGATGTATTTGAAGGGTTTTTTGAAGGACAGTTGGTTTTTAGTCTTAAAGTGAACCCATAAATTCAAAAAAATTAAGTAGTTTTGCCACCCTTTTAAGGGTATAACCAATACGTATTTTGGCGAGGTAGCTCAGTTGGTTAGAGCACAGGATTCATAACCCTGAGGTCACGAGTTCAAATCTCGTTCTCGCTACACTAGAAAGTGTTGTAAATGAACCACTTACATTTGATTGTAAGTGGTTTTTTATTTGTAGACTGTCGTTGCGTG
>CANGQJ010000011.1 GCA_947456625.1 Bacteroidota bacterium
AATAATGAGTGTAACCATCAACCCAATAGATGTTAAAGCAGTGGATGAGCGCGGTGCATTACATTATTTTAGTACAGATAGAACGGGGGAATTTTTATTAGTGTATCGAAACGCAGGAACGGTTAGTGGGCAACATTATCACAAAGGCGTTTCGGCTGGTAAAAATCCGGAAGACATGCTTTTGGTGCAAGGAACAGCAAGCTTACACTGGAAGAATTTAAAAACAAATGAGGAAAAAACGGTAGTATTGATTGCGCCTGTTAGGGTTTTAATTCAGGCTAATGTTTGGCATGAATTAACAGCAATCACGGATATTATTTTTGTAGAATTAAATAGTTTAGCAGACGGTAGTGAAGACACTTACCGACTATAATGAACTTTCAAAAGTTCAAATTAAGAATAGTTATGGCAAAAGAGAAAAATTTAAGTAGGGTAACGGAAAATGAATCGGGCGTACAAGGCCAATATAAAAATTGGTTTTTGGATTATGCATCCTATGTAATTCTAGAAAGAGCGGTACCTGCTATTGAAGACGGATTAAAACCAGTGCAACGCAGAATACTGCATGCCATGAAGGAAATGGATGATGGCAGATTCAATAAAGTGGCAAATATCATTGGTCAAAGTATGCAGTATCACCCGCATGGTGATGCTAGTATTGGAGATGCTTTGGTAAATATTGGTCAAAAGAATTTACTAGTAGAAACCCAAGGTAACTGGGGCGATGTGCGTACAGGGGATTCTGCTGCTGCATCCAGATATATTGAGGCACGCTTAAGTAAGTTTGCTTTGGAAGTGGCATTTAATGCAAAAACAACCGAGTGGGCTTTAAGTTATGATGGCCGTAAAAACGAGCCCGTAACACTACCCATGAAATTTCCATTATTACTAGCACAAGGTGCTGATGGTATTGCGGTTGGACTTTCTACAAAAATTTTGCCTCATAATTTCAATGAATTATTAGAAGCGAGTATTAAACATTTGCGCGGAAGGAAGTTTGAATTATTGCCCGACTTTCAAACAGGGGGCATGATTGATGCTTCCAATTACAATGATGGAAAAAGAGGGGGTAAAGTAAGGGTGCGTGCACATATTGAGGAATTAGATAAAAAGACATTATTAATTAAGGATGTACCTTATAGTGTTACTACAACCCAATTAATGGAGAGTATTACCAAGGCCAATGACCAAGGTAAAATCAAAATTAAAAAAGTAACCGACGTTACGGCTGCGGAAGTGGAAATACAAATTGATTTGGCAACAGGCATTTCTCCCGATATTACGATTGATGCTTTATATGCATTCACGGATTGTGAAATTAGTTTATCGCCCAATGCTTGTGTGATTGTAAACAATCGCCCTCAGTTTTTAGGCGCAAGTGATTTATTAAAACATTCGGTAGAACATACCAAAGGTTTGTTAAAAGCGGAACTTGAAATTCAGTTAAAAGAATTAGAAAGTAAATGGCATTTCACAAGTTTGGAAAAAATCTTCTTTGAAGAAAAAATTTATCAAGAATTAGAGAAAAAGCATTTGAACTGGGATAAAGTAATTGATGCCATTGATAAAGCATTTGATCCATTCAAAAAGAAATTCAAGAAGCCAATAGAGCGTGAGGACTTATTAAAATTAACGGATAAGCCAGTAAGGCGTATTTATAAGTTAGACATTGAGGACCTAATTCAACAAATTAAAGATATAGAAGCTAGCATTAAAGAAACCAAACATCATTTAGACAATTTGGTGGATTATGCAGTAAGCTATTACGAAGGATTACAAAAAAAATATGGCAAGGGCAAGGAGCGTAAGACGGAGATTAAAGAATTTGATACCATTCAAGTAAAGCAGGTTGCTATTGCCAATACCAAATTATACATTAATAAAGCGGAAGGATTTATTGGAACAGGTTTAAAGAAGGACGAGTTCCTTTGCGATTGTACCGACTATGATGATATCATTGCTTTTACAAAGTCCGGAATTATGAAAGTGGTAAAGGTTTCTGATAAAGTATTTATAGGCAAGGATATTATACATGCAGCTGTATTCCAAAAAAATGATGAACGTACCACTTATAATATGGTATATGTGGACGGTGCAAGTGGCATTAGTTATGCAAAACGTTTTAATGTTACAGGTGTAACGCGTGATAAAGAGTATCCTTTAGCAAAAAGTGCCGAAAAATCTAAAGTGCATTATATGTCGGTGAATGCCAATGGCGAAGCCGAAAGTGTAAAAATTATTTTGAGTCCAAATTGTAGTGCTCGTATTAAAGAGTTCGATTTTTACTTTGAAACCTTGGAAGTAAAAGGAAGAAGCAGTGTGGGTAATCAAGTAACTAAATATCCTGTAAAAACAGTTCGTTTAAAAGAAGCAGGTAAGAGTACACTTATTGGCCGCAAGCTTTGGTTTGATGACAAATTTGGTCGTTTAAACAATGAAGAAAAAGGTATTTATTTAGGTACATTTGAGGATGAAAAATTATTGGTGTTTACTAAGGATGGATATTATGAAGTAACAGATACCGAACAATCTCAACGTTTTGATCCAGAGAAAGTATTATTTATTGAAAAATTCAATCCTGATAAAGTAGTTACAGCGGTATATTTGGATAAGGATAAATTACAATTTAATATCAAACGATTTAAAATAGAAACAACCACATTAAGATCACCATTTTGTTGTATCAAGGAGGCAGATGGTAATTATTTAGCCGCTGTTTCCACAGCTATTGAACCAATTCTTGTAGTTAATACAGGAAAAGGCACCCAAGTAAGAAAAGCTAAATTTAAGGTTAGTAAAATGGTGGATATCATGGGCTGGAAAGCGGTTGGGACCAAATTAGTAGATTTTAATAAAACTATCGAAATGGAGTGGGAAACTAAAGTTATTATTAAAGATCCTAACGATGAACAACCAGAATTGTTCTAATTTTATAAATAGGTTTCAGTAACCAAAAAAAATATGTCATGTCAACCATTAATGTAGGTCAATTTAATCTGATGCGCGTAGACCGAAAGGTAGACTTTGGTTTTTATATGGATGATGGTGGGGAAGGTATTTTACTTCCTAAACGTTTTGTGCCATCGGGATTACAAGTAGGAGATACTATTAGTGTATTTGTTTACCATGATTCTGATAATCGTTTAATTGCTACTACACAAGAGCCATTTGCAGTGGTGGGAGATATTGCAGCTTTGAAAGTGGTAGAAATTACTAGACAAGGTGCATTTATGGATTGGGGATTAATGAAAGACGTTTTTGTTCCAGTTTCCCAGCAACTTTCTACCATGCGCTTAGGTGGTAAGTATTTAGTGAAATTATATATTGACAAACAAACTGGAAGGGTTGCAGCTACCGAAAAAATTGACAATCAAATTAGCAATGATTTCTTAACGGTGAAGGAAGGAGAAAAAGTGAAAGTGCAGGTATATAGAGAATCCGAAATTGGTTATGTTGTGATTGTGAATGGTGTGCATCAAGGATTGGTATATAAAAATGAAGTATTTACACATTTGCATATTGGTCAATTTATAGACGAAGCATTTGTTAAAAAAATTAGAGAAGACAATAAATTAGATATTGGTATAGGCAAGCAAGGCGTGGAAAAATTAGATGGAGATCAACAAACAATTGTTAAGTTGCTTAAGTTACATAAGGGTTTTTTACCGTATCATGACAAGTCAAATCCAGAAGATATTTATGCTTTTTTTGCAATGAGTAAAAAAGCATTTAAGATGAATGTGGGTATTTTGTATAAGTCAAAACTAATTACAATAGAGGATGGTGGTATTCGTTTAATTGAAACACCACCAACACCAACTGCCGAATTACCATCATAAATTAACATTTTATGCAAGCTGTATATATTGTTTCAGCAGTAAGAACTCCAATTGGATCTTTTGGCGGAAGTTTAAAATCATTATCAGCAAATGACTTAGGGGCTATTGCTATTAAAGGGGCAATTGATAAAATTAATTTATCCAATGCTTTAGTGGACGAGGTGATTATGGGTTGCGTATTACAGGCAGGATTAGGTCAAGCCCCTGCAAGACAAGCAAGTAAAGGAGCAGGACTGCCAAATAATGTAATTGCAACAACCGTAAATAAAGTATGTGCAAGTGGTATGAAAGCAATTACAATGGCTGCTCAAAGTATTTTATTGGGAGACGCCGATATAGTAATTGCTGGTGGAATGGAAAGTATGAGTAATGTTCCTTTTTATAATAACTCCCAAAGGTGGGGAAAAAAGTATGGAGATATTACTTTGCAAGATGGCTTAGCAAAGGACGGTTTAATAGACGCTTATGATCATGTTGCTATGGGTAATTTTGCCGACCTATGTGCGCAAGAAAATAATATTTCAAGAGCACAACAGGATAATTTTGCAATAAGTAGTTATCAAAAATCACAGGCAGCTACAGCGCAAGGATTATTTGAAACTGAAATTGTGCCAGTTGTTATTCCTCAAAGAAAAGGGGATCCTATTGTTGTCTCAAAAGACGAGGAGCCATTTAATGTTAAATTTGATAAAATTGCACAATTAAATCCTGCATTTAGTAAAGAGGGAACTGTTACCGCTGCCAATGCTAGTACCATGAATGACGGAGCCGCCGCATTAATTTTAATGAGTGCTGCTAAAGTAAAAGAACTAGGATTAACACCTATTGCAAAAATTATTAGTTATGCCGACGCCGAGCAGGATCCAAAATATTTTACAACATCCCCTGCATTAGCTATTCCAAAGGCATTGGCAAAGGTAAATTTAACAACCGCCGACATTAATTTTTTTGAATTCAACGAAGCATTCTCGGTAGTAGGAATTGTAAATACGCAGTTATTAAAATTGGATCCTACAAAAGTAAATGTAAATGGAGGTGCTGTAGCACTTGGTCATCCCTTGGGATGTAGTGGAGCAAGAATAGTAGTTACCTTAATAAATGTATTGCAACAAAATAATGGCAAGTATGGAGCTGCAGCTATTTGTAACGGAGGGGGTGGTGCTAGCGCAATAATTATAGAAAAATGTTAGTATTTATACACCTGCTTGCTCAATAACATCGTCCATCATAATTCCATAATGGCTTTCAACATATATACAATCCCCATTTTTTATTAAAATTACCTGTGGGGATTCATGATGTACTTGGAATTTTTCAGCTATGGCATTGGATACAGACCTGAAGTTTAATAAATCTAAATAATAAAAGTCAATAGTATCTGGCGCTTCAGAACGTTCAAATCTAGAAAATGCCATTTTAGAAATACTACATGTTGTGCTATGTTTAAATATGAGCTGTGGTTTTTCAAAAGATTTATTTTTGATTATATCTAATTGAGCTTCGTCTATTAGTGAATTCCAGTTCATATTAACATCATTTTAGAGTTCAAAATTAATCAATTTTAAATTATTATAATTTATAAAATCAATCATTTTACTTGTCATTATTGATTAACTTTATACCACAATTATAATTATGTCATTACAGCTTTTAAAACCTATTTGTTTTATTGATTTGGAAACCACAGGCATTAATGTGAGTACCGATAGAATTGTAGAAATTGCTATTGTTAAAATTTTGCCCGATGGGACAAAACAGGTTAAAAGGCGTCTTGTGAATCCTGAAATGCCAATTCCAAAAGCAAGCTCCGATGTGCATGGTATTTCCGACGAAATGGTAAAAGATGCAAGTACTTTTAAAGCAATGGCTAACGAAATTAAACAATTTATAGAGGGGTCTGATATTGGTGGATACAATAGCAATAGGTTTGATGTCCCCATGTTAAACGAGGAATTTTTAAGAGCAGGTATAAGTGTAGATATTGAAAGTAGAAAATTACTTGATGTACAAAAAGTGTTCCATATGATGGAGCAAAGAACTTTAAGTGCAGCATATCAATTTTATTGCCATAAAACTTTAGCGGATGCACATACCGCCGAGGCAGATGCAACTGCTACCTGGGAAATCCTAGAAGCTCAAATTTCCAGGTACCCACAAATAGGGAATACTGTAGAATCTATTGTAAAATTCACTGGAGAAGACGAGATTATTGACTTTGCTAGAAGACTAATATATGAAAATGGTATAGCGGTTTTTAACTTTGGTAAGCACAAAGGAAAGCCTGTAGCTCAAGTACTTAAGGAAGAGCCACAATATTATGATTGGATGATGAAAGGTGATTTTGCCTTGCACACCAAGCAAAAATTAACCGAATTAATGAATAAGACCATATTAAATAAATAAAATATATTTTCAATTAAATACTATTTTGTATTTTTATTGATATACACCCCCTATAATTAAAGTGAAAAAAATTGTTTTAATACCAACTTATAATGAAAAAGAGAATATCCAAGCTATTATTAGTTCAGTATTGTCTTTTGAATCTAATTATCATGTTTTGGTTATTGACGATGGTTCTCCCGATGGAACTGCAAATATTGTACGCGCAATAATGGAGGTAAATCCAGATCGCGTATTCTTAGAATGTCGTTCTGGTAAATTAGGTTTAGGGACTGCTTACATTCATGGGTTTAAATGGGCATTAGCAAGAAACTATGATTATATCATTGAAATGGATGCCGATTTTTCGCATAATCCCAATGACTTAGATAATTTATGTACCGCTTGTGATAATGGAGCCGATGTTGCAGTTGGAAGTAGGTATGTAAAAGGGGGCTCTACCGAAAACTGGCCTATCGATCGTAAAATCTATTCACAAGGTGGATCGGCTTACACCAGAATTATTACAGGGATGCCAGTTAAAGACCCTACTGCAGGGTTTGTTTGTTATAAAAGCAAGGTTTTATCGGCTATTAATTTAGACAATATTAAATTTATAGGTTACGCCTTTCAAATTGAAATGAAATTTGCTTCCTGGAGATTAGGCTTTAAAATTAAGGAAGTGCCAATTAAGTTTGTGGATCGCAAAATAGGAGTTAGTAAAATGTCCAAGGGTATTATTAAGGAAGCCATTGTTGGTGTACTAAGCATGCAATGGTTATACTTAACTGGACGTTTTATAAAACTTATCAAAGCAAATTAAAATTCCCAAATAAAACCAAAGGTTGGTGTTACAAAAACTCTGTTGCTATTACCACTTCCAGGTATGGCATTTGATCCGTCTTTATTAATTGGCTTACCATCGGTTGTTTTAAATGTACCGTCTGGATTTGACTCAAAAGTATAAACACTAGGTGAAACACTTTTACTTCCGTACCAATTGGTGATGTCTAAGAAAAAGTCAATAGTAGTTTTCTTGTAATTGTATTTTTTGTCAATTCTAACATCACTGGAGTGATAATCGGGTAATCTTAATGTATTTACTTTTGTATAATCTAACACACCTAATCCTTGTGTTAAGAAATTAATTCGGCTTGCATTTAAATCATATGGTGTAAAAGGAGTACCTCCTTGGTATCTGAATTTGATACCTAATTCCCAATTTTTATTAAACTTATAACCTCCAGTTAAACTTAGAACATGAATATTTTCCCATGCACTTTTTATATAATCACCTTTTAAATTGGTGTAAGCGCTTCTAAAAAAACTATAACTTACCACACCAAAAAAACGGTCGGTAAGTTTTTGCTGTGCAAACAATTCATAGCCATAACTACGACCGCTTCCAGAGCTAGTAATAGGTTCATTTCCTAAAATATTAAAGTCTGCTCCCAAATTTGAAAGGCTCAATCCCTTTTGTAAACTTATTGGCACATTAAAGTATTTTTTATAAAACACTTCCACTGTAAAACGGGTTGCTTCATTTGGTATATATTCAATACCAGTTATATAATGGTTACTCCCAATATATTCTGCCTCCTTGTTTACATAATTACCATTCAAATCTTTAAATCCAAGCGCAGTATTTGGAGCTACTTTATAGTATCTGCCAACCGAAGCATTTACATTTATTTTATCAGTTAAGACATAGCTAAAGCTTATACGTGGTGAAAGTCTATGGTAAAATTCTCTACCAGCAGTATTAAAACCATTGCCATCGGTTCTTATGCCAGCGCTAATTCCAAGCCTATTATTAAATGCACGTTTCCCCATTTGAAAAAATGCGCCATATTTTTTATAATTTAATTCGGTAGCATATTTATAAACCAAAGGAGTTGTAAAAGTAGTTCCAGTTGAAATAAATGGTTTTGGTAATACTTGAAAAGTTGAATTATCATATTCAATGGCTTGTAAATTGGCACCAGTTGTCCATTTAATACCCAATAAATTTTTTGTGATATCAAATCTGATATTATTAGAAATATCATTAGAGGTATAGTCAAAAGTTTTTTCCCCTTTAATGGGATTTAAATTGTCCTCGTATTTTTCGTTAATGTTATTTAAGTGACTTCTGCTTATACTAACATTCCAATAACCTTTATTAATTAATTTTTTTAATGAAACACCAACAGTGTAACTCCATTGATTAATTGATGGTGCTATATTTAATGCATATCTTTTTTCTGGAGTTGAATTTTGAGGAGCTACATAATAAAATTTATCAATAGCGCCAACACCTAAAAAAGTAAGTGTTGTTTTTGGATCAATTTGATGTGTTATTTTATATTGAAAATCCCAATAATTTGGACGAATTGGAAGGTCAAGAACATGAAATAAAAATTGTAAATAACTGCGCCTAGCAGATAATAAAAATGTGGTCTTACCGCTTTTTGACATAGGGCCTTCTAATGTACTTGCTACTTCGGTAGCACCTAATCGGAAGTTCCCTTGTACTTTTTCACTATTGCCTCTTTTTTGCTTAAACTCAAATACAGAAGACAAAGCATTATCATATTTCGCATCAAATGCCGAAGAGGATAACTTAACCTCGTCAATAAACGAAACATTTAAAATGCCCTGTGGACCACCTGCACTTCCTTGGGTGCTAAAGTGGTTAATAACAGGGATTTCAATACCATCTAAATAAAATACGTTTTCGTTTGGTGCTCCACCTCTTACTATAATATCGTTTCTAAAACCTGCTCCAGTAGTTGCTGAACCAGTTACACCGGGTAATGTTTGAACCACTTTTGAAATATCAAAATTACTACCAGGACTTGATTTAATTTCTTCGGCACTTAGTTTTTGAATACTTAAAGGTGTTTCCAAAGTTGCCGCTCTAACCGATTTTTTTATATTACCAACTACTACTTCCTTTAATGTGGTTTCTAATGGTAATAATTCCGAAGTAGCATAGGTGATATTGCCTGAGTTTACTACCACATTATAAATATGGTATGGTATGTTTCCAATAGAATTAATTAACATATGATATTGGCCAGTTGGAATGCCCTTAAAAGTATATTTTCCAAGACTGTCTGTTAATGTGCTGTATTTAGTATTTACAAGTTGAATAGAGGCACCAAATATTGGTTTTTGGGTGTTTTTATCAATAACCTCACCAGCTAAATTGCCCTTAGCTTGACTAAATGCAAAAATTGGGGAAAAAATGAATAAACCAATGATGTAAAATATCCTCATAAAAAAAAACAATTTTATATATTCATAACAAAGTTAACAACAAAAAGTTGTGATTTTATTAAATATAATTTTAATATGAAAAGAATTTTTACCTTATTAAGTTGCCTTGTAATTTTTACTGCATATGCGCAGAAAAAAGTATTAGACCATAGTGTCTATGATGGTTGGCAAAGTATCAAAGAAGTTTTATATCAACCTACAGGAAATTTTGTGTCTTATGTAATTAGTCCACAGGAGGGTGATGGTGTTTTTATTTTGAAAAACTTAAAAACAAATACTGAAATTAAAATTGAAAGAGGTACCCAGGCGGTATTTACTGAAAATGGACAATATGTTGCCTTAAAAATTAAACCACTATTTGCTGAAACAAGAAAAGCAAAAATAGATAAAAAGAAACCAGAAGAAATGCCAAAAGACACTTTGGCCATAGTGAATTTAAATACGGGTAAAGTTGAAAAAATAGCTTCGGTTAAATCTTTTCTATTAGCAGAAAAAAGCAACAATCAAATTGCATATTTAAAAGATAAAAAAGCAGATTTAAATAAAGAAGGAGGTGAGTTAGTTTGGTTAGATTTAAATACTAAAAAGTTCCAAAGTTTTTCAAATATTTCACAATATCAATTCAAGCCTAATGGGTTAGCCCTTGCTATGTTGCAAGTAAAAACCAAGGCCAATCCAGGTAAAGTGTTATTATCTAATTTTGTTGACACTACTGCAAAAATTTTAAGCTCCAATTTTTATACAGCAACTGGTTTAAGTTGGGATGAATCTGGAAAAACATTGGCTTATTTAGTGGAGCCAGATAGTACCGATAAAGCTTTACAAAAAAATTATCGTTTGTCCATTTATCAAGATGGGTATGATTCTGCAAAATCTGTGTTCGCAAGAACAAATGCGGTAATGCCAAATAATTATACCATTGGAGGCGATAAAAAAATAAAATTTAGTAAGTCTGGAAATATTATTGAATTTGGAGTACAAGCAATGCTTCCTGTTAAGGATACTACACTTCCTGAATTCGAAAGAGCAGGATTAGATATTTGGCATTACAATGATCCATCTTTAATGTCCGTACAATTAAAAAATTTAGATAACGAATTAAAAGCAACCGAGCCAGTATTTTATAATTTAACAAATAATACAGCTGTTTATTTAGGTAAATTACGCGATAGAAGTTTGATTCAAACAATGGAGGGCGATGGCTTAATTAGTTATTCGGTTCAAGATTCTAGTTATGAAATTCCTGCTCAATGGCAAGGTTTTAGCTTAAAAGACATTTATAAAATTAACAATAGCAATGGCACAAGACAATTAGTCCAAAAAGCATGGAAAGGAAGACTTATCACAAGTGCATATGACGGAAGTAATTTGGTTTATTATGATGAAGTATTGAAAAAATATTTTGCATACAATAATAAGACTCAGAAAAAAGTAGCTATTGCAAAGGATATTAAATATCCATTATATGAAGAGGATAATGATGTACCAGACGATCCAAGTGCTTATGGAATTGCAAAATGGATGAGCGATAATGAACATTTTATTTTATATGACAAATTTGATTTATGGTTGGTGGATGCAAATGGAGTAAAACCTTCGATTGCATTAACCAATGGCCGAAAATCAAATATTGTTTACAGATTTGTTGAAACCAATGATGATAGAAAAACTTTTAATAACAATGATACTTTATTAATTAAAGGTTTTAATGAAACCGATAAATCCGAATCTTTGGCAGTTTTGACCATACAAAACAATGCATTTTCAGTTATTAATACAATGCCTATGCATTTAACAATGGTTGAAAAAGCAAAGTTTACTAGTGATATAGTAGTAATGCAAGAAGATGAAAAAAATACCCCTAATTTATTTGCTTATCAATTAAACACAATTAAGCAAAATTCAAGTCCTATTGCAGTTATTAATGAACAACAAAAACAATATAATTGGTTAAAGTCAGAGTTGGTTTCATGGAAGGCGTACACAGGCAAAAAAGCTGAGGGTGTTTTGTATTATCCAGAAAACTTTGATGCAAAGAAAAAATATCCAATGATTGTGTATTTCTATGAAAGAAACAATCAAACATTGCATAATTATTTAGCACCCGCACCAACACCATCCAGATTAAATATTCCTTTTTTTGTTAGTCGTGGATATATTGTTTTTGTGCCAGATATTTGGTATCAAAAAGGATATCCAGGGCAAGGCGCATATGATTATATTTTAAGTGGAACCAGGGCTATGATTCAAAAAGGTTTTGTTGATAGTACAAAGGTTGGATTACAAGGACAAAGTTGGGGAGGTTATCAAATTGCATATTTAATTACAAAAACCAATTTATATGCAGCTGCATGGGCTGGTGCTCCTGTTGTAAATATGACAAGTGCATATGGTGGTATTCGTTGGGGACCAGGTGTAGTTAGACAATTTCAATATGAAAAACAACAAAGCAGAATTGGTGCTAGTTTATGGGAGCGTCCCGATTTATATATCAAAAATTCACCTTTATTCTCTCTTCCTAAAGTAACAACACCATTAGTAATTATGAATAACGATGCCGATGATGCTGTGCCTTGGTATCAAGGTATTGAATATTTTACTGCTATGCGCAGACTTAATAAAAAAATATGGTTACTCGTATATAATAATGAAGCACATAATTTAGTAGAGCGAAAAAACAGAAAAGATATTCAAATAAGAGAACAACAGTTCTTTGATCATTATTTAAAAGGTGAGCCAATGCCAACTTGGATGAGTAATGGAGTGCCAGCAATTATGAAAGGGAGGGATTGGGGTTTACATTAAACGTATTGGAACCATTGTCTGTTAGGATCCCAGTTCTCAAAATGTTTAGCTACTAAACTTAAGAATTGGGAGCCTACAGCACCATCTATAATTCTATGATCATAGCTCATAGATAAATACATCATGTGTCTTACTGTAATGGCATCACCTTGTGGTGTGTCAACAACTACTGCACGTTTTTTGATAGCACCTAAAGCTAAAATTGCAACCTGGGGCTGATTAATAATGGGTGTGCCCATTAAGCTTCCAAAAGTACCTACATTGGTAACTGTAAAAGTACCACCTTGGGTGTCGGTTGGTTTTAATTGATTATTGCGAGCAGCATATGCTAAATTATTAACCGCTTTTGTAAGCCCTACAATACTTAATTGATTTGCGCCTTTAATAACCGGTACAATTAAATTACCAGAAGGAAGGGCAGTAGCCATTCCAATATTAATATCTTTTTTGTAAATGATTTGGTCATTTTGTAAACTACTGTTTACAATAGGAAATTGTTCTAATGCTGCTGCAATACATTCAAAAAACATTGGTGTATAAGTAAGTTTAGTGCCCTCTCTTTTTTCAAAAAGGGATTTTACTTTGTCTCTCCATAAAACCATATTGGTAACATCCGCTTCTACAAAACTGGTTACATGTGGACTATTTTGAACACTATCCATCATGTGCTTGGCAATAAGTTTACGCATTCTATCCATTTCCACAATCTCCGTATTGCCAGTAATAATAACATCTTCTGGATTTGCAATTTTATTTGAAATAGTTTGCGCATTTAATTGGTGCTCATTTACAATTTCATCTAAAGGCTTGGTAATGTTAGTTGCTGTAATTATTGGAGAAGTGCTAGTAGGCGATGCTAATACGGCACCAGCTTTTTTTGCTTGGATATAATTTAAGATGTCTTTTTTTGTAACTCTACCTTGATTACCAGTACCATTTATATACTGTAATTCATTAAAACTAACTCCTTCACTTTGTGCAATATTTAAAACCAGTGGTGAATAAAATTTACCTTCCTCTAAAGCACTTATTTTATTTTCTGTATTAATAGCGGCAGGGGTGTAAGGAATTTCAGCAACTGTTTCTAAAGGAGCTGGAATTTTAGTTTCAATAATAGTTTCTGTAACTATTGCAGAAGGTTCTTTTTCAATGATTGGGCTTGACTGCTGACTAATATTATTAACTACATTTGCTCCGGTTGTTTCAATTTTAGCAATTACCGCACCAATTGGAACAACTGCATTTGTTTCAAATAAAATTTCTTTGATTACACCTGAAACGGTAGAAGGAACTTCACTATCTACTTTATCGGTTGCGATATCTAAAAGTGTTTCATCTACATTAATAGAGTCGCCTACTTGTTTGTACCATTTTAAAATGGTCGCTTCCATTATACTTTCACCCAATTTTGGCATCACCAAGTCAACAAGAGGCATATGGGGTAATTTTAAGCAAAAATAAGACTAAATCTTATTGATTATTAACAACCTAAGTAAATTTATGGCCTGATTTGCAGTTACTTCGATATTTCTTAGACGGTCAAAGCGGAGGTAAAAAACCTTTGAAACCACTTTTTCTCTGTTTGCTACTCCAATCCAGACCATTCCAAGCGGTTTTTCGTCGGTTTGACCCGAAGGCCCCATTATACCGCTCACCGAAACTGCATAATCGGTATTCATTTTTTCTCTAACAGCTTTGGCCATTTGTTCGACAGCTTCCTGACTAACTGCTCCAACTGTTTGTAATATTTGAGTTGGGACGTCTAAAAATTCGGTTTTAATACGGTTATCATAACTAATAATACCCCCAGTATAAAATTGAGAAGATCCAGCATGTTTTGAAAGTAAATGACCAATAAATCCACCAGTACAACTTTCGGCTGTTGCAACAGTTTGGTTTTTTTCTTTTAATAAGCTTCCAACAACAACTTCCATATTTTCATCCTTATCTGTAACTAAGAATTCTGCAACTGCATTTTTTAATTTAACAAATTCTTGTTCTATACTGGTTTTCAATGTATTTTCATCTGTTCCAGTTGCAGTAAGTCTTAGTCTTACCATACCAAAATTAGGAAGGTAAGCAAGCTTAATATGCGTAGGTAAGTTATTTTCGAATTCACTAATCATTTCGGCTAGAAAGGATTCTCCAATGCCAGCAGTTAGTAATGTTCTGTGAATGATCGGATTTGAAACAAATGTTTTGGTGATGGTTGGGATAACATGATTATCGGTTAAAAAACGCATTTCATGTGGCACGCCTGGAAGCGAAAAATAAAGCACATCGTCTTTCCTAAAAAGCATACCTGGGGCTGTACCTGTTTCATTAAAAAGCACTTCACAAACACTTGGCACTTCGGCTTGTTTGCGATTGCGTTCGATCATTGGACGCTTATGTCTATTTACAAATATATTTGTGATATGGTCCAGGGTAGGTTGGTGAATAACCATTTCCCCACCAAAATATTCATTCAAAAGAGGCTTTGTGATGTCGTCGGCCGTAGGACCAAGGCCACCTGTTAAAATAACAATATTGGAATTTATAGATGCATTATTTATTGCTTTAATAATGTCATTTTTATTATCTCCAACTGCAATTCTAGTTTTAACAGAAACTCCAATTTTATTAAGTGCTTGAGCTATATATGCGCTATTGGTGTCAATTACTTGGCCAATTAAAAGCTCGTCGCCAATGGTAATGATAGTTGCTTGAATCGAATTCATTCAATAAATTGATTAGGATGCAAAATAAACCAAAATAATGCAAAATAAGGAAGATAATCTAAACAAAGTAGGGACTTAATTTCTCCTTTAAATAATTGGGCATTTGGGCTCTTTGACTAAAATCTTTATTCATAAAATACAACTTTACAACGCCAACAGTGAGTAGTTTGCCTTGTTCATTATATACTTCTTGATCAAATTTAATTCTATGGTCGGTTGGCAATGCTTTAATCATGGTTTTAATGGTCAATAAATCGTCATATTTAGCCGGCCTGAGGTATTTAATATTAAGTTCTACAACAGGTAACATGATACCCATTTCTTCTATGCTTTTGTAACTAATACCTAAGTTCCTCAAACTTTCAACCCTGGCTACTTCAAAATATTGAGCATAATTACCATAATATACCACATTCATAGGGTCGGCTTCTGCATATCTTACTCTTATGCTAGTATCAAATTCATACATGTTTGCTGGTTTTGTGTTAATTGTTGACAAATTTACGCAATCAATCTGTTTTTCCACAATATGTCTATTTAACCTAACGTTTTATAAAGAGGGCTTAATTTTATGGAATTATAAAAAGTAGGATTATGATACGTATAAGCAGATTACTAAAAAGGGGTAAATATTTGGCTATTTTTTGCCTCATCAGTAATTTTTCCTTTGCCCAATCATGGGATTATAAACACCCTTTAAGTGGTCACTATAATAAGGCTATTCAAGCACTTTCCATTGGAGATACACTTACTGCATATCAACAAATTCAAATTGCCCATACTTTAAATCCAAATCAAGAGGCGGTTGTTTACCAATATGTAAATTTATCTCTAGCATTAGATAAAAACAATGCAAAAGCATTAGCTAACGCATGGTTAAATGAAAAAAATGTAAATAAAATTTACAAATCAAGAATACAATATGGATTGGGTAATTATTACTTTAAAAAACACAATGATAGCGATGCTTTAAAGGCATACTCATTGGTCAATATAGAAGATCTAGAAAATAATGAGATCACTAAAATGAAATACCAACAAGGGTATTTGAATTTTAAAGCAGGCAATTGGGATAAAGCAACCAATTTATTAAATACAGTTAGGCAAGTTAATAATAATCCATTTTATACCGACGCAAATTATTATGCTGGTTTTATAGCTTTAGAGAAAAAGCAATTTAAGGAAGCATTAAGTTATTTTCAAATTGCATCATCCAATAAAGCATATGCTAAGCTTACTCCGTTTTACATTAGTCAAATTTATTATTTCCTGGGAAATATAGATGAAGCAATGGCAAACTGTGAAAGCGCTTTGCAAATAAAAGGGCAGTTTTATGAAGTTCAGCTTAAGCAACTAATGGGCCATTTATTATTTGAGAAAAAAGACTTTAAAAAAGCCTTACCTTTTTTAGCTAGTTATGTGGAAACTCAATTAAAGCCAGATCCACAGGATTTATATCAATTGTCTTTTTGTTATTTTCAATCTCAAAATTTTACTAAAGCGATAGAAGGTTTTAAACAACTTGCAATAGTAGAAGACTCGCTTGGCCAAAATAGTATGTATTTATTGGCAACCTCTTATTTAAAAGTAAATGATAAACTAGGCGCAAAAAATGCATTTTTAATTTGTTCAACTAAAAACTTAAATTTATCTCAACGCGAAATTTCTTTATTTAATTATGCAAAACTTTGTGCAGAACTTAAAGAATATAGCAATGGAATTGCAGCATTTGACAAATTCATAAATAGTTATCCTAAGTCAACTTATTTTGATGAAGCAAAAACTTTATGGATTTCTTCCTTGACTTTAAGTAGTAATTATATTCAAGCATTAGACGCATATGAATCTTTAGCCAAACCCAATACCGATTTACTAAAGTTATATCCAAGTATTTTATATGGCAGAGCAACTATTTATATTAATGAAGGCGAAATAGAGAAAGCGTATTCGGTTTTAAATAAACTTTTAAATACCCCTTATAATTCAAGAAATTTACCCCATGCTCAGTTTTGGCTTGGTGAAATTTTGTATAAAATGGGTAGAATAGACGAAAGTATTGATGTTTTAGAAAAGTTTATGTTAGATCCAGTAGAATCCTATGAAGTTAATCAAAGACATGCAAGATATACTTTAGGTTATGCTTATTTGAAAAAAGCCAACTATCAAAAAGCATTTGATAATTTTAATTATGTTTCAAAATACAACCATAGTAATATGATTGAAGCATACCAAAAAGACGCATTTGTTAGAATAGCCGATTGTCAAATGATGCTAAAACAATATAAAATTGCCATTCAAACCTATCAAAAAGTAATTGAATTTGGTTGGGACTATACCGACTATGCCACTTTACAAAAGGCAATTATTATTGGAGGTATGGGACAAGCAGCCGAAAAGATAAAAATATTACAACAATTTGACAGTCAGTTTCCTAAATCGGCATATATTAATGACGCTTATATGGAACTTGCAGATACCTATACTAATCGTGAAAATTACCAAGAAGCAATTGCGCCACTTACTAGAATTTTATTAGATAAAATGGCCATTACTTATTATCCACAAGCGTATTATAAATTGGGTATTGTTTATTTTAATTTAGACAAGAACCAAGTTGCGCTACAAACTTTCAGAGATTTATTTAATGCATATCCAAAGTCAGTGGAGAGTGATAATGCAGTTGAGTTTGTAAAAAACATTTTTGTTGAGGAACAAACCCCTGAATTGTTTGTAAAATTCATGAATGATTTTGGTAAACCTTTAACCTTAAATGAACAAGATTCTTTAACTTATAAGGCTTCTGCAATTAAATACGAACAAAAAAAGTATAGTGAAGCTGCATTAGGTATGACTAAGTACTTAACTCAATTTCCTAATGGTAAATATCAATTAGAAGCAAGCAATATTGTTGCTGAACTTGCTTACGCACAACAAAATTATGATACAGCTGCTCTGTACTTTAGTAAAATAGCAGACCAATCCCCAAATAAATATGCCGAAAGAGCTGCGCTTTTAGCTGCAAGGCTTAATTATTTTAATTTAAAGGATTTTACAAATTCAAAAAAGTACTTTAATATTTTATTAGTCAATGCTACACAGCAAGAAAACAAAATAGAAGCTTTAAAAGGTTTATTGCGTTGTGAATATAAAAATGAGAACTGGGAGGACTGTGCAAAAATTGCTACCCAAATTTTACAAGAAAAGTCTGCAGCTAATGACGATATTATCATGTCTAATATGGCACTTTATCATCAAAGTGTTAATAAAGGAGATACCACTGGGGCAATACAATTATTAACTAAAGTAATTAAAACTAATGTTTCCTTAATTACAGCAGAAGCGCATTATTTATTAGCAAAGGTTTATTTTGATCAAGGGAAGTTTTCACTTTCCGAAAAAACTGCTTTTGAAGTAATCAAGAAACAAGCTGCTTATGAATATTGGGTAACAAAATCTTACATTTTGTTAGGGGATATTTATGTAGCTCAAAAAGACAATTTTAATGCCATTGCTACTTACAAGAGTGTAGCCGAAAACGCTACTATAACAGAATTAAAAACAGAAGCTACTAATAAACTAAACTTATTAGTGGAAAATTCAAACATTAAGTAAACAACTATGAAGCATATTTTTAAATATATTATTGTTTGGTTTTGCATTTTTGGCATCATAAACCCAATTGATGCACAAAAAAAACCTAAGTCTAAAGCAAAAAAAGTGTTAGTTACGGGTAAGTCTAAAAAAGCAAAGCCTTCTAAAAAATCTAAAACAAAAAGAGCAAATACAAGAAAAAAGAGCAATACTACAAAGTTGGCACAAATGCAAACTCTGGCAATTGATAATTCTAGAAAGGACATAAGTGAAACTCCTGTAGTAAAAACAATCAAAGGGGATTCTATAGCAGAAAAAGTAGTAACCATTTTATCTCAATTTAAGCCGCAATTGAAAAATGTGGCAAAAATTGGTTTTATCAATGCAAGTATTCAAGGCGACACTGGCTCCATAAAGCTTGATTATAGTGTTCCTAGTCAAAATTTAAGTTTTCAGTATAAACCAATTTCTTTAGTACCTAGGGCATACAAAGCGGACTCTTTATGGAAGCCAAATTATACTGGCTTTGTTCAAGGTGGTTTTGGGAATTATTTACATAGGTATTTAAATGCCGACTTAAATGCAATTGACGCGCTTGGCAATACACACACATTAAATATTAATAACGAAGCATTGAACGGTTTGCATCACTTGCAAAAAATGAATGATATTGGAATAAACTATATTGGTGATATTAATATTTCTACAAATAATCATATTGTTACAAATTTATTTTATAAACAAACTGAACAATATAGGTATGGATTAGTTCCAGATGCTTCCAATTACTCATTGTCCAATTACAAACAAAATTACTATCATACTGGCATTGCTGTTAGTTTATTAAACGACGATTTAAGTAATAGTTTTGTTTATTATAAACCTGTTGTTAAAATGGAGCATTTTGAGGGACTACAAGGAGCAACCAACAATTGGATTGATTTTTACACCCCTTTATATATCATGTTTCAAAACGATGTAAAATTTAATTTAAATATTAGTTATTCATACAATAAATACAATCCCAAATATTTAGTTTCTACAACAAATACTTTATTAAAATTTGATCCAAGTTTAGAATTAGATAAAGCTTATGGAAATTTCAAAATAGGGGTTAGTCCAACTTTTGAAAATAGTAAGTTTAATTTGTATCCTAATATAGAATTTAAAAAGAAGCTAACCGATACCAATTATTTAGTAATTGCAGGTTGGAATACTCAGCTTATAAATAATCAATATAGCACATTGGTTTTATCTAATCCATGGATTGAAATGCCAAAAACAATTGCTATGACTACGCATGACAAAAAATACATTAATATTCAAATTAATGACAGTAAGCGATTAGTATATGGTGTAGGATTGTCATTAAATAACTATACTAATTTGCCATTATTTAATAGACTAGTTAAGCAAAATACATTTCTAAATGGTTTAATGTATACCACTTTATTTGAACCAAGTGCTTCTACTTTGGAATTAGAAGGAAATTTAAGGTATCAATTTAGTGATAAATTACTTGTTGCAAATAGTTTGAAATATATACAGTTTAATTCACTTGAAAAAAATGCAAATCCTTGGGGCATTTTACCATTAGAATTTGAAAGTAAATTAAATTGGACCGCTTCCAAAAAAATAAGTTTACAAGGGGAAGTGTTATATTGGTCAGGTGCAACCATGCAAAATGAAAAATTAGCAGTAGTAAACATGAGTAATACCATGGTTATAAATGCTAAAGCCAATTACAAAATAAGTGAAAACTGGGGTGCTTGGCTAAAAGTGGATAATTTATTAGATAAGCCATATGAAAGATGGTCAGATTATCCTTCATTAGGGGTGCAAATAATAACAGGTGTTGTATATTCGTTTAGAAAATAATTTATGATAAATAGTTTAGTTCAATATTTTATTAAAAACGGCCATTTGGAACTACCTGGTATAGGTAGTTTAAAGTGGTTAAAGCAGGAGTCTTATTGGGAAAACAATATGCTAGTTGCTCCTAAAGAACTTATTACTTTAGATCCTATTTCCAACAAACCCGAAGTAGCTTTTTTCATTCATTTATCAGATGATTTAGGAATTTCTGTAGATCAGGCCGAAATTCAATTTGATGAATTTTTAAATTCTTTTAAAAGTCAAACAATAGCAAGTTTAACCTTTGGAAACTTAGGTACGCTTCATAAAAATGCTGCTAATATTTCTTGGAATAATTTGTATTATTCTGAGTCTTATTTTAAATTCAACGAACCAACCATTGTCTCAAACGATTCAAATGATTTAGATGATGTTTATTCAAGTAGTATTAAATCATGGGTTTTATGGGCAATTACAATAGCAATAGTTTCAATTATTTTAATTGTATATAAACAATTGCTTTAATAAATGACGCATCAAAATGTACCATATCCTTCCTGTTCAATTTGCTTAAATAGTGAGTTAATATTTTCTTTTAATTGTATCGACCATTCACTCACTAAGGATACTTTTCAAGTTTTAATTTGTCCAAAATGTAGTGCTCAAATTACTTATCCTGCTCCTACAATAGATAAAATTGCCCCTTATTACAATTTTCCAGATTATATATCTCATACCGATGTTAAAGAAGGATTTATTAATAAATTATATCATAAAGTAAGGCTTAAAACATTACAGCAAAAAACTGGCTGGGTACAATCTTTATTTACTGGACATAAGGGTAATTTATTAGAAGTTGGAGCCGGAACAGGTGCGTTTTCAAATGCAATGCGTAATAAGGGATGGAATGTAACTGCTTTAGAGCCCGATGCACTTTCAAGAAAAAGAGCTTTTGATAATTATGGAATAACACTACTTCCTACAGAAAATCTATTTACTTTAAAAGATAATTCATACGAGGTTATTACATTATGGCATGTACTTGAGCATGTACATGATTTAAATGGGTATTTAAATTCTTTTTATAAATTATTAAAACCAAATGGAAGATTAATTATTGCAGTTCCTAACTATACCAGTTATGATGCTAAATTTTATGGGTCATATTGGGCTGCTTATGATGTGCCAAGACATTTATACCATTTTTCGCCATTGGCTTTAACGGCTTTATCACAGCGGTTTTCAATGAAAATTGTTCAAATCAAGCCAATGTGGTTTGATAGTTTTTATGTTAGCTTACTAAGTGAAAAGTACAAAGCGTCAGGTACCTTTGGAATGATTAAAGCTTTTCTAATTGGTGGTATTTCTAATTTATTTGCACTAAAAAATAATGCAAAGGCTAGTTCCTTAATTTACGAGATTAAAAAAGTGTAACTTAATTAAATCTAATTTCAATTGTAACTGGCCAGTCTTTACCAGTAATAAAAAAAGTTCCTTTTCCTTTATGGTATGCAATTCCATTTAAAACATTTCCAGGGTCTTTAACTTTTGGATCTTCTTTCACACCCACTTTATATAATATATTAGATAAATCGGCAATTGCAGTTACTTTACCTGTTAAAGGATCAATTTGAATGATATTGTCGGTCATATATACGTTGGCATATATTTTTCCGTTTACATATTCAAGTTCATTGATATTTGAGATGTAACCATAATTATTAAATACGCCTAAAGTTTTAACAACCTTAAAAGTATTTGGGTCAACATAGTATAAATTGCTGCCACCGGTATTTACAATAATACTTGTATCGTCATGGGTCATTCCCCAACCTTCGTAAGGCCAATAAAGTTCATTTATTTTTTTTAGTGTTTTAGCGTCATATACTAATACTTTATTTTCCTTCCAAGTTAATTGATAAATTTTATTATTAAATAGGGTAGTGCCTTCACCAAAATATTTGTCTTCTAAAATTATTGGCTTTATTAATTGCTTCATATTGCTGTCAAGCAAATGCAACTTACTTTCTTTGTAATTACCTGAACTCTCTATTAAAGTATTGCCATTCCATTCAAAACCTTCGGTATAAGAGGTGGTATCGTGTGCATGTACTTTTACAACACTATAGTTTAAGTTTGTAGGTGCTGCTATTGCATTAGAATCTTTTTCTGAATTGGGATCATTATTATTTTTACATGCCCAATAACCAGCAATTAAAATAAATAATAAAATATATTTTTTATTTTTCATTGTATAAGCTTTAAACGTTAAATCTAAAGTGCATTACATCGCCATCCTTAACTATATATTCTTTTCCTTCAATTCTTAATCTTCCATTATCTCTACAGGCCGATTCGCTTTTGTATTTAATAAAATCATCAAATGCAATTACTTCAGCCTTAATAAATCCTTTTTCAAAATCGGTATGTATTACACTTGCTGCCTGAGGGGCTTTCCAGCCTGAACCAATTGTCCAAGCCCTTACTTCTTGTACACCAGCTGTAAAATATGTTTCTAAATTTAATAATTTATATGCCGATTGTATTAAACGATTTAAAGCTGGTTCCTTCATCTGATATTCTTCCATAAATAATGCCTTGTCATCTGGATCCTCAAGTTCAGTAATTTGCGCTTCAATGTTATTACACATTACAATTACCTGAGCTCCTTCCTCTTTTGCCATAGCTACCAATTTTTCTGAGTATTGATTACCGCTGTGCATACTTTTTTCGTCTACATTGGCAACATACATTACAGGTTTCTCTGTTAATAAAAATATATCTGCAATGGCTACTGCATCCTCTTTGGATAAACCTAGTGATCTAATACTTTTTCCTTGTTCTAAATGCGCCTTGCATTTTTTTAATACTTCTAATTCAACTTTGGCTTTTGGGTCGGTTTTAGCCATTTTTTCAGAACGTTGCATTTTTTTCTCAACACTATCCAAATCCTTTAATTGTAGTTCGGTTTCAATAATTTCTTTATCACTGATTGGGTTAATTGCACCTTCCTCTCGTAATACGTTTTCATCTTCAAAACATCTAATTACGTGAATGATTGCGCTTACTTCACGAATATTTGCAAGGAATTTATTACCTAATCCTTCACCTTTACTTGCCCCTTTAACTAATCCAGCAATATCCACAATTTCAAGTTGCGTTGGAACTATTCTTTGAGGTATAATTAATTCGGCCAATTGATTTAATCTATTATCTGGCACATCCACTAAACCCACATTAGGCTCAATAGTACAGAAACGATAATTACTTGCTTGCGCTTTTGCACTATTACTAACTGCGTTAAAGAGGGTAGATTTTCCAACATTTGGTAACCCAACGATGCCTGCTTGTAATGCCATAATGATATACTTTTTAAGTGCCGCAAAAATACAATTCTAATTGCAAAATGGGCTATATTAGTAGCATAAACAATAGGATTTATGGCAATGAATATCATTTGGATGGCCTTTTTTGTGATTGCTTTTATTATTGCACTTGTAAAACTGGTGTTTTTTGGGGATACTGAAATTTTCAAGCTTTTGGCCGACGGCATTTTTGATTCTGCTAAATCTTCAGTTTTAGATGTTGCATTTCCATTGGCAGGAACCATGGTGTTCTTTTTAGGCCTTATGAATATTGCTGAAAAAGCAGGGGCTATCCAAAAGTTAGCAAAATGGATGAATCCATTACTTAGTAGGTTATTTCCTGAAGTGCCTCAAAATCATCCAGCAATGGGTCAGATGGTTATGAATTTTAGTGCCAATATGTTAGGTTTAGATAATGCAGCAACTCCTTTTGCTTTAAAAGCTATGGAAAGTTTACAAAGCTTAAATCCTGAAAAAGAGAAAGCTACTAATGCTCAAATCATGTTTTTAGTTTTACATACAAGTGGCCTTACCATTATTCCATTAAGTATTATATCCTACAGATTAGCTGCTGGTTCTCAGGATGCTGCTAGTATTTTTATTCCTTGTGTGCTTGCCACTATTGGAACTACTTTAGCTTCTATAATAATGGTTGGATTTTATCAAAAAATTAAATGGGACAAAGTTTTAATTGGATGGTTAACTGGATTGTTTTTATTTATGTGTTTGGTATTATTTGGTGTTAATAGTTTAAGTGCTCAAAACAAAGAAATCTTTTCTAAGATTGCTGGGTCTAGTATTTTATTAGCTATTATTATTACTATAATAGTAGGAGGGGCATATAAAAAAGTTGCTGTATTTGATGCTTTTATAGAAGGTGCAAAAAATGGGTTTGAAGTAATTGTAAAAATTATACCTTATTTGGTAGCCATGCTGGTTGCTATTCGTGTTTTTAGAGACAGTGGTGCCATGGGATTTATTATTAATGGGCTTACTTATTTAATACAGCTTACTGGGTTAAATACCGATTTCGTAGGCGCTTTGCCTGTAGCCATTATGAGGCCTTTAAGTGGCAGCGGTTCTAGGGCTTTAATGCTAGATATTTTTAAAGTAAACGGGCCAGATTCATTTTTAGGAAAATTATCCTCAATTTTTCAGGGGTCTGCCGATACTACTTTTTATATTATTGCATTGTATTTTGGTAGTGTAGGTATAAAAAAAGTAAGATATGCTGTGTGGGCAGGATTACTTGCCGATTTAATGGGCGTAATAATAGCAATTGGAATTGGTTATATATTTTTTAAATAAATAACTGTCATCCATTATTTTCCTTCACTCATTTTTAGAACCTCATTCCACTCTTTTTCGGTTACGGGTTGTACCGAAAGTCTACCAAGTCTTACAAGTGCCATATCCTTTAGGTTAGTATTGGCTTTGATATCTACTAATGTTACAGAATGTTTTAATTTTTTATGGGGTGCAAAATCCACGGCTAACCACGCTGTTTCTTCGGTGGTTGGATCTTGATAGGATTCCTTTACCACTTTTGCAATTCCTACTATTTCCATTCCCTCATTACTATGGTACCAAAATGCAAGATCCCCTTTTTTCATGGACCTTAAATTATTTCTTGCTCCATAATTCCTTACCCCATCCCAAAAAGTTTTTTTGTCTTTTACAAAAGTATCCCAAGAATATTTGAAAGGTTCAGATTTGATTAGCCAGTATGCCATGTGATAAAATTTGTAAATATTATAACAAATAATTACATAAAATGTTTAGCAACTAAAATGCAATTAATAACCATTTGCAAGAACGTCTGCTAAGTGAACCACTTTAATAGCTTGGCCATTAAAATTAATACGGCCATCCAAATGCATTAAACAACTCATATCGGTGCTTACTATATATTCGGCGTGCGTAGCAATAGCGTTGTCTATTTTCTGATCGGCCATTGCAACACTAATGGTATCATATTTTACAGCAAAGCTCCCACCAAATCCACAACATGTATCGGTGTTATCCATTTCAACTAATTCTAAGCCTGCTACTTTGCTTAGCAAATCCCTAGGCTCTTGTTTTATTTTACATTCTCTAAGACCAGCACAACTATCATGGTATGTTACTTTTGCATCAAATGAGGCGCCAATATCTGTGACCTTTAAAATTTTCACTAAAAATTCTGAAAGTTCAAAAATTTGATTGGTTACTTTTTTTGCAGGGCTTTGAAATGCATTGTTCTCAAATAGTTGGTTGTAATTATTTCTTACAAATCCGGTACAACTTGCACTTGGACTAACTATATAATCTGCGCCATCAAAGTCCTGAACAAATTTGGTACAAACATCCTTGGATTCACCCCAAAAACCAGCATTAAATGCAGGCTGTCCACAACAGGTTTGTTGTTCATTATACTTAACTGTACATCCTGCTTTTTCTAATACTTTTATAGTGTTAAATGCAACAGAAGGGTACAATTGATCAATAAAGCAAGGTATAAATAGTTGAACAGTCATATTCAAATTTAATAAGATTATACTAAAATGAGCCTCTTTGGGAGACTCATTTGTAATTTATTTTAGAAAGTTGCCATGTTATTTAATAACTAAGGTTGAACTTTTAAACGGTAGATATATTTGTCCGCAGTAAAACCTTTTTCAGATTTTGGATACTTTGTTTTAATGTCTTTATAAATAGTTATCGCATCTTCGGTTTTTCCAAGTGTTTCTAATAATGCAGCTGCGCGGAATAAATATTCAGAAGATATGCCATCGTCCTCAGGGAAAAAAGTTCCTGCTTTTTTGTAAGACTCAATAGCTTCGTCGTTCTTTTTTAATTCAGAATACGCATCACCAATAGTTCCGTAAGCAATTGCTTGAACTTGTTTAGCCGAAGTTGAAAAATCCTTTAAGTATTCAATACTCTTATTGTAATCGCCAGTTCTGAAATAACTAATTCCAGCATAGTATTTTGCTAAATTAGCTGCTTGGGTTCCACCATACTCTTTAATTACATATAAAACACCTTTGCTAGTTCCGTCTCCATTTAAAACCAAATTAGAAGAATCCTGTGCAAAATATTTTTCTGCAGCAAACATCGCATCCGCAGCTTTAGCTTCACGTGGTTTTTGATATAATTCAGAATAACCAAAATATCCTGCAAGTAATACTACTACTATAACAATAGCCGATGTAAGTGCTTTTTGGTTATTTTTTACGAAGTCTAAGAATGGATGTTTTTCTTGTTGTTGTAACTCGCTCATGTTTTTTTATTATGTATTTCAGTATATATTTAGTCTACGATAAATGGATAAGATTGATCAATGTAAACATCTTTCAAAACTTCACTATCGTCTGGCCAAGGGCTTTCCTCCGCAAACTTAACGGAACCTTCTACAATAGCTGCAATTTTATCATCAATTGCTTTTAACTCTGCTTCAGAAGCATATTTATTGGCTAAAATGGTATTGGTCACTTTTGTGATAGGGTCTTGGTTTTTATATTCTTCTACCTCGTCCTTAGATCTGTATTTTTGAGGATCAGAAACCGAGTGCCCTTTGTAACGATAAGTTTTCATTTCTAAAAGGGTAGGACCATCACCTTCTCTTGCACGTTTCACAGCTCTTGCTACACCTTCGTGAACTGCTTCGGCAGTCATTCCATCTATTTTATCCGAAGGCATTTCGTAAGCGTCTGCTAATTTATAAATATCAATAACGTTACTAGTTCTTTCAATAGATGTTCCCATAGCGTAGTTATTGTTTTCACAAATAAATACAATTGGCAATTTCCATAACATAGCAAGATTAAAAACTTCGTGTAACATGCCCTGACGAGCAGCACCATCACCAAAAAAGCACAATACTACATTTTTAGAATCACGATATTGTTCAGCAAATGCTAAACCGGCACCTGTACCAATTTGAGCTCCTACAATACCATGTCCACCAAAAAAGTAATTTGCTTTATCAAAAAAGTGCATACTACCACCTTTACCTTTTGAACAACCAGTAGCCTTACCATACAGTTCAGCCATGGCAGCATTTGGACTCATTCCTTTTGCTAAGGCTAAACCGTGGTCACGGTATCCTGTGATAAATGGATCTTCATGATTAGTGGCAGTCATACATCCCGCAGCAATGGCTTCTTGTCCATTGTAAACGTGGAAGAATCCTCGGATTTTTCCTGCCATTTTATACATTTCTTCTGATTTTGATTCGAACTGACGTATTAATTGCATCAATTCGTACCAATACAGGTAAGTTTCTTTAGAAAATTGTTGAGCCACAGTCCTTTAATTTTGAGGAGCAAATATACTGTTTTCGTCTTAAAATAGAGCAAAAAACAGGTTTATGCTTCGTTTAAAAATGGGTATTTATAGTCAGTTGGCGGGTTAAATGTCTCTTTAATGGTTCGGGCACTTAACCAACGGTATAAATTTAACATACTTCCAGCTTTGTCATTGGTTCCAGAAGCCCTAGCGCCTCCAAATGGCTGTTGTCCAACAACAGCACCAGTTGGCTTGTCATTAATGTAAAAATTACCAGCACTATGACGTAATTTTTGGGTTGCCAATTCAATAGCTTCTCTGTCCTGAGCAATGATGGCACCAGTTAAAGCATATTTTGAAGTATCGTTTACTAAGTCTAAGGTTTTTTCATATTTGGTTGCAGGGTAAGTATAAATAGTAAGTACAGGACCAAAAATTTCTTCACACATGGTGAGGTACTTTGGATCCGATGTTTCAATAACAGTAGGTTCTACAAAATAACCTAGTTTTTTACTAAAGTTTCCACCAACTAATATTTTAGCTTTTTTATCCTTTTTTGCTTTATTAATATAACTCGCAATTTTATCAAATGATTTTTCACTTATAACGGCGTTTACAAAATTGGAAAAATCTTCCACAGATCCAACTTTCATGCTTTGCACGGCTTGCACTAATTTTTCTTTTACCAAACCAGCAATATTACTTGGTAGGTAAGCTCTTGATGCCGCAGAACATTTTTGTCCTTGATATTCAAAAGCGCCTCTTGCTAATGCTGCTACAACCGTTTCCACATTAGCACTTGGATGAACCATTACAAAATCTTTTCCACCAGTTTCTCCAACAATACGCGGGTAAGATTTATAGTTGCTTATATTTTCACCAATTTGTTTCCACATATGATTAAATACACTGGTAGATCCAGTAAAATGAACCCCTGCAAAATGAGGATGTTTAAAACAAGTATCGCCAAGCACAGGACCATCTACATAAACCATATTAATAACACCATCCGGCAAACCTGCTTCCTTTAATATTTGCATAAATAAATTAGCAGAATAAATTTGAGCATCAGAAGGTTTCCAAACTACTACATTACCACACATTGCAGCCGAGCTTGGTAAGTTAGCGCCAATAGCGGTAAAGTTAAATGGAGTCACAGCTAACACGAATCCTTCTAGTCCGCGCCATTCCATACGATTATGAATGCCTGGTGCAGACACTGGCTGTTGCTTATATATTTCAGTTAAAAAATGAACATTAAATCTTAAAAAATCAATTAACTCACAAGCTGCATCTATTTCTGCTTGATATGCATTTTTACTTTGGCCAAGCATAGTGGCTGCATTCATTTCAAAACGATATTTGGTTGCTAATAAGTCTGCGGCTTTTAAAAAAATATGTGCTCTGGATTCCCAACTCATATTGGACCATTTTTCACGCACTTTTAAAGAAGTAGTAATAGCTGCTTCCACATGCGTTTTTCCTCCTAAGTGATAATGACCTAGGGTATGTTTAATTTCATGTGGCGGATGTATTGAAATTTTCTTTCCAGTACGAACCGACTTTCCATTAATATACATTGGAATGTCCAAAGTCTTTTTCTTTAATCCTGCAATGGCCTTTTTAAGTGCTATTTTTTCAGGTGAACCTGGTGCATAACTTAAAACTGGTTCATTGGAAGGAACTGGGTAATCAAAATATCCTAGTTGCATATATATGTTATTAGACAACAAAAATAAGCATTTAATAAATAGGGCTAAGTAATTGGACTAGAGTAATAAAAGATTACATTAAATTTGTTAAACAATACCTACACATGCGATATATATTAGTGGACACACCGGATAGAGCAAATTTTTTTCCTTTTACGCTAACTAGGTCTTTGGCCGAATGTAGGGTAGGTATTTTTACTATTCAACAAAGATGGGAACAAAATTTGGGTGACAAAACGGGTGTTTTAACGGAAGCTTATTTGCAAAATTTGTATTCCAATTTGGAATATATGAACGGTGATGAGGCATTGTATTTTATTAATGCTTCCTGCATTCCAGAACCAGGTGTAGTGGAGCAAATAAATCAACTCAAGTTGGGTGAAAAATTAATAAGTAAAACGGGTAAATGGATTGCTACTTATTCACAACATAAGTCAATTGCAAAAATACTTATGGGGGAGCTTCCACCTGTAAATTATACACCTGCTAGTTTTATTATTAATGCTGTTCATTTATTACAGCTAAACAAGGAATTTATAGTACGCGATTTTAAATGGGTTCAAAAAAATGGGAAATCCGAATCCATAGATTCAAGCAATAAAGTAGTAAATGCGGAACAAATATTTATAGAACCCGGCGCTATAGTTACATGTTCAAATTTAAATGCAAGTGATGGCCCAATATATATTGGAAAAGAAGCAGTTGTGATGGAAGGTGTTAGTATAAGAGGCTCTTTTGTTTTAGGTGCAAAAGCCGTTGTAAAAATGAATACAAGCATTTATGGAAGCACTAGCATTGGCCCAAATTGTTTAATTGGCGGAGAAATTAAGAATTCCATAATCATGGGATATTCAAATAAGGGGCATGAGGGTTATATGGGAGATAGTATCGTAGGACATTGGTGTAATTTTGGTGCAGGCACCTGTAATAGTAATATTAAAAATTCAGCAGGAGACATTCAAATGTGGAATGAGGGTAAACAAATATGGGAAACCATTGGTCAGAAAATGGGGTTTTTAGTTGGGGATTACACTAGGTTTGCTATTCATTCCAGTATTAATACAGGCACCTATGTTGGTGTTGGAGCCAATGTTTTTGGGAATGGGTTACTGCCTAAAAACATACCTAATTTCACTTGGGGTATTACACCTGGTTACAGGCTTGAAGAAGTTTTTGAAGATATCAATAATTGGCAAAAACTTAAAGGTTTTATGCTTTCAGAAGCAGATAAGCAAGTGCTTAAACATTTACATCATATAAGTGCTTAAGCTTTCCTTTTTATAGTTACTTAAGCCTATTTTTAATTACCTTTGCACGGCATTTTACACCTATTAATTGCATAACAAATTTATATAATATGAGAAAGCAAATTGCTGCAGCCAATTGGAAAATGAATTTAAGCGTTTCAGAAGCAGAAATCTTATTAGATCAGTTATTGGCTTCTGAACATAATTTAAGTGCAAACCAAGAGGCTATTTTTGCAGTTCCTGCTATCTATATTCCTTTGGCTACACAAAAATTAGCTGGTAAAAATAATGTTTATGTTGCAGCTCAAAATTGTCATCCAAAAGCAAATGGCGCTTACACGGGTGAAATTTCTGCACCCATGTTTGCATCTGTGGGGGTGAAGCATATTGTTTTAGGACACTCTGAGCGTCGTGAATATTTTAACGAATCAGATGCTTTTTTAGCAGAAAAAACAAATGCTGTTTTAGCAATAGGAAGTACTCCAATATTTTGTTGTGGTGAACCATTAGAAATAAGAGAAGCGGGTACTCAAAATAGTTTTGTGGAAGCTCAATTAAAAAATTCATTATTTCATTTAACTGCAGACCAAATTACTAAAGTGGTTATTGCTTATGAGCCTATTTGGGCAATTGGCACAGGTAAAACAGCAAGCAGTGAGCAAGCACAAGAAATACATGCCTATATCCGTTCGGTATTTGCTACTAAATATGGTCAAGCTATTGCAGATCAAATTTCAATTTTATACGGTGGTAGTGTTAAAGCCGCTAATGCTAAAGAAATTTTTTCTCAGCCCGACGTGGATGGCGGTTTAGTAGGTGGTGCCTCCTTAATTGCTTCCGAATTTGCTGCTATTATTAATGCACTTAAATAGATTTTAAAAGACTAGTTTCACTACATGAAGAACATAAGAAATTTTTGTATCATCGCACATATCGATCACGGTAAAAGTACCTTGGCTGACCGTTTATTGGAACATACCAAAACTATTACTGAGCGTGAAATGATGAACCAGGTTTTAGATGATATGGATTTAGAGCGTGAGAAAGGAATTACCATTAAAAGTCATGCAATTCAAATTAATTATATTCACAAAGGCGAAACCTATACTTTAAATTTAATTGATACTCCAGGTCACGTAGATTTTAGTTATGAAGTAAGCCGTGCACTTGCTGCCTGTGAAGGGGCGCTTTTATTAGTAGACGCTTCACAAGGTATTCAAGCACAAACTATTTCCAATTTATACTTAGCATTAGATAACAATTTAGAGATCATTCCGGTGATTAATAAAATTGATATGGACGGTGCAAAAATACCCGAAGTAACCGACCAAATTATTGATTTAATTGGATGTAAACAGGAGGATATTTTATTAGCTAGTGGAAGAAGTGGAATTGGTATTGAAGAAATTTTGCAAGCAGTTTGTGAGCGTATACCAGCACCAGTTGGTAATCCCGATGCACCTTTGCAAGCATTAATTTTTGATAGTGTATTTAATAGCTTTAGAGGAATTATTGTTTATTACCGAATTATGAATGGTGTTTTAAAGAAGAATGATAAAATACAATTTGTAGCATCTGGTAAAGATTATATAGCGGATGAAGTGGGTGTATTGAAATTGGCAATGACGCCTAAAGCGGAAGTGAGAGCAGGTGATGTGGGTTATATAATTACTGGTATTAAAAATGCAAAAGAAGTTAAAGTAGGAGATACCATTACCCTTGCAAACAACCCGGGTGAAATGATTAATGGTTTTGAGGAAGTAAAGCCCATGGTATTTGCGGGTATTTATCCTGTGAATACCGATGAGTTTGAAGAATTGAGGGATTGTATGGAAAAGCTACAATTAAATGATGCTTCTTTAACATTTGAATTAGAAACTTCACAAGCTTTAGGTTTTGGATTCCGTTGCGGATTCCTTGGTTTATTGCACATGGAAATTATTCAAGAGCGATTGGAGCGTGAGTTTAATCAAACAGTAATTACTACGGTACCAAACGTAAGTTTTATAGCCTATACTACTAGGAAGGAAAAGATAATTGTGAACAATCCAACAGAGATGCCCGATCCTGTAAAAATTGATTACATCGAAGAGCCATTTATTAGGGCACAAATTATTACTACACCTGATTATATTGGAAACATTATTACTTTATGTTTAGGGAAAAGAGGTATGTTAATTAATCAAAGTTATTTGACACCTACCCGTGTTGAATTAATATTTGAAATGCCTTTAACAGAAATTGTATTTGACTTTTATGATAAGTTAAAGAGTGGCACCAGAGGATATGCATCCTTTGACTATACTCAAATTGGATTTAGAGAAGCAGATATTGTGAAGATGGATATTTTATTGAATGGCGAGAAAGTAGACGCATTGAGTGCGTTAATTCACCGCGGCAAATCGGCGGAGTTTGGTCGTAAATTGTGTGAGAAATTAAAAGAATTATTAACCAAGCAACAATTCCAAATTGCTATACAAGCAGCCATTGGGGCAAAGGTAGTAGCGCGTGAAAATATCTCTGCGATGCGTAAGGACGTAACAGCAAAATGTTATGGTGGTGATATTAGCCGTAAACGTAAATTATTAGAAAAGCAAAAAGAAGGTAAAAAGAGAATGCGTCAAATTGGAAATGTTGAAATTCCACAAGAAGCCTTCTTGGCAGTATTGAAATTAGATTAAAAAATATAATGGAATGCCTATTTATTGGGCATGTTCCATTTCCCATTTTTCCATACAAAGTACACTTCGTTTCCACTTGGAACAAGTGTACTTTTTGCATTTAAATCGTTACTAGTACTAGATAATTCCGAAAGTAATATGGCATTGTTTTCTTTTTCATGTCTAATATATGCATTGCTGCCTTTTTTGTAGGTATATATAAACCTATTAATGGGGGCTTTTGGGTAGGTTTCATCTGGTGGATAAATGAAAAAATCACCACCAAAAACTGGCTCTTCATTTTCAAAATGCATTACTTCAATAATTTTATTTGAGGTAATGTAATTACTTTCATCAAAACCAAGTAAGGTATAGTAATTCGTATTGTTATGATGTGTCAATATAATATCATAATAAATGGCACCTAACCAATTTTTCCTATTGGAAACTAATTTTGTGGATTGCTCCATTTTATCTGATCTATCAAATAAGGGCAATAATTTTAAACTACCGTTATTGGTATTAATTTGTATTGCGCCTCTTTGTTTGTAATTACCGTCCTCTAAATCTAATTGCCAAGTAAAAATTCTAAATGAATTATCCGGAGCGGTAACCAGCCTCACCGAAACAAGTGAATCCAATGGAATATTAAATGAGTATGGATTTTTTAATGTTTGAACTAAAGCCTTTGTAAATAAACTGTCTGCTTCGTAACGTCCCTCCAAGGTTGGATCCTCCTGAATTAATTTTGCAATTTGTTGAAGTCCAGTTCCGGTACTATCTATTGAGTTTTGAGCTTGTAAATTAGTACTGCACAAAATAACAAATACAACTGCAATTAATTTATTCATACTTAAAATTAATTAATGTTAGCCGTTAAATTGCTTTTGCAAAAGTTAATAAATGATCAAAACGATAATCTATGGTTTCATGAGGAAAAATAGTCTCAGGATGCGTTGTAGCTAAAAATACGGTATGCATGCCGGCATTACGTCCAAAATGCATATCACTGCTGCGATTGCCCACCATAATTGATTGCTTAAAATTAATGTGATTAAACATTTCTTTTGCTTGATATGCCATACCTGGTTGAGGTTTTCTATTGGGGGAATTATTATCTAAATCGGCACAATAAAATATATGATCAATTCTGCCACCAACCTTATTGATACCTTTTAACATATTGGAATGAATATCTGAAAGATTTTCGTGGGTCATTAAACCTCGGCCAATTCCTTTTTGGTTGGTAGTAATTACAATGGTTTTAAACTTAGTTGCTAAAATTGGTAGGGCTTGTAAACTTTCCATGTAAAACTCAAATTTGTCCCAACTTTTCACATAGTCTTCGTTTTTTTCGACATTAATAACGCCATCACGGTCTAAAAACAAAGTCCAACTTGGATTAATATCGGTTAATGAAAATGACATACTATTTACCAAAAATATTTATTTCAACTAATTCACAAATAATGTGTCCCACTAAAATATGAGCCTCTTGAATACGAGGTGTAGTATTGGAGGGAACATTAATTAAATAATCACCAAGGTCTTTCATTTTGCCTCCTTTTTGACCAGTAAAACCAACCGTAATTACACCAATGTTTTTAGCCATTTCAAAAGCCTTTACAATATTTCCTGAATTACCAGAAGTGCTAATACCTACTAAAACATCACCAGGTTTAGCCAAGCCTTCCAGCAATCTTGCATAAATTACATCATAACTATAATCGTTTGCAACTGCAGTTAAATAGGAGGTATTACAATGAAGCGCATCGGAGGGTAAAGCTTTGCGATCCTTGTAAAATCTTCCAGAAAATTCGGCTGCTAAATGTTGCGCGTCGGCTGCACTTCCACCATTGCCTGCAAAATAAACTGCATTGCCATTTTGAAATGCTTTGGTAATAACATTTGTAACAGTTTGAATTTGATTTACCAAATGGGTATCTGCTAATAATTGTTGTTTTACTTCAATGGAAGCGGAAATGATATCTGTAATTGCTTGTGTAGACATGTGATATGCTTTATGTAAATATTATATTTTTTGATGCAAGTTTATGAAATTTTCAGCCATTTGCTCCCAACTATATTTTTTCTTTTCTTCTTTAATATTGGGCAGATAAGTTTCTGCACCATTTTTATACAGTTCCATAATTCCATTTGCAATAGCATCAGAGTTGGGCTCCACTACGATACCTACTTTATTATTTGGTACCGTATCTGGCAGTGCTCCAACATTGGTTACAAGCATTGGAATTTCAAAATGATAGGCAAGGGGAGTGACGCCACTTTGAGTTGCATTTCTGTAGGGCTGGATAATAAAATCGGCACTGCATACATATTTTTTTACTTCACTGTCGGCAACAAAACTGGTGTGTAAAATAATATTGTTGGTTAATGCTAGTGTACTAATTAAATCATGATAGGGTTTAGCATCCTCGTAAAATTCACCTACGATCATTAATTTAATATTTTCATTTTTCACGTTTGTACTTGCCATTGCTTGTATTAACATGTCAAGTCCTTTATAATGACGAATAAACCCAAAAAATAAAATTATTTTATCGTCATTGTTTAATCCTATTAATTTTCTAGCTTCTTGCTTAGGTATTGCATTTCCAAAGTGTTCAAAAATGGGATGTGGAGATAAAATAGAAGGTTTATTAGAAAACTTTTTTACATCTTTGGTTACTTTTTCACTCATGGTTAAAAAACCATCCATTTTTTTTGCAAAGTAGGTAGTTAGTAATTTATCACCAAACCGTTTTTCATGTGGGATCATATTATCCACTATGGCAATTACTTTAGTATGCTTGTTTGATTTAGCAATTCCACAAATAGTACCTAAACAAGGAGCTAAAAAAGGAATCCAATACCGTACAATTATTAAATCAGGTTTTTGCCTTTTTAATTTTAATCCAATGCGAATCCAATTAAAAGGATTTATAGAATTTATGCCAACGTGAATATTTACATTAGTTGGAGCGGGCTCGGTACTATATTGTGTAGTACCTGGAAATAAAAAAGAAGGATATTGAAGCGAAAAGGTTTCAATACTTGTTTTAATATTTTTTTTTGTAAAAGTATTCGCCAGTTTTTCATCAAAAGCAGATAGGCCACCTCTTAATGGCCAGGCTGGACCTATTATCACAATTGAATTTACCATCCTAATTTGTCAGAAATTAAGTAGTTGTTTCGGTCAGCAGCGTTACGATTAATTAGCTCTGCTATAAAACCAGCTAAGAACAATTGAACGCCAATTAACATGGAAGTTAAAGCAATATAAAAGGCTGGCTTGTTTGTAATGCTAGCGTCGGGTTGTATAAACTTTGAAAAAACAATATATCCAACCGAAACAAAACCAACCATAAAAAATAAGCTACCAATTAATCCAAAAAATTGCATAGGCTTTTTACCAAACTTTGATAAAAACTGTATGGTCATTAGATCTAAAAAACCATTTACAAATCGTTCCCATCCAAATTTAGTAGTCCCATATTTACGAGCCTGATGTACTACCACTTTTTCACCTATCTTTTTAAAACCTGCCCACTTGGCTAAAATGGGAATGTATCTATGCATTTCACCAAATACCTCAATGCTTTTTACCACTTTTAATTGATATGCTTTAATACCACAATTAAAATCATGTAAAATTATACCGGAGCTTTTTCTTGCTACAGCATTATAAATTTTTGATGGAATATTTTTAGTAAAAGTATTGTCATATCTTTTTTTCTTCCAACCACTAACTAAATGAAAACCTTGGTTTACAATCATGTCATAAAATTCAGGAATTTCATCTGGAGAATCTTGCAGGTCGGCATCCATGGTTACTACAATGTCACCTTGTGCAGCTTTAAAACCTTCGTTTAGTGCAGCCGATTTACCATAATTTCTTTGAAAGCGAATACCTTTTAAGGCAGCATATTGGTTTCTTAGATTTACTATAATTAACCAACTATCGTCATCACTACCATCATCCACCATTATAACTTCGTAGCTAAAATTGTTAGATTGCATCACACGGTCTATCCACGCCATTAATTCTGGCAATGATTCTGCTTCATTATATAATGGAACGACAACTGAGATTTGCATGATGATGTATTAAAAAGAATTAGATAGAAGCGTTGTTATCAAAAGGATTTGGATTTTTCTTTGCAATAGCTGCTCCAATTAGGGAACCTATTGCACCTAATATACCTGTCCCAATAATACTACCGCCTAAAGCAAATGGAATAAAATATTTCTTAGTCATACTCATTGCTTGTTCAATCATTTCATCGGTCATTTTAGGATTTTCCATCATTTTTTTTCTGGAAATTTCTAATACCTTTTCTAACATATCTGGAAATAATACTTTAAATGCAAGTACCGTATATATAGAAGTGATCACAATTAAAACAGCTGTTGTTTTAAAGCCATGTGCAAATAAATTTCCAAATGTTACGTTGTGGTTATTTTGATTAGAATATAAAATAGCTCCGTAAATTAATCCTACAAATACTAGACCACTACTAATATAATTAATGGCACTCATTTCATATAAATTAAATACATATACTATTACCGAAAATGCGATTGATAAAACACTTAGTATAACGCCTTTTATGATGTGACTTGTAACTTGGTTTTCCATTTTAATTAATTTTTATTATTTAAATATAATTTTCCTTTAACATAAGTGCCCATTATTTTTCCTTTTAAATTTATATCCCAGAATGGAGAATTTGCTGACTTGCTTTGGGAATTATTTTTTGAAATACAGGTATTTTGTTTCCTTGTAAAAAATGTTAATTCGGCTTTGCTGTTTTCCAAAACTGATGCTGTTGACAAACTAAATATATTGCGAGCATTTGTTGAAAACAATGCTACAATTTTATCTTCTGTTAATTTTGGTAGTAATTGACAAACCGATGCAAAGCTTGTTTCTAAACAGGCTATTCCTGCTTTTGCATTTTCAAATTCAATGGTTTTACCATCCCAATCCTGAGGCATGTGGTGTGAACTTATGCAATCTACTATTCCGTTTTCAACTGCTTTAAGCAATGCTTGTTGATCTGCTTTAGTTCTTAAAGGTGGGAATACTTTTAATAAAGTATTATAGTCGCTTAAGTCTTCTTCGTTAAAAAATAAATGATAGGGCGTAACACTACAGCTAATACTTAAACCTTCTTTTTTTGCTGCTTCAATCATTAAAATACCTTTTTGTGTACTTACCCCTGTAATATGAAGTTTTGACTGAGTATATCTCAATAATTCTATGTCTCTTGAAATGATCAATTCCTCTGCAATGGCAGGTATTCCTGGTAATCCAAGTTTAGTGGATAAAATTCCTTCGTTCATTAAACCTAAACTTCCAATGCTTTTATCAATTGGCATTTGAATTGCTACACCATCAAATGCTTTTACATATTGTAGTGCTTTTAAAAATAAAAGTGCCGACTGAACTGGATGTACGCCATCACTAAATGCAACTGCACCATTGGTGTGCATATCAATCATTTCGGCTAAATCTTTGCCTTCAATTTTTTTAGAAATAGCGCCTATTGGCAAAACATGTATTGGTAGATGATCACCACTTTGTTTAATATATGTTACTTGTGATTTAGCATCTACTACAGGTGTTGTATTTGGTAGTGTAAAAACGGTTGTGAAACCTCCCACTTTAGCGGCATTTGCTCCAGACAATAAATTTTCACGGTGCTCCATCCCAGGGTCACAAAAATGTACAAAAGGATCTACAAAGCCAGGGGCAACTGTTAAACCATCTATTTCAATTATTTGATTGGCTGTACCTTCAAAATGATCAGATATAGCAACAATTAGTTGGTCGTCTAAGAGAATGTCTTTGATTTTACCATTAAATGGTGAGTTGGTATCTGCGATTTTGACCTGCTTAATTAAGGTTGTCATTAAGTCAACAATATTTAATGCAATATACCTTGTTTTTTTGGTTTTGAGCCTATATTTGCACCCCTAAAACTAGGATTTTAGGCCTAAATTATACAATTTCGGGTGGTAGCGCAGTCCGGTAGCGTACACGTCTGGGGGGCGTGTGGTCGCAGGTTCAAATCCTGTTCACCCGACCAAAAAAGAAATATCAGCCACAACAATGTTGTGGCTGAGTTGTTTCAGGAGGAAGAAAATCAAGCTTGCTTGAATTTTCAGACGAGTGAAACAACTCAAAGCCTCCGAAATGAAATGCAGGAGGCTGAAGGCTTAAAAGGAAGAAAATCAAGCTTGCTTGAATTTTAGACGAGTGAAACAACTCAAAGCCTCCGAAATGAAATGCTGGAGGCTGATGTTTTATGCTTTTCCCTTGAGGGGGAAAGCATAAGCTATCCTATATTCATTTTTTCCTTAAATTTAATTATCTAAATCACACCCTATGCATCCAAACTTTATTCTTGGAAAACTTTCTATTTTATTTATTGCTTTAATACTTTGCCTAAATGTTCAAGCGCAAAAAACAAATGACGCGAAAGTAGAAGCCATGAAAGCAAAGGCTTTAAAAATTGTTGAATCAAAAGCTAAAAACATTCAGGAGATGGTGGATATGGTTTTTAGTTTTGGGGAATTGGGTTTTCAAGAAATTGAAACATCCAAGTATTTAACTGGAATTTTAGAAAAAAATGGTTTTACCATTGAAAGAAATATTGCTGGTATTCCCACTGCATGGATGGCAAAATGGGGAAATGGAAGCCCGGTAATTGCATTAGGAAGTGATATTGATTGTATACCAAAAGCTTCTCAAAAACCAGGCGTAGCATATAAATCACCAATAGTAGAAGGTGCTCCAGGTCATGGTGAAGGACATAATTCGGGACAGTCGGTAATTATTTTTGCAGCAATTGCAGCAAAACAAATTATGGAAGAGCAACATATTCCTGGGACTTTAGTAATATGGCCTGGTGTTGCCGAAGAACTATTAGGTAGTAAAGCTTGGTATGTACGTGATGGTTATTTTAAAAATATTGATGCATGTATTTTCACGCATGTTAGTAGTGATTTTGCTACAAATTATGGTGATGGCGGAGACAATGGTTTAGTTAGTGTACAATTTGAATTTACAGGCGAAGCTGCTCATGCTGCTGGCGCTCCTTGGAGAGGTAAAAGCGCTTTAGATGCAGTAGAGTTAATGAATGTAGGTTGGAATTATAAAAGAGAACATTTAAAACCAACACAGCGCTCACATTATGTCATTAAAGATGGAGGAGATCAACCCAATGTGGTTCCTTCGGTTGCAAGTGTTTGGTATTATTTTAGAGAGCGTACTTATGATGATATTTATAAAAATTATCAATCAGGAATAAAAATGGCAAATGGAGCTGCAATGATGACTGATACCAAAGTGACTAGTAAAATTTTAGGAACTGCATGGCCAGGTCATTTTAACAAACCACTTGCACAAACAATGCAAAAAAATATAGAAAAAGTGGGTATGCCTAAATGGACTGAGGAGGATGAAAAATTAGCTATTGCAGTTCAAAAATTATTAGAAGCACCGGAAAAAGATATGAAAGGAAATCCAATACATGGCATGTACAAGAAAATTGATACTTTAGAAGGTTCCGTTCCATTTTCTTGGGGTGGTGGCTCGGATGATATTGCCGATGTTTCTTGGGCAGTACCAACCATTGTTTTAAGGTATCCAGCTAATATTGATGGAACTAAAGGGCATCATTGGGGTGACGCAATAGCTATGGCTACACCCATTGCACATAAAGGAAGTTTAGCTGGTGCAAAAGCAACTGCATTAACACTTGTAGACCTTTTTACCAATCCAAAAATTATTACCGATGCCAAAGACTATTTTGTAAATGTGCAAACAAAGGATACTAAGTATAAGCCTTTTCTTTCTGCATCCGATCCTGCACCTATATACTTAAACAAAGAAATAATGGATAAGTACAGAGATAAAATGAAACCATTTTATTATCAACCCGAAAAGTATGGCACTTATTTAGAGCAATTAGGAATTAAATATCCAACACTTGAGCAAAAATAAATTGGGTCAAATAAAAATTAAAATTATGCATATGAAATCTGTTATTGGGAAATCATTTCTTTTATTGGCCGCT
Organism: Bacteroidota bacterium; assembly: GCA_947456625.1. Taxonomy (GTDB): domain Bacteria; phylum Bacteroidota; class Bacteroidia; order Chitinophagales; family Chitinophagaceae; genus Sediminibacterium. The sequence goes on from CANGQJ010000011.1 coordinate 41,790, forward strand.
ACTTTATTTTTTACAAACCTGCATGCACAAAATGTAAATGATACAAAAGTAGAAGCCATGAAAGCTAAGGCTTTGAAAATTGTTGAATCAAAAGCTAAAAATATTCAAGAAATGGTGGATATGGTTTTTAGTTTTGGCGAATTAGGTTTTCAGGAAGTAGAAACTTCAAAATATTTGACCAGTGTTTTAGAAAAAAATGGTTTTACCATTGAAAAAAATATTGCTGGCATCCCAACTGCATGGATGGCTAAATGGGGGAATGGTAGTCCAGTTATTGCGTTAGGTAGTGACATTGACTGTATACCAAAAGCTTCGCAAAAACCAGGTGTTGCATATAAATCGCCAATAGTAGAAGGTGCTCCAGGACATGGCGAAGGGCATAACTCGGGACAGTCTGTAATTATTTTTGCTGCCATTGCAGCAAAGCAAATTATGGAAGAAAATAAAATACCTGGTACTTTAGTAATATGGCCTGGAGTTGCAGAAGAACTTGTTGCTAGTAAAGCATGGTATGTAAGAGATGGTTATTTTAAGAATATCGATGCATGTATTTTTACGCATGTAAGTAGCGACTTTACTTCGGACTATGGTGACAATGGCGGTAACGGTAATTTAAGTGTGCAATTTGATTTTACAGGCGAAGCTGCTCATGCTGCTGGCGCGCCTTGGAGAGGGAAAAGTGCACTAGATGCTGTTGAATTAATGAATGTGGGTTGGAATTATAAAAGAGAACATTTAAAACCTACACAACGTTCTCATTATGTAATTAAGGATGGTGGAGATCAGCCCAATGTAGTTCCTTCGGTTGCAAGTGTATGGTATTTTTTTAGAGAACGTACTTATGATGATATTTATAAAAATTATCAAGCTGGGTTAAGAATTGCGAATGGTGCTGCCATGATGACTGATACAAAAGTGACTAGTAAAATTTTAGGAACTGCATGGCCAGGTCATTTTAATAAACCACTTGCACAAACAATGTATAAAAATATTCAAGCTGTAGGGATGCCTAAATGGACAGAAGATGATGAAAAATTAGCTGTTGCTGTACAAAAATTATTAGAAGCACCGGAAAAAGATATGAAAGGAAATCCAATAAAAGGCATGAATAAAAAAATAGATACATTAGAAGGTTCGGTTCCATTTTCTTGGGGCGGTGGCTCCGACGATATTGCTGATATCTCCTGGAATTTACCAACCATTGTCTTAAGATACCCTGCAAATATTAAAGGTACAAAGGGGCATCATTGGGGTGACGCCATTGCTATGGCTACACCAATTGCGCATAAAGGAAGTTTAGCAGGTGCAAAGGCTACTGCCTTAACGCTTGTTGACATATTTACCAATCCAAAAATTGTTGCCGATGCCAAAGAATATTTTGTAAATGTGCAAACTAAGGATACCAAGTATAAACCATTTATTTCTGCATCGGATCCTGCACCAATTTATTTAAACAAAGAAACAATGGATAAATACAGAGATAAAATGAAGCCATTTTATTATCAACCTGATAAATATGCAACTTATCTTGATCAATTAGGTATTAAATACCCAACACTAGAGCAAAAATAATTTTTATCTTTTGTTTAATTTTTTAAAAAGGTTTAATTGAAAAAATTAAACCTTTTTTGTTTCTTAAATCGCTAAATACTTCAAACAAAAGAGTGTAATTTTGAAGTTCTAAAATGAAATCTTAAACTATGGAAAATAATACATCAGAAGGCAAATGTCCTTTTACAGGAGCTACTGCAAAATCACCAGTAATGCAACCTAGTGCTGGTCGTGGAACAAGAAACACCGATTGGTGGCCTAATCAATTGCCATTAAATATACTACGTCAACATTCTTTTTTATCTAATCCAATGGACAGTTCATTTAATTATAAAAATGAATTTGCTTCACTTGATTTAAAAGTAGTGAAACAAGATATTTATGATTTAATGACTAGTTCACAGGACTGGTGGCCTGCGGATTATGGACATTATGGACCTTTTTTTATTCGAATGGCTTGGCATAGTGCGGGTACTTATCGTACAACAGATGGTCGTGGTGGAGCAGGTGCAGGTATGCAACGTTTTGCTCCATTAAATAGCTGGCCAGATAATACCAATTTGGACAAAGCAAGATTATTATTATGGCCAATCAAAAAGAAGTATGGTCAAAAATTATCTTGGGCAGATCTTATGATTCTAGCTGGAAACTGTGCTTTAGAATCCATGGGCTTTAAAACCTTTGGTTTTGCTGGTGGTCGTGAAGATGTTTGGGAGCCACAAGAAGATGTGTATTGGGGAAATGAGCGTGAGTGGTTAGGTGATAAAAGATATTCTGGAGATCGTGATTTAGAAAATCCATTGGCTGCAGTTCAAATGGGATTAATATACGTTAACCCCGAAGGCCCTAACGGAAATCCTGATCCAATTGCATCGGCACGTGACATTCGTGAAACATTTGCACGTATGGCAATGAACGACGAAGAAACAGTTGCCTTAATTGCAGGTGGACATACTTTTGGAAAAACGCATGGTGCTGCTGACCCAAGTAAATATGTTGGAAAAGAACCTGCAGCTGCTTCCATTGAAGAGCAAGGTTTAGGATGGAAAAATACTTTAAATACAGGCAACGGATTTAATACTATTACTTCAGGATTAGAAGGTGCATGGACAACTACACCAACAAAGTGGAGTAATAATTATTTTGAAAACTTATTTGGTTTTGATTGGGAATTAACAAAAAGTCCAGCAGGAGCACATCAATGGAAACCTAAGGCTGGTGCAGGTGCTGGAACCGTTCCTGATGCACATGACAAATCAATTACGCATGCGCCTACCATGCTTACCACCGACCTGGCTTTAAGGTTTGATCCAGCATACGGAAAAATATCAAAACGTTTTTATGAAAACCCAAATGAATTTGCAGATGCTTTTGCTAGAGCTTGGTTTAAGTTAACACATCGTGATATGGGACCTCGTGCAAGGTATGTAGGTTCGGAAATTCCTGCAGAGGAATTAGTATGGCAGGATCCAATTCCAGCTGTGACACATGAAATAATAGATGCTTCGGATATTACTGCCTTAAAATCAAAAATTTTAGCAACTGGATTAACAGTTTCAGAATTAGTTACAACTGCATGGGCATCGGCATCAACTTTCCGTGGTTCTGATAAACGAGGAGGTGCAAATGGCGCAAGAATACGTTTAGCACCACAAAAGTTTTGGACTGTAAATAACCCAACACAACTTTCAAAAGTGTTAGATGCACTAGAAGCAATCCAAAAAGAATTTAATGCAGCAAACGCTAAAAAACAAGTTTCATTAGCTGACTTAATAGTACTTGCTGGAGCTGCTGCTATTGAAAAAGCAGCAAAGGATGGTGGTCATAATATCACTGTTCCATTTACACCTGGACGTACCGATGCAAGTGAAGCACAAACCGATGTTGAATCCTTTGGTGTATTAGAACCATTTGCCGATGGTTTCCGTAATTATGTAAAAAATCATAGTGTAGTTTCAACCGAGGAAATGCTAATTGATAAAGCGCAGTTATTAACTTTAACTGCTCCCGAATTAACAGTTTTAGTAGGAGGTATGCGCGTTTTGAATACCAATTTTGATGGTTCTGCACATGGTGTATTTACGAATAATCCAGGTGTTTTAAGCAATGACTTTTTTGTGCATTTAATAGACTTTGCTACAACATGGAAAGCAAGTTCAGCTGCTCAACAATTATTTGAAGGAACCGATAGAGCAACTGGAAAAGTAAAATGGACTGGTACAAGAGTTGATTTGATATTTGGTTCTAATTCAGAATTAAGAGCCCTTAGCGAAGTTTATGCATGTGAGGATGCGAAAACAAAGTTTGTTCAGGATTTTGTTGCTGCATGGACTAAAGTAATGAATTTAGATAGGTTTGATTTAGCATAATTCAACTAACAAATATTAAAAAGGTGGTCATTTGGCCACCTTTTTTTATGCTAAAACATTAATCAATAATAGTTTACCTTCGCTTTTATGAATTTTACAGATTTAAACTTAAATACTTCCTTAATAAATGCGTTAGAGGACTTAAAATATACTAAGCCAACTACCATTCAACATAGGGTGTTTCCTATTGTGATGTCCGGAAGAGATGTTTGTGGAATTGCTCAAACCGGAACTGGAAAAACTTTTGCATATTTATTACCCTGTTTAAGGCAATGGAAATTTGATAAAAACAAAGCCCCTCAGGTTTTAATTTTAGTACCAACAAGGGAGTTAGTGGTTCAAGTAGTAGAGGCATCCAAAAAATTAACCAAATACATGAACGTAACAACGGTTGGTGTTTTTGGAGGCGTAAATATTAATACACAAGCTATAGAAGTAGAGAATGGTGCCGATGTAATAGTTGCTACACCTGGTCGTTTATTTGATTTAATAATGAATGGATCCATTAAAACAAAAACCATAAAAAAGTTGGTGATTGATGAAATTGATGAAATGTTAAATTTAGGATTCAGAAAACAAATAACTAATATACTGGAGTTGCTTCCTCAAAAAAGACAAAACCTTTTATTCTCTGCAACTATTACCGAGGAAGTAGAAAAATTAATGAATGACTATTTTACTGCACCAGAAAGGGTAGAAGCTGCTCCTACGGGAACGCCACTTGAAAACATTATTCAAATTGGGTACGATGTTCCCAACTTTAATACCAAGGTAAATTTATTAGAACTATTGTTGTCTTCAGATGAGACCATGACCAAGGTATTAATTTTTGCAGCAACTAAAAGTTTAGCCGATCAGCTGTATGATAAATTAATTGAATTATTCCCAGATATTGTTGGTGTAATTCACTCCAATAAGGAACAAAATTATCGCTTTAATACTGTGAACCAATTTAAAGCAGGTGTGTTTAAATATATTATTTCAACCGATGTAATGGCTCGTGGTATTGATGTTGCCGAGGTTACGCATGTAATTAATTTTGATACCCCCGATGTTCCTGAAAATTATATTCATAGAATTGGTCGAACAGGACGTGCCGACAAAAAAGGAATCGCCATTACATTTGTTACTACAAAAGAAGCCAAAGAAAAAGGAGCTATTGAGACATTAATGAAGCAGGAAATTCCTATGACTTCATTACCAGAAGACTTAATCATTTCGGATATACTTACCGAGGATGAAAAACCTAAAGTAAGAATGAAAATTATTCAGGTTAAGGTTCCTAAGAAAGAAGAATCGGGACCTGCCTTTCATGAAAAATCACTTAAGAACCAAAAAGTAAATGTGCGTAAAAATTACAAAGAGACCATGCAAAAAAAGTATGGTAAACCTAAAAAGCGCAAACCCAAAAAATAAAGGATCCCTAATAAATATATTTAGGAAAAGTAAATTTTAGCACTCCTTTATGGGGTGCTAAAAAAAATTAAGAAGAAGCGAAAGCTTCTGATGAGTGAACAAATAAATACCCCTTAAATTTTATTAAGGGGTATTAGATTTAGTTAAAAACGCTCAAAACTACTAAAGAAAAAATTTCCTTCAATAGCTGCATTTTCGTCACTATCGCTTCCGTGTACCGCATTCTCACCCATTGAGCTAGCATATTTTTTACGTATAGTTCCTTCAGCTGCATCTTTAAAGTTTGTAGCCCCAATTAAGGTTCTAAAATCTGCAACTGCATTTTCTTTTTCTAAAATAGCTGCTACAATTGGACCACTACACATAAATTCAACCAATTCGCCATAAAAAGGTCTTTCCTTATGTACTTCGTAAAATTGACCAGCTTGAGCAGGGGTTAATTGAATCCATTTCATCGCTTTCACAGAAAATCCAGCCTGAATAATTTGGTCTAAAATTGCGCCAGTGTAACCTTTTGACGTAGCATCGGGTTTAATCATCGTAAATGTTCTGTTGCTCATGTTTAAATTGTTATAATGTTTCTAATTGTGGCCGCAAATTTACGAAAAACATCTGATTTGTGCTAAATTTGTGCCGCTATGCAACCAATTACACAATTTTTCCCATTATTAAATAAGCCATTTAAGGCCGTTATCACTTGTCATCAAAAACCAGATGGCGACGCAATGGGTTCAAGTTTGGCATTGTATCATTTCTTAAAAAGCCTAGGCCACGATGTAACTGTTATTGCACCCACTAATTGGGCACAATTTTTAGATTGGATGCCGGGTGTCGATCAAGTTATTGATTTTGAACAAAATAGAAACGAATCAATACAAATAGTAAATGACGCAGATTATACATTCTGTCTAGATTTCAACATTTTACATAGAACAAAACATTTAGAGCCAGTTATTGCAGCTTCTAAATCTATAAAAATATTAATTGACCATCATCAACAACCCGATATTCCTAGCTTTGGCTATGGTGTTAGTGATGTCAAAATGAGTTCAACCTGTGAAATGATCTATGATTTTATCGTACAATCGGGTCACAGTAATTTAATAAATTTAGATATAGCAGCTTGTTTATATACTGGGCTTATGACCGATACCGGTTCATTTAGGTTTCCATCTACAACTGCATCGGTACATAAAATTGTGGCACATTTAAAAGAACTTGGTTTACAACATTCTAAAATACATGAACATATATATGACCAAGGTTCGGAAGCTAGGTTAAAGTTTATGGGAAATGCTTTTTTAAACCGTATGCAAGTATTCCCAGCTTTACATACAGCAATTATGGCCATACCCAAAGCTGACATTTACAAGTTTGAATTAAAAACGGGGGATACCGAAGGATTGGTTAATTATTTGTTATCAATCCAAGGCATTAAATTTGCTGCTATTGTAATTGATAGGGAAGAGGAAAGAAAATGGAGTTTTAGGAGCAAAGGTAGCTTTGATGTTAATATATTTGCCAGAACACATTTTGAAGGGGGAGGACATGCAAATGCTGCTGGAGGTAGATCTTCTAAATCTGTAGATGAAACTGCACAAGATTTCATAAATATTATAAATGAGTATAAAACACAATTAACACAATAAACCAAAAATGATAAAATCAACCTTAAAATTAGTCGCTGCTATTGTATTGTTTGCAAGTTGTAATCAATTTGAGAAAGCGCCATCAGGAATGATGTACAAAATTAGTCATGGCAGTGGCAATGAAAAAGCCTTAGCACAAGGACAATTTGTAAAATTGAATGTAGAGTACCGTTTAAAATCTAAGGATTCAGTACTTAGTTCAACCATTGGTGTAATACCAGTTTATTTCCCAGTAGATACTGCACGTTTAGGAAAATATAGTTTTACTGAAATTTTAATGAAATGTAGAAAAGGAGATAAAATTGAGTTCAACCTTAGCGTAGACACTTTAGTAAAATTAAATGCTTTGCAATTAAACGAAGTATTTAAAACAGGAGATATGGTAATTGGTAAGGCAGAAATTTTAAATGTATTTACTCAAGAAAGCCAAGTTTCAGAAGATTACAAAAAAGAACAAACCAACGAGAAAAACAGAGAAATTAAAACAATTAAAGACTACTTAGCTAAAAATAAAATTAATGCAGTAGAATCACCAGAAGGTGTATTTATTGTAATTAAAGAAGCAGGCAACTCAAATGCTAAAATTGATAGCACTAAAGCTGTTAGTGTTTTTTACAAAGGTTATACTTTAAAGGGAGAGACATTTGATACAAATATCAAACCAAACGATCCTAATGCTAAGCCATATGAAGTTAATTTAGGTACTAATACAGTAATCCAAGGTTGGGAAATTGCACTTCCATATTTTAACAATGGCGCTAAAGGAACCATTTATGTTCCTGCTATGCTTGCTTATGGACCTCAAGCAAATGGCCCAATTAAAGCTTACGAAAACTTAGCTTTTGATTTAGAAATTAAAGATGTGAATGTAAAATCTTTGGCGCCTGCAAGACCGGTGCAAGGTGCACAGCAAATGCGTTAATATTATTTAATAATATTTTTAACTCCTCAGCAAGCAATTGTCTGGGGAGTTATTATTTTAAGTAATTCATTAATGTTAAAACTTCCTTAGCTTCTAAAACATCATGCACTCTTAAAATTTGAGCTCCATTTAATACCCCAATTGTATTTACTATAGTAGTGCCGTTTAATGCATTATTTGCAGTGGTTTGCAATGTTTTATAAATACTTGATTTTCTAGAAACCCCCAGTAATATTGGTAAATTTATAGTGGTTAATTTTGCTAATTGTTTAACTAATAAAAAATTATTTGGAATAGTTTTCCCAAAACCAAAACCAGGGTCAATTACCCATTGATTAATCCCTTTATTGGCTAAATATTTTTTTTTATGCTCAAAAAATAAAATTATATCTTGAACAAGATCTTCTGTTTCAGCAATAGTATGCATGGAATTAATATCTCCCGTTAAATACATTCCTATATAACCTGCATTGTAGTTTGACACTACAGTTAATATGTTATCATCAAATTTGCCGCAACTAATATCGTTAACAATATGGGCACCTGCTTTTAAAGCCGCAGCTGCTACCTTGCTGTTAAAAGTATCAATAGAAATTAATATGGATGGGTAAGTATCATGGATTGCCTCAATTATTGGGACTACCTTATTTATTTCATTTTTAGCATCCATGGGAGTTGCCCCTGGTCGAGTACTTTGCCCACCAATATCAATAATATTTGCCCCTTGCGCTATAAAAAAACCTGTTTTTTGAATGGCAATTTTAGGATCTAAAATCCTACTACCCTCATAAAAAGAATCGGGGGTGGCGTTTAAAATAGCCATTATTTGTGGTTCATTTATTTCCCAAATTCTATCCTTAGCAGGAATTTTAAACATAGTTTTATTTTAAGTGGGTATTGCGTATCTTGCAAGGGTTCAAAGTTATTAACTAACCACGAAATTCGAACTTTTTTCATGAGCCAAACTTCTTCACAATACGACCAGGCTATTGCCACTTGTAGTGATATATTTATTAAAAAGACCAAGGACTATGGTACTGCTTGGAGAGTACTTCGTATTATTTCGGTGGTAGATCAAATTTTCATTAAGGCATTAAGAATAAGAACTATCCAAGATTTAGGAACTCAAAAAGTGGGGGATGATATCAAAGACGAATTTAAAGGCATCATAAATTATGCAGTTATAGGACTATTTCAACTTGAATTAAACGATCCTAAAGTGGAAGATTTACCTGTTAATTTGGTTCAAGATAAATATAAGTTTTTTGTAAATTTTGCAAAAACTACAATGCTAGATAAAAACCATGATTATGGGGAAGCATGGAGAGATATGAGTCAAGAAAGTTTTGCAGATTTAATTTTAGTTAAATTATTACGCATTAGACAAATTTTAAACAATGATGGCAAAACTTTAATTAGTGAAGGGATAGACGCCAACTTTGTAGATATTCTTAATTATGCTGTATTTGCATTAATCCTAATTGAGGAAGGAAAACATTAATTTTAAAAATACACTTATTTATATGAAATCATTTCTTAAAATTTTGAGATGGGGTGTAGGATTATTATTTATATTTTCTGGCTTAATTAAAGCAAACGATCCATTGGGGTTGAGTTACAAAATGCAAGAATTTTTTGATGTATGGGGCGTTGCCTTTTTATCGGACTATACTTTGTATTTAGCATTATTTATGAATGTTTTGGAAATTGTAGCAGGGGTAGCCTTAATTATTCAATTCCCTTATAAACAAACCCTTTGGTTGTTATTAGGTTTAATTATATTCTTTACTTTCTTAACGGGATATGCATTATTCTCTGGGAAAATAAAAACTTGCGGTTGTTTTGGTGATTGTATTCCTTTAACACCACAAACTTCATTTATTAAGGATGTAATTTTATTATTTGCTATTGTAATGTTGTTGTTTAATCAGAAAAAAATTAAATCAAATATACATCCTGCATTAGGTTTTTTTATACTGTTACTTACAACTTGCTTGGTGGGTTATGGCCAAAATTATGTGCTTAATCATTTGCCCATAGTGGATTGTTTACCATACAAAGTAGGTGCAGACATTGCTGAAAAAATGAAAACTCCAATTGGTGCTGTTCCAGATAGTATCTCTATTCAAATGGAATTTGAAAAAGACGGTAAAAAATTATTATTTGATGCCAATCACTTTCCGGATAATTTTGATGCTACCTATAAATATATTAGTAGAAAAGAAGTATTGATTCAAAAGGGAAATGGGTTAAAGGCGCCAATTGATGAATTTGCATTAAATACCTTAAATAAACAAGATACTAGTAAGGCTTTATTTGCAAGTCAATATCCATATGTATTGGTTTTTGCTGGATCTATTCAAAATGATATTCCTTGGGAAGATTTACTTAAAAAATTACATGCTAAGCAAAAATACATTTACATTGTAACTGCAGATAAAAACGGAGCAATTAGCAAATTAGCTAAAGAGCAAATATTAATTGGTGATATTACTATGATTAAAACAGCAGCTAGAGTATGGCCTACTGTTTTTGTAATGAACGGGTCTACCATAGTTCAAAAAATGAGCTATTTGGATTACCTAAAAAATTAAAATTCCAATTTAGATCAATATTTTGTAACTTAGGATAACACCTTTTAAATAATATGTTATGTCTAAGATTCAACAAATTCTACAAAAAAAAGGACCTGTATTTAATGTAGTAACCCCTGATACAAAAGTGGTAGAAGCCTTAAATATTATGAAATCCGAAAATCTAAGTTATGTAGTTGTGATGCAGGACGGTAAATATTTAGGTATTATGTCAGAGCGAGACTACACGCATAAAATTAAATTACAAGGAAGACAATCTGAAACCTCTATGGTTAGGGATATTATGTCATCGGATTATCCAGTAATTGGTTTTGACGAAAATTTGCAAAGATGTATGGTGTTAATGAATGTTTATAAAACTAGATACCTTCCTATTTTTAATGAAATGGAATTTCAGGGAGTACTTACGATGAATGATTTAATGCGTGAAGTAATAGCAAAAGACGATACTAGTAAACCAAGTAATGATAGTTTATATGAATTATAAGGGTTATTTTATGATTACTTCGGTTATCATATTTTCACCCATTTTTTCATTGACTCTTTCTATTATTTGAACTTTTTGAAAGCCTAATTCATTTTTTAATGGCCCTATACTTGTTTCAATAAATAGTTTTTTATCAAAAATGTAAATTTTATTGGTATACTTTGCAATAGTAGTTCCCATAATTTCAGCCCATACTTCCTCAATTTGAGCAGCTCTAATTCCATTTTTTATCTTACTGCTTTGAACAAATTGTTTTAAAGCATCTCCTAATTTAAATAGTGCCATAACCTGTAATTTACAAAATTATAATTCAATTACTTGAAAGCTTTTTAAATGAGTGCCAAGTAATTCGGAAACCCTTTGTTGATGGGTATCGGTTATGAAAACCTGGCCATCATTATATTTGCTTACCCATTCTAATAATTGTATCATTCTGCGCTCATCTAATTTCTCAAAAATATCATCCATTAAAAGAATAGGGGAAAGGCCTTTAATTTCTTTAATGAATTCCCACTCTGCAAGCCTAATTGCAAAAAGCAAACTTTTTCTTTGACCTTGCGAAGCTTCTTGTTTAAAAGGTTGTCCCTGTATGGTAATAATTAAATCGTCTTTGTGAATTCCAACACTTGTTCTTTGTAATATTTTATCCTTTGATAAGGATTGTTCTAATAATTTATCTAAATTTTGACCTAGTAGTTGAGACTGATATGCAATTTGAATTTGATCGTTCTGACCCGCTATATGGGTATACTTAGAAATAATATTTAATAAATATTTTTTTAATAAATCCTGTCTATACTCAAATATAATTTCCCCATTTTTTACAAGTTGTTCATTTAAGGTCTCCAATAAAATAGAGTCAAGTGAACCAGATTCAGCAGCAAGTTTTAAAAGACTATTTCTTTGTTGTAATACTTTATTATAGGCAATTAAATATTTTAAATAATCCGGATAAATTTGCGACAACAGGCTGTCCATTAATTTTCTTCTTTCTTCACTTGTTCCAGTAATTATTTGAACATCGTCTGGAGCAATCATTACACAGGGTATTTTACCAATATGCAGCGAAAGTTTATTATAAATTTCATTATCAAAAGAAAATTCTTTTTTTAAATTTTCTCTTATAACACAGGTAATATTTGATAACACTTTATTTGATTCATAAACTCCATCTATTCTTAATCCTTGATATGCATGATGTACATTTTGAGCATCGGGTCTGTTAAAATAGCTTTTGGTAAAAGATAAATAATAAATAGCATCTAATACATTTGTCTTACCTGTCCCATTTGGCCCAACAATACCTACAATACGGTCTTTAAATACAAACTGTTTTTGAATGTAGTTTCTAAATTGTACCAAATTAAGTTGCTTTAGTAAAAACATGAGTGCAAAATACATCAGAAAAAATTGTATTTTTATTCAAATTTTAAGCAATGACCCTCATTAGTGAGCAACAACTTCCAAGTATCGTAAAAAGGCTTGCACATCAAATTTTAGAGACTTATCCTGGGTTGACAAATGCAGTTATTGTAGGATTGCAACCTAGGGGCGTTTATTTAAGTGATCGTATTGTTGAAGCGCTTTTACAGGAATTACCTGCAAGCCAGGTCATGTATGGGAAATTAGACATTACATTTTATAGAGATGACATTAGACGTGAACTACATTTAGCAACCCAAACCCATTTGCCTTTTAGTATAGAGGGGAAAACAGTTGTTTTAATAGATGATGTGCTATTTACGGGGCGTACCATAAGGGCTGCTTTGGACGCACTTTTGTCCTTTGGGCGACCTTCAAAAGTGGCTTTATGTGTTCTAGTGGACCGTAAACCAAGCAGAGAATTACCTATTCAACCCGATTTTACAGGTAAGGAAATGGATACTTTAACCCCATATAAGGTCAAAGTACGTTGGAAAGAGAACGACGGAGTGGACGATGTTGTATTGATTGGAGAATAAGCTTTTGTTTGTTGGAATAATTATATTAATTTTGTTTTTTAATGGCACTATCTACCAAACATCTTCTTGGTATCAAGGACCTCAACTCAGAGGATATCTCACTTATTTTATCAACAGCAGGTCAGTTTAAAGAGGTTTTACAAAGACCAGTTAAAAAGGTTCCAACCTTACGTGACGTAAATATTGTTAATTTATTTTACGAAAATTCAACTAGAACAAGGATTTCATTTGAACTTGCCGAAAAACGACTTTCTGCTGATGTAGTAAATTTTACTGTATCTAGTTCATCTGCTGCAAAGGGTGAAACCCTATTGGATACAGTAAACAACATTTTGAGCATGAAAGTGGATATGGTGGTAATGCGCCATAGCGCATCTGGAGCTCCTCATTTTTTAGCTAAACATATAAATGCCGCCATTATTAATGCTGGTGATGGTATCAATGAACATCCTACACAAGCTCTATTAGATGCCTTTTCAATGCAAGAAAAATTTGGATCTTTAAAGGGGTTAAAAGTGGCTATTTTAGGAGATATTATGCATAGTAGAGTAGCACTTAGCAATATTTATTTACTTAAAAAAATGGGTGCAGAGGTAATGGTTTCAGGACCACCTACCTTAATTCCTACTTTTTTACAAAAAGCAATGGATATAAAGGTGGAATATAATATCGATAAAGCATTAGCCTGGTGCGATGTAGCCAATGTGCTTAGAATTCAATTAGAACGTCAAAATCAGCCTTTATTTTCCTCTCTAAGAGAATATAACCTAGCATATGGCATCACAATGGACCGCCTAAATAAACTAAATAAGGATATTGTAATTATGCATCCCGGACCTATTAACAGAGGGGTTGAAATGGATAGTAATGTTGCAGATAGCAACCACTCCATAATTTTGGATCAGGTTGAAAATGGGGTAGCGGTAAGAATGGCCTGTTTATATCTACTAACAGGTAGGTCTAATCCTGCTTAAACCTTGTTTGTTTTAACAATTTTCATACTTTTAATACATGCAAAGAATCTGCTTATTCCCTGGGACATTTGATCCAGTTACTTTAGGGCATATTGATATTATCAATAGATCCTTACCCTTATTTGACAAGGTTATTGTTGGAATAGGTATGAATGCTGCTAAAAATCCAATGTTTAGTGCTGATCAAAGAAGACTATGGTTTGAAGAAATATATAAAGATGTGCCAAAGGTGGAAGCAGCAATCTATGATGGTTTAACAGTAAAATATTGCCAAGAAATAGGGGCTCATTTTATTTTAAGAGGCATAAGATACGTAAGTGATTTTGAATATGAAAAAACAATTGCAGATGCAAATAGGACAATGGATAAAAATATAGAAACTATATTTTTAACGGGTGAACCTAAATATACATCAGTTGCATCCACTATTGTAAGAGACATTTTAAGAAATGGTGGTGATGCATCCCCATTTTTACCCGATGCAGTTATTAAAAGTTTAAATAAGTAATATTTATATTCCTGTTTGACTTTGTTTAATTCTAAACTGCTCCACCACCTCTAAAATATTAGAATAAGTATTATCTAAACAATGCCTTGCTTTATTAAGCGCATTCCACTCAATTTTTTCAATATCCTCAGTGGTTTGTGGTATGCCATTTTGTTCGTCCTTTATACTCATGTGAAACCAATAGGTACGTTTTATAACTTCCTCATTTAAATATTTGTCAAAATAATTGTGATTGGTAAAACATATCATTTCATGTAATTGTATCCCATGAATGCCGGTTTCTTCTTCCACTTCTCTAACTGCACAGGTTTGTATTGTTTCGCCTTCATCTAATTTGCCTTTTGGTAAATCCCAAAAACCACGTCTAAAAATCCATAAAATTTCCCCATTTGGATTGGTAACTAGTCCGCCAGCAGCTATAATTTGTATAGGCATAAAAATGTGTATAGTATTTAGTAACTCTTTATGTAAAATTAAGTTTTAGGATTTAATTTTGCAGAAGTAATATATAAACATATGACAAACGAAAAAGCAGTAGCTGAAAAGCTACTTCAGGTAGGTGCGGTAAAATTAAGTCCAAATAATCCTTTTACATGGGCCAGTGGTTGGAAAAGTCCAATTTATTGTGATAACCGAAAAGTATTGTCATTTCCCTATGTGAGAGATTTCATTAAAAGTGAAATGTGTAATGTTATTTTTGAAAAATTTGAAGGAGCAGATATGTTAGCTGGTGTTGCTACTGCTGGTATTCCTTGGGGTGCTATGGCAGCTGATCAATTAAAGCTCCCTTATATTTATGTAAGACCAAAACCAAAAGAACATGGACTTGGAAACCAAATAGAAGGCGCATTTGCTCAAACCAATAAAATATTAGTGATTGAGGATCTTATTTCTACTGGCAAAAGTAGTTTACAAGTAGTAGATGTATTAAGAAATTCAGGACTAGAAGTAGTAGGAATGGTATCTATTTTTAATTATGGATTTAATATTGCAGAAGCGGCATTTAAAGCAGCTGCAGTTCCATATTTTTCATTAACCAATTATGCTTCTTTAATTGACTTAGCAGTTGAAAAAGGAGAAATTGATAGTACTACTCAGCAAACACTAATGCAATGGCGTGAAAGCCCATCCACTTGGAATATATAATTAATTGATTTGACTTTGGATTGTCTTCATAGCTTCCCTAATTACAGATTCTTTTAAATTTAACGACCTGGTGGTTGTGAAATTAATAGGTACTGTTTTAGTAAATATTCCTTTGGTAAGTGTTGCATTTCCTACAATAGTAATTTTTAGTGGCTTGTTAAACATGATGTCAACGCTGTGTTGTAAAATACTAGAAAGTTGTATTTCCATTTTAGCAGGAACAATAAAATTAGAAGAAGGAGGAATAGGCAATATTGTATCTAATGCGTAATGTGTAAATTTTTGATCATTTACTAAAATATCACAATCAATTTTCTTTAAGGATAAATTAAAACTATTAGGATTATAATATTCAATTTGAGCATTTAGGGTACTATTTTTTAAACTAGCCTTCTCTATTTTTAAAGATTTAACTCCTTTAAATTCAAAGGATTTTGCAGTAGTACACGCACTAAATAAAACAATCAAGAACCCAAAAAGTATAAGTATTTTTTTCATTTTACAAATTTAAACCTAAAAATAATAGGTATTTGAACAATGTGAAAATATATTTACATAACCTTTTGTTAATCATGATCACAACCGACCTGCAATATTTTGGCACCATTTCCTTTATTAAAAATTTAATAAAACAGGACAAGGTATATTTTGACAACAACCAACCATTTACTAAAATGAGTTTCAAAAACCGGATGGTTATTGCGTCGGCGCAAGGCCCATTGCATTTAACAATCCCTATTGTTGGAGGCAGGGATCAAAAAACATGCATTAGCGAAATTCAAATAGATTATAGCACAAAATGGAATGAACATCATTTAAAATCAATAATAACAAATTATAAAAGAGCCCCCTTTTTTGAATATTATGAAATGGAGCTAAATGAAATATATAGTCAACAAACAGTATTGTTGGCAGACTTTTTACTAAATATTAATTTGTGGGTAAAATCAAAAATGAAAGGGAATTGGGAGCTATCACTTCAAAACAACAATGAGCAACTTAATAGATTTTACGATCCCTATTTGCCTAAAAATTATTTTGAAATAATCAATCCCGTAATGTACCAACAGGTGTTTGAAGATAAAACAGGTTTTTTGCCTAACTTATGTATTTTAGATATGTTATTTTGTTGTGGTGGGAAGCAAGCTAATTATTTAATCACGACGCTTTAAAATCTCATGTGCCCATTTTTCATAAAGCATTAAATCGTCCCACTCTTTACTATTCATTAAAAAATCATAGGCTTCATTGCTATTTTCATATTTGCTTAATTGCGTTTCAAGAATTGCCTTTTTTAACTGATAGCTTTTAACAATAGAAAGTATTAATAATTTATCCGCCCTTTGGTTTTCTAAGGAGTCATTGGTTTGGCTAAAAGCTGCAAGTCTTGCTTGTTGTTCATGTGCCTTTATCCATTGTTTTGTTTGATCTAATAAGTCATTATAACTAATTTCACTATTTATATTGTCATTACTTATTGCATCATTTATTATAATATCCGTTTTTAGTTTTGTACTGGATTTTATTTTGTTATGAATAGTGGACTTAACTTTTGTTGCATATACTGTTTTATTGGACTTATTATTAACACTTAAAGTTTTAAAAACTTTATTATTTGACTTTGGTAACTCTTGATATTTAAAACCTACCAATATAAATAAGCCCATAAACAATAATCCTGTTAAAAGGGAAATTTTACTATTATTTTTTTTTGGGATATTATTCAAATATTTAATGCGCGTAAGTAATTCGTTATTATCACCAAGCAATGCCATGCTTAAATGATCATTTTTAGTAAAGGATTGGGTAGCAATATTTAATAAAAGTTTTGAATATTTAATGGGTGTTGCTCCATTATTTAAAACAAAATGATCACATGCAATTTCCCTTTGGAGTTGTATTATTTTTTTTATTACATAAACAAAAGGATTAAAGCATAAAATAATATAGGTAGCTTCTAGGCATATATTTACTAAATAATCTCTTCTTAGGATATGCGCAATTTCATGTAATAAAATAAGTCTTAAGTCGGCAGGGGCCATTTGGTTTAAATAGGCGGTGGGAAAAACAATAATAGCATCCAATATTCCAAACACAATAGGGGCAGATACTTTATCGCTAGTTGCAATCTTAATTTTTGTAAATAAATTTAAATTTAAATCGGCGCTCATTTTTGAATTCAAGGAGTTATCAAAATGGCAACTTTGTTTAATTATTTTTAACTGATTATATTGTATTAAAAGTTTGATTGTTAAAATTAGTACTGCAATTAAATAAAAATAGGCTAAATAAGTAGTTACATTAAGGGTGTAGTAATATACACTTGCATTTGTATTTATAAAATAGGTAGTTAAGTTTTCAAAACCTATTAAATGGTACCCAAGAATATCCGCAATAAACAAAATGCAGGCACTAATTTGCAAGCTAGCTGCGATTGTAAATAACTGAGCTGCCTTATGAATTATATTATTTGCAATAAATTGGTACACAAAATAGCCCAATGCTAAAAAGCAAATATTGTTGTAAATGGCTAAAGGAATATTTGAAAATAGGGTACTCATATTAATACAGTATTGTATTATTTACCATTTTCTAGTTGCTTAATTAACTGCTTTATTTCATTTAAATCGTGTTGGCTTGGGTTATGATTTCCTAGTGCTTGCATGACTAATTGTGATGTACTTCCACTAAATAAGGTCTTAATCATTTTGCCAATATATTGTTCCTGTGCTTTTTCCTTGTTAAAACAAGGAGTGTAAATATGTGTTTTTGAAGATTCATCCCTTGTAACTAACCCTTTTTCATGCATGATTTGCATTAATTTAAGGGTAGTGGTGTACCCAATATCCTTGGTTAATTGAACTACTCTATGCACTTCTCTAACAGTTGCATTTTGTTTTTCCCAAAGAATACTAAGTATTTCTAATTCACTTTCAGTTGGTTTAAATACTTTACTCATGTTTATACGATTATATTCGTAAGCAATCTACTACTTCAATGGGATTTAACAAAAAATCCCCCCGAAAATTCGGAGGGATTTATGTTAAAATTTTATAAAAAAATCCTATTTCATTTTTAAATATGAAGCATATTTAGCGTTTTGTTCATCTGTTAAAGCCTTACCGTTAACAGTAATTTTACCGTTATTCACGTTAATATTTACATTATCCTTTGGTGCTAAACCATCCGCTTGTAAAGCCTGTAATAATGTTTTAACGTCAGTAGATACTGTTACAGATTTGTTTTTATCGCAACATGCACTGTCACCCATTTTAGCACAAGCTGCAGAATCCATCTTATTGCAAGAAGAATCAGATTGAGTTACCGAAATTTCAACAATTTGTTTATTAACAGTAGCAGCTCCAGTTGGGTGCATTTTAGCTAAAGTTGGAGCCAATACCAATGAAACAATTGACATTAACTTAATTAAGATATTCATTGAAGGACCTGATGTATCTTTAAATGGATCACCCACAGTATCACCCGTTACAGATGCTTTATGTGGTTCAGATTTTTTATAGAACATCTCACCATTAATTTCAACTCCTTTTTCAAATGATTTTTTAGCGTTATCCCAAGCACCACCAGCGTTGTTTTGGAAGATACCCATTAACACACCACTTACTGTTGCACCTGCTAAGAAACCACCTAAAGCTTCTGGGCCTAATGTGAATCCAATTAAGATAGGAGAGATGATTGTGATTGCACCAGGTAACATCATTTTTTTAAGAGATGCCTCTGTTGAGATAGCCACACACTTATCGTACTCCGGCTTACCAGTACCTTCCATAATTCCAGGAATGGTACGGAACTGACGACGAACTTCCTCTACCATTGCCATTGCAGCTTCACCCACTGCACGAATTGCTAATGAAGAGAAGATAAATGGAATCATACCACCTACAAATAAAGCGGCTAAAACGTCGGCTTTGTAAATATCAATATGTTGATTATTTGGCATTGCTACCCCTACAAAGGCAGCAAATAATGCTAATGAAGTTAATGCAGCAGAAGCAATGGCAAAACCTTTACCACTTGCAGCTGTTGTATTTCCTACCGCATCCAAAATATCTGTTTTCTCTCGAATCTCAGCTGGCAACTCACTCATTTCAGCAATACCACCTGCGTTGTCTGCGATAGGACCAAATGCGTCAATCGCTAATTGCATAGCAGTTGTAGCCATCATACCGGCAGCAGCAATTGCCACACCATATAAACCCGCACAAGCAAAAGAACCATAAATACCAGCAGCTAACACTAAAATTGGATAAAAAGTAGATTCCATTCCAATTGCTAAACCACCAATGATATTTGTTGCGTGACCTGTGCTAGATTGTTTGATAATACTTAATACCGGACGCTTACCCATTGCAGTATAATATTCAGTAATGATACTCATTAAAGTACCTACGATTAAACCTACTGCAATTGCACCAATTACTCCAAATCTTGTAAATTCTAATCCTCTCAATACCATTGTTTCAGGTAAAATGTTTGAAACTAAAAAGTAACAAGCAATGGCAGTTAATATCATTGAACCATAGTTACCCATGTTTAATGCTCTTTGAACTGTTGCAGTATTTAATCCCGCAGACTCACTAATTCTAACAAAGAAAGTACCAATGATAGATAATAAAATACCTACACCAGCAATTAACATTGGTAATAAAATAGGAGATAAACCACCAAAGGCATCTACTAACTTTCCACCACCAACACCAGTAACTTCTTGACCCAAAACCATGGTAGCCAAAACAGTTGCAACATAAGATCCAAATAAATCGGCACCCATACCTGCAACGTCTCCTACGTTGTCACCTACGTTATCTGCAATAGTTGCAGGATTACGAGGATCGTCTTCTGGGATACCAGCCTCAACTTTACCTACTAAGTCAGCACCAACGTCTGCAGCTTTAGTATAGATACCTCCACCAACACGTGCAAATAACGCGATTGACTCAGCACCTAAAGAGAATCCAGTTAAAATTTCTATTGTTCTTAACATGCCTTCTGCATCGCCATCTGGAGAGAAGAAATGTTTGATAATTAAAAATAATCCACCTAAACCTAACACTGCTAAACCAGATACACCTAAGCCCATTACAGAACCTCCTGTGAATGAAACTTTTAATGCACGTGCTAAACTTGTTTTAGCAGCTTCGGCAGTTCTTACGTTTGCTTTGGTAGCAATTTTCATTCCGATATAACCTGCAGTTGCACTAAATACTGCACCAATTACAAAAGCAATAGCAATACTCCAGTGACTAGATTCATTTTTAGAAGCCATAAAACCTAACAACAAAGCTACAATCACCACAAAATATCCTAATATTTTCCACTCAGCTTTTAAGAAAGCCATAGCTCCTTCAGCAATGTAATTACTGATTTCTTTCATACGAGCATTACCAGCATCTTGTTTAGATACCCAGTTAAATTTTAGAAGGGTGTATAGTAAACCTACAATACCCATGGCCGGAACGGCATAAAATAGACAATCTTTCATAAGAATTTACTTAATTCAGTTATTGGTTTTAGATTCAATTAAGGTTTGCAAAAATAGGGTGAAAAGGCCAAAAAACGGCAAAAAACGACAAGTTTACTCTACTAAAGCAGTGGTATCTTGTTTGCCTGTAAATACGGAACTTATTTCCTTCCCTTTATAGATAGTTTTATTAAAACGGTTTCCAATGATAATAATGGTGGCTGAATTGCTTAAAAGCCTTGTAAAAACAGTATTATTACCATGCCACCATCCATTATGATATATGATTTTATCCTCGTTTGGCTTAAGCAACATTCTCCATCCAAAACCATAATTATGAAAGTCCTTAGATAAAGGACTTTTAGGTTCATAAGCCATTTCTAGTGTGGTATTTGATAAAAAACTTCCTTCACTCAAGGCTAAATCCCATAAAAACATATCCCTAGCGGTACTATATACGTTTTTATCGCCATATATACAATCATATTTTTCAATCTTGTACGGCCTCATTCTAACATCATAGGAGGGGGCATAGCTGTCAATCATCTTAGCATTAAAAATATAGGTATTACTCATTTTTAATGGTTTAAAAACTGTTTCGGCCATATAGGTTGGAAAATCCTGCCCGGTAATTTTTTCTATGATAAGCGCTAGAATCACATAATTAGTATTACAATATTTAAAAACACGGTTGGGTTGAGCTTGGGGTGCTGGATGTCTTTCAATCATATAGGATAGGACATCGTTATTATTATATAAACCAGTACGATATGCTGCTTTGTTAGCAATTAATTTTAATCGTTTAACCAAACGACCACGTTTGTTTTTGGTTACAACCATTTCATATTGTCTACTTTCTAAAAAACGAGTATAATCTGGTAATCCACTACGATGTGATAATAACTGCTCAATAGTCACTTCCTTATAAGGAAAGTTAGGTAAGTAGTTTGCTACAGAAGCTTTAAGATCTAGCTTCTTTTGTTCCCACAACTTTAAAGCAGCCATTGCTGTAAAGGTTTTGGAGATTGACGCTAAATGAAGTGGTGTTGATGGAGAAATTGGTGTTTTAGTTGAAACATTTAAAAACCCTTTATAATCCTCAAATATAATTTGACCGTTTTTGGCTACTACAATTTCACCACTAAATTGCTTGCCTAATAACTTTTCATATTTCTCCTTAATTTGACCGGCAAGGATTGCCTTATTATCTGCGCTTAAAGTATCCTTATGAAAGGTAACAATAGGTTTAATATTAGGATCTTGGCTAGTTCCACAAGCACAGCTTAAAAAGAAAATTCCAAATAAAAGGGCAATCCTGACAACCATCTGTTAGTATATTTTAATAGGTAAGTATTATTGTTTAACGTCTTTATTTAGATTTTATTGCTAATTAGCTTAAGCAAGTATATTTTTTTTAACTTTGTAATATGAGCAATTTAGATAGGACTAGTTACCCCAAAGATAAAATCAAAGTTTTATTTCTTGAAAATATTAGCGAAAAAGCGGTACAATATTTTAAACAACAAGGATATACTGATGTAAAAAAAATAGCAGGGGCTTTAAGCGAGGAGGAATTAATCAAAGCAATTAAAGATGTTCATATTTTAGGTATTCGATCTAAAACATTTATTTCAAAAAGGGTATTGGATAGTGCAAAAAAATTACAAGCAATTGGTTGTTTTTGTATTGGCACCAACCAAGTTGACATAAAAGCTTGTAAACAAAAAGGGGTTGCTGTTTTTAATGCCCCTTATAGTAATACAAGAAGCGTTGCAGAATTAGTAATTGGATCTTCCATTATGCTTATAAGAAAAATTGTAGATAAAAACAAAGCAGCACATGAAGGTATTTGGAATAAAGAAGCTAAAGGAAGTTTTGAATTAAGAGGAAAAACAATTGGTTTAATTGGCTATGGAAATATAGGAATGCAAACTAGTATCATGGCCGAAGCTATGGGCATGAAAGTTAAATTTTATGATGTTGAAACTAAGTTGCCTTTAGGAAATGCAGTTTCTGTAAAATCTATAAAAGAACTTGTTAGTGGTTCAGATATTATTTCATTACATGTTCCTGAAACTTCTCAAACAAAAAATTTAATAAACAAAGAAGTTATTAAGCAAATAAAACCCGGTGCTATATTAATTAATTATGCTAGGGGTGAAGTGGTTGATTTAGATGCACTTGCAGCTGCAATAAAATCAAAACATATAGGGGGCGCTGCTATTGACGTTTATCCATGGGAGCCTGAAAAAAATGGTGATAAATTTGAAACTCCATTACAGGGACTATCCAATGTTATTTTAACACCACACATTGGTGGTTCTACCGAGGAAGCTCAAGAAAATATTGGAGAGGATGTAAGTGTTAAATTGTATCAATACTTAGAACGTGGTGTTTCTAATGGCTCACATTCTATACCACCAATTAGTTTACCTCCAGTAGACGGAGCGCATCGAATATTACATATTCACAATAATGTTCCAGGTGTTTTAAGCGCCATTAATACTGTAATGTCCAAGAATAAAATAAATATTGTTGGACAGTATTTAAAAACAAACGATGAAATAGGATATGTTGTTTTAGATGTAGATTCTAAATTATCAAAGCAAGCTATTGAATTGCTAAAAGGAGTTAAGGAAACTATCCGTGTTAGATTACTTTATTAATTTTATAAATTAAAATATGCTATTAAATTGTCTATTCTAGAGGGCTAAATTTAATAGCATATTTTTTATTTCGGTTACATCAACGCCCATTGAAATCATATTTTCATTCATTAATGGGGCGTTGTATGTCATATTACTATTAATGGCTTTTCTTGCAGAACTATGTATTTCACAAGTACCAGTTTCATTTAAAATTAAGCTACAGTTATTGGCTCTTATGCCACTTCCAGGTAAAATTATAATTCGCCCAGCCGCTTTAATTACCAATTCTTTTACCAATGGCAATGCATCCAAAACATTGGGTACTTGTCCACTAGTAAGTATTCTTTTACAACCAGTTTTAATAATATCCTCAAGTCCTTTAAAAGGATCATTACAACGATCAAATGCTCTGTGAAAAGTTATTTCCATGGGAGCTGCCAAAGCAACAAGTTCGGAAGTTCGCTTTGTATCAATGCTGCCATCTGCATTTAATAATCCTATTACAGCTCCAGGATATCCTAATTCTTTTACTAAATCTAAGTCTGCTTTGATACTTTCATACTCCGTGTTTGTATATAAAAAATCACCGCCTCTAGGTCTTATAATTGGAAATACTGGAATAGTTGTTAAACCAATTAAAGTTTTTAAACTACCGTAAGATGGGGTAGTACCACCCTCACTTGGATTTTCACAAAATTCAATACGGTTAGCACCCGCAGCAATTGCAGCCAATGCAGCTTCTACCGAAAACACGGCAACTTCTAAGATTATTTTTGAATGATTCATTTAAACATTTTCTTAAATACTAAAAGGGGATTCTAATAATTTATTACCATCGCTCGTATGAACTGCATAATTAAATCCCGTATGAAGTGCAAAACTTCCGTGTTCTCCTTTTTTATTTAAAGCAATAAAACAAACTTGAATATCGGCAGCTTTTTCTTTTTTTATTTTTCTAATTTTTTCAACTACTAGTTTACAAGCTTCTTGAGGTGATTTTCCTTGACGCATATATTCCACCACTGCACTAGCGCCAGCAACTCTAATAACATCCTCTCCTTGACCAGTAGCCACAACAGCTCCTACTTCATTGTCAACATATAATCCAGCACCAATAACAGGAGAGTCGCCCACACGACCTCGTAATTTAAAACCGGCACCACTAGTGGTACAACTACCACTTAAATTCCCATTGGCATCTAAGGCAACCATACCAATAGTATCATGATTCCAATTTCCATTATCTAATTTATAGGGCGCTTTATATTTTTCATCCAGTTGAGCATTGGGATTAGTTGAACGCTCAACATTAATTACTGGTTTGTAGGTAGATTTTTTTAACCATTTTTCATATGCTTTTTTAGCATCTTCAGATAAAACATTAGGTTCTAATTTAAAACCTTCAGACAATGCAAATTGCTGCGCACCTTCACCAACAAGCATAACATGCGGTGTCTTTTCCATTACTTTTCTGGCAACTGATATAGGATGTTTAATACGTTCTAAAAATGCAACACTTCCACAATTAAATTCATGATCCATAATGGAAGCATCTAATGTAACATGTCCGTCCCTATCTGGATTAGCTCCCAAACCAACACAACAACTAATTTCATCCTCGGTTACCATAACTCCTTTTTCAACAGCATCTAAAGCAGAACCGCCTTTGCTTAATACTTCCCAAGCCCCTTTATTGGCATTTAACCCAGCATCCCATGTAGCAATAACAATAGGTTTAATAATAATGTTATTAGTTTTATTTGCAAACCCTTGCAGCGTAAAACCTGCAATTCCTAGGCTGCTAAGATTTATAAAATGTCTTCGATTAATGCTCATTGCGATGCTGATTATTGAAATTTGAATTTACTAAACTTACAGCTATTTATGTATATTTAATTTATAATTATGGAAAACATTTTTAAATTATTTGGATGGAACGTAGTAAACTATGAAAAATTAAGTCAGGGTTTAATTAATAACACCTATACTGTAAATACCTTGTCAGGTGAATATATTATTCAAACTATTAACCATCATGTATTTAAAGACCCTAAAGCAATTGATCATAACATTAATACTATTAGCCAATATTTACTAAATACAAATCCAAATTATAAGTTTTCACATTTAGTTCCTGCATTAAATGGACTAACATTAATAGAGTGGGAGGGCAAGTATTATAGGGCTTTTCAAAAAATACAAGGCTATGCTTTATCTGTTTTAGAGAACGAAAATCAAGCATTTGAAGCAGCATCACAGTTTGGAAAATTTACTCGTTTTTTAACCAATCTTAATGCCGATGAATTAAAAATCACATTACCCGATTTTCATAATTTATCACTACGGTATCAACAATTTTTACAAGCATTAGACCAAGGAAATATAAATCGTATTCAAGCCGCTTCGGACGCAATAAATTTTTTAAAATCCAATTATAGTATAGTAGTAAAATACGAACATTTTATTCATCATTCGGAAGTATATAAACGTGTAACACACCATGACACTAAAATTAGTAATGTGCTTTTTAATAAAGAAACCGGACAAGAAAAAGCAATTTGTGTAATTGACTTAGACACCGTAATGGCTGGCTACTTTATTAGTGATATTGGCGATATGTGTAGGACATGTTTATGTAATGTTTCCGAAGAGGAAGTCAACCTGGATTTATTAAAGGTGGATGCCCAAAAATGGACGGCTATTAAAACTGGTTATTTATCTCAAATGGATCAAGTTTTGTCCAACTTTGAAAAAGAACATTTGTTTTTTGGTGGGCAGTTTATGATTTATATGCAAGCACTTAGATTTTTAACTGACCATCTTAATATGGACAACTATTATGGTGCAAAATATGAGGGCCAGAACAAAGTTCGGGCCCTAAATCAAATTAGATTATTAGAGTTATACAACCAGCTTTCTTAGAAATCTGGATTCATAGCAAAATCTGGTTTTCTGTTTTTCCACTTTCCTCTGGTAAAATCTGGAATTTCTTGAACCTGACCATGCTCCATAATTGATTTCTCAGAAAGGGGAGTAATCGCATACCAAGTTGCCAAATCGTATACATCAATTGGGAAGGGCACGTTTCTTTTAATACATTCAATAAAGGCATTTTCTACAAAAAAGTCCATACCTCCATGTCCGGCACCTTCAGCATCTTTTTCATAACGCTTCCATAATGGATGGTCATGCTCTTTTAAATATGGTTCTGGATTTTCCCAAACATGGGCTTTTTGGGAAACACCCTCAATATATATATGTCCCGCATTAAAAGCACCCGAACTAAAATCCTGCCACAATCCCTGAGTTCCCTGAACTCTAAACCCTAAATTATAAGGACGCGGTGAATTGGTGTCGTGCGTTAATATAATAGTCTCTCCATTATAGGTTTGTATTTGTGTGGTAACAATATCACCTAATTTAAATTTTAATTTCGCATTAGGGTGATTTTCACCACCTTGTGGGTGGTTAATTATATATTTATGTAAACCTCTGGCCTTGGTAGCTACAGAAGATAACCTAGTTAATAAATTTCCTCTGTTAGCGTCTATCATCATAGCCACAGGCCCTAAACCATGGGTTGGATAGAGTTCGCCATTCCTATATAAGGAGTGGTTAGTGCGCCATTTAGCCTCACTAAAGCCTTTAGTGCCAAATTCTACGCCCGAATTATAGGCTGTTTTACCATCATTAAACTTTACACCTCGTAAATCATGTTCATATCCGCCTTGTAAATGAAGCAATTCTCCAAACATGCCTTTTCTTACCATATTATATACCGCTAGTACATCACGTCTGTAGCATACATTCTCTAAACACATCACCGGCACACCTGCTTTTTCACTTGCATTTACAATATCCCAGCAGTCAGTTAACTTTATAGCTCCACAAACCTCAACACCTGGTATAATACCATGCTTAATAGCTTCTAAGGCTTGTGGAATATGCCATTCCCAAGGCGAGGCAATTATAACTGCATCAATATCAGATCGTTGTAATAGTTGTTTGAAATTTTCATTTCCATTGTTATATTCTATAGCTGCTGGACGGCCTGCGTCTTTAAGTAGTTTTTGTGCATCTGCCATCATTTGCTTATCTGGATCGGCAAATGCTACTATAACAGTGTCGGTTCTTTGTATAAGCATTTCAATGTGGCTTTGACCGCGAAATCCTGTACCAATAATTCCAAGTCTAACTTTGTCTTTTTTTGCACTTGAGCTTGCTTTAATGAATTGAGGATTTAGTCCTAAAGCCATAGTAGTTAGGCTTGTATTTTGTACAAATGCTCGTCTGTTAATTTTTGTTACCATACTGTTTTAATTTGTATTACAATTTATATACAAATGCTTAATTATCAAAGGAACTATGCTTAAATATAATGTCCAAACCTGCTATGATTCCTACTTATTAAACCTAAATTACTATAAAATTATGCTTATAATTAACATTATGTTAAATAGAATATTGCAATGTAACCCCCGATTGCTCGAGGGTTAATTTATTTGTTACTTAGATCCTGTAAGATTCTATTGATACTTATCGTGTAATTTATCGTAGATATTAAACTTAGCATCTGCTTCATCAGAAGCTTTTTGATCCTTGCCACGTAATTTATCACGCTTGTAAGCATATAAAGTTGCTAAGAAATCCACAGATCGTCCAGCTACATTTTTCTCAGCTCTTTCTAGTTTTTCCTTGTCTTTAATTACATCATATGCTTTTGTGATCCACTCTATAGAAGCATCCACTTTTGCCTTAATTAATGGGTCTAAGACTAAATTTAACTTTTTAATTGAATCCTGCTGCGCCTTGAACGAAGCCTCAAATGCCAATTTCTTTTTAGGATCTTTTGGTGTAGCTGCTAATTTACCCGCATTTAAACTTTGTAAAGCCTTGATATTTAAACCAGCTTTATCGTCTAATAAGGAATATTGATTGTAAAAAGCGATTCCAATATTAAAGGCTGCTGCATAGTTTTTATTGTTTAAAGCGTAAGCTTTTTTATAAGCTTCAGCAGCTTTTTCAATGTATTTATCTGGATTATCGTCGGTTTTACCACTCATAAACATGTCACCATACATTTGATATTCAAACTCGGTTAATGGTCCTGCCGCCACTTTTTGGTCATATAATGACACTTTTTCGTCAACAGTATAGTTTTTGTCTATATAATCGGTCTCATATTCGTTCCATGGTTCTTTTGGATATGAATTACTTGCAATTGCTAGCGTTGCGTCAAACTTTGCTTTATCCTTTTTTGTGATATACTGAACCAATGCATAACGGTAAACATCTATGTATTCAGGAGCTGAAACTTTATAGTCTATAAGTCTTGTATAGTAAGTTAATGTTCCCTCTATATTATTTGCATTTTGGTTTGAATAACCAGCATATACAATTGAAGTAGTATCAAATTTTTGTTTTGATGAAGACCATCCATTTGTGAAAATGATATCACTAAATGAAACAGCTAATTCAAAACTACTAGCAGCCTCTTTCCAATTTTTTGTATTAAAAGCGTTTACTCCATCTTTGAAACTTCTTAAGTAAACATCAAAAAATGGATCTTGGCCATTTTCTTTTGCTAATGGGAAACCTTTTTCTTGATCTAATTTAATATATTCTGATATAGCTGCTTTTACTTGACTATAAGCATCAGGATTTTTAGCTGCATCCTTATTTAGGCCACTAAAAATTTTTGCTTTCCAGTAATAACCTTCGGCTGTTGTTGCAGCAGCTGGTTTTTTTGCAACTACTTTGTCATATTCTGCTTTTGCTGCATCATATTGTCCAATTAGCATGCTTGTTTGTACTTTTTTAAAGTCTTGCGCATTTACCATTTGGAATCCCAACATAAGTGCTAAGACCACTAAAATCCTTTTCATATGTGTCGTTTTTGTTGTAAAATGTTTTTAATTATTCAACCGGAGTGTTATCACCAGTATTATCAATGGTATCATCCACTTCTGGAGAATCAGACGATGCATTTCCTTCAACATCAGACGATTTAGTTTCGCTCACATCAGACGATGTAGTCTCGCTCACATCAGACGATGTAGTCTCGCTCACATCAGACGATGCTGTGGCATCGTCTTCTTCTTCTTCCCCTTGGTCTCCAATTTTTGAAGTTGCTGCAATTTCATCATCCTCGTCTAAGCGAATTAATTTAACACCTTGTGTTGCTCTACCCGCTTCACGTATTTCATTTATACTGGTACGAATGGTTACACCTGATTTACATGTAATAATTAAATCATCAGATTCTAAAACGTCCATTAATCCTACTAAGCTTCCTGTTTTTTCAGTAACATTAATTGTTTTTACACCTTTACCACCTCGATTGGTGATACGGTATTCATCAATTGGAGTTCGTTTACCAAATCCTTTTTGACTTACTACTAATATAGTTCGGTCTTTATCCTCACGACTTACACAAACTAGTCCAACTACTTCATCGGTTTCATCGTCCACCTCAATACCAGCAACACCTATTGCACCACGTCCTGTTGGTCTTACTTTTTCTTCAGGGAAACGAATAGCCCTACCCGATTTTACTGCCATCATTACTTCGTTGTTGCCATCGGTTAAACGAGCAGCTAATAATTCATCACCTTCATTAATTGTAATTGCATTCACACCACTTACTCTTGGACGACTAAATTCTTCCAAACATGTTTTCTTAATAATTCCTTTTTTAGTACATAAAACAATGTAATGATTGTTTACATATTCTTTGTCATCTAACTTACGTACCTCAATAATTGCTTTTACTTTATCGTCAGGAGGTAATTGTATTAAGTTTTGAATAGCTCTTCCTTTGCTTGTTTTTTCACCTTCAGGTATTTCATAAACGCGCATCCAAAAACAACGACCTTTTTCGGTAAAGAATAACATAGTATCATGTGTAGATGCGATAAATAAATGCTCTACAAAATCCTCTTCACGTGTTTTGGAACCAATAGCTCCGCGTCCTCCACGTTTTTGTTGACGATATTCGGATACGGATGTTCTTTTGATATAACCTAAATGAGAAATAGTTATAACAACATCTTCTTCTTCAATTAAATCCTCTAAGCGCATTTCGTCTGCTAAGTATTGAATTTCTGTTTTACGTTCATCACCGAATTTTTCTTTAACTTCTAATAATTCAGTTTTAATTAATTCAAATCGTAAATGTTCACTTCCTAATAATTCTTTTAAAGAAGCAATTAGTTTCATTAATTGATCAAATTCTTCTTTAATTTTCTCACGCTCCATTCCTGTTAAACGTTGCAATCTTAATTCCAAAATTGCTTTTGCTTGAATCTCAGAAATGCCCCAACCTGCTGTGATTAAAGCTTCTTTAGCAGCTTCGGGGTTAGCAGAATTTCGGATTAAACGAATAACTTCATCTAAATGATCTAGCGCAATTAAGTAACCTTCTAAAATATGAGCACGCTCCTCGGCTTTTCTTAATTCAAATTTTGCACGACGAATTACTACCTCCATTCTAAATTCAACGAACTCGGAAATTAAATCCTTTAAGTTCATAATTTTAGGACGTCCTTTTGTCAAGGCAACATTATTAATACCGTAACTCGTTTGAAGTTCTGTGTATTTATACAACTGGTTAATTATAACCTGTGCAACTGCATCCTTTTTTAATTCAATAACAATACGCGTACCTTCTCGTTTGTTACTTTCATTGTTTACATGTGAAATACCCTCAATGGTTTTATCAACAACCAATTGACCAATACGGTCCGTTAAATTATCACGGTTAACTTGATAAGGGATTTCGTTTATTACAATCATTTCACGACCACTTGCTTTGGTCTCAACATTACATTTACCTCTAAGAACAACTCTACCACGACCAGTCATTAAGCCTTGTTTTACCCCTTCCATTCCGTAAATAACACCCCCAGTTGGAAAATCGGGTGCTTTAACGTGATTTATTAATTCCTCAATAGTAATATCATGATTTTCAATGTAGGCAATACATCCATCCACTACTTCACCCAAATTGTGTGGAAGCATGTTGGTGGCCATACCAACTGCAATACCAGAAGATCCATTAACTAATAATTGAGGAATTCTAGTTGGTAAAACACTTGGTTCTTCTAAGCTATCATCAAAATTTAATTGAAAGTCTACAGTGTCTTTTTCTAAATCATCCAACATTGCTTCCGAAATACGTTGTAAACGAGCCTCGGTATAACGCATAGCTGCCGGTGGATCCCCATCCTGGTTTCCAAAATTACCTTGACCATCAACCAATTTATAACGCATTGTCCACTCCTGTGCCATACGAACTAGCGTATCATAAATAGCAGTGTCACCATGTGGGTGAAATTTACCCATTACTTCTCCAACAATACGTGCCGATTTTTTATAGGCCTTATTGCTATTGTTTCCAAGTTCATGCATCGCAAATAAAACACGACGATGTACTGGTTTAAAACCATCTCTCACATCAGGTAAGGCACGACCAACAATAACCGACATTGAATAGTCAATGTAGGAAGTTTTCATTTGTTCTTCAATGTTAACTTTGATCACACGATCATTGTCTTGGGTCTGTTCTGGACCTAAATTTTCATTCAAATTCTCTTCCATAAATGTTACTTTCTTTTCGTCAAAATTTAAGTGCAAAAATTGCACAAACGGACTAGTTACGAAGATACCTTTTAACCCTCTTTTTTTGATAAAATATAGGGTTAATTTAGCACCCATTTATCCACAATTTTTAGCCATTTGTGGGTAATAATAATTAACTTTAAATAGTTGAATTTTATGGCCAAAATAGGGTTAAATGAATGCAAAAATTTTAATACTTGGAGCGGGTAAATCGGCAACTGTTTTAATACAATATTTGCAAAAAAAAGCAATTGAAAACAATTGGTATATCACCCTGGCCGACTCGGATATTAACTTAGCTGAAAAAAAATGGAATAAGGCCAAAAATGGCCATGCCATTGCATTTGACATCAACGACCCTATACTTAGATCGGCACAAATAGAAAGTCATAGTATTGTTGTTTCAATGCTTCCAGCAGCATTGCATTTTTTGGTTGCAAAGGATTGTTTGAAACATAATAAGTCATTATTTACCGCCTCTTATGTAGATGAAAATTTAAACGCAATTGCATCAGAAATCAAAGAAAAAAAATTACTTTTTCTATGTGAAATGGGATTGGATCCTGGAATAGATCACATGAGTGCCATGCAATTGGTTCACCGTATTCAAAATATGGGTGGTGTTATAACCGAATTTAAATCCCACTGCGGCGGTTTAATTGCACCAGAAAGTGACAACAATCCATGGCATTATAAAATTAGCTGGAATCCAAGAAATATTATTCTTGCAGGAAAAACGGGTGCACTATTTTTAGAAGATGGCAAACAAGTAGAAAAAAAGTATGAAACTCTTTTTTCAAATGTACCCAATATTGAAATTGCTAATATTGGAACCCTATCCTATTATCCAAACAGGGATTCCATATCATATATCAACACATACGATTTAAAATCAGCTACCAATTTTGTAAGAACCACCTTAAGAAATCCTAGATTTATGTATGGATGGAATGCGATAGTTAAACTAGGACTTACTTCCGAAAATAGCATTATTAGAAAGGATACAGATAGCATTAAAACCTGGTTTGAAATGCATATTCAAAATCAAAATTTAACTTATGAATTACAACAAATTTTATTAGATAAAATTTTAAAAAATCAATTTGAATATTTGGATTTAAAATCTAATAAAATAATTCCACTAGAATTGAATTCCAATGCCTCCATTTTACAATGGATTTTGGAAGATAAATGGAAGCTTTCTGAATCCGATAAAGATATGGTGGTCATGATGCATGAAATTACATACGAACTAAAAAATACCACCCATAAAATTCAAAGCAGTATGGTTGTAATTGGCACGGATAGCACATACACTGCTATGGCAAAAACAGTAGGATTGCCATTAGCAATGGGCGTTTGCGCCTATTTAAAAGGGGAAATTATTTTAACTGGGCTACAAATTCCAACACATCCAAGCATATACAACCCTATTTTAAAAACATTGGCTGAGGAAGGAATTGTATTTGAGGAAAAAAATAGGTAAAAAACATTATTTATTCGGCTCCCATTCAAAGTCTAGTTGCCTTTTGTCCAAATTTGCAGCAACTACTTTTATCCAAATTTTATCACCCATACTAAACTTGCGACCTGAGCGCATACCCACTAAGGAATAGTTCGATTCTACTAGTCTAAAATCATCTACACGGGAAAGTGTGGTTATACTAACAAGGCCCTCGCATTTATGTTCCACTGTTTCTACCCAAAATCCAAAGGTTGAAACCCCACTTATAACACCCTCAAAAGTATGCCCAAGGAATTGACTCATAAATTCAACCTGTTTATATTTGTTAGATGCTCTTTCGGCTTCCATTGCAGCTCGCTCACGTTCACTACAATGCACACATTTTTCTTCCATGGCAGCATCATTCATAGGATTTCCTGTCAAAACAGATTGTACAACACGATGTACTAATACATCCGGGTATCGTCTTATGGGTGAAGTAAAATGGCAATAATATTCAAATCCTAAACCATAGTGACCAATATTATTTGTGGTATAAACAGCTTTTGCCATAGTTCTGATTCCTAATTGCTCTAAAACATGTTGTTCAGGTTTACCATGGGCAGATAACATTAATTCATTAAAACTATGTGCAATGGAATCGGGACTAGTTAAATCAAATGGATATCCATGAGATTTTGCAAAGGATACAAATGGTGCTAATTTATCCTCATTGGGTTGGTCATGGACACGATAAGGAAAAGGAATTAAATCTTTTTTTATTTTGATATGGCCCATTTTTTCAGCAATTAATTGGTTTGCTTTTAACATAAGCTCCTCAATTAATTGATGAGATGCTTTACTTTCTTTTACCGTGATGCCTATTGGTTTGCCTTTTTCATCTAAAGTAAATCTAACTTCTTGTGAAGAAAAGTTAATAGCACCATTGTCAAAACGAGCTTTTCTTAATTTTTGAGTATAAGTATGTAGCCATAGAATTTCAGATGCATGATCTCCAATTTTTGATTCTATGATTTCTTGAACTTGTTCATAAGTAAATCTGCGATCCGAATAAATAATAGTTTTACCATACCAAGTATTGGTTACCTGACCTTGTTCATTAATTTCAAATGTAGCTGAAAAAGTAAGCTTATCCTCATGTGGTCTTAAAGAACATAATTCATTTGAAATTTTTTCAGGTAGCATTGGGTATACCCTATCTGGTAAATAAACCGAAGTAGCTCGTTCATATGCCTCTTTATCAATGGCAGTATCGGGCTGAACATAATGACTAACATCTGCTATATGTACTCCAATTTCAATATTACCATTTTCTAATTTTTGATACGATATAGCATCATCAAAATCCTTTGCATCTACTGGATCAATTGTAAAAGTGAGTACTTTTCTATAATCTTTACGTTTTGCAATTTCTTGTTCTGTTATGGTATCATTTAGGGATCTGGCAAATGCTAAAGTTTCTTCACTAAATTCTAAACTAAAACCAGCTTCGGCTACTATGGATTTCATCGCAAGGTCATTTTCTTGTTCTGGCGTAAATACGCTTATCACTTCACCTTCTGGTTTGCGGTTTGAATTTTCCCACTTGGTTAATTGTACAATAACACGATCCTTATCCTTAGCCCCTTTTAATTTATTTAATGGAACATAAATATCGGGCATTGGGTAAAGTGTGCTAGGAATAAAAAAAGCTGTCTTTTCCATTACTTGCATAGTTCCAGCAAATGAAACTTGTTTGCGTTTTACTACTTCTAAAATTTTACCTTCTTTTTTTCCAGAGCCTTGTCTAATTTTTGTAATTTTTACCAGCACTTCATCTCCCTTTAATGCCGTGTTAAAATCGGTAGGGAAAACTAAAATATCATTTTCCAAGTTTGGAACCATAACAAATCCCATACCAGATTTAGCTATATCTAATACTCCTTTAAACGAGGTAATTAAATTGGTTTGTTTTGTTGTTTTATGTGTCTTTTTACTAGACTTCTTTTTATCCAATTTATTGTTTGATTTTTTTTTAATTCCCATTTGATTTTGAATAAAATTGGTTAAGATAATCTAAGACTAATTTGTTAAATGCTTGTTCCTCATTAAATAAAAATTGAGGTTTTATTGGTAAAACATACAAAGGAATATCATGCAATTGCTCTGTATATTTTACCAGCCTTACTGCATCTTTTTCGGTTGTTAAAATTATTTTTCGTTTTTCAGATATTTGATCAAACTTTTCCCTGATTTCATTTAAATCTTCAATTGAAAAAATATGATGATCGCTGTAACTTAATTGATAATAAGTATGTGTATTTTCATGCAAATACTCTTTTAAAGGCAATGGATTAGCAATACCACAAACAAGTAGCACTTCATCTTTAATAGTTAATATCCATTGGTCATTTGGGTTGTATATATGATATGGTGTTTCATAAGAAATACTAGTAAAAAATATACTTTGATTTTGTGCAGGATATATTTTTTCTATCATATCATTTTTATCTTGCAGTGTTAAGTCGGAAGGGCATTTGGTAACTACTATAATATCAGCCCTAGATGCCGATTTTCTTTCATCTCTTAAATCACCGGTTGGGAAAAATATATCATCACAGTATAAATTATTA
Organism: Bacteroidota bacterium; assembly: GCA_947456625.1. Taxonomy (GTDB): domain Bacteria; phylum Bacteroidota; class Bacteroidia; order Chitinophagales; family Chitinophagaceae; genus Sediminibacterium. Next base: position 78,193 of record CANGQJ010000011.1, read on the forward strand.
TAGTCAGTTAAAATAATATTCAAGCCTGCAATAATTTCACGATGTTGAAATGCATCATCTAAAATAATGGCTTGTAAATTAGGTATATCCTGAATAAGTTGTGGGATGGCCTCAATTCTTCTTTCACAAACAGCCACAGATACATTGGGATGCTTAATATGAAACTGCATAGGTTCATCCCCAATTTCTAAAGCAGTAGTAGTTTTATTTGCAAGGGCATACCCTTTTGTTTTACGTTTATATCCCCTGCTAAGGGTGGCTACTTTGTAATTGTCAGCTATTAAAGTTAATAAGTGCTCTACCATTGGCGATTTACCAGTTCCCCCTAAAGATAAATTACCAACACATATAATAGGAAATTGGAATTGAATCGATTTAAGAATTTGCTTATTAAACAGCCAGTTTCTTAAAGCAATAACCCAGCCATAAACAATTGCAAATGGCAATAATAAAACTCTAAATGACTTTAAAAATAAGGTGTTAAAATTCATAAATATTCCAAGGCGTAATGCACTGAGTTAAAGGTACATCAAATTGCTGGGTATCTTCAATTTTTGCAATAGGCTCAAAATAAGAAATGCCTATTTTATTAATATTGTCTGGACAATTTATTAAATACTTATCATAAAACCCTTTACCAAAACCTACACGGTGTCCATGTAAATCAAATCCTAGTAATGGAACTAAAATGGTATCTAATTGGTTAGGTAAAACTTTAATTAAAGGAGCCGGCTCCATGATACCCCATTTATTTTCAATCAAGTGATCGGTTTGTTCATAAAATTCCATATGATCCCCGTTTTCACTAATCCTAGGATAGGAAATGATTAAATCAGGAATGATAATGTCTAAATATTTTGTTAGCAATAAGCTATTAGGCTCATTTTTTTTAGCCATAGGCAAAAAGCTTCCAATGCTATATGTATTGCTCCAATTTAATCTTTGAAATTGAATTAATAGTAAGTCATCTAGTTTCATACACTCCTTATGGGTGAGTGCATTTCTCTTTGATAACATGGTTGTTCTTAAAGCATTTTTTTGCATATATCATTATTCAAAAAAGCTAAAAATGGTGGTTCCATAATTTCTTTCAAAACTATAACCTGTAAAATTTTTATAATTATTCCTTGGTGTATGTTCTAAAATAAAATACCCCGATTCAGAAATCAATTTACGCTCCACTATTATCCTTGGTAAATTATCAATGGTATTTAAAGCATATGGAGGGCCTGCAAAAATGATATCGTATTGACTATCGCATGTATTTAAAAATTGAAATACATCCATTCGCATTATTTGAACATTATCAATTTTAAGCAGATCCACATTTTTTTTTATAAATTCCAACATTTGAGGATCCTGCTCTACAATGGTTAAATTTTCGGCACCTCTTGATGCTAATTCGTAGCTAATACATCCTGTTCCTCCAAATAAGTCTAATGTACGAGCACCATCAATTTGAACTCTATTTTGCAAAATATTAAACAAACCCTCTTTAGCAATATCAGTAGTGGGTCTGGTATAGGGCATATTATGAGGAGGATTAATTTTCCTGCCTCCATATTTTCCGGATATAATTCTCATTAAAAAATAAAATAAGTAGCGTAAAGATTATTTGGATAGTTTGTATTTAAAGTAGCACCAATACCATTGATTGGAGGTTCTATGATACTTGCATTTTTGAAGTATTTTGCCACTTGATTAACAAATTCATGAACTTGACTACTATACCCTCTTACAGTTAAATTTGAAATATTTGTTTCGATATTAATATTTGAACAAGTATTTAAAATGGTGTAACAATTTTGATCATTTCCCTCTATTGGATAATAATTAATTAATTGGGTAATACCGTCCTTAACTACACTTAAACAAAAGATATGCTCAAATAAATGTAATTGAACTTCATTTTCAACCTTGTTGGCTAAAATATATTCAGCATAGTGATGCCATTTACCATTTGGGAATAACCTGGACAACAATGAATTTAATGTATCTGGAACAGTAAATAATAAAACTAAATTTTCATTGAATGGTGTTATATAAAGTTCTTCTTCAAAACTAGTTCCATGTACTAAATTTAGTTCTTGTTGGTATAAAATTGAATCGGGTTTAGCAAATTTTTTGGTAAGTATGAATTTTGAACTATTCCAAACAAAATAGATATTAGCGTAAACATGATTAATAAGCTTGGAATTATTTTGAATGTACCCTAACAATTTATGCCAACCAATGGATGATTCATTATTTGAAAAATGTTCAAAAGCTATAAAAGTATTTGAAATTTTATGCTTAACAGTAAAAATGAAATTATCATGGTTTATAATAACATATAAATCCTCTACCTTATTATTGGATCCTCCCTCAAGGTTTGTATAAATTCCAGCTTTCTTCTTTGCCATAGGTCTAATTCTTATGCAATGATATAAAAAAAGATGCAGTTCTTTGCTAAAACTAATTGTAGATTTGCAAATATATGAGCACTCACCAAGAAACCCCATCACTTCAGGTTACCCTAAGTAGTAAGCAAATTTTGGCCATCTCCTTGCCCATTGCCCTAGCCATTTTAGTGCCTCAAGTAAACTTTGTTATTAATAATATTTTTTTAGGTGCTTTAAGTTCACAAGCATTGGCTATAGGTGGTATTACGGGTGTTTTTTACCTAATTTTTGGAGTCATGGGTCAGGGATTAAACAACGGTCTTCAAGCCTTAATTTCTCGAAGGGCGGGTGAAAACAGAGTAGACGAAATTGGAATATTATTTTCACAAGGCGTTATCATTTCATTAGCACTTTCTGTGATTGGAATATCCTTTACCTACTTTGTTGTCCCTTCCCTTTTTCATACTTTATTACATGACACAGAAAGAGCTAATACGGTTATATCATTTTTACAAATTAGGATTTGGGGCCTACCCTTTTTGTTTATATATCAAATGCGTAATGCCTTACTAGTTGGCACCAATCAAAGTAATTTTTTGATCATTGGAACCGCTACCGAAGCCATTGTAAATATATTTTTTGATTATAGTTTAATTTTTGGACATTTTGGTTTTAATGCAATGGGTATAAATGGCGCTGCATATGCCTCTATTATTGCTGAAGTAATGGGTTTATTGGTTATTTATTTAGTAATACATTATAAAAAAATTGGAGCTCGTTTTGAACTCTTTAAACACTTTAGTTTTAAAGCCAATTATATTAAATTAATACTTGTTCAATCGGCACCCATTATGATGCAATACATGATTAGTATTGTTAGTTGGGAATTTTTTTACATTCTTATTGAACACCGAGGTGAACAAGCTTTAGCGATTTCCAATGCCATGCGAAATATTTTTGGATTTTTTGGAAGTTTTACTTGGGCTTTTGCGGCTACTTCCAATACAATGGTGAGTAATATAATTGGTCAAAACATGGAGGATAAAGTAATTCCGTTAATTCGTAAAATTACAAAGTGGAGTTTGGGTTTTGCAATAGCTGTATGTTTGTTATTAAATTTATTTGCACATCCATTTCTTTCTATTTATGGACAAGGAGCAGGTTTTATACAAGAAGGCATTCCTGTATTACGCGTAGTATCTATTGCGCTTTTGTTTATGTCGGTAGCTACTATTTGGTTAAACGGTGTAACTGGAACAGGACAATCTAATATCAATTTAGCAATTGAATTTGTTGCAATTATTATTTACTTAATATATGCTTATTTAACTATTGAATATTTCCAATTACCTATTACAATAGGTTGGATGTGTGAAATTATTTATTGGATTACTTTATTATTACCTTCCTACTGGTATATTAAATCCAATAAATGGGTAGGAAAAAGAATTTAATTACGTTTTTTAGTAATAGTAACTGACATATTTCCTTCAAGTGTTTTTACATATACTTGTGCTTTTGTAATTTGTAACTTAATATTATTTATAAATGGAAATTGTTCAAAAATGATATTAGCAATATCTAAGACTAATGTTTCTAATAATGGAGTTGGAGTTTGCATGCGCAATTTAACAAGCTCATAAACTTTAACATAATCAATAGTATCATCAATAGATATAATTCCTTTGTTGGGAGCTAAAAAATCCAAAGATAAATTTACAATAAAAGTATTGCCTAGTTTTTTTTCTTCCTCATATATACCATGGTATCCATGAATGCTAACATCATGCAATTGTATGGTCATTATATCTGAAGACATATTAGTGTCCTTTAGCTGTTAAATAACGTTCTGCGTCTAACGCAGCCATACAACCACTTCCAGCAGCAGTCACCGCTTGACGATAATTTTTATCTTGTACATCACCGGCTGCAAATACACCTGAAATATTTGTTTTAGTAGTTCCTGGTTCTGTTAATATATAACCAGTTTCATCCATGTTTAAAAAATCTTTAAAAATGTCACTATTTGGTTTATGACCAATGGCAACAAAAAATGCACTTACTGGAATTTCTTGTAATTCGTTGGTTTTGTTATTCTTGATACGTACCGCTTGAACTGTTTTTTCTCCTAAAATTTCGTCCGTCTCGGAATTAAAATACACTTTAATATTTGGTGTATTTAAAACTCTATCCTGCATAACTTTACTTGCTCGCATTTGTTCCTTACGTACAATCATATGTACCTGAGTACACATTTTAGATAAGTAATGCGCTTCCTCCGCAGCAGTATCTCCAGCACCAACAATGGCCACTTCTTTTCCTTTAAAAAAGAACCCATCACATACAGCACATGCACTTACTCCAAAACCATTTAAACGCTCTTCACTTGGAATACCTAACCACTTTGCACTAGCACCAGTACTTATAATTACTGCATCGGCCTCAATTAAGATTTCGTCATCAATCCAAACTTTTTTTACATCCCCACTAAAATCAACTTTTGTGGCTAAACCATAACGAATATCGGCACCCATGCGTGCTGCTTGTTTCTCAAAATTCACCATCATGTCTGGTCCTTGAATTCCTTCTGGGAAACCAGGATAGTTTTCAACTTCGGTGGTAATTGTTAATTGACCACCTGGTTGAATACCTTGATACAAAAGTGGTTTCATGTTAGCGCGTGCAGCATAAATTGCTGCAGTATAACCTGCAGGGCCAGATCCTATAATTAAAATACTTACTTTTTCTGTTTCCATAATTTCATTTTTAAATCCAATTCGTAAAATTATACCTAAAAAAAAGCCCCGTCAAATCTGTGAATTGAAGGGGCTTTTTTATTTTATTAATTTTTAGCCCAAATATGCTTTTAAAGCATTGCTATATCTTGCCTTTTGAAGACGCTTAATAGCACGCTCCTTAATTTGTCTTATTCTTTCTTTAGTTAAATCATATTTGATACCAATTTGCTCAATTGTAACACCATTTTCTCCGTCTAAACCAAAATAAGCGTTAACAATTTCTGCCTCTCTTGGACTCAATGACTTAAGTACTCTTCGGATTTCCTCTCTTAAAGAATCCTTCATAACATCATCATCGGTATCATCTCCACCTTCCAATAAATCACCCATGGCAACATCCTCAGCTTCATGCACTGGCGCATCCAAAGAAGTATGACGTGTATTTGATTGAAAAATATTATTAATTTCAGTTTCAGACATCTCTAAAATTCCTGCTAATTCCTCAGTAGATGGTTCACGCTCATGTTCTTGCTCAAAAGCCATATAAGCTTTATTTGCTTTGTTGTAGGTACCAATTTTATTTTGTGGTAAACGTACTAAACGACCTTGTTCTGCTAAAGCTTGTAAGATAGATTGGCGAATCCACCAAACCGCATATGAAATAAATTTAAAACCTTTAGTTTCATCAAAACGTTGAGCTGCTTTAATTAAACCTAAGTTTCCTTCGTTGATTAAATCACTCAAAGACAAACCTTGGTGTTGATATTGTTTAGCAACAGATACAACGAAACGTAAATTGGCTTGAACTAGTTCGTCCAAAGCACGTTGATCCCCCATTTTAATTTGTTGCGCTAATGTGGTTTCCCTTTCAGGATTGATCATCGAAATCTTAGAAATCTCTTGTAAGTACTTTTCAACCGCTTGAGAGTCTCTGTTGGTAATCTGTGTAGCAATTTTAAGCTGCCTCATGCAAAGAATTTATTTAAGTATATAACGTAAGAAACACTA
>CANGQJ010000012.1 GCA_947456625.1 Bacteroidota bacterium
TACCATACCACGACGGATATCTTTTTTCTCGATACCACGTAATAATAAACCTGCGTTATCACCTGCTTGACCTTGATCCAATAATTTTTTGAACATCTCAACACCTGTTACAGTTGAGCTCATTGGAGCGTCCATCAAACCTACGATTTCTACAGCCTCACCAACTTTGATGATACCTCTTTCGATACGACCTGTAGCAACTGTACCACGACCTGTGATCGAGAATACGTCCTCTACAGACATCAAGAATGGTTGATCCACTGGACGTGGAGGCAATGGAATGTAGCTATCTACTGCATCCATTAATTCAGTAACCTTATCTACCCATTGTTGCTCACCAGCTAAAGCGCCAGTTGCAGAACCACGGATGATTGGTGTGTTATCACCATCAAAACCGTAAGAAGATAATAAGTCACGAATTTCCATTTCAACTAAGTCTAACAATTCAGCATCGTCAACTAAGTCTACTTTGTTCATGAACACAACGATTTGAGGTACACCTACCTGACGTGCAAGTAAGATGTGCTCTTTTGTTTGTGGCATAGGACCATCTGTAGCAGCAACTACTAAGATAGCACCGTCCATTTGTGCAGCACCAGTGATCATGTTCTTCACATAGTCAGCGTGACCTGGACAGTCAACGTGTGCATAGTGACGAGTATCAGTTTGGTATTCTACGTGAGCTGTATTGATAGTGATACCACGCTCTTTTTCCTCTGGCGCACCATCAATTTCATCGTAGTTTTTCTTAGCAGCTAAACCTCTTTTAGACAATACGTCTGTGATGGCAGCTGTCAATGTTGTTTTACCATGGTCTACGTGGCCAATAGTACCAACGTTTACGTGAGGTTTCTCCCTCTTAAAGGTCTCTTTAGACATCTTTATTAATTTTTGTTTTTTTTATAATCGCTGTCAATAGACCACCGAGTCCATCGACCATAGCTTTAAATTTTTGTTTCAACCCTTTGAGCCGTTGATGAGAATTGAACTCACGACCTCTTCCTTACCAAGGAAGTGCTCTACCACTGAGCCACAACGGCAATTTTCTACACCGGCTTCCTTCCCTTCTCTTCCTACTCATCAACTTTACTGGAGCGGGAGACGAGGCTCGAACTCGCCACCTATAGCTTGGAAGGCTATCGCTCTACCAAATGAGCTACTCCCGCATTTTTCAATTCATTTTCATGAATCTTAAAAGAACTATTTTTTATGTCTACCAAAACTTGCACCATCCACGAGGTACAAATCTACATAAAATTTTGTGGGCAGAGTAGGGTTCGAACCTACGTACTCGTGAGAGAACAGATTTACAGTCTGTCGCCTTTAACCACTCGGCCATCTGCCCAATAAACTGAGCCGGAAATGGGACTCGAACCCGCGACCTGCTGATTACAAATCAGCTGCTCTACCAACTGAGCTATTCCGGCAAATCTAAATTCCACCAAAGAGCACTCCCAATTTTTTGGATGGCAAAGGTAATGGAATTCTTTATTTATCAAAATTTTAGACGCTTTTTTTATCCTATTTTTTAAGGAATTTCGTAAAATATGGATGAATCACCTAGTTTATTGAACAATATGGGTCCTTTTAAAAAATACAAAAGGCCCAATTTGGGCCTTTTGTATTTTTATTTATTGAAAAAAATGAAACTTATGCTGCAAGTTTTTCTTTTTTCTTCTTTAACTGATTGGTAACTGAATCAAGTGCATGTTCAAAGGAGACTTCAAAGGATTTTGAAGTTGATTTAACAAAACAGTCTTGCTTGGGAATATGTACGTTTATTTCTACAATTTTATCTTTAATCTCATGTACTATATTGTCTAGCTTTAAAAACACATCTACCTTGGTTATTCGATCGTGAAATGTGCTCAATTTTTGAACCTTTTTGGCTACTAACTCTAATAGTTTTTCGTCTGCATCAAAATGCACCGCTTGAATGTTAATGTTCATACTTAATTTTTTAAAAGATAATAAAACTAATAAAAGAACTGACCAGTACTGACTAGCATTTACTGCACCCTTAAGTTACGACAAAGTGGTAACTATAAAAACATTTTTTTTCTTTTAAGAAAACTTTATGAGTCTAGGCTTTAGGGTGTGCTTTAGAAAACACCTCTTTTAATTTTTCAATGGTGTTATGTGTATACACCTGAGTGGCAGCAAGGCTTGCGTGGCCTAGCAGCTCTTTTACAGCATTTAAATCCGCTCCGTTATTCATTAAGTGGGTTGCAAAACTATGCCTTAAAATGTGGGGGCTTTTCTTTTGAAGTGTTGTTACTTGTGATAAATAAAATTTTACAAAAGTATACACCGCTTTTGGCTGTAAAGCCTTCCCTTTTTCGGTAACAAATAAATGTGGATTGCCTATCGCTGTGCTTGGTTTTTGGCTTATATAATTTCTTAATTCCTCCGAAAGTTCAGGGCTTATTGGAATCATTCTTTCCTTATTCCCTTTACCTAATACTTTTATAATACGCTTTGAAATATCCAACTGTGTTTCCTTGCAATTTATTAATTCACTTAAACGCATTCCGGTTGCATAAAACAATTGTATTACCATTTTTTCTGTGAAGCCCTTCCACCCTTCTGCAAATTCCAAATTGGTGAATAATTGTTCCATATCATTTTCGGCAACAAATGCAGGCAAACGTTTATTTACTTTAGGACTTATCACTGTATCCATTGGACTTTTAGAAAGTTGCCCTTGCTGAATTTGATACTTGAAAAATGATTTTAAAGAAGATATTTTTCGGTTTAATGTTTTTGCAGAAATTTCATCCTCCTTCATGGCAGCCAACCAGGACCTAACCATGGTACCTGAAACCTGCGTAAACGAAATACCCTCGTACTGCGTTTCTATAAAATCAAAAAACTGTATAAGGTCATTGGAATATGCGGTAATAGTATGCAATGAGTAACGCTTCTCAAATTGGAGATAAGACAAGAAGGCATTAAGCGGTGTATAGCAGGTTTGAGAAATCATTGCATTATAAAGATAAGTAGAAATAAAAGACCCGGCAAAGGACAAAAAAAAGACCCAGCGTTAAGGCTGAGTCTTAAATATGTTGAGCGAAGATGTAATACTATCCCTCGATTTTACCGCTGAAAATCTGTTGCTTGTAAATCGCTTTCAATACTTCGAAACGACGTTTAACAGATGGTTTCACAAATGCTTGACGAGCACGTAAGTTCACTAAAGTCTTGCTTTTTTCGAACTTCTTTTTGTACTTTTTAAGCGCTTTGTCAATGTTCTCGCAGTCTTTTGAATCAATAATTAACATAATATATACCTCCTCAGGCGTTTTTGAAAAAAATAAAATGAATTTTCCAAGCCTTTATATTTTATTAAAGGTGAAGGAAAATTGGATGGCAAAGATAACAATCCTTGTGAAATAAACAAATTTCTGTCCTTTTTTTTAGGAACCCTATTTACAGCCCCGATTGAATGTCCTTCCCTTTTAAGGCCCCGGAAATGGCCTGATCCATGGCACGCTCTGCGAATGGTCGGGTAATATCATTTAATTCCTCGGTTTTGGCTTGAATTAAATTTTTGTCCTTCATTGTAATGGCTAATTGTAGCGCCTGCATTGCGCTTGCACTTGCAGTTAGCTCCTCCTTGGTTAAAATACTTGCATTTTTAGTCAAGAACTTTTCGGTTACAGAAAGCATTTGCTCTGCCTCGGTGCTGGCTTCTACCAAAGCTCTTGTCGCAATGTCTTCCTTTGCATGTGTGATGCTATCCATTAATCTTTGTTCCACTTCCTGGTCCGTTAATCCATATTGTGGTTTAATATCTATGCTTTGTGTAACGCCGCTTCTTAATTCCTTGGCGCTTACTTGTAAAATTCCATCTGCATTTATTAAAAAACTTACATCTACTTTAGGAAGCCCCGCAGGCATTACCGGGATACCTGTTAAAGTAAACTCACCTAATTTACGATTGTCTTTTACCAAATCACGCTCTCCTTGATATACAGCAATTTGAATGCCAGATTGACCATCCTTTTGAGTGGTATATTGTCTTCCCGCCTTTGTTGGAATTTTAGAATTTCTTGGAAGCAAAACATCCATAAGGCCTCCCATGGTTTCAATTCCCAAACTTAATGGAGTAATATCCAATAGTAACATGGATTGATTATTACCCGCTAATATATCGGCTTGTACCGCAGCACCCAATGCAACCACTTCGTCCGGATTTACTGAATCATTTACTTCCTGATTAAAAAAATGTGCAACTGTTTGTTTAACTAAAGGCACACGTGTGCTGCCCCCTACCATTAGCACTGTATTAATGTCTGACACTTGCAAACCCGCGTCCTTCATAGCGTTGCGGCAACAGTCCATTGTTTTATTTACAATAGGCTGCACTAAAGATTCAAATACTTCTTTAGTGATAGAAATTTTTTCTCCTGCAAAATCTGTTTCAAAAAAATCATTATTTGATAAATGAATTTTCGCTTTTTCTGCAGCCAATCTTAGTTGTTGTTTTAATGCTTTGTGTTGGTCCAAATTTTCAATTGACCAATGCTTCATCCAATGTTCAATAATAGCTCTGTCTAAATCATCTCCGCCTAAATAAGTATCTCCATTGGTACTTAAAACTTCAAATATGCCACCAGCAATTCTTAAAATAGAAATATCAAAAGTACCCCCACCTAAATCATATACTGCGATGGTTTTTTCTTCGGTTGGATTCATACCTAATCCATACGCTAAACTAGCAGCTGTAGGTTCGTTAATAATTCTCAAAACATCTAGCCCAGCTAATTTTCCAGCATCCCGTGTAGCTTGTCTTTGTGCATCATTAAAATAGGCTGGCACGGTAATGACTGCTTTAGTAACAGGCGTTTTTAATATATGTTCTGCACGCTTTTTTAATGCTTCTAAAATAAAAGAACTTAGTTCAATAGGTGAATAAAATTTATTTCCTACTTGCACTTTTACTAAACGATCCGTATTGTCATCAATTACTTTATAAGCGAAAAAGTCTTGGTGCGTTTGAATATCGTTGTAGCTTTTGCCCATTAAACGCTTGGCGCTAAAAATGGTATTTTTGGGATCGGATTCTAAAAAAGGTTTTGCAAGCGCTCCTACTTCCACATTTCCATAAGCGTCAAAATGCACCACACTTGGCACAATACTATTACCATCAAACTCCTTAAGTGCGGTAGGCTGTTTCGTATCAGGATGGATAATGGCTACCAAACTATTGGTGGTTCCTAAGTCAATGCCAACAATCATTTCCGCTTGTTGTAAACTTCCTGTTGCAATATTTATACCAATCTTGGCCATTTAAAAAATTTTACAAATGTACATTTTGCAACCTCATTAAAGGTTGCGAATTAAGGAATGATTTATTTCCTTGTAGCAACCAACTTTGTTTTAGAAAAACTATCATGCAATGGTTGATCGTTCCATGCCATTCCAAACATGGTAATTAATAAAGTACGCAGGGTGGCTCGTATAAAAAATTGAACTGGATTTGGTCGTTTCCCATTGGTAGATACTACTTTAGTATGTGTGAACATTTTAGCAGGTGTTTGACAAAATATAAGTTCAAATAAAAAAGTATATACCCAAGTAGTAGCGAAAAAAAAGTATCCATACCTGAAAGGCATAAAATGCCAAAAAAACACATAAAAATTATACCAACCATATATAAAATAGCTAAGGATACATATGAAAATGGTGTCAATTAAAAAGTGCATTATACGCGTTCCTTCGCCAATTGTTGGAGTTGTTGGGTTCATGATGCAAAAATATTGCTTTTTAGTAGTTAAATTTGCCGAAAGTATAACTATATGACATTAGTTCAAGAACTACGTTGGAGAGGAATGATCCAGGATATTATGCCAGGCACCGAGGAATTGTTTGCTAAGGAAATGGTATCTGGATATATAGGCTTTGACCCTACTTCGGATAGTTTACATATTGGTAGCCTAGTTCCAATTTTATTATTAGTTCATTTACAAAAAGCAGGACATAAGCCTTTTGCGTTAGTGGGTGGTGCAACGGGTATGGTGGGCGATCCTAGTGGTAAAAGTGAAGAACGTAATTTGTTAAGTGAAGAAACATTGGCTTTCAATATTGCAGGCGTTAAAAAACAATTGTCTCATTTCTTAGATTTTAATAGTGGCTCAAAAAATGCAGCAGAACTAGTAAACAATTATGACTGGTTTAAAGATTTTAATTTCCTGCATTTTATAAGAGACGTGGGCAAGCACATAACTGTAAACTACATGATGGCTAAGGATAGTGTAAAAAAAAGAATTGAAGGAGACACCGGCATGAGCTTTACAGAGTTCACATATCAATTAGTTCAGGGTTATGATTTTTACTGGTTGTACCAAAATAAAAATTGTAAACTACAAATGGGAGGCAGTGACCAATGGGGGAATATTACAACAGGTACTGAATTAATTCGTCGCAAAACTGGCGGCGAAGCTTTTGCTTTTACATGTCCTTTAATTACAAAAGCAGATGGAGGTAAATTTGGCAAAACCGAAAAAGGAAATGTATGGTTAGACGCAAAAAAAACCTCCCCTTATCAGTTTTATCAGTTTTGGTTAAACGCCAGTGATGCAGATGCCACTAAGTGGATTAAAATATTTACTTTATTAGATCCAACTTCAATTGATACTTTGATTGCAGAACATGAAACGGCTCCGCAATTAAGAACTTTGCAAAAAGCATTGGCTGCTGAATTAACTAAATTTGTACATAGCCAAGCCGATTTAAATTTTGCTATTCAAGCCACAGAAATTTTATTTGGAAACGCTACTACCGAAGTTTTACAATCCTTAAGCGAGGATCAATTATTGCAAGTTATGGAGGGTGTCCCTACCGTTAATATTACTTTAGCTCAATTAAAGGAAGGCTATGATTTAGTTAGTTTATTAGCCGATACACAAATATTTCCAAGCAAAGGTGAGGCCCGCAAAATGTGGCAAGCAGGAGGTTTAAGCATTAACAAAGAAAAAGTAAGCCCCGAATATGCTACTGTAACTTCTGATAAATTATTACAAGGAAAATATATTTTACTACAAAAAGGAAAGAAAAATTATTATTTAGTAGTGGCTAGTTAATTTTTTTACTTAACCAATTTGCACAAAAAAGCCTCCAAAATAATTGGAGGCTTTTTTATATTATTAATAATTTTATTGAATTGCTTTTAACATTTGATCAGCTACAAAAGCATTGCCTTTTGCATTTAAGTGCACACGGTCGGTTGTCAGAATGCCTTTTTCGTCATTATTTGGATTGTTGTCTACACTGTACTCGTGAAAAGTTTTTCTTAGGTCAACTAGCCCTAAACTATTATCGGCTGCATACTTTCTCATCCAATTGCTGTATAAGTTTAAATCACCGTCTTGACTATTTGAATAATCCTTACGTTCGCCAATAGCTGCTGGAGTAACTACAATCACTTTGGAACCTGTTGCTTGTATTTTTTTAACTACTGCGTCATAAAATTTTCCAAATTTATCATAGTCAGTTCCAGTACCATAACTAGATTTATGCCATACATCGTTTACACCAACCCAAATAAAAACCACATCGGGGTGTTGGTCAATTACATCTTTTTCCAGTCTGAGGTATAAATCATAAATTTTGTTACCACTAATACCTGCGCCAACAATATCAAATTTATCGGCCTGACCTTTGTTTATTAAATCTTGTTTAATTAGATCAATGTATCCGCCCTTTTCAACACCTTGTTGAGTGATTGAATCCCCAAAAAATACAATTTTTTTCTTTTTGTCCCCTCTAAAAGAAAGTAGGAATAAGCAGCCGAAAAAAGTGGCTAGTAATAATAATTTCCCAGTCATAAATGGCATCGTTTAAGTTTTATAATATAAATCGCACTATAAGTTAATATAAAATGATAATAATGGATGTAAAAGGCATAAAAATTTGGAAAATTTTGCCCCTACCCCTATTTTTGCACTCCATTCAAAGAATGGCATAGGGATTGCCTGATGGTGTAACGGTAGCACAACTGTTTTTGGTGCAGTTTGTCTTGGTTCGAATCCAGGTCAGGCAACCAAAGAAAAGCCTCAACGAAAGTTGGGGCTTTTTCATTGGAATAAAATGACCCAAGCAATGAGCGAAGCGAAACAAGACTGCGTAAAGACAAATGCGAGCTTGCTCGTAATTTGGATTGTAGCAGACTTGTAAAAGTTGCAACGCAACTTGCTTGGGTCATTATTTAAAAATTATTGTGCATTCAATAAACCAAGACCATTTCGTTGAAGGCTTTTTATGTTGGGATTTTCCAAAAAGAAAAGGATCAGCGACCAACGGGAGCTAATCCTTTTTATGTTTTACTTTTGCCGTCATGAACCGCATTCATAAACTTGACGGACTCCGTGGTCTCTTTGCCCTATTTGTGGTATTATTTCATTTTAATATTAATAATGCTCCTGCAGCACTTGTCCATAATTTTTTTGTTAGGGAGTCCTATATTTTTGTTGACTTCTTTTTTATACTAAGTGGCTTTGTAATTGCCTTAACCTACCATAAAAAAATACAGGGCCCTAGCTCCTTTTTACATTTTATTAAAAAAAGATTTATTCGCCTATATCCCCTTTTGTTATTTTCAACTTTAATGTATTGGTATTTAGTGCATCCATTTTTTGACAAACAAAATATAAAAAATGCATTAGACACTTTATTACTTACCAACTCCACCCCCATTTTAGGCAATGATATTGGAATGAACTACCCTTCTTGGTCAATTTCCAGTGAAATGATTTCCTATATTGTATTTGGGGCTTGCTCACTTATTGCTATACATAAAAATAAAACAATTGCAATAGCTATTTTAACGCTTGGATGCTTTGCCTGGCTTGCTTATCAACAAAATTATTTTCAGACAGGCACTTATGGTTTTATTAGAGGGTTAGCTTGTTTTAATTTAGGTTACTTTGTTTTTATTGTTTCAAATAGACAATTTGTATTGCCCAATATATTAGAATGGCTTATTACCATATTCATAATTGGACTAATGTACATTTATCATACATTGAATTTTACAAATCCTCATTACAACTTAATTGTTCAGTTTTTAATCCCCATAACTTTTGCTAGTTGTATTTTAATATTTATTAAAACAAGTGGATTTATAACTGACTTGCTTGAAACAAAGCCATTCCAGTTTTTGGGGAAAATATCTTACTCGGTTTATTTAAATCAAGCAGTAGTAATTGGGTTTGTAATCCCTAAATTATTTAAATACATAAATTTTTTACAGGACGATACTAAAAAAACGCTTTGTGTAATAATTGTATTGTTTGTATTAATTATTTATTCCTGGGCTACCCAATATTTTATAGAATCTAAATTTGGAAAAAGGCTAAATGTTTTAAAAAAAATTAATGATTACTCCTGTCCATAGGAACTACCAATACTGGAACATTAGAATGCCTAACAATATATTCGGCAGTACTACCCATAACAGTATGAGAAAGTCCAGTACGACCATGGGTGCCTACTACAATATAATTTGAATGATGCTCTTTAGCTTTTTCAATAACATCAAACTTTGGATTACCTACTTCCACTAAAATATCAATTGTAATATTGGAATGTTTTAATTTTACATGTTCCAATTCTTTTCTTGCATGGTCCTTTTGAGCATTGTAGATATCATCCCATTGCGTTGGGATTAATGCCATTTGTGATTGCAGGTAATCTATAAATACGGGTATGATAGATACCAATAATACAGTTCCGCCCATTTTTTGAGCAAAGTCAATGCCCTTATTTATAATGGCGGCAGATTGCTCACTTAAGTCTACTGCAATAAGTACTTGATTTTTCATAGCTAACAATTTGAGTAAAGTTAGCTTGAACCCAACTCCTCAAAAATGATGATAATTGGTTGGCCAAAAAAAATAAATGATAAACGTCAGCAAATTAAAGAATAGCTATTCTTTGCTGTCAACAATAGTGCCATAATCCACTAATAATTCCTGCCCATTTTGAATATCTACAATTGCTTCAAAAAATTCACCATCATTAATGGAAATAATATTAGGAGTATCGGAGTGATTTAAATAAATGACTAAATCAACCAACTTAAAGCCATAATCGGGAACATAATAGGCATCCTCGTCAAATAAACAATGGTTCTCCACTAAATCCTTTGCATGTTTAGGAAGTGCATCTACCTCGGATAGTGATAATTTAATCCACTCCCCAACGCCTTGTGAAAATATATTTTTTGTTCCTTTTGGAATATCCCTAATTGCAAAAACACCAATCCCATGAAGGGGTGAAGGCTTTATCATCACATAAGTCTCATGGTGCAATAGTTTTAAAAGGGACTCCTTGTTCATGGTAACAATTATGCATTTTTTATTTCGGCAATGCACTGTGCTAATGCAGTTTCCCAATTTGGGATAGTAATATTTGCTTCCTTTTCAATTTTAGAAGTATCTAAAACCGAATACCTAGGGCGTTTTGCAGGCGTAGGAAATTGATCCGATGTGATAGCCGTTAAATTACACTCAAGTCCCGCTAATGATTTTATTTTTGAAGCAAAATCAAACCAAGTAGTTTCACCCGTATTGGCATAATGATAAATACCTGCAATGCTTTTACCTTCATTTAATAATGTTAGTATTTTAATACTTGCAAGTGCTAAGTCCTTTGCATAAGTTGGTCTTCCCTTTTGATCTCCAACAATATTTAAAGCATCTCGCTCTTTCATAAGACGCATCATGGTTTTAACAAAATTATTGCCATGACTACTAAATACCCATGAGGTTCTAATGATAATAGTTTTTTCATTTGCCTCAACAGCCATTTGCTCACCACTGGCTTTAGTTTTTCCGTAAAAATTAACAGGCTCTAATGGAGTGTCTGTCAAATAAGGGCTAGTTGCATTGCCATTAAAAACATAATCGGTAGAGTATGTAATAAATGGAATATTTTTTTGCTTAGCAATGATGGCCAACTCTTTTACAGCATTGGCATTTATTGTGTTAGCTAATTGAGTTTCAGTTTCTGCCTTGTCAACTGATGTGTATGCAGCAGTATTAATAATAGCATCTGGATTAAAAAGCTCAATAATTCCATTAAACTCTGATGGCTTAGATAAATCCATTGCATTCCTGTCCACAAATACAAACTCAAAATGGGGAAATAAATGTGCAGCCTGTGCAAGCTCCCATCCTAATTGACCATTTGCACCAGTAACTAATATTTTATGAATAGCCATATTTATTTACTTGTAAATTCTTTAGGAAGCTTTGTCCATTCACTTGGAGGAAGTGATTTAAAGTAATCGTATGTTTTCTTTAAACCCGCTGCCCTATCTACTTTTGGCTCCCATCCTAGTAATGTTTTAGCTTTAGTTATGTCTGGTTGTCTTTGCTTAGGATCGTCCACCGGTAAATCCTTGTACACTATTTTAACGGTGCTGCCAGTTAATTTTAAAACCTCCTCGGCAAAATCTTTTAAACTAATTTCATTTGGGTTGCCAATATTCACAGGACTAGCGTAGTCACTTAACAATAAACGGTATATACCTTCTACTAAATCGTCCACATAACAAAAACTTCTGGTTTGTGAACCATCACCAAACACCGTCATGTCCTCGCCTCTTAATGCTTGACCAATAAATGCAGGAAGTGCACGGCCATCATTTAAACGCATCCTTGGACCATAAGTATTAAATATTCTAATAATCCTTGTCTCTACATGATGAAAAGTATGATAAGCCATGGTAATACTTTCCATATATCGTTTAGCTTCATCATACACGCCTCTTGGGCCCACTGGGTTTACATTGCCCCAGTACTCCTCGGTTTGCGGATGTACTAATGGGTCACCATAAACTTCACTGGTACTTGCCACTAGTATTCTTGCACCCTTTGCTTTAGCTAAGCCCAATAAATTATGCGTTCCCATCGCTCCCACTTTTAAGGTTTGAATAGGAATTTTTAAATAATCAATTGGGCTTGCAGGAG
Source organism: Bacteroidota bacterium (assembly GCA_947456625.1). Lineage (GTDB taxonomy): Bacteria > Bacteroidota > Bacteroidia > Chitinophagales > Chitinophagaceae > Sediminibacterium. The sequence goes on from CANGQJ010000012.1 coordinate 11,976, forward strand.
ATGCAAAATGTAATATATAATCCAAAGTCCCTTCTATCTCTATATACTTGGTAACATCATGATGAATAAACTCAAAATTGGGATTGCTACGCAAATGTGCAATGTTTTGCAAGTCCCCTGTAATTAAGTTATCCATAGCAATTACATAGTAACCCTCATTTATAAAACGGTCACTTAAATGCGATCCTAAAAATCCGGCTGCTCCTGTAATTAATATTCTTTTTTGACTCATGTGTTTTGTTATTTAAGCATCTGCTCTTCCGATACTTTCATAGTGATATCCTAACTCTTTCATCTTAGCTACATCAAATAAGTTACGACCATCAAAAACTATTTTGTTTTTTGCTAAGGCTTGTTCCATTCGCTCAAAATCCGGTGTTCTAAACTCACTCCACTCGGTAGCAATAATTAAAGCTGCTGCACCCTCCAAGGCTTGGTATTGATTTTCAGCATATTTAATTTTGTCTCCTATTTGTGCTTTTACATTTGGCATGGCTTCTGGGTCATAAGCTGTAACCGTTGCGCCTGCTTTAGTTAATGCATCAATAATGCTTAATGCTGGGGCTTCTCTGATATCGTCCGTGTTAGGTTTAAATGCTAAACCCCATAAAGCAAAATGCTTGCCTTGTAAATTATTATTAAAATAGGTTTTTAGTTTTTCAACCAAATGCAGTTTTTGATTGGCGTTCACTTTTTCAACCGCTTTTAAAATCTCAAAGTCATAGTTCACCTCATCCGATGACATAATTAATGCTTGTACATCTTTTGGGAAACAGCTTCCTCCATACCCAATGCCTGGGAATAAAAAACGTTTACCTATGCGGTCATCGCTACCAATACCTCTACGCACCATATCAACATCGGCGCCCATGCGCTCACACAACTGTGCAATCTCATTCATAAATGAAATTTTTGTAGCAAGAAAACTATTGGCAGCATATTTTGTTAACTCGGAACTACGCTCGTCCATAAATATTACAGGGTTACCCTGCCTCACAAATGGTGCATATAAATCACTCATTAATTTTTTAGCTCTATCGGATTTAGTTCCTACCACCACACGGTCAGGCTTCATAAAATCATCCACCGCTACCCCTTCTCTTAAAAACTCGGGGTTACTAACTACATCATATTCCCCTTTATAATTTGCTGCAATTGCCGCTTTTACTTTATCCGCAGTACCCACCGGCACTGTACTTTTATTGACAATTACTTTATAGCCTTTTAATATTTTTCCTAAATGATCTGCTACACCCAACACGTATTTTAAATCCGCGCTACCATCCGCACCCGGAGGTGTTGGTAATGCTAAAAATATAATCTCGGCATCCTCAATTGCTTCTTCTAATAAAGTAGTGAACTTTAATCGCTCCTCTTTAATATTTCTTAAAAATATTTTCTCAAGCCCTGGCTCGTAAATTGTAATTTGACCAGCACTTAGCTTTTGAACTTTTTCTTTGTTAATATCCACACAAGTAACCTTGTTACCTGTCTCTGCGAAACAAGTTCCCGTTACCAAGCCTACATATCCAGTTCCTACTACTGCTATTTTCATTGATACTTTTTAAATATTAATTAAAAAAAGATTTAACACCTTCCACAATATAAGAAAGTTGTTCATTATCCATCTCGGTATGAATAGGTAATGAACAAACACAAGACGTTAATGCATTGGTTACTGGCAAATCCAAGTTAGAATTATCTTGAGCACCAAACATTTTTTGCAAATGACCTGGCACTGGATAATAAATCATACATGGAATTTCCTTTGCACTTAAATGTGCAATAAAGGCATCCCTATTTACTCCTTTTAATTGAATAGTATATTGATGGAATACATGTGACGTATTTGCACCAGTGGCTGGAGTAATAATTTGCGTAATACTTGCAAATGCATTTGTATAATAATTTGCAACCGCTTGTCTTGCTTTATTATACTCATCCAAATGTGCAAGTTTTATATTTAATACTGCAGCTTGGATAGAATCCAACCTTGAATTACATCCTACTACATCATGATAATATCTTTCCGACTGACCATGATTTGCAATCATTGCCATTTTATCTGCCAATGCTTTGTCGTTTGTAAATAAAGCCCCGCCGTCTCCAAAAGCACCTAAGTTTTTACTAGGATAAAACGAAGTGGCACCTATATGAGCAATGGTGCCTGTTTTCTTTTTGGTACCATCTGAAAAAGTATAATCACACCCAATGGCTTGCGCATTGTCCTCAATCACATAAATATTGTGGGCTTTAGCAATAGCCATAATTGCTTCCATTGGAGCAGCTTGTCCATATAAATGAACCGGAACAATGGCCTTTGTATTTGGTGTTATTGCTTTTTTTAAACTTTCAATGTCCATGCAATATGTAACCGGATCCACATCAACAAAAACTGGCTTTAATTTTAACAGTGCAACTACCTCTGTGGTAGCAATATAGGTAAATGAAGGAGTGATTACTTCGTCCCCAGGTTGCAAGTCCAAAGCCATCATTGCAATTTGTAATGCATCGGTTCCATTTGCACAAGGGATAACATGTTGAGCACCCAAATAAGTCCCTAAATTTTGTGCAAAATCCTTAACCGATTTCCCATTAATATAGGCTGCAGTTTCCAACACTTCATGAATAGCAGTATCCACCTGATCCTTTATAGCCAAATACTGTGTTTTGGTATCTACCATCTGAATTTTTCGCATCCCATAAATTTTAGCAAAATTACAATAAAAAGAGTGATTTTTGCCCATAGAACTACATTCCATGCTATTGTACCAACTATTCTTATTTTGCTATCCTAAAATAGCTAAACTTCTGGGATTCATGAATCCTAAAGCCAAAAAATGGACCTTGGGACAAAGCAATGCTTGGAATGAAATTCGTGAACATCAAAAGCTTGTTTTAGGTCACCCTACCATTTGGATGCATACAGCTTCTTATGGCGAATTTGAACAAGGGCTACCTATTATTGAGGCAATTAAAGAAGCCTACCCTAATTATAAAATATGGGTTACTTTTTTTTCACCATCAGGGTATGAACATCGTAAAAATGAGCCCTTGGTGGATGTGGTTACTTACCTCCCATTTGACAGTAAAAAAAATGCTGCCTTATTTATAGAGTTGGTTAATCCTAAATTAGTAGTATTTGTAAAATATGAGTTTTGGTTTTACTATTTAAACGAAGCTAAAAATAAAAATATTCCTGTTATTTTAGCATCTGCTATTTTTAGAAGCAACCAAATATTCTTTAAATGGTACGGAAATTTTTACAAAAACATGCTTTCCTTATTTACAAGCATACTTGTTCAAAACAAAACTTCCTATGAATTGTTGATGCATAATATACAGCATCAAAATATTGCAATTACTGGGGATACCCGTTTTGATCGAGTGATAAAAACAGTTTCACAAACCAATCATATAAGCTGGATAAATTTATTAAGCAATCATAAAAAAATTATTGCAGGAAGTACTTGGACAGCGGATGAAATAATATTAAATAAAACTACTGCCCATTTTAATGAATTTAATTGGATTATTGTACCCCATCATGTGGATCCAAAAAGTATTCAGTCCACTTTAAATATTTTTCCAAATGCGATTACATTAACTCAATTATTAGATAGCGGTATTCAACATCCTAAACCTATTGTTTTAATAGTTGATAAAATTGGATTGCTTAGAACCCTATATCAATATTCGTATATAAGTTACATTGGTGGCGGCTTTGGCAAGGATGGTGTTCACAATGTACTAGAGCCTGCTGCATTTGGGAAGCCAGTAATTTGGGGAGCAAATGATTTAAAATATAGCGAGGCAATTGGTTTAAGAAATCACAAAGGTGGATATAGCATCCATAATGAAGCAGATTTAATAATGCACATAAGCAACTTGTTACAGTCATCTGATACTTATAACCAAATTTGCCAAAATGCCCATAATTATATCATTGAAAACGAAGGTGCAACAAAAAAAACCATGTCAGAAATTGTGAAGTATTTAAGTGTGTCTTAACATAGGATTGTTTACATTTGAGGCTTACAAACAAATAATATTAGGGTATGTTTATTGAACAGAATATAAGAGGAGAAAAAAGAGGATTTATTGAAGTGATTTGTGGAAGCATGTTTAGCGGCAAAACAGAGGAATTAATAAGACGATTAAAACGTGCTAAAATTGCAAATTTAAAAGTTGAAATATACAAACCAGCAATTGATACTAGATACGATCAAAACAAAGTAGTAAGTCACGATTCAAATGCTATACACGCTACTCCAGTAGACCATTCCAGTAAAATTTTATTGCTTGCAGAAAATGCCGACGTAGTTGGTATAGACGAGGCACAATTTTTTGACGAAGATGTAATTAGAGTAGCTGATCAATTAGCCATGCAAGGCAAAAGAGTTATTGTTGCAGGTTTGGACATGGATTATTTAGGTAAACCCTTTGGTCCTATGCCACAGTTACTTGCGATTGGTGATTTTATTACTAAGCTCCATGCAATATGTGTTCAGTGTGGCCACTTAGCAAATATCTCCTACCGAACTAGTGAAGAAGATGGTACAGTTGTATTAGGTGAAAAAAATAATTACGAACCTAGATGCAGAATATGCGCGAGCAAATAAATAACATTTATACACTTTTAAAAAAAGATTTACTGTTGGAGTTTCGTCAACAGTATACTTTTTTTGGCATATTGTTATATATTGCCTCAACTACATTTGTAATTTATTTAACCATGGGGCAACCCGACGATAAAGTTTGGAATGGCCTTTTTTGGGTAATCCTTTTATTTATTTGTATAAATGCTGTTGCCAGAAGTTTTTTACAAGAAGGCCGTGGACGTATGTTATATTTTTATACCATTGCAAGCCCAATTCATTTTATTTTATCTAAACTTATTTACAATAGTATCCTAATGGTACTTATGAGTGGACTAAGTTTATTGCTATTTACATTATTACTTGGCAACCCACTACAACATAGTTTATTGTTTTTTGGCATAAGCTGCCTAGGAGGCATTAGCTTAAGCTTGGTGTTTAGTTTTTTAGCAGCCATTGCAGCAAAAGCGCAACAACCCTCCGCCATCATGGCTATACTTGGATTTCCTTTAATTATTCCTCAAATATTATTATTAATGCGTATTGCAAATATTGCATTTGCTGATATTGTTCAAAATGGGCTACCCCAACTTGTTGGTATGCTTGCGGGTTTTGATATTATGATTATTGCACTAGCGTATATCTTATTTCCTTTTCTTTGGAAAGACTAGATTTTCTTTAAATAAAAAAAAATAATCTTAAGAAAATCTATCCTCTAATATATTTTACTAGCGCTGCTTCGAGACAAAAAAACAGGTATGTTTTTTTGGTCTTCGTTTCAAAGACATGATTTATTTTACTTGTGATGCTTCGAGACAAAAAAAAGGAAAAAATATAGCATTTTTTCCTTTTTACAAGTCCCACTAAAAAAAATCAAAAAGAGAAGCAAACAAAATAAAATAAATTTCATTATTTTATTTTGTTGCGATTAAAACTTCAAATGGCGAACTGTTTGACCGTTATTAATTAATTGCTTTAGGGAAGCGATACCAATTTTTAAATGTCTTTCTACAAACTCGGCAGTCACTTTAATATCACTTGCTTCCGTCTTCACACCTTCGGGAATCATTGGTGAATCACTCACTAATAATAAAGCACCTGTAGGAATTTTGTTGTAAAAACCTACCGTAAAAATGGTAGCAGTTTCCATATCAATGGCATAGGCGCGGAGCTTAGTTAGGTAATCCTTAAACGCCTCATCATGTTCCCAAACGCGGCGGTTGGTGGTATATACAGTACCTGTCCAATAGTCTACTTGACTATCTCTAATGGTGGTTGAAATTGCTTTTTGTAATGCGAATGCTGGTAGTGCTGGCACTTCGGCTGGGAAATAGTCATTGGAAGTTCCTTCCCCCCTAATGGCTGCTATAGGTAAAATTAAATCACCTATTGAGTTTCGTTTTTTTAAGCCGCCGCATTTCCCTAAAAATAAAACTGCTTCGGGTTGAATAGCCGATAATAAATCCATAATAGTTGCTGCACCAGGACTTCCCATTCCAAAATTTATAATGGTAATACCGTCGGCTGTAGCACACTGCATGGGCCTATCTTTTCCAATTACTTCAACACCATTCCACTCTGCAAACATATTTACATAGTTGCTAAAATTGGTCAATAAGATATACTTCCCAAATTGATCTAAGCTGGCGCCAGTATACCTAGGCAGCCAATTGTTTACAATTTCTTCTTTCGTTTTCATAAGCGTATCTTTGATTAAATCTCAATAGAGTTAATATATAAAAATACAAATTTTATTGGACATAGCATGATATCCCTAAATTACCCATCCTACCCGTTTAAAATAAAGGAAAAGGAAATATTTGACCCATTTAGAAAACGTTGGGTTTCACTTACTCCGGAGGAATGGGTTAGACAAAACATGCTACAATATTTAGTGCAGGCTTGCAATTACCCTGCTGCACTTATTGCTGTGGAGAAACAAATCCAGTTGGGTGAACTTAATAAACGCTTTGATATTGTAGTTTATAAAAATGAAAAACCTTGGATTATAATTGAGTGTAAAGAGGCAAATATTGCTATTACCGATAAAACCATTGCACAATTGTATCAGTACCAACAAGTATTAGAAGCCGAATATTTATTTGCAAGCAATGGACACGAAACCATTGGGGCAGAAATACAATCGGGGAAACTGCATGCGCTGCAAAATTTCCCCGAGTATGTATAATTTTTAGAAAACTATTATGGGAAGATCCCTAACTCTGCATATGAGGTTCCCACTTTATCAATGGCACAAACATAAGCTGCAGTGCGCATATCTGGAATAGAAGGATTTGCTTTCCAAATGTCCATAATTTCTCTGGTTGCATTAATCATAGTTTCCTCTAGGCCACTATGCACTAAATCAATTTCATCTGGTCCGTGCGCAATAATTTGCTTTTCAGCAGTGGTTACTTTTTTGCCAGTTAATTCTTCTATTTGATTTAAGATATTAATATTTGCATTTTCGGTGAAGCGTTTTTCTAAACGACCATAACGAACGTGACTTAAATTCTTTAACCACTCAAAGTAGGAAACTGTTACCCCGCCTGCATTTAAATACATATCGGGAATAACTAAAATTCCTTTTTTTGCAAATATTTCATCCGCTTCGGGAGTTAAAGGACCATTGGCAGCTTCTCCAATTATTTTTGCTTTAATACGCGGCGCATTACTACCATCAATTACATTTTCAAGTGCTGCTGGAATTAAAATATCACATTCCATTTCAAGTGCGTCTGCACTTTTTTCAATATTGGTTGCTCCTGGAAAATTTAAAATACTACCTGTAGTTTTACGATGTTGAAAAACAGCTTCCTCATTTAATCCATCTTTACAATAAATAGCTCCTTCGTATTCTGCAATGGCAATTACTTTAGCACCATGTTCTCTAAAAAACTTTGCAGTATAATATCCAACATTACCTAATCCTTGAACAATTACGTTTTTATTTTCAATACCAACAGTAAGTCCAGCCTTTGCCATTACGTCCGGCATTAAACAAACTTCGCGTACTCCATAAAATACACCAAGTCCAGTTGCTTCCTTACGACCTCTAACCCCACCTAATGAAATTGGCTTCCCGGTTACACAACCTGCAGCGTCAATTTCACCTGGCTTTAAAGATTGATAAGTATCCACAATCCATGCCATTTCTCTTTCACCAGTTCCGTAATCAGGAGCTGGCACATCAATACCAGGACCAATAAAATTTTTCTTGACTAATTCAGAAGTATATCTTCTTGTAATTTTTTCAAGCTCATACGCACTTAAAGTTCTAGGGCTAATTTTAATACCACCCTTTGCACCACCAAATGGCACGTTAACAATTGCACATTTGTAAGTCATTAAAGCAGCAAGTGCCATTACTTCATCCTGATTCACTGCCATACTAAAACGAATACCCCCTTTACATGGTGATTTATGTTGAGAGTGTTGAACACGGTATGCTTCAATAACTTCAATACGACCATCGTCCATTTTTACAGGAAAACGCATACTATATATGCTATTACAAGCTTTAATTTGCTCTAATATACCATTCTCCCATTTTGTAAACTTTGATGCTTTGTCAAAACTGCGCTCTACACTTTGAAAAAAGCTATATTCTATACTCACTGACATAAAAATTTGTTTTTAAATGATAAATATTTATTTACTTTCTAATTGAGAAACTTTTTTATCTATGCTTGCAACATAAATAAATAATCCAGTAAGTATAATGGATACAATAGTCATTACTAAATATATTTTACCATCTTGTACCATGATACTTTCCGATTTAACTGCTTGTGTTTGTAATAAATTGAACATATGAAAAGTTTAATTTTTAAATTTATAAAAGACCATCTTTTTTAAGTTGTAATAATTGAATGCGTATGCGAATGGTACTAATCCATACGCCTAACAATGTCCAACCAATTACTGCAGGATAAAATACAGTGCGCATGCTAGCTGTCATATCCTTTCCATTCATACCCGGGTTTCCTTCACTACCCTGACCTCCAGGATGCAAACTCTCGGTAAGTCTTGGTAAAATCCAAAGGGTTGGAAATAGCATAAAGAAAGAAAAAATATTATACACTGCAGATAATCTTGCACGCTTTTCAATATCTAATAAACTGCCTCTTAAAACAAAATAAGCAAAGTATATAAGAAGCGCAATGGCAGCCCCATTTTGTTTTGGATCACCTACCCATGGACTACCCCATTGATAGTTTGCCCAAAATGCGCCAGTGATAATTCCAAGGGTTCCAAAAACCAAACCCATGGATGCATAAGCAAAGGAGTAAACATCGTGTACAATATTTCCTGATCTTAAATATTTAACTGCATACACTAAGGATACAAATAATAAAATCATCATACCAAACCACATAGGCACATGAAAAAAGAAGTTACGAATAGACTCTTTCATACGATCATCCAACCGAGGCACCTTTACCAAAAAACCATAAGTGCAAGTGTATAGTAATAATACAAATGACAATACTTTCCACCATTTTGCTCTAAGCATAATTAATTGTTTTATACCAAGTAACCTTAAACTAACAATTGTTTGCAAACTTACTGTTTTTTGCAATATTTTGAGTTTTTTAGGCCAAATACTTGTTCCACAAAATTACTGCTAAAGTTGTACATTTGCCTCCATAATTTTCATGCCGTAACATGAAGCGAACTGCCCCGTAAGGCTGTAGTAAACTTAATGTGGCTATCATCTTAAAATCATAGACACAAATGAAACTTTCACAATTCAGGTACGATCTTCCTTTAAATTTGATCGCACAGTACCCAACAAAACGTAGAGAAGACAGTAGACTAATGGTGGTAAACCGCCAAAATGGTCACATGGAAAATCGTCATTTTTCAGACTTATTAGAGTACTATGATGACAAGGACGTTTTCGTAGTAAATAACACAAAAGTATTTCCAGCTAGAATGTATGGTAGAAAGGAAAAAACAGGTGCTAAAATTGAAGTTTTCCTTTTAAGAGAATTAAACAAACCAAACCGTTTATGGGACGTAATTGTTGATCCCGCAAGAAAAATTCGTGTAGGTAACAAATTGTATTTTGGTGAGAACGAAGAATTAGTAGCTGAAGTAATTGATAACACCACAAGCCGTGGACGTACCATTCGTTTTTTATGGGATGGTGACGATGAAGGATTTAAAAACATGCTTGAATTTTTAGGAGAAACTCCATTACCTAAATACATTAAGCGTAAACCAGACGAAGAAGATAAAGACAGATACCAAACGGTATATGCAAAGCACGAAGGTGCTGTTGCTGCGCCTACTGCTGGATTGCACTTTAGTAAAGAATTAATTAAGCGTGCCGAAATTATTGGTATTCGCTTTGCTGAAGTAACCTTACATACAGGATTAAGTACATTCCGTCCTATTGAAGTAGAGGATTTAAGTAAGCACAAAATGGATGCCGAGTATTTTAAAATAGACGATGACGCTTGTCGCATTATTAATACTGCAAAAGAAAATGGCCGTCGCGTATGTTCTATAGGCACCACAGCTATGCGCGCAATGGAAAGTAGCGTAACTGCACAACGTTTATTAAAGCCAGCCGAGGGATGGACTAACCATTTTATTCACCCTCCTTACAACTTTAATATTGCAGATAGTTTAGTTACCAACTTTCACTTACCAAAAACAAGTTTATTAATTATGACTTGTGCATTTGCCGGTTACGAATTAGCAATGGAAGCTTACAAAAAAGCAATTAAAGACAAATACCGTTTCTTCAGCTATGGTGACGCTTTATTATTTATCTAACATTTTCTGTGAAAATAAAGTTAGATAAATAATACTTTAATGATTTTTTAATAATTGCTTCTTATATTTTATAAAGAAGCAATTATTAAGTATTTATCTAACATTTTCTGTGAAAATAAAGTTAGATAAATAATACTCTTATGATTTTTACTTCTTGTACATTTAAAAAGAGCCAAATGCAATATTTGGCTCTTTTTTATTGGTTAAAATGAAAATTTTATAACTGTTTTTTTAAAGCATTTTCTAATCGCGAACATTTGTGAATAGCGTTAAAAAAATGACTTAAGTTCATCGTTAAAAAATTGTGCATGTCTGAGCGAAGCGAGTTCACAATTTTAGATGAACGTAGTTATTTTTAGCGTCATTCACAGCTGAGAGCGATGGAAAATAGTTTATAAAAACACTACAAATTGAAAAGTCCTTTATTAACTAGTTGCAAAGTTTTTGTTTTATATGCACTTGGCAATAATAATGAAATATTATGAGGGCTTCCGCCATAGCTAACCATGGTTACCGGCACTTCATAGATGGCTTCAAATAATTTTTTAAGGATTGAATCGGTTTTAGCAATCTCGTTACCTACAATAGAAACAATAGTTTGCTCTTTATCAATTTCAATTGAAGCAAAATTACTAAGCTCTTCAATAATTTCAGCTAAACGAGCATCGTTATCAATGGTTACTGATACTGCTACCTCCGAAGTAGTAATCATATCAATGGAAGTTTTATACTTCTCAAATACTTCAAATATTTTTCTTAAAAATCCATAAGCAAGTAACATTCTGCTACTCTTAATTTTAACAGCAATAATTCCATCCTTTGCAGCTACTGCTTTCACACCTACCGTACCTGCTTCCTTTTTAATTACAGTACCAGCAGCCGAAGGTTCCATGGTATTTAACAGTTTAACAGGAACGTTTTCTTGTTGTGCTGGCCAAATACAAGTTGGATGTAAAATTTTTGCTCCAAAATAGGCAAGCTCAGCAGCCTCATCAAAACTTAGTTGTTCAATGGCAACTGTTTTGTCCACTACTCTTGGATCGTTGTTGTGCATGCCATCAATGTCGGTCCATATTTCACAAACACTTGCTTTTAATGCAGCTGCAATTAATGAAGCAGTATAATCGCTTCCCCCTCTTTTTAAATTATCAACTTCTCCTTTTGAATTTCTACAAATATACCCTTGTGTAACAAACAATTTTTTACCCGGATAAGCTGCAAGAACCAAATTTAATTTTTCTCTGATAGCTGCTAAGTCTGGCTCATCATTTGCATCCAAACGCATGAATTCTAAAGCAGGAATTAAAGCATGATCAATATTTTCTTGCTCTAAATACAAAGAAAATAATTTGGTACTCATTAACTCACCTTGAGCTAATATATCTCGGTTTAAAGCATCACTTAGAGAAATACGTTGAGTGATTCTTAAAAACTCAAAGTGCTCATCAATAATTGAATTAGCTTTTGCCCTTAAAGTATCTGATTTTAATAAATCTAAAATAAAAGCACGATAATGTTTTTCAAGTGTATCCACTTGACTGTTTGCACCCGCCTTATCGGACTTAGCTAAAAAATCGCTTAAACCAACCAATGCATTGGTTGTTCCACTTAAAGCACTTAATACAACTATAGTAGGCTCAGCATCTCTTGTTATTAATTGAGACACTTGATGCATACGTTCTGGCTTTCCAACACTGGTGCCACCAAACTTCATTATCTTCATAGACAGCATTTATTAGAGGTGCAAATGTAAAAAGTAAATTGGAAAACAGGCGTTAGTCTTAAATAAAATGACCGCTATTTAAAATAATAATTACTAAAATACGAGCGCAAACTTTTCAGCTAATTGCGTTAAGTCCTTAACCACATCCTTAACCAGTGGAATGCCATTTAACATGCGCTCCCCTTCCATTATTCTTTCCAAATCACCAGCTACATATACGCGCTCTTGGCCATTAATAGGCTTGGCATTTCTGAATCTTTTTAACCATAAATCCATATTGTTTTTAAAATCATTGGCAGGCCTGAAAGCATCAATACGCATTGCTCCTAAAAAATGTCCTAATCCTTCCCCAGGCATATTTTCTGGCATGGGAACATACGCAGGAAACGGAGGTGCCCAGGGACCAAAACTGGCGCCACTTAAAACACCACTAAATATATCCACCATACTCCCCAATGCATATCCTTTATGACTACCTAATTCTTTTTCAGAACCCAATGGTAATAAAGCTCCTCCCTCTTTTAAAATATGTGCGTTATTACTTGCATTACCTTTTGCATCCTGAGCCCAACCAGTTGGAATGGATTGATTATTTCTTTGCGCAATTTCTAGTTTTCCATTTGCTGCGGTGGTAGTTGCAAAATCGGCAACAAAGGGCGCTTCATTTCCTGCTGGCACTGCCATTGCAATTGGATTGGTACCTAACATTTTTTCTGCAGCATACGTTGGTGCTACTAATGCAGTTGCATTAGTCATTGCCATGCCTATCATGTCTTGCGATAAAGCCATCATTGCATGATATCCTGCAATTCCAAAATGATTACTATTTTTTACACTCACCCAACCTGTTCCAACATTTTTTGCTTTTTCAATTGCAATTTGCATTGCTTTAGGTGCCACTACAAGCCCCAATCCTTTATCGCCATCTAATACAGCTGTAGAAGGCGTCTCATGAACAATATGAATATTAGGTGTTGCATTAATTCTGCCTACTTCCCATAATCTTACATATCCAATTAAACGTGCAATTCCATGACTATCTATCCCTCTTAAATCGGCCGACAATAAAACACTGGTAGCTAAACTAGCATCTTCATTTGAACAACCCATTTTTAAAAAAACATTTAATGCAAATGCATATAATTGTTGGTAAGAATAAATTTTATCGCTCATAGAGCACAAATTTACGCATAAAAAAAGGTGTACCGAAGCACACCTTTATAAAAATTAGTTATGAATACTAAAATGGTAAATCGTCTGCTACAGATGAATCGTCATTTGAATTATTTGGAGCATAAGTAGCACCTGCACTTTGATCTGGTGCTGGACTATCTCCACCATTTCCTCTGCTACCTAATAACTGAACCGAACCAATTCGTAAAGTTAATGAAGCACCATTACGTCCATCTGCTGTTGTGTAAGTTCTTACATCCGGTGTACCTTCTACATACACTTGCGTTCCTTTCTTTAAATATGGAGCAACCGCTGTTCGGTCTGTCCAATAAGAACAATCCACCCAGGTAGTTCTGTCTTTTTGATTGCCTTGCGCATCTTTAAAACGTTCTGTATGTGCAACGTTAAAGTTGATTACAGACTTGCCATTCACATTGTTTACTTGAGCATCTTTGCCCAAATTTCCGATTACTTGTAATTTGATCATTTTCTTAAATTTTGTCGTTATATGAAAGTGAAGATAGGAATTTTCGGTAAATGAGTTACTTTTGTGCCAAGCCAACTTTTAACTGGCCAAGAAAATGAGTAAAAAAGGTAAGGTTTTAGTCGCTATGAGCGGCGGAATTGACAGTACAGTCGCAGCCCTAATGCTGCATAATGAAGGTTACGAAGTGGTGGGAATCACCATGAAAACCTGGGACTACTCCACAAGTAATACAAACGGTAAGGAAACAGGGTGTTGTAATATTGATTCCTTTAATGATGCACGTTTAGCCGCTGTAAACAATGGCTTCCCCCATTATATTTTAGATATTAGAGATGAGTTTGGCGATTTCGTAATTGAAAATTTTGTTGAAGAATATTTAGCAGGGCGTACTCCCAACCCTTGCGTAATGTGCAATACCCATATTAAATGGCGTGCATTATTAAAAAGAGCCGATGCATTAGGTTGTGATTTTATTGCTACTGGCCACTATGCAAAAGTGCGTCAACATAACAATGGAAGATATGTAATTTCAAAAGGCTTAGATGAAACCAAGGATCAGAGTTATGTATTATGGGGAGTGGATCAGGATTTATTAAGCCGTACCATTTTACCATTGGGCGGTATGCATAAAACGGATATTCGTCAAATAGCTATTGATATGGGCTACCCTGAATTGGCAAAAAAAAGTGAGAGCTACGAAATATGTTTTGTGCCCGATAATGATTACCGTGGATTTTTAAAAAGACGTGTAGACGGATTAGAAGAGCGCGTGAATGGCGGATGGTTTGTAGATACCAATGGAAAAAGATTAGGCAAACATAAAGGCTATCCTTTTTATACCATTGGACAACGTAAAGGATTAGAAATTGCATTGGGCAAACCTGCTTATGTTACAGCCATTGATCCTGAAAAAAATATAGTAGTAATTGGAGAAGAAAAAGATTTAGACTCTAATGATATGTTGGTGTCAAAAATAAATTGGATTAAATATGACCATTTAGACGGCCCTACAGATTTAATGGCTAAGATTAGATATCATGATAGTGGTGCCCTTTGTACCCTATCACATACTGACAACGGCGTTCAAGCAAAGTTCTATGAAAACGTGAAGAGTATTGCACCAGGACAAAGTGCCGTATTTTATGAAGGAGATGATGTAGTTGCGGGCGGAATTATACAAAGCGGAAGTTTACTGCCAAAACTTTCTTAAGCTAAAAAGTGTAAGAATAACTACTCTGCAATTTTTTCAAGCAAAGCGCCAAACAAAGTGTCGGCTTGTTTTTCGTAGCCTTTAAAGTAATGTTGTTTCACTACTTTAAATTTACCAGTAGCTAATAAGGCATCTATATTATTTTCGTTTTCTTCCTTGTACACCGAACAAGTGGCAAACAATAAATGTCCATTTAATTTAACAGTAGGAATTATATTTTGTAAAATTTGGGCCTGCAATTTGGTATACTTATTTAATTGCGCCTCCGTAAAATAAGCCAACTGCTCGGGGGTTCTGCCCCAGGTGCCACTTCCAGAACAAGGCACATCGGCAAATACAAAATCAAAAGGCTTTTTAATATCAAAGGCTTGGGTTAAATCTATTTCTTGAACACTTGCTGGCCTTATCCCCGCTTCCTTTAAACGCTTATCTGCATTAAATAAAATACTTTCTCTAACATCAGATAAATGCATTCTTATATTGGACATGGTATCAAACATTAGAATAGTTTTACCCCCACTTGCTGCACATGCATCCCACACTTGAATTGGTTGCTCCATACTTGTAGGGACTAACAATAACAGTTCAGCAAGTGCTTGAGAATTTAAATCCTGTATCACCACTTCCTTATTTAATTCCAAGACATTTTGCAAAGAAGTAGTATTGACAAATGCAAAAGCATTTTCACTTACTTCCTTAAACTCAATATTTGCTGTTTGTAATTTTTGAATTACTTTTTCCTTTTGAAAGGGACGAATACGTATAAATAGTAAAGGCTGTGTTTGATGTGACCTTACAAATTTTTCCGAATCAATTTGATCCGAAATTTTATCCACTAATGGAAATTGAGTGACCGTATTTCTAAAATGCGCATAACAAAGTGCACTAATATTTTTTCGATCCTTACTTCCATGTTTCTTATTGGCTGCAAAATACTTTTTCAAATAATTTGCCAGCGGCTCTTCCCCATGGTAAGCTGCTATTAATTTATTGGCGATATCCTCATGTACTGCGTAATGCATTACAATTCTAATAAACTTGCAACTGGATCTTTTCCAATTAACAATAAGGAAGGATTTTCTAATAATTCTTTTACACGCACTAAGAATCCAACACTCTCTCTACCATCAATAATGCGGTGATCGTAGCTCAATGCTAAATACATCATTGGCAAAATTTTCACTTCCCCATTTAAAGCCATTGGACGATCTTGAATTTTATGCATTCCTAAAATGGCAGACTGTGGAATATTAATAATGGGCGTACTCATTAAACTTCCAAATACACCACCATTGGTAATAGTAAAAGTACCACCTGTCAAATCCTCTGTAGTTAATTTTGAATCTCTTGCTTTACCTGCTAACACAACCACACTCTTTTCAATTTCGGCCATGCTTAAGCTTTCTACATTTCTTATTACCGGTACCGTTAATCCTCTTGGTGTGCTCACCGCAATACTAATATCGGCATAGTCATGGTACAATAATTGGTCACCATCAATAAATGCATTTACTGTTGGCCACTCGGTTAAAGCAATGGCACATGCTTTTGCAAAGAAGCTCATAAAACCTAAATTCACACCATGTACTTCCTTAAACTTATCTTTAAACTGTTTTCTAATTTGCATAATGGCCGTCATGTCTACTTCGTTAAAAGTAGTCAACATGGCTGTTGTATTTTTTGCCTCTACTAAACGACGACTAATTGTTTTTCTAAGGTTGCTCATTTTCTCTGGACGCACATTGCGAGAAAATAATTCCTGACCAGCAAATTGAATTTTACCAGGATTATTTAAAGCATCTAATACATCTATCTTGGTAATCTTACCAGCGTAACCACTTGCTTTAATTTGTGTGGTATCTACTTTTTTATCTGCAATTATTGCTGCGGCTACAGGTGTAGCTTTTACATTATTAGGAACCGATGTTACCGACGCTTGACTTGTTGGTGTGGCAGCTGGCGCAGCAACTTTTCCGCTTTCATCAGCTGCTTTCGCAGCTTCTGGTGCTTCTGTTTGAGCAGGTTTCACAGCAGTCTCGTCGATATCCGCTAACACGTCACCAATTAATATACTATCGCCTTCACTTGCTTTATGAAATAAAATTCCTGCTTGTTCAGCATTTACTTCAAATGTCGCTTTTTCACTTTCTAATTCTGCAATCACTTCGTCACGGTCTACCCATGCCCCTTCGGCCTTTGTCCATTTTAACAAAGTTACTTCTGTGATAGACTCTCCTACTGTTGGTACTTTTATAGAAATCATAATGAAACTTATTATTTTTTATATCGAAAACGCGGTTGTTAAAATATCGGCTTGCTCTTTAGCATGTACTTTCATATAGCCAGTAGCTGTTGATGCACTGGACTGTCTGCTAATAACACCAAACTTAATTGCTTTTAAATTCATTTGTAAGAAGCTTGCAGCACCCATATTCAATGGTTCTTCTTGCACCCAGAACCAAATAGCTTTGTCATATTTTTGTTGCAATGCCTTTATTTGATTTACTGGCAAAGGATATATTTGCTCTAATCTTACAATGGCAATATCGGTTCTGTTTTCGGCTTTTTGTTTCTCAGCTAATTCATATGAAATTTTTCCAGAACAAAACAATACTTTTTTTACTTCTGCTGGATCTGTAACAAAACTATCATCAATTACTTCTTTAAATCCGCCTTCAGTAAATTCCTTAATATCACTAAATGTCCAAGGACTTCTCAAATTTGCTTTTGGCGAAAAGTTAATCATTGGTTTACGGAAATTCCAAGTTAATTGTCTACGTAGTGCATGGAAAAAGTTAGCGGCAGTTGTGATATTGGTTACAATCATATTGTACTCGGCACATAATTGTAAATAACGCTCTAAACGCGCACTACTATGTTCAGGACCCTGTCCTTCATATCCGTGAGGAAGCAACATGACTAACCCATTTTGTCTTTGCCATTTTTGCTCACCTGCAGCAATAAATTGATCAATGATAGTTTGTGCGCCATTTGAAAAATCTCCAAATTGTGCTTCCCAAATAACCAGCGCTTGCGCATTGGCTAATGCATAACCATATTCAAAACCTAAAACACCATATTCACTTAATAAAGAATTATAAATTCTAAATGGCTGTTGACTTTGCGAAATTTGATCTAGTCTACAATATTGCTCGTTTGTATTTTCATCAAACAAAACTGCATGTCTATGACTAAAAGTTCCACGCTTTACATCCTGCCCACTCATTCTTACGGTCTTACCTTCTGAAAGCAAAGAAGCATAAGCCATTAATTCACCAGTAGCCCAATCAATTTTATTTTCAGTCTCAAATAATTTTATTTTTTCCTGAATTAATTTTTCTACTTTTTTTAAAGGTGAAAAACCCGATGGCCACTTCATTAATGCGTTAAAAATATATTTTGCTTTGTCTGGTGTTATTGCTGTTTCAGGAGAAGCATCAAAATCCAAAGGGGTTGCTTTAACCATTGCCTTCCAAGCAATTTCAGGTGCTTGATATTTATATGGCAATGGATTTTGCTTTACCTCATCCAAACGCGCTTGTAAGTCGGACCAGAACTTTTGCTCCATTTCTTTTGCTAAGTTTTGCGCATCGGCAGTTCCATTTTGCAATAAAAATTCAACGTATGTTTCTCTAGGATTTTTATGTTGCTCAATTAATTTATACAATTGAGGTTGTGTATATTTTGGATCGTCCCCTTCATTATGTCCATGCTTTCGATAACACACCATATCCACAAAAATATCCGAACCAAAGGTTTGTCTATACTTAGTGGCAATTACAACTGCTTTATAAACTGCTTCGGAATCGTCCCCATTTACATGCAACACTGGTGCTTGCACCATCGCTGCAACTGATGTACAATAATTGGCACTTCGTGCATCATCAAAGTCGGTTGTAAAGCCAATTTGATTGTTAATTACAAAATGTATAGTTCCCCCTGTTCGGTACCCATGCAAATCGCACATTTGTAAAATTTCATACACTATACCCTGCCCTGCAACGGAAGCATCCCCATGAATTAATATCGGAAGTACTTTATTAAAATTTGCTTCATATAATACATCGGCTTTGGCACGTGCAAATCCTAAAACTACTGGATCCACGGCTTCCAAATGAGAAGGATTTTGCATTAATTTTAAATGCACATTTTTATTTGAAACAGTTTGAACCTCAGAACTATAACCCATATGGTATTTCACGTCACCACTTCCCATTGTTTGATCCAACACTGCAGTTCCTTCAAACTCACTAAAAATTTGCTCATAGGTTTTACCCATAATATTTGCAAGCACATTTAAGCGACCTCTATGTGCCATACCAATTACCACTTCTTCAACTCCATTGTCGGCGCCAACATTTATGATGGCATCCAAAGCAGCAATGGTACTTTCCCCTCCTTCTAATGAAAAACGTTTTTGACCAATGTATTTGGTATGTAAAAACTTTTCAAAAATAACACCTTGATTTAACTTTTCTAAAATGCGTCTTTTTTGATCAATGTTAATTGGCTCAGAAAAATTATGTTCCATTTCGTTTGTCAACCAATCTACTTTTGTTTGATCCGAAATATATTTAAATTCTATACCAATATTTTTCGCATAAGCATTTTGCAAATGAGCAATAATATTTTGCAAACTTGTATGTCCAAGCCCTAAAAAATTGCCAGCGTGAAATGTATTTGATAAATCTGAATTAGTTAATCCAAAAAAACTTAACTCCAAATTAGCGTGTCTGTCTTTTCTTTCTCTAATTGGATTTGTTGTTGCAATTAAATGCCCTTTGTTTCTGTAGCCAAGAATTAATCGGTACACTGCAATTTCTTTTGCCCAATTAGTATCACTCCCTCCTTCACTTGTTTTGGCAACAACATTATTTTCGCCTACATTATTAACTCCATTTTGCATAGCAAAATCGAAGCCTTCAAAAAATTTTTTTAATTCTGGATCAATTGAATTGGGATCCTGTAAAAATTGCTGATACATCCCCTCTATATACGAGGGATGTGCATTGGTGATATAGGAAAAATCCTTCATTTAGATTGCTTTCTTTTTATTGAAATTCTTGGAGCGCAAATATCGTGCTAATTGATTGATTTAAAAGCAAAAATTAATCAAAATCATACCTATTATAAATACTTTTCGCATTTCAAAAATTGCTCGAAAACAGGTGCAAAATGCGTAAAAAGAAGTTTTAGCCTTTTTTCTTCATAATTTATTGATTATCAATTAATTAAATACTTTTTACATTTTTTTTCATTTTAATTTTAATTATTAGGCTTCTTACCTTACCTTTGCCCTCCTGAAAATTAAATAGTACATGGCAAATCACTCGGCTACAAAAAAAGATGTAAGACAAGCAACTAAACGTCGCGATAGAAACCGTTATTATGGTAAAACTACTCGTAACGCTATTCGTGATTTAAAAACAATCGAAGAGCAAAAAGCTTATAATGAGAAATTACCAAATATCATTTCTCAAATTGATAAATTAGCAAAACGTGGAATTATCCACAAAAACAAAGCAGCTAATTTAAAGAGCAAATTAGCTAAACACACTGCTGTTGCAGCTGTTGCAAAAAAGAAATTCGAAAAGAAATAATTGAATATTTAAGATAATCTAGCTTCTGCTATTATTATATAAGTCCTGCCCTCCCCGGCGGGACTTTTTTTTATATCTTCGCATTATGACCGAGAAAATACTCATCCTAGACTTTGGAAGTCAATACACCCAACTTATTGCTCGTGCTGTAAGAGAAGCCAATGTATATTGCGAAATCAAACCTTTTAATACTTCAGTGCAATTCGACAGCACCCTAAAAGGCATTATATTAAGTGGCTCCCCAGCCAGTGTAAATGAGGCGGATGCACCAAATATAGACATACAAGCAATGCTTGATAAATTACCTCTTTTAACAGTTTGCTATGGCGCACAGCTAAGTGCAAAGAACTTTGGAGGCAAAGTAGAAAAGTCAAATAAAAGAGAGTATGGCCGTGCTCAACTAAGAATTCAGAAAGAAGATCAAATATTTAAGGGAATTGCCAATAATAGCCAGGTTTGGATGAGCCATAGTGACTCCATAACCCAACTCCCTTCAAATTTTGAACTTTTGGCCGATACAGATAGTATCCCAGTTGCAGCTTTTAGAAAAAAGGCTGATGCTGGCAATAGCTTACATGGCTTTCAGTTCCATCCCGAAGTTTACCACTCTACCGAGGGTAAAACTATGATCAAAAACTTTTTAGTAGACATTTGTGGATGTAGCCAAAATTGGACACCAGCTTCCTTTGTAAATGAGACCGTAGAAAAACTAAAGGCTCGAATTGGAGATGGTCATGTAATCATGGCCCTAAGTGGTGGTGTTGATAGTACCGTAGCAGCTACACTAATACATAAAGCTATTGGATCTCGCCTTCACGGCATATTTGTTGACAATGGTGTTTTAAGAAAAGATGAATTTCAAGGCGTACTTGATATCTATAAATCGGTGGGCTTAAATGTAAAAGGGATAGATGCAAAACAAATGTTTTATGATGCCCTAGCAGGCAAATCCGACCCAGAAGAAAAGCGTAAAATTATTGGAAAACTATTTATAGATGTATTTCAAATAGAAGCATCTAAAATGCTGGAAGCCAAATTCTTAGGTCAAGGAACAATTTATCCTGACGTAATTGAAAGTGTAAGTGTACATGGCCCTTCTCAAACCATTAAGTCGCATCACAATGTGGGCGGACTACCCGATACCTTACACCTAAGCTTAGTGGAGCCTTTAAGGTATTTATTTAAGGACGAAGTGCGTAAAGTAGGCCTTGAATTAGGAATCCCTGCCGACCTTATTAACCGTCATCCTTTTCCAGGACCAGGATTAGCCATTCGCATTTTAGGTGATATCACACCTGAAAAAGTGGATCTATTACAACGTGCCGATGATGTTTACATAAAAGCCTTAAAGCAATTTGATTTGTATAATAAAGTATGGCAAGCTGGTACTATATTATTGCCTGTTAAAAGTGTAGGTGTAATGGGCGACGAAAGAACCTACGAATATACTGTTGCCCTAAGAGCCGTAACCTCAGTTGATGGCATGACTGCCGACTGGGCTCATTTACCCTATGAATTCCTAGCCCACGTTAGCAATGCAATTATTAACGAAGTACGTGGAATTAACCGAGTGGTATATGATATAAGCAGCAAGCCTCCTGCGACCATAGAATGGGAGTAATACTTTGCATTTAATTTTAATAATTATAGCCTAAATATTTGTAAATCATTTGTTTAGGCTATTTTATTTTACAATTAATTCATAAAGCAAATCACACATCAATGTAAAATAAAAAAGCCCGAGAGGTTAATCTCGGGCCTTTCAACTAAATATTCGAACAACTAAAAACTCCAATTAGTTCATTGTCCTCCTTAAATTGCTGATCTTATCCTGCAAGCTATTTACCACCCCAGCCAATTGATCCACATCCCACATAGGTTGTGCGCCAGCTTTATGGATAATGTAAACCGCTTTCCAAACCTCCACTATGTCTTGGCTATTTACTTGATATGGCTCGTATAATGGATTGTCACTCAATAAGGTAAGCTTATCCTTATTATCGTCATTGGTAATGATTCTTTTATAAACAACACCGTCCGCATTGGATACTACTATATATGTATTAGAGTTTTTGACATCCCTAATACTATCCACTTTTTCACCAACTATAACACTACCACTTGGTGTTGGAAGCATACTGTCCCCGATAATCTCAAAAGCACGGTAATCCCCAGGCGCGAGCATTGGTAATGTAAAGGTATTAAGCTCGTCCAAAAACTCAGGATCTGCGTAACCAGCTAAATAACCTGCTGCCGCTTTTACTGGCACAAATGGCACAATTGGAGCAGCTGAACTGGACTTATCCATTTTCATAGACCTACGACGATCTAAATAAGACATACCGGATCCAGAATCGGCACCGGTATTCCCTTTTTCTGAAAGATCCTGAAACAGAAATTCTTCCAAACTTATATTAAATAAAGCGCAAATGGCCTCCTGTACCTCTAGTCGAGGCTCAGCCCTTTCCTCCTCATAAGCACCCACTAAAGAACGTTTAATTTGAAGTTGATTGGCCATTTCCTCCTGCGTCCATTCGCGCTGCTTTCTGATGTATTTTAAATTCTTACCTGCGTATGACATAACTAATGATTTTAGTGCAATTTACTAATTTATTTAGTATTTCCAAATATTTTTAGCAATTTTTTTAAAATATTTTCGTTCCCCTATTTATACCAGGGATTGGTTTTAATTTTTGCCACTAGTCCCTAGCTTAGTAACTTGCATTATGGCTAAATCTAAATCCGAACAACCTCTGATACTAATTACCAATGACGACGGAATTACAGCACCTGGTATTAAAGCACTTGTTCAAGCTGCCCTGCCCTTTGGGAAAGTGGTAGTAGTGGCCCCAGATAAACCACAAAGCGGAATGGGACACGCCATTACCATTGGACATCATTTAAGGCTTACAAAAGTGGATTATATGAAGGGAGTTGAAGCCTATGCATGTAGTGGAACACCAGTGGACTGTGTGAAACTTGCAGTGGACAAAGTACTGCATCAAAAACCAACCATTTGTTTAAGTGGTATTAACCATGGAGCTAATCACTCTATTAATGTTATTTATTCAGGAACCATGTCGGCTGCTTTGGAAGCTTCCATTGAAAGCATTCCAAGCATTGGATTTAGTTTATTAGATTTAAGTATTGAAGCAGACTTTACTGCTGCAGCTCATTTTGCAGGAATTATAATAGAAAAAGTGTTGGCAGATAAAAACTTGGATAAGCATTTATGTTTAAATGTAAATATCCCAAAAGTAGACGCCAAACTTATTAAAGGAATTAAAATTTGCAAACAAGCTTATGCGAAGTACGAGGAAAAATATGTAGAAAGAAAGGATCCTTATGGCAAGAAATATTATTGGTTAACTGGGGAGTTTATCAATTTTGATAAATCCAAATACACCGATGTTTGGGCACTTAAAAATAATTATGTAAGTGTGGTTCCTGTACAATTTGATTTAACGAATCATATTATAAAAGAAAAATTAAGTAAGAAGTGGAAATGGTAAAAGATAAATATATTACTGGAGTATTAGTGGGATTGTTTTTCCCTTTGGTGGGCTTCTTTGGATTTTATAAATGGAAATTTAGCATTTTTAGCCTAAGCGATTTTCTTTCTTTACTCATCCAACAAAAGTCCGTTTTATCGGCTATGATTAGTGTATCCTTATTATTAAATGGAGCGGCATTATCCTTCTTTTTTCAGAAAGAAAAAGACAAAGTTGCTAAAGGAATATTTTTTACCACATGTGCCTATGCATTAATTGCAATAGCATGTAAATGGTTTTTATAAATGCGCTATTACATTATTGCTGGCGAAGCTAGCGGTGACTTACATGGCTCTAACTTAATTAAAGCCATTAAACAAAAGGACTCCAATGCATTAATACAATGTTGGGGTGGCGACTTAATGCAAGCTGCTGGAGGCAATATAGTAAAGCATTACAGAAGCCTAGCCTTTATGGGATTTGTAGAAGTGCTTTTAAATTTAAAAACCATTTTATCTAATATTAAATTTTGCAAAAAAGACATTGAATCTTTTGCGCCCGATGTTTTGATATGCATAGATTATCCAGGTTTTAATTTACGTATTGCCAAATGGGCTAAAGAAAAAGGGCTAAAAGTGATTTACTTTATTGCACCACAGGTATGGGCATGGAAAGAAAACAGAGTCCCAGCAATGCGTGCATGTATTGATAGGTTATTATGTATTCTTCCATTTGAAAAACAATATTTTAAGGATAGGTGGAATTGGGAAGTGGATTATATTGGACATCCTTTAATGCAAGTATTAGCGGATCAAAAAAACTTACCACACCCCATACCTCAAATTGCAGGTGAAAAAATTATTGCACTGCTACCAGGTAGCAGGAAGCAGGAAATATTAAAAAAATTACCTGAAATGTTATCGGTTGTAAATGCATTCCCAAATTATCATTTCGCTATTGCACAAGCACCTGGCTTAGATGACAATTGGTTTGCAGCCTTAGTACCCGAAAATAAAAACGTACACATTGTAAAGGGCAATACCTATGCTTTATTAAATCATAGTGTTGCCGCATTAGTAACCAGCGGAACTGCCACTTTAGAAACAGCATTACTCGGCGTTCCTGAAATTGTTTGTTACAAAGGAAACCCTATCACCCTTGCACTTGCTAAACGTTTTGTGAAAATTAAATTTATTGCCTTAGTGAATTTAATTATGGATAAGGAAGTAGTTAAAGAACTAATTCAAGAACATTTAAATACGAATAATTTAGTGCAGCAGTTGTCTCTTTTATTAAACAACGAAAGTAAAAAAGCACAAATAAAAGCAGACTACCAATTGCTAAATCAAAAATTATATACTGGGCAAAGCGCCACGGAACTTGCTGCTAGTATTATACAAGAAGAATTAAAAAAATAAGCAGTCAAACTAGTGCATTAATTTACGCACTAATATCACAATTATTCCTATTAAGAAAATAATTAATGAAATGCGATTCATGCCATGCATTGCTTTCATCATACCTGTACGCTCTTGTTTAGGATCGCGTTTCACAAGGTATAAGTACTCTCCTATTTGTCTTAAAATTCCCATAAAAATTATTTAAAGTGAACTCAATTTTAACTTGATTGTGATACCAACCAACTCTTTAATAACTGTGATATCTGAACCGATTCAATTATAAAACCATCATGCCCATACATAGAATCAATTGCTATTAATTTAGCATTAGGCATATGGTGTTCCATAAAACGTTGTTCATCCAATGGACACAAAATATCACTATTAATACCAATTATAAAAGTAGGTGTTTTAATGGTTGCTAGCGTAGTCATTAAGTCCCCTCCTCGCTTACGTGCTAAGTGATGGCTATCCATTGACTTTGTTAACAACCAATAACTATAAGCATTAAAACGCTTTACTAATTTATCCCCTTGATACTCTATATAAGAAGATGCTTTGAAATTGTCTATTTTTTCAGGATCCTCGTCGGTTTGTTTCTCTTGAAAAATACCATAGTTTCTATAGGTTAACATACCAATAGCACGCGCTGCTTTTAATCCTTTTGCACCAGCATTAGGCGTTGCTTCTTTCCAAGTACAATCGGCCTCAATGGCCAAACGTTGTGCTGTATGCACCGCAACTCCCCAAGCACTTTCGGAAGGTGATGTTGCAATCAAAAACATTTTTTTTATCACCTGCGGTTCAACTATTGCCCACTCCAATGCTTGATATCCTCCCATGCTTCCTCCTAGTAATAAATCAATACTATCTATTGCTAAATGTTGTCTTAATAAAATATGTGCCTGCACCATATCACGTATGGTTACGGTAGGAAAATTGTTTAAACTAATTTCAGCACCTAAATCTTCCACACTTAATGGACCTGTGGAACCATAACAAGAGCCTATAATATTAGCACAAACAATAAAATAATCATTTGGATTAATTAAGTAACCTTCACCAATTAATCCCTTCCACCAGTCGGCAGCATCGGCATTAGCAGTTAGTGCATGACAAACCCAAGCTACTTTTTTCCCAGGAGTATATGCACCATAGGTATGGTATGCAATTTTAAGTTTTGGCAAGCTCACCCCACACTCTAATGTAAAAGGCGCATTGTATTGATATATTGTTGGACCCATTTTTTCGAATTCTATTGCTATATAAGTATCTATTTGAATTACCTTTGTCAAAGGTACAAATTTTATACTTCTTATATACTAACAAGCATTAACCTATGGCAAGGATACATTTAAAGCAAATAGACCAAGACTACCAGTTTGTAACCACCGACGAAGCAGGTCAACAAATTACTATGGATATTCCTGCAGATCAAGGTGGTCATGGCAATGGAGTACGTCCTATGCAGGCATTATTAAGTGCATTAGGTGGTTGTAGTGCAGTTGACATTGTTATGATTTTAAAGAAGCAAAAAGAAACCATTGAAAAATTTGAAATGATTATTGATGGTGAGCGTCAAGCTGGAAAAGAGCCTGCTTTATGGGAAACTATTAATATTGTTTTTAAATTTAAAGGTACCATGAATAAAGAGCGTGCCGAAAAAGCTTGTTCCCTTTCCATGGATAAATATTGTTCGGTTGCAGCCACTTTAAGAGCAGCTGGCGCAAACATCACATGGAGTGTTGAAATTTTATAAATTAACACCAATAATTTAATTAAGAAAGTTTTTATTTTAATCCAAGTAGCATGAAGCATAATCAATCCAAATTAATTAGAACAAGGGTTCCACAAACTCCAGCGCATGAGCATTCGTCCCCTTTATTTTTAACTAGTAGCTTTACTTTTGATAATGCCGAGGACATGCGTGCTGCTTTTGCCGATGAAACGGATGCGAATATTTATAGTCGTTTTTCAAACCCATCGGTGCAAGAATTTGTGGATCGTTTATGCGTTTTAGAAAATGCGGAAACAGGATTTGCAACTGCCTCAGGTATGAGTGCTGTATTTGGATCCTTTATGGCTTTATTAAAAAAAGGAGATCATATTTTATCTTGTAATTCTATTTTTGGAAGCACGCATACTGTAATTTCAAAATATTTACCTAAATATGGTATTGATTATAGTTATGTTGGTGCTGGTGCAACTGCAGCGCAATGGGAAGCAGCCATTACACCAAATACTAAAATGATTTATTTAGAAACACCTACCAATCCAGGTTTGGATGTAGTAGATATTACCATGGTTAGTGCCATTGCAAAAAAACATAAAATTATTTTAAACGTTGATAACTGTTTTGCCACCCCTATTGGTCAAACCCCAATTGATTTAGGCGCGGATTTAGTAGTGCACTCTGCTACCAAATGGATTGACGGACAAGGTCGTGTTTTAGGAGGAGCTGTAGTTGGACGCAAGGACTTGATAAAAGAAATTTATTTATTTTGTCGTAGCACAGGGCCATCTTTATCTCCATTTAATGCATGGGTATTAAGTAAGAGTTTAGAAACCTTAGAAGTAAGAATGGAGCGTCATTGTAGCAACGCATTATTCATTGCCGAAAAACTACAAGGCCATGAAAAAATTAATTTTGTAAAATATCCTTTCTTAACATCTCATCCGCATTATGCTATTGCAAAAAAGCAAATGAATAATGGAGGAGGAATTGTTTGTTTTGAATTAAAAGGAGGAATTGAATCGGGCAGAACGTTTTTAAATAACTTAAAAATGCTTTCATTAACTGCCAACTTGGGGGATACCAGAAGCATTGCCTCCCACCCTGCTAGTACCACGCATGCAAAATTATCAGAAGCAGAAAGACAAGCCGTGAGTATTACACTTGGACTTATAAGAATTTCAGTTGGACTTGAACATAAGGATGATATTTTAGCAGATATCTTACAAGCATTGGCGGTTTCATAATTGATTTTTTTCGTATATTGAATTGCTAAAATCAAATAGACAATTTTTTAACGATTACGCTAACGCTTAAACCACACAATTATGAAATTAAAAACAGGTATTTTATTATCTGCCATGATGTTCCTTCAATATTATATTTGGGGAGCTTGGTACGTAACCATGGGCACTTATATGGGAGAAGTTTTAAAATCTTCAGGTATAGACATAGGTGCTGCTTATAGTGCAGGTGCTATTGCTACAATTATTTCTCCATTTTTTGTTGGTATGATTGCTGATAAATTTTTTGCTGCTCAAAAAATTATGGGAGTCCTTCACTTAGTTGGTGCGGCTTTACTATTTTATGCAACCAAAGTAGACAACAGTAGTTTTTATTGGATTATTTTAGTTTACTCGTTATTATATATGCCAACTATTGCACTAAGTAACAGTGTTGCCTTTGCTCAAATGACCGATCCAGGAAAACAATTTCCATGGATTCGAGTATTTGGAACCTTAGGATGGATAGTTGCTGGATTAATTATTGCAAAATTAGGTATTGAGAAAACAGCTGGTACGTTTCATGTAGCTGCTGCTATCTCAGCGGTATTGGGTGTTATTAGTTTTATCTTACCTAACACACCTCCAAAAGGAGCTGGTACGCAAACTTCAGCTGCTAGTATTTTAGGTAAAGATGCATTTGTATTATTAAAAGAAAAATCTTACTTAATATTTTTTGTTGCCGCAATTTTAATTTGTATTCCACTTTCTTTTTATTATGGATTTGCTAATCCTTTCTTAAACGAAGTAGGCTTAGAAAACGCTGCTGGTAAAATGACAATGGGTCAAATGTCTGAAGCCTTATTTATTTTAGCAATTCCATTTATGTTCAATAAAATTGGCGTAAAAAATATGCTTATTTTAGGTATGGGCGCATGGATACTTAGATATATATGTTTTGCTTACGGTACCATGGACGCTAGCTGGATGCTATACGCAGGTATTATTTTACATGGGGTTTGTTATGACTTTTTCTTTGTTACTGGTTATATGTACACCGAGAAAAAAGCAGGAGAATCTATTAAAAATGCTGCACAAGGTTTATTTACTTTTGCCACATATGGCGTAGGTATGTTTATTGGAACATGGTATAGTGGCTTTGTTGTAGACCAACACAAAACTGCAACTGGACATGAGTGGGGTAGTATTTGGTTAACACCTGCTGCCATTGCTACCGCTGTATTAATTGCTTTCATCTTTGGATTCAAAGAAGAAGGCGCGAGAGCGACTGATGTGAAAGAAAAAGTAATAGCTTAATATAATTATTTTCCAAAGCCTATCCACTTGGGTAGGCTTTTTTATTCTTTCTATTTAATAAATAACTAAAAAAATATAAAATGCGTATTGCAATGTTAGGAGCTGGATTCATTGGCCGTTTTTATGCCGATGCGCTACAAGGTTATAGAAGTAAGGATAAAGTAGTAAGTATTTATGCACGCCGTGAGGAATCGGCGATTAAGTTTGCTGCCGATTATAATTGTGCACATTGGACCACTAATATGGAAGAAGCTATTGCCCACCCCGATGTGGATGTGGTATGCATTTCACTTCCTAATAATATTCACGAAATTGCTGTAATGCTTTGTTGTAAACATAAAAAAGCTGTAATGACTACCAAGCCTTTGGGTCGTAATGGCGAGGAGGCAAAACGCATGCTTATTGCAGTTGAAGCAGCGGGAATTTTTAACGGCTACCTAGAGGACTTAGTGTATACCCCTAAATTTATTAAAGCAAACCAAAGTGTAAAAGAAGGTGCATTGGGACGTATTTTATGGGCAAAGTCCCGTGAAACACATCCTGGTCCGCATAGCGAATGGTTTTGGGATATTAACCAAGCTGGTGGTGGATGTATTTTGGATTTAGGATGTCATTGTGTAGAAATTGCACGTAGTTATATTGGCAAGGATATTAAACCCGTAGAAGTAATGTGTTGGGCTGATACGCAAGTAAAACCTATCGATGCCGAGGATCATGCCATTGGACTAGTAAAATATGAGAACGGCGCTATTGGCCAGTTTGAAGTTAGCTGGACTTTTAGAGGTGGACTAGATTTAAGAGACGAAGTAATGGGCACCGAAGGAACTATTTGGATTAATAGTTTTTTACGCACCGGTTTTGAAATGTTTACTACAGGAAAAGGTGGTGATTATATTGCCGAAAAAGCCGAAAGTGATAGAGGTTGGTTATTCCCTGTTGGTGATGAATTAAATGAATTGGGCTACAATCATATGTTTATGGACATGTTTAATTCTATGGAAAAAGGGGAAGCCCCAAAGGAAACATTTTATGATGGCTATGTGGTAAACTGTATTTTAGATGCTGCTTACCGCTCTGCAAAAACTAAATTATGGGAACCTGTTAAATTAGATATTTGGAGAGGCCAAGAAGGTTTAACAAAAGAAAGTCATTTAGTAGAATATGATGCAGACCATTACTTAGTAAAAGAAGAGATGACACATTATGGTGCCAAAAAATTAATCTTGAAAAATAAGGCTTCTGGAAAAATAACCGAACAAATAATAAACTAGTTAAAACAGCTATGTCAAAAAAGGTTATTATTCCGGCAAATTTAAAATCCACTTTAGAAAAAGGACCAAAAATTTATCAACCTGGCATCTCGGTGGATTGTACCATATTTGGTTTCCATGAAAATGTTTTAAAAGTGCTTTTGCTAAATTCAGCACATTCAAACAAATGGGCTTTGCCAGGCGGCTTTATTTATAAGGACGAGCCCATAGAAAATGCTGCTTATAGAGTATTACAAGAGCGAACTGGGGTTGAAAATATATTTTTACAACAGTTTAATGCATTTGGGGATCCACATAGATCCGATCCTATCATACACCAAAACAGGTACCAAGAATATGGCATTAAAATTCCGAAGAACAATTGGCTTTTACAGCGGTTCATAACTATTGGTTTTTATGCTTTAATTGATTTTACAGAAGTAAAATTAGAAGCCGCCAATGCAAATGAAGGTGCGCAATGGGTTGATATTAATAAGCTTACTAATTTAATGATGGATCATGAGGCCATTATATTAAAGGCATTAGAATCCCTTAGAACACAACTCGCCTACTTACCTATTGGCAGGAATTTATTGCCCAAGAAATTTACCATGCCTGAATTACAAAAACTATATGAAACTATCCTAGATCAGAAACTAGATCGCCGTAATTTTCAACGTAAAATGATAAGTTTTGGAATTTTAAATAAACTAAGTGAGACCAGAAAAGGTGGTGCACACAAAGCCCCCTTCCTGTATACTTTTAATGACAAAAAATATCAAAAGGCACTAAAAGATGGCTTGTATGGAAGTTGGTAAGCTTGTAAGGATTAAAATTTTATAAAATTTTAATCCTTACATAGCCTCTTATGATTTTTCAAATAATTAGCAAAGCTAATTATTTGGTAAGCTACTTACTCCAATTTACTTTTACTGATTTAACTTCCTTGGAATTAGGGCCTACCATAATTTCAAAATCTCCTGCTTCCCAATCGTATTTTAAATTACTATTGTAAAATTTCAATAACTCAGGAGTAATTTCAAAACGCACATTTTTACTTTCCCCTGCAGCCAATTCAATTTTGTTGAACCCTTTTAATTCCTGTATTGGTCTTGTAATACTTCCAACTACATCCCTAATATACAATTGAACTATTTCTTTACCAGCAACAGCTCCTGTATTTTTAACATGCACAGTAACAGTTAATTTTTGATTTCCCTTTAAAGCTTTAGACGACAATTGCATGTCACCATATTCAAACTTTGTATAGCTTAAACCATATCCAAATGGATATAATGGCTCATTTACTACATCAATGTAATTTGATTGAAACTTTGCAAACCATTTTCCTGTTAAAGGTCGACCCGTATTTTTATGATTATAATAAATAGGAATTTGACCAACATTTTGAGGAAAGCTCATAGTAATTTTACCAGAAGGATTTACTTTACCAATTAATACATCTGCAATAGCATCCCCAGCTTCAGAACCCGCAAACCAAACATCTAAAATTGCGGGTACATTTTCTGATTCCCATGTTAAGGTTAGCGGACGCCCATTAAATAAAACCAATGCAACTGGCTTACCAGTAGCAACCAATGCTTTTAATAAACGTTGTTGCGCTTCGGGAATTCCAATATTTGATTTAGATGCACTCTCTCCACTACTCTCTGCTCCTTCTCCAATGGCTGCAACAATAACATCTGCATTGGCACTTATAGCTAATGCTTCTTTAATTAATTCATCTGTACTTCGGCTATCTCTTATCATGTCCTTGCCTAATAAGGTTTGTCTATTTTGCAACTCCGCATCTTCCTCTAAATTGGAACCTTTTGCATAAAGCACTTTCCCATTGGTTCCAACTGCATCCCTTAATCCTTTTAATAAGGAAACCGATTTACTATTATCAGCACCTACACTCCAAGTGCCCGTCATATTAACAATATCATCTGCAAGTGGACCTACCAATGCAATGGTTTTACCAGTAGCAATAGGAAGTACATTTTTATTTTTTAATAATACAAAACTCTGTGCGGCAATTTTTCTAGCTTCTGCCCTATTAGCTGGAGTAAAAACCTCAGTTGCAGATCTTTGTTCATTACAATAACGATATGGATCATCAAATAATCCTAAATCATATTTTGAAATTAAAACTCTTTCACAAGCTTTATTGATTTGAGCTAAAGTAACTTTCCCTTCGCTTAATGATTTTTTTAAAGTAGTCAAAAAGCCTTCTCCTACCATATCCATATCTACTCCTGCATTTAAAGAAAGCGCATTGACAGCTTGAAAGTCGCCCATTCCATGATTCACCATTTCTGGAATTCCGGTGTAATCGGAAACCACAAATCCATTAAATTTCCATTGATTTCTTAAAACATCATTTACCAACCACTTGTTGCCTGAAGCTGGTATACCATCAATTTCATTAAATGAAACCATTACAGAGGCAACGCCTGCATCCACTGCAGCTTTATAAGGAGGAAAGTATTCATTATACATTCTTACACGACTCATGTCTGTGGTATTATAGTCTCTACCACCTTCGGCAGCCCCATATAATGCATAATGTTTAACACATGATAAAATAGTATTAGGGGCACCTAAATCATCTCCTTGATAACCATGTACCATTGCTTTTGCGATTGCTGAACTTAAAAAAGGATCTTCACCATTACCCTCTGCTACCCTTCCCCATCTTGGGTCGCGGGTTAAATCCACCATTGGAGAAAATGTCCATTGAATACCATCGGCACTTGCTTCACTAGCTGCAATTCTTGCAGTACGTTCAATTAATTGCATATCCCAAGTAGCAGACATTCCTAATGGAATTGGAAAAGTTGTTTTGTAACCATGTATAATATCCATTCCAAAGAAAAGTGGAATATGTAATCTTGTATTTTTTACCGCAAACTCCTGTAACTCTTTAATTTTGGTTACCGACCTAATATTAAATACACCCCCTACTTTTCCTTCTTTCACTTTTTCAGCGATATTTGAACTACTTACTGCTCCAGTTACAAAATCACTTGAAGCTGGCAGATTAAGTTGTCCAAGTTTTTCTTCCAATGTCATTTTAGTCATTAAGTTTGCTATAAACAAATGTTTTTTGACATCTTTACTTGTTTGAGCAAATGCAACTATACTTGAAAATATAGTTATCAAAAACAATAGACTTTTTTTCATATTCCTTTATTAAATTTTAATAATTAAATCGTTAAATTTTATTTTTAGTAATTACCATACTATTGTGGAAACCGATTGTGCTGGCATCTCCAATAATAATTGAGTTTTACTTTCTTGTAATTTTATTTTTTGAATTGCTCCTGTATTCACTATTATAATTGCCTTTTTACCACTTGGAAGCATAAATCCAGTTGTCTTAATATTTTCCGAATTTGTACTTGTAAATATTCTTTTTGAACCTGCAGTAATAAATTTAGAAGCATGCCCAATAATATAATAACTCACATTTCTTGTAACTACATTATCCTCAATGGTAAAAGCCCCTTTACATTCAGAACATCCCCCTGGAGTATGTGGATTAAAGCTTGCATCTGCAGCCAAATTCCACTCTATAACAGCCGTGGACCAATTATTGATAGTGCCAATAACAATATGTTCTAAATGCCACATTAAATCACCGCCAAAATCACCTTTAGCTCCCGTCCATTGCTCGGTAAAAATAATTTTTTTATTGGGGTGTGCATTATGGACTTCCGATAATGCAGCTTCATTTCCAAGGTATAAATGAAAAGCAGTTCCGCTTGCATAAGTTTTAGCACGCGCATTGTTTAAAATAGCAATTGGGTAATTAGGATGATCTGCATTATGATCATATAAAATTACTTGTGTTTTTAAATTAGCAGCTTTAAATTGAGGTCCAACATAATT
Organism: Bacteroidota bacterium; assembly: GCA_947456625.1. Taxonomy (GTDB): domain Bacteria; phylum Bacteroidota; class Bacteroidia; order Chitinophagales; family Chitinophagaceae; genus Sediminibacterium. The sequence continues at coordinate 46,861 of CANGQJ010000012.1, forward strand.
CACTAAAAAATTGGTTTGCTCTTGTACATCCATTAATAAACTTGGATTATTACCTGCATGTTCTGGCTCGTTTTGCAAAGTAATGCTTGATATAGGGACACCATATTTTTGCATGGCCTTAATATACTTTATAAAATAGTTGGCATAAGTAGCATAATACTTTTTTAATAAATGTCCACCCATACTTGCCTCATTTGTTTTCATCCAAGTTGGTGGCGACCATGGGGACGCCATAATTTTTAAACTTGGATTAATTTTTAATGCTATTTTAAGTAATGGGATTAAATGGATGGTATCCTGGTTTAAACTAAATTTTAATAATAAAGAGTCTGTGTCCCCTTTTTGTAAATCATTATAACTAAAAACATGGGAATCCAAATCGGAAGCGCCTATACTTATGCGTATATAACTTACTCCTAAATTATCTTTACCATGACCAAATATTTCCTTTAATAAGGCCATTTTTTGCTTTACTGGTAGTGCATTAATTAACCCTGCCGATCCACCAGTTAAGGCAAAACCAAACCCTTCCATTCTTTGAAATGATTTGCGAACATCCATTTCAATAGTGGCAATATTTTTATCCGATTTACTTAATGCAGTAGGTATTAGTTTAGTTTCTTTGAATTTATCAACCCCATTAGCAGTAGTGCTATACTGAACTGCTTGAGCAACTAAATTGCTGCTAATCAGTGAACTAATTATGCTTAATTTTAAAAGAAAAAATATATTTCTAATTAAATTCATATATAATAAAATATTAATGTATTATTATTTCAAATACAAGAAAGCTAAATTATACAATTTAAGTGCTTTAATGCTTAAATATTTCTAACTTTTGTAAGCAGAACCCTAAAAAATGAACCTTAAAATAAAACAATGGAAAGTACATACCCTTGGCGATCATGCCATTGTTTTTGCATTGGAGCAAAAAATTAGTCCATTAATTGTAAATGAAATTGCGGCACTTCACTCTTTTATTATTTCAAAAAAAATAAAAGGCATCATTGATATTATTCCAGCTTACCACACTTTAACACTGGTGTATGATATCATTAATTTTACAAATAATAATAATAATAGCATTTCGGAGCAAATAAATTTAATGTGCACTACCCTTTTAAATGAATTTAACAATGCACCTAAAATTAATAATTCAATACAAGCTACTATCATAAATGTTCCTGTTTGTTATGATCCTTCTTTTGCTTTAGATATACAAAATTTAAGTACCCTGCACAATATCAAAACTTCCGAAATTATTAAAATACATAGTTCAAAAGTTTATGAAATTTATAGTATTGGATTTTTACCAGGCTTCCCTTATATGGGTATTATAGATGAAAGAATACAAACACCTAGGCACGATAAACCTAGGCCATTAGTCCCAGCTGGGAGTGTTGGTATTGCTGGACAACAAACAGGCATCTATCCAAGTGATTGCCCAGGTGGATGGCAAATATTGGGCAGAACTCCTTGGAAAATATTTGACCCAAACGAAAATAAATTAGCCAAGTTTAAAGTGGGAGATCAAATTAAATTTTATGCTATTACAATTGCCGATTTTATAAAAATGAATGAACACCAATTATAATCATGTCCATTAAAATAATTAAAAAAGGTTTATCAGATACGATTCAGGATTATGGAAGGTACGGATACCAGCATTTGGGTATTCAACCAAATGGATATATGGATTTTATTTCGGCTTGGCTTGCTAATAAAATTTTAGAAAAAGATATCCATGACCCTGTTTTTGAAATACATTTTCCAAGTAGTCAATTACTTTTCGAAAATGACCATACCATTTGTATTACCGGTGCTAATTTTATACCAGTCATAAATGAAAAAAGTATAGTATTAAATAAACCTGTACACGTTAAAGCAGGGGAAATACTAAGCATGTTACAGCCTATTCATGGAAAAACCTGCTATGTTTCCGTGCAAGAAAAATTACTAAATTCCCAATGGCTAAGCAGTCATGCAAATAGCAAACCTTTAAAAATTGGCGACATTTTTGAATATAAAAATCAGGAGCAAAATAAGGCTCCAAAAAATGATTATAGTGCACTTATAAACGAAGTAACACAAATGGTTTTTAATAACCATGCTCCAATTAGAATATTACCCGGACCGGCTTGGCCACTTTTAAATAAAGCTGCTTTGGTTTCCATATTAAGCTCTAATTTTTTGATATCGGCTAGTGCCAACCGAATGGGCTTTAATATTATTGGGCCAACCCTATCCATAAATGTTCCTAACACCTTTTTATCCAGTGCAGTATGCTTTGGAACTTTGCAATTACTGCCCAATGGAAACATAATTGTTTTAATGGCCGATCATCAAACCACGGGTGGTTATGCCAATTTGGGTCAAATAATTTTGGTAGATTTACCTAGGTTTGCACAGCTGCATCCAAGTCAACCATTTAATTTTGAATTGTGTGACTTAGACCAGGCAAATCAATTATACTTATACCTGTATGAAAAGTTTAAGCATTGATATAAATTGCGATATGGGCGAAGGCATTGGTAATGAGGCCAAACTAATGCCATATATTAGCAGTGCAAACATTGCATGCGGATATCATGCAGGTGGACCTGATACTATTAAAAGAACTATTGAAATTGCACAAAAAAACAATGTAGCAATTGGTGCACACCCAAGTTATGAGGATAGGGAAAATTTTGGTAGAGTATCACAATTTTTATCCGTTCTTGAAATGGCCGAACTCATTGCAGAACAATATTATTTATTTGAAAAAATTGCTGTCCCAATGGGTGCTAAAATTCATCATGTTAAATTACACGGTGCTTTATATAACGATTGTGCCAAGGATCCTACTTTAAGTAAAATATTTATTCAAACCATTCAAGCAATAGACCCTACCATAACAATTTATGGACTAAGTGGCAGTTGCACTATTCAGCAAGCTATTTTATTAGGGCAACCCTTTTATCGAGAAGCATTTGCAGACAGAACCTATCAAAACGATGGCTCACTTACACCAAGATATTTGGACCATGCTATGATTCAAGAGTCTAATATTGCAAGTATGCAGGTTTTAAAAATGATTCAAGAAAATAAAGTAATATCGGCACAAGGCGAAATAATTGATCTTAAAGTGGATACCATTTGTATACATGGCGACGGCCCAAATGCTATTGAATTTGCTGAAAAAATTTATACCGATTTAAAAAAACACAATATTGAAATTAAATATTAATTCAAAAAATACACCTACTCCACTTAAATCACTTACAGGACTTAGTTTAGGAGCAGCATTTTTAATGGCCAACTCTTCTATTGGTCCAGGATTTTTAACACAAACCTCTTTTTATACCGAGCAATTAGTAACCAGTTTTGGATTTGTAATTTTACTTTCTATTTTACTTGATTTTGGTGCACAAATAAATATTTGGAGAAGTATTACATTAAGCGGGATGCGTGCACAAGAAATAGCCAATGCATTATTACCAGGATTAGGTCATGTACTTTCTGCATTGGTAATTTTAGGAGGTTTTGCTTTTAACATTGGTAATATTGCAGGTTGTGGTTTGGCATTAAATATTTTAACTGGTATCCCTTTTGCACAAGGTGCCATTATAAGTGGATTAGTTGCCATCCTTATTTTTTGGGTAAGTGAAATTGGGAAAATGTTAGACCAAATCACAAAATATTTAGGAATTATTAAAATAAGCCTAACGCTTTTAATTGTGTACGCAGCACATCCTCCAATTCTACAAGCAGTGCACCATACTTTTATTCCTGAAAAAATTTCACTACTTGCTATTGTAACCATTGTAGGAGGTACTGTTGGAGGTTATATTACTTTTTCGGGAGCACATCGATTAATAGATGCAGGAATTACAGGTCCTGAACAAATTAAGTTTGTAACAAAGAGTGCCGGAAGCGGCATTGTGATATCTTCTTTAATGCGCTATATTTTATTTTTAGCTGCAGTAGGAATTGTAAGTCAAGGAATTCATTTAGACAAAAACAACCCAGCAGCAACTGTATTTGAATCGGCTGCAGGTAGAACTGGTTTATTTGTATTTGGTGTAGTACTTTGGAGTGCAGCTATTTCTTCGGTAATTGGCGCATCATATACCTCTTTTAGTTTTATAAAAAACTTAAAATATAATTTTATAAAACACGAGCGCATTATAATTACAGCATTTATTATCCTTTCTACTTCCCTGTTTGTAATTTTAGGGAAACCAAAAGAGTTGCTTTTATTAGCTGGGCTTGTTAATGGCTTTATTCTCCCATTTGCACTATCAATTATGCTTATTGCAGGAAGAAAGTTACCAGTCCTAAAACAATTTAAATACCCAATTTGGATTGAGTTTAGCGGTTGGACCGTTGTATTATTAATGGGATCAATGAGCGTATTTGCTGTAATCGAGAAACTAGCTATAAAATAAATTACTACCTGTTTTCAGAAGCAGCATCCAACATTTCCATTTTATTTTCCTTAGGCTTAAATCCAAAATTATACCTTAGTGAAAGTCCCCAACGCCTGGTATCATTTTCTCTATAACCCGTAGCATTTTGAGACCCTTGATTTAAGATAAATTTATTGTTATTAGTGAATAAAAAATCATTAAAACTTGCAGTAATAATTAATTTCTTTTTTAAAAACTGTCTGTTAATAGAAGTATTCAAAGATCCAAAATCGGACAACTCATAAAATTGCTGCTGACCATTTATTCTCCAAAAGCCATTTAAGGTAATGGTGGACAATCCATCCAATTTAAGGGATTGAAATGTAAAAATTGCCCAGGTACCTTTGTTAAAGACAATTGGCTTGCCTTCGTAAAATCCAGTATAATCGTTTTTATTAAACTGAGTACCTACAACAGCAAAATATTTTTTACCAGGAGGAATTACTCCAATAATTCTAAAATAGGTTTCTCTACTCTTTCCCAAGTTGTCATACGTTCTATAACTAACTTGCTTATTGGTTGGTGACTGATAAACTACATTGGTAAATATATCCTTTGTCTCATTTACTCCATAAGCAAATAAAGGCTTGTCGTCTACACTTATATTAGCCTCATAGTTGGTTGTGAATTGCGGTTTTAAATTTGGGTTACCCACTTCATATAAAAACGGATCTATGTACTTTGCAAAAGGATTTAAATAATCATAAGAAGGCCTACTAATAGTTTTACGATACACTAAAAAACCGCGAAGCTCATATTGCATTATATTAATAATCTTTCTACTTAAATAAATATAAGGAAAAGCATCTGTTCTATTTACCGAGAAAGTCGTATCCTTAGGAACCAACTGATGCCCTTGCATAATAGTTTGTTCAAACCTGGTACCTACTTTTAAAACAATTGGACCCCAGGTTTTTGAACCTTGCAAGTATGCCGCATTTATTTGTTCGGTATAATTAAAGCTATTGGTTCTAAATGGATCGGGAGCTGTAACACCTGCAACCGTTTTTGTATAATTAGCATGATTATTAAAAATAAGCGTAGATGTTTTAACCCCAGTCTCAAAATTTAAACCAATAATTCGTTTTTTAAGATCAGACTGATAAGTATAATAACTACGGTCATTGCCATAGCTTCCATTACCACCAACCAAATTACTATTGCTTACTAAGGTATTATTATAGTTCTGATTGGTATTGGCCTTTGAATAATTAAATGAAAAATCATTAATCCACTCGCCTCCAACAGAATCCAATTTAAGTTTTGCTCTAAAAGATTGATTCACAAAATTATTATCACTGTTATTTTGAACCAGTGATTTTAGATCACTTAAATTTTTATTACTTGAAACTACATTCACAAAAGACTCACTTGATGTGGTATTATCCGATTTATTTTGACTTAACCTTCCATCGTAATTTAAATCCCATTTGTCTTTTATGTTTTTCCCAAAACCATAACCAAGATTAATTGAATTATTGGGAGATACTGTTCTTGCATTTTGCTTAAGCATAGTATCTAAACTAATGGTCCTATTGGTATTGGTAATAGTATAGCCATTGTTATTACTATACTGCGCATTCACATAAGAACTTAATTTGTCATTGTTATTTGCCAAATTAAAACCAATGTATTGATTCCCATACAACCCTTGTGCAAAGCCACTATTAACCGAGCCATTAACGCCTAATTTAATACCCTTCATAAGCACAATATTCACTACTCCGCCTCCACCCGATGCGTCATATTTTGCAGAAGGCGTTCTTATAAGCTCTATTTTTTGGATGGCATTAGGAGGTAAGCTTTTTAATAAAATGGCAATATCAGAATTACTCATTTTTAAATCCCTTCCATTAATTTGAACTGCCGCTGGCGATAACCCATTCAAATAAATATTACCATCCTGGTCTATAAAAACACCAGGTGTTTTTTCGACAGTCTCATAGGCATTGGTACTACTTGCAGCTAATGGCTCGGGATCCACCACGGACTTGTCATCTTCCTGGCGTATTAAGGGTTTAGATGATTTAACAACCACAGCATTAAGCATGGCATTGGTTTCCTTTAAAATAATTTGATGTGCTGCATCTGTTAAAAAATTAAAAACTGTGTCTGTTATTTGATAACCCACCCAACTGGATCTAAATAAATAAGTTTTTGAACTATCCACTTTTATTTTAACTACCCCAAAAGTATCTGCAATAACTTTTATTGCCTTTTGTGCATTAAAAGGAGCAGTATATTTACCCTTTTCATAATATAGCACAACTGCCATACTAAATGGTTTGCCCATTTTATCAACCACATTAACTTTTACTTCTTTTGATTGCGCAAATAATGTGTTTGCACAAATCAAAATGTAAAAAAACACAAGACTAAATTTAAACTGTTTCATATACTATGTGGAGAATAGCGGGTTCGAACCGCTGACCTCTTGCATGCCATGCAAGCGCTCTACCAACTGAGCTAATTCCCCTATTTATTATTGCACCTAAATTAAAAAAGTAGCACCGATTATGTCGATGCTACTTTTAAATGTATTTAGTAACAATTAAATTTCTCCTTTCCCGTCCAACCATAATTTCACGGCTTCGGTGGTTACCGATTTTGGACGCTCTAATGGGAACCCAAGTGCCCTATCCCAAGTTAAACTTGCAAGTACACCTAGTGCACGACTTACAGCAAATAAAACGGTATAAAATTCATATTCTACAATTCCATAGTGGACTAATAATGCTCCACTATGCGCATCTACGTTAGGCCAAGGGTTTTTTACTTTTCCTAATGACTCTAAAATTGGTGGCACTGTTTCATAAATATTCCAAACCGTATTCACTAATTTATCATCTGGTAAATGTTTTTTACCAAATGCCATTTGAGCAGTAAAACGAGGATCGGTTTTTCTTAATACCGCGTGACCATATCCAGGTACCACTTTGCCAGAAGCCAATGTTTTTTGAACATAATCTACAATTTGCTCCTTGGTTGGGCTGTCAGAACCAATGGCTTCTTGCATTTCAAAAATCCATTTGATTACTTCTTGATTTGCAAGTCCATGTAAAGGACCAGCCAATCCATTCATACCAGCAGCATAACTTAAATAAGGATCACTTAATGCAGAACCTACTAAGTGTGTAGTATGTGCAGAAACGTTTCCTCCTTCATGGTCCGCATGAATTGTCATATATAAGCGCATTAGCTCCTTTGTACTTTCATCCTCAAAGCCCATCATGTATGCCAGGTTACCTGCCCAGTCTAATAATCCGTTGGGATGAATATGCTCATTATTTTTATATTTTCGACGATAGATATATGCCGCAATTCTTGGAAGGCGCGCAATTAAATCCATTGAATCGTCATAAGTATATTGCCAGTAATCTTTTTTGTTCATGCCCTTTGCATACTCTGCTGAAAACTTGCTTTCGGTTTGTAAAGCCATAACAGCAGCTACATACATAGTCATAGGATGTGCACTAATAGGGAAAGCATCAATCACATCAAATACATGCGAAGGAACATGGCTACGACGTTGCCAGTTATTTGTAATTTCTTTTACATCCTCGGTAGTTGGAACTTCACCAACCATCATTAAATAAAATAAACCTTCTGGTAAGGGCTCATCACCACCTGGTGCTTTTGGTAATTTATCTTGTAATTCAGGAATAGAGAATCCGCGAAAACGAATTCCTTCTTGAGCATCTAATAAACTTGTTTCGGTAACCAATCCAGTGATACCTCTCATACCTTGGTATACTTGGGCAAGTGTTACTTCGCCAATTTTTTTATCTCCGTGTGTTTTGATTAACTCTTTAATTTCAGTTGCTGCAGCTGTTGCCTTTACACTGAATAAATCCTTGATTGCTTCCATGTGCCCTTTAGTTTATTATTATGCCCTTAAAATTGGACGTAAAGTTAACTAAAAAAATGGCTTATTTAGGCGCTTTTTTGTACAAATAATATACCACCCATATAAAAATTAAATTAGGTATCCAGGCAGCTAATAATGGAGGCAAATTGCCCTTTGTAGAAAAGATAGTTGAGAACTGGTCTGTTATGATGAACACAGCGGCAATAATAAAGCCAAGCGCTAAATGCGATCCACTACCCCCTCTTACTTTTTTGCCTGCAATAATGCCACCAATAAGTGTTAGTAAAAGTACTGTAAATGGCGAAGCGTCCCTGCGATATCGCTCAATTTTAAGTTCTTTGATACTTTCCGACCCCCTAATTTCCTCTAATTTAATTTGCTTAATTAACTGAGGCGTAGTGAGCTTGTTCTTTTGATATTTATCTTTTTCAATATCAACAGGCTTAAATGGATAGTTTTTTCTGACTTCGGTTAAAGCAGTTACAATTTCTTTATCATCTAAAACTTTTCGTTCAATAACTTCTAGTAATCTCCAATTTTTTGTAGCAGTATCCCATTGTATATTCTCTGCTCTTAAATTATAAACTACTTTCCCATTATCTACTTTATATGCAAAAAAACCATTGCCTCTATTATTGGCAGTGTCATAATTGTAAATGCCCGCATAGGTAAAGGAGTCAATCCTAAAATAAATATCGGTAGAAGAACTCAAAAGCGCATTGTATGAAGAATGAGCATCAATATATGCAGCCTCGAAACTTCCTCTAATATTATTTGCTTTAGGGACAATCCATTGATTAGACACCCATAATAATAAACCCAATAATAAGCCACCTATCCAGTAGGGTCTAAGCCATCTATTATAAGTGGTACCACTTGCAAGGATAGCAACAATTTCGGTCTGACCCGCCATCTTGGAAGTAAAAAAAATAACTGCAATAAAAACAAACAACGGAAATAAAAGCGCAATAATATGCGGTATAAATCCAATATAGTAATGTGTGAAAATTTCAGCAGCAGATAAACCTGAGCGAACAAAATCATCGGTTTTTTCGCTAATGTCAATAACAATAGCGATGACTGCAAATAAAAAGATAGAGAAGAAAAATACCCTCAAAAACTTTTTTAATATGTACCAATCTAGTTTTTTCAATGTAAACCTTACTTTATACTTTTTAAATTACAACCTTGTTTTTACTTGTTCTATCATGGCCACTTTCCAACTGCTATAATCGCCAGCTATTATGTGTTTACGAGCCTCTCCTACCAACCAAAGATAAAAGGATAAATTTTGAATACTTGCCAATTGCAATCCCAATATTTCATCTGCCTGAAACAAATGTCGCATGTAAGCCTTGGTATAATATTGGCTTAACTCGTTGGGAAGGCCTGGATCAAGGGGCGTAAAATCCTTCTCCCATTTTTTATTCTTGATATTAATAACACCTTGCGAAGTAAATATCATTCCATTACGGCCATTGCGAGTAGGCATTACACAATCAAACATATCTACACCTAAATCAATAGCTTCTAAAATATTCCAAGGGGTGCCCACTCCCATTAAATAACGGGGTTTATCTAACGGTAAATTTTCACAACAAAGTGCAGTAAACTCATACATTTCTGGCTCGGTCTCCCCTACACTTAAACCCCCAATAGCATTGCCCACCGCATTTTTGGAGCTAATATATTCACAAGAAGCTTTTCTTAAATCCTTATACATTCCCCCCTGCACAATAGGGAATAAATTTTGTGTGTGGCCATATAAATCGGGGGTCTCAGCTAACCTATTAAAACACCTATCCAGCCAAGCATGGGTTAGGTCCATACTTTTTCGGACATATTCATATTCGGCAGGAATTGGAGGACATTCATCAAAAGCCATAATAATATCGGCCCCAATACTGCGTTGTATATCCATTACTTTTTCGGGACTAAATAAATGCTTGCTACCGTCAATATGAGATTGAAATAAAGCGCCCTCCTGTGAAATTTTTCGGTTACTAGCTAATGAAAAAACCTGATATCCGCCACTATCTGTTAAAATGGGGCGGTCCCATCCCATAAATTTGTGTAATCCACCAGCAGCTTCCAACACTTCTGTACCTGGCCTTAAATATAAATGGTAAGTATTTCCTAGAATAATTTGAGCGTTTATATCCTGCTTTAATTGTTGTTGGGTAACCGCTTTTACCGAACCAATGGTGCCCACTGGCATAAAAATGGGGGTTTGAATACTGCCATGATCGGTGGTAATGGTACCGGCCCTGGAAGCCCCTTTTGTGCTCTTATATTGTAAATCAAATGCTAGTGCAGCCATGGCGCAAAGGTAAGGTCAAATATCATTACTTTTGTATCATGATTACTAACCTACCCGTATCAACTATTTTAATAGCTGCTTTTGCATGCATTATAGCCATTCAATTATTTTACTATCTATTCTTTTTTCTAAGACTTGCCATTTATAGAAAGCCAAAAAAAGAGGTACATATGGAGCACCCCATTTCGGTGGTGATATGTGCAAGGGACGAAGCGGATAATTTAGTAAACAACTTACCTGGTGTATTGGTGCAGGAATATAGCACTACACATGAAATTGTTTTAGTAAATGATAATTCCGAGGATGAATCCAAATATTTATTGGAAGAGTTCAGAAAGTCATTTAAAAATTTAAACGTAGTTGCACTTACGCAGGAAGCTAAAATGATTAATGGTAAAAAATTTCCATTATCCATTGGTATTAAGTCTGCCAAGTATGAAACCTTATTATTAACCGACGCCGACTGTGTTCCTGCAAGTGAACATTGGATGCGTTTAATGCAAGACGGATACAATGATGACACTGAAATTGTTTTAGGTTATGGTGCATACAAGAAAAAGCCAGGCATGTTAAACAAACTAATTCGTTTTGAAACTTTCCAAACTGCACTGCAATATTTTTCTTATGCATTAGCAGGCATGCCATATATGGGTGTTGGCCGAAATTTGTCTTATAAAAAAGATGTGTTTTTGAGAAATAAAGGATTCTCTTCTATTAATCAAATGCCAAGTGGTGACGATGATTTATTTATAAACCAAGTAGCAACCCGAAAAAATACAGCCATTGTAATTGACAAAGAATCCCATACTTTAAGTGAGCCAAAAACTACTTTTAACGAATGGATGAATCAAAAATATAGGCACTACACTACAAGTAAGTATTATAAAAAACAACATAGTATTTTATTAGCCTTGTATGCTTTAAGTCAGTTTTTAGTTTACCCTGTATTAATTGCAGCACTTGTATTTACTAAACAGTATATTTTAATAGTAAGTTTATGGGGTGCACGCTTTTTATTGCAAGGAATTATTTTAAGAAGTACCATGAAAAAATTAAACGAATTAGACCTATGGCCTTGGTATTTATTTTTTGATTTATGGTCTGTTTTTTATTATTTATTTACATTACCTAGCGTATGGAAAGCTCCCAACAAAAATTGGAACTAATTACTAAATATTTTGACGATTTTACACCAACTCAACTGCAACAAATTGCAGGCTTGGAAGCTGCTTACAAAGAGTGGAATAGTCAAATAAATGTAATTTCCAGAAAAGACATTGATCATATTTATTTACATCATGTACTTCACTCCCTAAGTATTGCAGCCATTGCTGAGTGGGATAAAGGAACACAGGTAATTGATATTGGATGTGGGGGCGGATTCCCTTGCGTTCCAATGGCCATATTTTTCCCTGAGGTTGAGTTTTTAGCAGTGGATAGTATTGCTAAGAAATTAAAAGTAGTGGACGCAGTTTGTGAAATGGTAGGTATTAAAAATATTACTACTAAACATACCCGAGTAGAGGATATTAAAAACAAAAAGTTTGATTATGCCATAAGCCGAGCTGTTGCTCCATTAAAAGATTTATGGAAATGGGCTGGTCCAATTATTAATAAAAAGCCTAACCAACCCAATGGTTTAATATGCTTAAAAGGCGGTGACTTGCATCAGGAAATTTTTGAAAGTGGCGTGCGTCCTAAAATGATGTCTATTTATGACATTTTTCAGGAGGAATATTTTAAGGAGAAATTTATTATTCAAGTAAAGAAATAAATAAAGCGTCCCAAATAGGACGCTTTATTTATTTCATATTAATTAGGTATTTCTAATTTATTATTACTCCTATTAATATCTGGCATTCGATAACTAGGATCAATCTCGATAGATTTTAACGCACTTAAAGGCTTGGTAGTTTCAAATGTATAAGTAGGTTGCACCCATTGCCATTCAGGATGATCTATTCTTGTACCAACTCCTTCCACTTTTTTCCCTGCCAACATTAAATCTAGCGGCATATAATGAAGTTCACTGCTGCCGTCCTTATAAGTAACTAGCACTTCAATAGGCATAGGCATTTTACCCTCTCTTTGAATACTAATAATAGCCCCTTTATCTCCTACCTGAATATCATTTAAACCATAATCAACGGTTTTAGTACTATTCATAAAATATTCTTTAAACCATTGCAATTGAATGCCACTTGTTTTTTCTGCAACTCTAATAAAGTCGTTGGGATTAGGATGTTTAAACTTCCATGCATTGTAATAGTTTAACATCACTTTATCACGTAGGGAGTCGCCAATGATATATCCAAGTACTCCTAAAAAAGTAGCGCCCTTACTATAAGCTGCTCTGCTGTATGCGAAATTGGTATTGTAATGATCGGAGTGGGTACTCATTGGCTCTTCTAAACCACTTTTTGCCAAAGAAAAGTAACTACCATAATTTCCAAATTGAATAGATGGCAATAACTTTTTATTAATTTCATTACTCGCATTAATTTGTTTTTTTGCTGCTTCCGAAATATAAGGTGACAGTGTAGCTAAATTGTTTTCATACCAATAAGAAATATCATCTTCGGCAAAGCTTGCAAATCCTTCATCCATCCATGGATATAAACTTTCATTAGACCCTAAAATATGTTGGTACCAACAATGCATCCACTCATGAAAAACGGTTCCCAATCCAGGCCCTTTAATTAAAGTAGCCATGGCATATTCCATACCACCATCACCCCCTTGTATAAAGGAATATTGCGGATAAGGATAAGCGCCAAATTTTTTCTCTATATAAGGAAGCACTTTTTCTGCAGCCCATAAAACATTGGCCCAAGCACTATCGGCAGTGGCATCTTTTTGTTTGTAATAAACGTGCAAGGTTAAACCCTTGCGCACTTCTTTAGATAAGTGTTTGTAATTATTATCTGCAGCCCATACAAAATCATGAATATTGGCCCCCTTAAAATTCCAAGTTTTAATACCAGCAGCATCGGCCAACGCATTTGGGTTTTGCAAAACGCCTGTGCCACCCACCGTATAATTTTTATCCAAATTAATAGTCACATTATAATTTCCCCAAACACCATAAAATTCACGAGCAATATACGGGTTTGTATTCCATCCTTGGTAATCGTATTCCACCAACTTAGGATACCATTGACTCATTGAAAACCTTACCCCTTCAGCGTTGTCTCTGCCTGTACGTCTAATTTGCACTGGTACTTGCGCTTCAAAATTCAAATTCATTTTAATGGTACTATGCGGTGCAATAGGCTTATTTAATTGCACTTCTAAAATGGTTTCATGGTCAATTAATTTTTGTGCCACTCCATTTATGAATAGTTGCGTTACTCTTTGAAATCCAATTTGATCTGGTTTTAAATATTGAATACGATCTTTAACACGTGCATCCCAATCTTGTACTTTATCTTCTCCCACTAAACCCAAATTGGACGCTGAACTAATTGCTGCACCTCTTCGAATTGTTAAAATATTCTTCCCTAATTCACGACTACGAATATCCATGGCTGAATTGGGCTGAAAGGCATTCCAATACATATGAAAATACACTTTATTTAAAGTATCATTAGAATGATTGGTGTATGCAATTTCCTCGGTGCCCTTTAATAAATTAGTAGTAACATTTAAGTTTACCTTAATGGTATAATCTATTTGTTGTTGCCAACGATCGGGTTGTGCATTGAGAATAAAAATATTAAATAACAAAACCGATGACAAAGTCAATGATTTAAATATCATATTACACTTTTAATGAAATTAATTAAAATAAGAAAGAATAAAATTAAGAAAAAATAAACGTATTATATTTTACTAATCTGCAATATTGCTCTACTCCTTACCTGCCACCACAATCACAATCTCCCCTTTTACTTGCTTTGCGCTAAAATGAGCAATTAAATTTTCCAAAGTATCTGTAATATTTTCTTCGAACATTTTAGTAAGCTCCCTACTCACAGCCGCTTTACGGTCCGCTCCAAAGTAAGCTTTAAATAATTCCAAGGTTTTTACTAAACGCATGGGACTTTCATAAAAAATCATGGTGCGGTCCTCGGTTGCTAATTTTTCCATTAATGTTTTACGCCCTTTTTTTAAAGGTATAAAACCTTCAAAAGTAAAGCTACTTGCAGGAAGCCCACTATTGGTAAGTGCAGGCACTAGTGCAGTTGCTCCTGGTAAACTAGTTACAGCAACGCCGGCAGCTTTGCAAGCACGCACTAATAAAAAAGCAGGGTCGGAAATACCAGGACTTCCCGCGTCCGTGATGAGTGCAATTTTTTTACCAACTTGCAATTGTTGAACCAAGTGCTCTACTACCTTATGCTCATTGTGTTGATGATAAGGTGTAAGTGGTTTATGAATATTGTAGTGTTGTAATAATTTAGAAGAAGTGCGCGTGTCCTCGCATAAAATAAAATCCACTTGCTGAAGTACTTCCACTGCTCTAAAGGTGAAATCTTTTAAATTCCCAATTGGAGTGGGTACTAAATACAACATAAGTTAATGGTTAAATTGAACTAGGCCTTAACAAACTCAATCTCAAAATATTCCATAACAGCATTAGCAAGTAATTTTTTACTTGCATCCTCTGCTATAGTTTTTGCTGTTGCTTCGTCAGCTGCTTCAATTTGGAGTGTAATGTGTTTTCCAACTCTTACATCCTGAACTCCGTTCATACCTAAATTATGTAAACCACCTAAAACGGCTTTTCCTTGTGGATCTAATAAATCTTTTAAAGGCATTACCTTAATTTGAACTTGAAATAGCATAAAAATAACTTATTGAGTGATTGTTTTCTTGTAAAGCAAAGATACTAAGCAATAGCCAATAAAGCCAAATGGAATAGCCAACCATTTAAAAAATATTGCAGTTATTAACACCTCTAATACCACTAAGATTAATGGCAATATTAGACTTTTCTTATGCCCCAGGCCTTTTAGCGCTAGCATTGGAGTTTTCATAACCATTAATGCGGATACAATTAAAATATAAGCATACCAAAATAAAGGGCTTAACATAAACTTATTCATGAATGACGCTTGCGCCTGCCAATAAATTAATGGAAAAGCAGCAGTTAAGATACCTATCATTGGAATAGGAACTCCCTTAAAATAAGTAGTTTGCTGGGTGTCAATATTAAACCTCGCTAACCTATAAGCCCCCGCCATTGGAATGATAAAGGCTGCAAAACTCCAAACTGAATTAGTAGCTAAAGCATTTACGTCTGAAGCCATTGAAAGTCTTAAAAATTGTAATACAATAAAAGCAGGTGCTACGCCAAAACTTACTACATCGGCAAGAGAATCCAGCTGCTTACCCATATCGGATGAAACTTTTAAAAGCCTCGCTACAAAGCCATCAAAAAAATCCATTAAACCAGCAAGTGCAATATATAAACTTGCATAATAAATTGCGGGTGGAATTTCAATAGTAATTGCACCAGACTCCTCAACACTTGCCATTGTTCCTGCCTGAAATGCAGACATGATAGCCATACATCCAAAAAATAAATTAAGCAATGTTATAAAATTAGGGATCTGTTTTTTCATGAATTTTCAATTAATTATGCCGAATTATTTACGACGCATTAAAGCTTCTATTTCTTCGGCTTTAATTGGAATATTTTTAAATAAATCTTGGTTGCCTGTTTTTGTTATCCAAACATTGTTTTCAATTCTTACACCCATTGCCTCCTCTTTAATATAAATACCCGGCTCCACGGTAAAAACCATACCCGCTTCAATTGGCGCAGTCCTGGTTCCTAAATCGTGTACATCAATTCCTAAATGATGTGATATACCATGGTATAAGTATTTACGATAGGCTGGATTATTTTTATCCTCGTTTTTAATATCTGATTTATTTAATAAACCAATTTTCAAAAACTGTTTTGTTGCTTCCTCGCCTACTTTATCGGTATAATTTAAAATACTAATGCCTGGTTTTAAAATAGATTTTGCGTAATCATGCAAATGCAAACAAGCATTATACACTTCCTTTTGACGCTTTGTAAATTTTCCACTAACCGGAACTGTTCTTGTAAGGTCCGCATTATAGCCACCATAAGCTGCGCCAAAATCCATTAAAATTAAATCACCGTCCTTGCATTTATTATGATTACTAGTATAATGTAAAGTTCGTGCATTGTCTCCACTTGCGAGTATGCTATGATAAGCAACACCAGTAGCCCTTTGAGATAAAAACGAATGATAAATTTCGGCCTCAATTTCATATTCAAAAACACCTGGCTTAATAAACTTTAGTAGTCTTCTAAAAGCTACCTCAGTAATATCAATTGCTTTTTGAATAACAACAATTTCCTCTTTTGTTTTTACTGCACGTAACTCTTTTAAAATTTTTGCAGCTCTTAAAAAAGTATGTAAAGGATAACGCGATTTCATTTCATCTATGAAACGATACTCGGCCGTGCGTACTAAATTATTTTTACGATCATTCTCGTTTGAATCTAAGTAAATAGTATCTGCTAAATGTACCCATGCTTGTAACATGCCATCTAATACATCCTCCCATACAATGGTTGTCATACCTGAAATAGCAGTTGCCTCATTGGCTCTTAACCTTTTGCCATCCCATATTTCTTTTAATTCCTGAGGACGTACTAAAACCAATACTTCCCTGTATTTAGGATCGGGATTGTCTGGAAACAAAATAACCATAGTTCCCTCTTGCTCAATTCCAGATACCCAAAATAAATCACTGTTTTGCTTAAATTCATGCAAGGCATCCCCATTACTTGGAAACTCATCGTTGCTTATAAAAATAGCAATACTATTTTTTTGCATTTTTGAAACAAAACGTTTGCGGTTTTGAATAAATATTTTAGCGTCTAATGGTAAATATTTCATGACTTAATACGTTAATTATTTAGGTGGCTTTAACGCTATTGCAAGATAGTTAAAATTATATGTGTTTTAAGCAATCTTACCCCAGCCAATTTTAGTTTTTTGAGCTTGCAAAAATGCTTTAATTACCAAATTTTCTGGTTTGCTTAAGTTGGGGTCTTGCTCACAAATGGAATAGGCTTCATTTTTAGCTTCCTCCAATGCAGCACGATCATTAATGATATTGGCCAATCTAAAATTAAGTGCTCCACTTTGTCTGGTACCATCAATATCACCAGGACCTCTTAGTTCTAAATCCTTTTCTGCAATCACAAATCCATCATTGGTTTCACACATAATTTTTAATCTATTCTTTGCTTCCCTACTTGCTTTTACACTACTTAATAAAATACAATAACTCTGTTCGGAACCTCTACCAACTCTACCCCTTAACTGATGCAATTGTGATAAACCAAATTTTTCTGCACTTTCAATAACCATTACACTTGCGTTAGGCACATTAACGCCAACTTCAATAACCGTGGTGCCAACTAATATTTGAGTATCTCCTGAAACAAACCTTTTCATATTTGTTTCTTTCTCAATATTTTTTTGTTTCCCATGCACCATACTAATTTTATATTTTGGCTCTGGGAAAAAACTTTTTACTTGTTCATATCCTTGCATTAAATCCTCATAACTCATTTTTTCACTCTCCTCAATTAAAGGATACACATAATATGCTTGACGACCTTTTGTAATTTCTGTTTTTACAAAGTCCATTACACTCGCACGCGAAGTTTCATATCGGTGTACTGTTTTAATGGGTTGTCTTCCCGGAGGAAGTTCATCCATCACACTATAGTCTAAATCACCAAAGGCGGTCATGGCAAGGGTTCTGGGAATAGGCGTTGCCGTCATAACTAAAACGTGCGGAGGTACTTTTGACTTTTTCCAAAGTTGTGCACGTTGCGCCACACCAAATCTATGTTGTTCATCAATTACAGCTAATCCTAAATTTTTAAATTGTACTACTTCTTCAATAATGGCATGCGTACCTACTACAAAATGTATGCTATCATCCATTAGGCCTTGTAAAATTCTTCTACGCTCGGCAGTTTTAGTACTGCCTGTTAATAGTGCCACTTCCAACGGCATATCCTTTAACAATTCACTTAAGCTTGCATAGTGCTGTTGTGCTAAAATTTCCGTAGGTGCCATCATACAACTTTGAAAACCATTGTCGGCAGCTATTAACATAGCAAGTAATGCAATCATAGTTTTTCCACTTCCTACATCGCCTTGCAATAATCTATTCATTTGAAAACCGCGTGCAGTGTCCTGTCTAATTTCCTTAATTACACGTTTTTGGGCACCAGTTAATTCAAACGGCAAGTGTTTATTGTAAAACGTATTAAAATAATCTCCAACAATTACAAATTTATGGCCTTGACTATTTTTATGTCTATCAATTTTAATTAAATTAAGCCTTACTTGTGCAATAAATAATTCTTCAAAAACCAGTCTGGACAATGCTTTCTTATACTCCTGCTGTGAATTTGGAAAATGTATTTGCCTATAGGCTTCCCAACGGCCCATTCTGTCCTTTAATAAATGTGCTGGTAAATTTTCGGGTAAATCCTTTTCACTTATTTGTTGAAATAAGGTTTGAGTTAGCTTTCCTAATTGCTTCCCATTTAATGCACGTGATTTTAATTTTTCGGTAGAAGGATATACTGGCTCTAGCAAAGATTTTTGACCAGCTGTTGCTGCAACATAAGGTTCAATTTCGGGATGAACAATTTGAGCGCGTCCATTAAAAAAACTAACCCTTCCAAACACCAAATAAGCCTGACCTGCTACAATACTTTTTTGCACCCAATTAATGCCCTGAAACCAAGTAAGTTCTATTTGGCCAGTACTGTCTTTTAACTGCGAGACCATCCTTTTGGAACGCTTTTCCCCAAAGATGTCTATGCCCTGCAACACACCCCTAACCTGAACAAAGTCCATTTGAGGGTCCACCTGACCAATTGGAGTCACTTGGGTTTTGTCAATATGCCTATGTGGAAAATGATGCAAAAGGTCACCAAAAGTGTATAAATTAAGCTCTTTTTTAAGCATATCTGCCCTTAATGGGCCTACTCCCTTAAGGTATTCAATGGGACTTTGTAAAAGAGATGCTTGGCTCAAACTATTTTTTTTGGATTTGGTACAAATATCCCAAAAAGATGGCAAAAAATGGAGATGTGATTCATTATCTTCGCACAGCTATGGAAAAGGAAATTGTACTCAGCGGAATTCGCCCTACCGGCTTCTTACATTTAGGTAATTATTTTGGTGCCATGCGCAATTATGTGCGTATGCAAGATGAGTATAATTGCTATTTTTTTGTTGCCAATTGGCATAGTCTAACTACGCATCCAGATACTAAAACTTTACAGGAAAGTGTTTTACGTGTGGTAGCTGAAAATATTGCTTGCGGTTTGGATCCCGAGAAAGTGGCTTTATATGTTCAAAGTGATGTTCCTGAAATTGCAGAGTTGTATTTGTATTTAAATATGTTAGCGTATAAAGGGGAGTTAGAAAAAACAACCACTTTTAAAGACAAAGTACGCATGCAACCCGAAAATGTAAATGCAGGATTATTAACTTACCCTGTTTTACAAGCAGCAGACATTTTAATTCACCGTGCAGTTAAAGTGCCTGTTGGAAAAGACCAGGAACAAAACTTGGAAATGGCCCGCAATTTTGCAGAACGTTTTAACCACCGTTATGGTGAAACTTTTCCTTTGCCTTATGCATTTAACTACAATAGCGAACTAGTAAAAATAATGGGGTTAGATGGAAATGGGAAAATGAGTAAGAGTGAAAACCAAATGACCACTTTATTTTTAGCAGACGAGGATGAATTAATTCGTAAAAAAGTAATGAAAGCAAAAACCGACCAAGGTCCTTTAACACCAAATTCAATTAAGCCTGACTATATACAAAATTTATTTACTTTAATGAGTTTAGTGAGTACTGCAGACACGGTGAAGAAATTCGAAGACGATTTTAAAAATAGCTCCGAGGGTAATTGCATTATTCGTTATGGCGATATGAAAAAACAATTGGCAGAGGATATGGTAAACTTTATAAATCCAATTCGTTCTAAAGCAGCAGATTTACAAAACAATAAAGCACTGCTCTTAAAAATAATTAATAATGGTGCCGATAAAGCAAGAGCAAGTGCTTCTGCTACTTTAACCAAAGTAAGATCTGCCGTTGGCATGAACTACCTATAAAACAACTTATTCAATTATACCTATAAGATTATGGCAAAAGCGACTAAAAAACCTAAACACGTAGCAATCGCTGGAAATATTGGCGCAGGGAAAACTACTTTAACCGAAATGTTAAGCAAGCATTACCGCTGGATACCACAGTTCGAGGACGTAGACCACAACCCCTATTTGACGGACTTTTACGATGACATGCCACGTTGGAGCTTTAACTTGCAAATTTATTTTTTGCATGGTCGCTTAAATCAAATTTTAGATATTCAAAGAGGTACTGAAACCATTATTCAAGATAGAACAATTTACGAGGATGCAAATATTTTTGCACCTAATTTACATGAAATGGGATTGATGAGTAAGCGTGACTTTGATAATTACTTTGGATTTTTTAGTACCATTAAAAGCATGGTTCAACCTCCTGACTTATTAATCTATTTAAAAGCCTCTGTGCCAACATTGGTTTCTCAAATTCAAAAAAGAGGAAGAGAGTATGAGGAAAATATTCGTTTAGATTATTTAAAAAAATTAAATGAGTATTATAACAAGTGGATTGAAGGTTATAAAGAAGGTCCATTGCTTGTTATTGATTGTGATAAAAATAAATTTGGAGAAAATGACGAAGACTTTGGTGAAATTATAAGCAAAGTAGACGGCATGTTATACGGTTTATTTTAGTAGTAGCTGGAATTACTAATTTATGGGTTGATTGATTTAATTAAAATTTACGGTATGAGCAAAATTTCTGCAGACCTAATAACGCAGTTTAGTAATATTGTAGGCGAGGCTTATATATTTACCAACCAAGAGAATGTTGAAAAATACGGTAAAGATGAAACCGAAAATTTACTTTACAAACCAGAAGTAATTGTCAAGCCCAATACACCTCAGCAAATAGCTGCTTTAGTTAGGTTATGTAATGAAAATTTAATTCCAATTACACCAAGAGGCGCTGGAACGGGATTAACCGGTGGCGCACTACCTCACCTAGGAGGCTTGGTGATTTCCATGGAACGTTTTAATAAAATTTTAGAAATTGACGAACGTAATTTACAAGTAACCACCGAACCTGGTGTGATTACCGAAATGTTACAGGATGCAGTGAAAGAAAAAGGACTTTTTTATCCTCCCGATCCTGCTAGTAAAGGAAGTTGTTTTATAGGAGGAAATATTTCAGAAAATTCAGGTGGCCCTAAAGCAGTAAAATACGGAGTTGTTAAAGACTATGTATTAAATCTTGAAATAGTGCTTCCAACAGGTGAAATTATTTGGACCGGCTCCAATGTGTTAAAAAATGCTACCGGTTACAACCTTACTCAGTTAATTGTTGGTAGCGAGGGCACATTAGGAATAGTTACAAAAATTGTATTAAGATTAATCCCATATCCTAAATATGATTTACTCATGCTTGCCCCTTTTAATAGTCTAGAAAAAGCAAGCGAAGCAGTGAGTGCAATTTTTAGAGCAGGTATTACCCCAAGCGCTATGGAGCTTATGGAGATAGATGCCATTACCCTAGCTAGCAAAATGTTAGATAGCAGTGCTGTTATACTTCATGAAAATTTGGCAGCTCATTTAATTATTGAAGTAGATGGCAATAATTTAGACGTATTAATGAATGAAATGGAAGCCATTTCGGAAGTATTGGGGAATTATGAAGTAGGAGAACTATATTTTGCAGATGACACACAACAAAAAAATGAGTTGTGGAAAATTAGAAGAAAAGCAAACGAGGCTGCTGTATTAGCTGGCTTCACTATAGAGGAGGATACGGTAGTTCCAAGAGCCGAACTTCCTAAATTAATTAAAGGAATTAAAGCATTGGGCGAAGCCAATGGATTTAAAGTGGTTTGTTATGGACATGCTGGTGACGGAAATTTACATATCAGAATTAACCACCCTACAATTAAAAAAAGTTATGAAAGTCCCGAGATGAATGCAATACTTAAAGAACTTTTTAAACTAGTGCATGAATTGGGTGGTACTATTAGTGGAGAACATGGTATTGGACTTATTCAAAAATCATTTATGCCTGTAATGTTTGATCCCATTACAATGGAACTAATGAAAGGAATAAAAAAACTTTTTGACCCTAATCATATTTTAAACCCAGGTAAAATTTTTGATATCAATTAATTGTCAATTAAACATTATGAAATTATATTTTGCCATTGTATTTTCTTTGACAACTTTATTTGCTGTAGCTCAAGACACCACCATTAATACCAATACTAATTTAATTCCTAAACCTATATTTTTTGGAGGCGGCATTGTACTTGGTGGAGGTGCAGGCAATTTTCAATTGGGATTAAATCCAGAAATTGTTCAAAGCTACAATGAGTATATAGATCTTGGAGCTGCAATGAATTTATATTACGCCACATTTAAATCCACCTCTTTAGTTACATTGGAAAATTATAAGTCTACTAATACACAATTTGGCCTTGGCGCATTTGCAAGATTGTGGCCACTTAAACAATTTTTTATTCAGGTGCAACCCGAATACAATTGGACTTTTTCTTCTGCAAATAATTACACAAAAGGAACTTCGGGAAGCTCCAATGTTAGCGCCCCTAGTTTACTTACAGGAATTGGTTATGGCAACCGAAGTGAACATGGTTTTTCTTATTTCTCCATAATGTTCGATTTAATCAATGCGCAACAATCTCCCTACCGTATGGGACAAACCAGCCCACAACCCATTTTTAGAGCCGGTTTTGGATTCCCAATTCACTTTTCTAGGAAATAGCATTTATAAGTTCGCTGGTATTTTCACAAACGATTAATTTGGTCCTCCAGTTTTCATACATGAACCCTTGTTCATCCATTTTATCTAATAAATGAATAAGTGAATTATAGTAGCCATTGGTATTTAAAATAAATACCTTTTTCTGATGAATTCCTAAATTATTCCAGGTAAGCATTTCAAAAAGCTCGTCCATAGTGCCCATCCCTCCAGGCAATATTATGGCTACATCACATTTGTCGTATAATAGTAATTTTCTAGAATGCATGGAATCGGTTACAATAAGCTCGGTTAAACCCTCATGTTGCGCCTCCCACTCTAATAATAATTTAGGGATAATCCCAATTATTTTTCCACCATTATCCAAACAGGCATTTGCAACAGCACCCATAATGCCTTTATTTCCGCCTCCATATATCAATGTAATGTCTTTACTAGCCAGGCTTGCCCCTAATACTTGAGCCGAACTAATATATGCTGGATTTGCCCCAGGTTTTGACCCACAAAATATGGTTACAGCAGTTATTTTCATTTATTTCAATTAAAATTTAAAGAGTCTCACAATTTAACTAAAAAAATGAAACTTTGTTATTACTTTGCCAATACTAATCTTAATATAATGAGCGCTCCATTACTTTTTCTATTTGTCATTATCTATTTTGTCATTTTATTGGGTGTTGCAAAAGTAACAGGCAAGAATAGTAATAATATGTCTTTTTTTATAGGTAATAAAAATAGCCATTGGATGCTGGTTGCCTTTGGCATGATTGGAACCTCATTAAGTGGTGTAACATTTGTAAGCGTCCCAGGTGCAGTTGGTAAGGATGCATTTCATTATTTACAAATTACATTAGGATATTTAATTGGCTATTTTACTATTGCCTATGTATTACTTCCAATTTATTATAAGTTAAACCTTACTTCTATTTATAATTATTTAGAAACAAGGCTTGGATTTACTGCTTATAAAACAGGGGCTTCTTTTTTTATATTGTCACGTACATTAGGCGCTACCGCTAGATTATATTTAGTAGTAAAAACATTGCAAGTATTTATTTTAGACAATATGGGCGTTCCATTTTGGGCAACCACATTGGTTATACTTGCCATGATACTTTTATATACTTATGAGGGTGGCGTAAAAACTATTGTTTACACCGATACTTTGCAAACATCGGGCATGCTACTTGGATTAATTATCTGCAGTATTTATATCTTGTCCAATTTACATTTATCAGTTGGGGAAGCTTTTAATGCAATGCAAGTAAAAGGGATTGCTACCGTTTTTAATACCGATGTAAATAGCAAGTCGTTTTTCTTAAAACAAATTATTGGAGGTGCATTTATTACCCTTACTATGACTGGACTTGACCAAGAAATGATGCAAAAAAACATTTCGGTTAAAACATTAAAAGATGCACAAAAAAATATGGTAACCATTGGATTTACAATGCTATTTGTTATTACCCTGTTTTTATTCTTAGGTGGCTTGTTAAACTTATATGCAGTACAACAAAATGTAACAGCTATAGGAGACGATTTGTTCCCAACCATTGCCTTAAATCACATGCCCCCTTACTTATCCATTATATTTATTTTAGCACTTATTTCTGCATTATTTCCTAGTGCCGACGGTGCTATTACAGCACTAACCTCCAGCTTTTGTATTGACTTATTAGGCATGCAAAGAAATCAAAATTGGGACGAGGCTAAAAAGAAAAAAATTAGACAAAGAATTCATTTAAGTTTTGCCTTTATTTTTCTTTTAATTGTGATGATTTTTAAGTGGATTGATAATAAAAGCATTATTGATTTATTATTAAAAATAGCTTCCTATACCTATGGCCCGCTATTAGGTTTATTTGCATTTGGTATTTTAACCAAGCGAACAATAAAAGATAAATGGGCAGCTATCCCTTGTTTTTTAGCCCCTATTTTATGTTTAATACTAGACTTTTATCAAAAGGACTTATTTGGGGACTTTAAAATTGGACAAGAATTACTGATTATAAATGGCTTATTTACATTTATAGGTTTGTGGCTAATTTCTACGCCTAATACCCAAAAAAATTAGACATTTGCAAATGGAGTTTATTAATCCAACTGCAAATAATTACATTGAAGCCTACAGCAATGCAACCCCATTGTATTTAAAAGGCATGTACGAGCAAACCAATGCCTCACATCCACATGCACATTTACAGAGTAATTGGCATCAAGGTGGTTTTTTATCTTTTATAAGTAAAATGGTTAATCCTAAATACATCCTTGAAATTGGAACATTTACAGGCTTTAGTACCTTATGTTTAGCGGAGGGTTTAACTGAAACTGGTGAATTACACACTATTGAACTTAGGGAGGCCGATGCACAGGTTGCAAAATCAAATTTTGACAAGAGTCCTCATGCAAATAAAATAATTTCTCATATTGGTGATGCTAAGAATATTATTCCTACCCTAACTAAAAAATGGGATTTGGTTTTTATTGACGCGGACAAAACAGGCTATATTGATTATTATAAATTAGTACTTCCATTACTTAATCAAAATGGCATTATCATTGCAGACAATGTACTTTTTCATGGCGAAGTTTTAGAAAGTTCAATAGCTGGGAAAAGTGCGAAAGCCATTCAGGCTTTTAATGAGCATGTGTTAAACGACGCACAAACCGAGCAAACTATTTTAACCGTCAGAGATGGTTTAACCTTAATAAGAAAAAAGTAGCATGAAAATTTTAATTCATTTATTAACATTACTAATATTACCTGTGCTCCTATTTGCTCAAAATAACCAAAGCCAGTTAACAAAGGATTATATTGAAAAATACAAAGGAATTGCTATTAGGGAAATGAAAAGAACAGGTGTTCCTGCTTCTATCACCCTTGCACAAGCTATTGTAGAGTCTGCTAGTGGTGAAAGTAATTTGGCTAAAAAATTTAATAACCATTTTGGCATTAAATGTAAATTGGATTGGAAAGGACAAACTACTTACCAAAACGATGATACCAAAAACGAATGCTTTAGGGTATATCCAAGCGCAGATAGTTCATTTATAGACCATTCTAATTTTATAAAGTACCGACCAAACTATGCTAATTTATTTGAATTAGACCCTGTTGATGATACCGCCTGGGCTTATGGATTAAAAAAAGCAGGATATGCCACCGAGCGAGATTATCCTGCTAAACTTTTAAAAACGATTGACGATTACGAACTAGCACAATACAACTTTCCTGAATTGGTTGCAGAAGATAGTGCTAAGCAGGACACCGCATTGGCAACAAAGGATACCACTATTATTAATAGCCCAATTATAATTAATCAAGTAAAAGATACACTTGTAAAAAACACAATTGTAAACGACACAGTTGTAAAATTAAATAGCATTAAAGGAATTAACGCTAATACTACTTCTCAGCTGTCCATGCCTGTTATGAATGGTGTTGGTAAAATAACTGCAGACACCGTTGTGCAAAAAATAAGTACACCAATATTAACTCAAAGTATTCCAAAAGCCGACACATTACCTAAAAAAGAAATTCCAAACTTTCCAATAAATCAAAAGTTTAAAATAAACCAGAGTACCGCTATTTGGGCTAATAAGGACAGATCGTTTTTAGAAATTGCTAATACTTATAATGTTGCACTGTATAAATTATATAAATACAACGAACTTCCAGAAACCGATTTAGTGCAAGCTGATCAAATAATATTCATAACTGAAAAGAGAAAAGAAAGTAATAAAAAAGTTCATATTGTTAAAATTGGAGAAACAATTTATGACATTAGCCAAATAGAAGGCATACAGCTTGAAGCACTAAAAGCATACAATAATAATTTTACAAACAATCCATTAAAAGAAGGTAGTATTGTTTACTTATTTAATATGCCAAAGGATCCGTCTGTAACGCCAGTTGCAGTGCCAAATACGCCAGATTTAAAACAAAAAATAAAAGGCCTTATTAATATCCCATTCTTGAAAAGCAAAAACAACTAATTATTTAAATAAGATTATATGTCAAACATAAAAGTATTAGATAAAGAATTTGAACCCTATATTAGCGAACAGGAAATTCAAATTAAAATAACCGAATTGGCAAAACAATTAAACCAGGAATATGCTGGGAAAAAACCAATTTTTCTTTCAATATTAAATGGATCCTTTTTATTTACAGCCGACTTATTTAGACAAATAACCATTGAGGCCGAAGTATGTTTTATTAAATTAGCATCCTACAAAGGAACCACCTCCTCGGGCAATGTGATCACTGCTATTGGATTGGACGCAAACGTGAGTGGCCGAGATATTATTATTTTAGAAGACATTATTGATACTGGCAAAACCTTACACCACTTTTTGCCTCAACTTGAATCCAATCAACCCAGTTCAATAAAAATTGCAGTTTTGTTAAATAAAAAAGAAGCCTTAGCCTATCCTATCAAAGTGGACTATGCTTGTTTTGATATTCCTAATAAATTTGTAGTTGGCTATGGTTTAGACTATGATGGATTAGGACGTAATACTAAAGAAATTTATCAATTAAAGTAAGGATCAATAAAAACCGTAATAAAAAAGGGGCTAATTTCTTAGCCCCTTTTTTATTATTTGAAAGCTTCTTTAATACGATCATAGAAACTTTTTTCTCCTTTAACTGTCTTTGGTTTAAAGTTTTCGCTTTCTTGCATTTTTTCCAATGCTGCTTTTTCTTCGTCACTAACTTGTTGAGGCGTCCAAACATTTACATGAATAAGTTGATCCCCTTTTGCATAACCTTGTACTTCAGGAAAACCTTTTCCCTTTAATCTAAATATTTTTCCACTTTGAGTTCCTGCTGGAATTTTTATTTTAGCACGGCCATCAATAGTAGGCACTTCCACACTGGTTCCAAAAATAGCATCTGGAATTGTGATGTATAAATCGTAAGCAACGTTTAACCCATCCCTATGAAGCGCTTCATGTGCTTCCTCCTCAATCATAATAATTAAATCTCCAGGCATGCCCCCACGCTCTCCCGCATTTCCTTTACCAGACATACTTAATTGCATCCCATCTTGAACACCCGCAGGAATATCAATTGAAATGGTTTCTTCGCCATATACGCGTCCTTCTCCTTTACATGCTGTACATTTTGCAGTAACTGTGGTACCCTCACCATTACAAGTATGACAAGTATTTACAGTTTGCATTTGACCTAAGAACGTATTGGTTACTTTTCTTACCTGTCCTTGACCATTACAAGTGGTACAGGTTTGTAAACTATTTTTATCCTTTGCTCCATTGCCTCCACAAGTAGAACAAACAACGTGTTTTTTAACTTTCACTTGTTTGGTAACTCCATTGGCAATTTCCTCAAAATTTAATTTTAATTTAATTCTTAAGTTACTACCTCTTTGCCCTCTTGCTCTTGTGCCACCTCCACGTGAACGTCCTCCACCACCAAAAAATCCACCAAATCCTTCATCTCCAAATATGTCTCCAAACTGACTAAAAATATCATTCATATCCATGCCGCCATGAAAACCACCGCCACCGCCACCGGTTCCAGGACCAAATGCTTGGTGTCCAAAACGATCATACTTTGCCTTCTTATCATTATCACTTAATATTTCATAAGCCTCTGCAGCTTCCTTAAATTTTTCTTCTGCTGCTTTATCACCAGGATTTCTGTCGGGGTGAAATTGCATGGCTACTTTACGATACGCTTTTTTAATTTCGTCCGCAGAAGCCGATTTGCTAACCCCTAATACTTCGTAATAATCTCTTTTAGACATATGCTTATTTTTATTTGCCTACAACTACTTTGGCAAAACGAATAATCTTTTCATTTAAAAAATACCCTTTTGTAACCTCATCAATTACAGTACCTTTTTGTTTTTCATTTGGAACAGGAACTTCGGTGATAGCTTCATGTAATTCTGCATCAAAATGCTTCCCAATACTCTCCATCGCAGTTAACCCTTTTGATTGCATGGTACTACGAATTTTGTTAAACACCAATTGAATACCTTCTTTTTGCACTGCAATATCATCCGAAGCATTTAATTGTTTTTCAGCTCTATCACAATCATCTAAAACATCCAACAAAGAAACAATAACGTCCTTACCTGCAGTTTGAATAAGCTCCATTCGCTCCTTAGCAGTACGTCGCTTATAGTTTTCAAATTCGGCCATTAAACGCAAATATTTGTCCTTTTGCTCGGCTAGCTCTGCCTTGGCTTGATCTAACTCACTCATTGGCTCATTTTCCACAATGGGTGCGTTTTCTGCTCCATTTTCCTCCATTTCAGGTGTTTGGGGATTAGTGATATCTTTTTCTTCCATAATTGTCTAATTGTACTCTAATGCGAGCAAATATATTGCCAAAGGGCTAAAAGAGCAAAATTGACATTAAATAGCTTAAAAATGAACAAGTTGTCAGTCATTCACTGCCTATCTTTGCCTTATGACAAAAGTGTATTTAAACCGTAAAATTACCCAAAGAATTGCCCTTGGTCACCCTTGGATTTATAACAATGAAGTAGACCGTATTTCCGGGCCAGTAGCGCAAGGGGATATTGTAGAAGTTTATTATTTTGATGGCCAACTTGCGGGTCGTGGCTATATCAACCCCGAATCTCAAATTATTATAAGACTTCTAACTAGAAAAAGAGAAGAAATAACAGCTGCTTTTTTTCATCAAAAAATACAAGCAGCTTGGGATTATCGCAAACATTTAGGATACACCGAAAATTGCCGTTTGGTTTTTGGAGAAGCCGATGGATTGCCGGCATTAATCATTGATAAGTTCAACGATTATTTTGTGATGCAAACCCTTTCATATGGTATTGAGGTTTGGAAAGATGCCATTGTGGATGCATTAAAAAGTATTTTTAATGTGAAAGGAATTTATGAAAGAAACGATGTTCCGGTAAGAGAACTGGAAGGACTCACACAACAAAAAGGATTTTTAACCAATCCCTTCCCTACCGAAATAATAATTAATGAAAATGATTTACAGTTTTATGTGAACATAGAGACCGGCCAAAAAACCGGCTATTTTTTAGACCAACAAGACAACCGTCGTGCTATTCAGCATATTGTTAAAGGTGCAGATGTATTAGGTGCATTTACTTACACGGGTACATTTGAAATTCATGCAGCACATTATGGTGCAAAATCGGTTTTAGGAATAGATATTTCGGAGTTGGCTGTGGAACAAGCCAATAAAAATGCTGCTTTGAATAAGTTGGAGCATATTGTGAAATTTGAGGCTATGAATGCTTTTGATGTTTTAAAAAATTGGGGGAAACAAGGCAAAAAATATGATGTAGTAATGTTGGATCCACCTGCATTTACAAAAAGCAGGAATAATATTGATAAGGCAGTAACAGGATATAAAGAAATTAATTTACGTGGTATGCAATTACTGCGCAATGGTGGATTTTTAGTGAGTTCTAGTTGTACGAATTTAGTAAGTCCTGAACTATTTTTAGAGACCATAGAAATGGCCGCGCATGATGCTAAAAAAAGAATAAGACAAGTAACTTATCAATCACAGTCCAGTGACCATCCAATTATTTGGGGTATGGAAAACACGCATTATTTGAAATTTTTGATTGTAGAGGTATGTGATAAATAAAAAAAGGGGCTAATAAAATTTAGCCCCTTTTTTTATAACTAGCAAGAAGCAACATTTCAGTTTAAAGTATTTAATACATTTTGAATTTCTGCGAAATTTGGTAAATCACCAGGAGTTGCACAAACTTCCTCGTATTTCACTACACCCTCTTTGTCAATTACAAACGCAGAACGCTTGCTTACCCCTTGCATTTCAAATGCTGGAAATACTTCATATAAAACATCAAAAGCTTTAGAAGCACTTTTATTAAAATCACTTAATAAAGGAAAGTTTAATTTTTGCTCTTCTTTAAATTTACCTAATGTAAAAATAGAGTCTACCGAAATCCCCAATACTTGTGCATTTGCATTATTGTAAATACCAATATTATCTCTGATACTACAAAGTTCTGTTGTACATACACCAGTAAATGCTAAAGGGAAAAATAGTACTACTACATTTTGACCTTTAAAGTCTGCTAAAGAAACTGCTTTTTTGTCTGTATCAAACAAAGTAAAAGCTGGGGCTGATTGGCCAATTAAATTACTCATATTGGGTTGTTTATTAATTTATTAAAGTTTGTCAAAAGTAAAATTGTTTACGCAACAGTCCCCATTTTAATGTGGCTTTAAGACATTTTTTTCTCTTTTCGAAAGCTCGTTTACCGAGTCCATTAACTCCTTAAAATGGGCTGGATTTGCCTCCATATTTGTCATTTGTTTATAAAACTGTGCTCGATCAATTTTATTAAGCTCAAATATTTGATTGTAAAACAAAACATTTTTTTTATTGGTGCGCCAGGTAGTATCCAAAGCAATTGTTCTACCATAATATTCATCTGCTTTCATTAATTGCCATACTACTACTTTCATCTTATTAATGTCTATTTCTTTAGGATCCTTAACAGGACTGACACAACTAGTGATGAATACGCTAAAAGTAATTATGTATAATAAATTCCTCATTCTATTTTTTCTTTATACTTATTTAAGTTTGCTACATCTATCACAGACAATGTGGTAATAAGTTGCTTTTTCATATTTTTATCTGCATTAGTAAATATTCCAATAACCTCGGTATATTTTCCTTGCATTAAAATAGGCACAATCATGGTATTGGTGTTTGACTCTTGCAATTCCTGCATGGTCATGAGTGCATTTAAAACAGCACCCCTCCCTGTCTCAAACTTAGTAGCCATTTGATCCAATCCTTCTCTATAATAACCATAAATAACCTCATGAATTTTATCCATGCTACCTTTGGTAAAATTATCAATAAAAATAAAACGATTTCTTTGTCCATCATAGGATTTCCATCCATTGATGCCCGATGCTTCGGGGGCATTGTACACCACATTTAATGCTTTAGCAAAATAGGGCGCCCCTGCTTTTAATGCAAAGGAATCATAATCCAACCCAAGAATAACATAAATATAATAAGCAAGTGTTGCAGTTAAGTTTGCCTCTAATGGATCGGTGCCTTGAACTTTATTTTCATTAAACTCTATGGGTTGAGATAATTGATATTTGAAAGTAAAATTTGCATCCTGCATATTTAATATAGGGGTAGTATAATTTGAATTATAAACCGGCCTATTGGATACAACACTTAATTTAGCTTCATAAACTCCAGGTGATAATACAGACTCTATTGTAATGTAAAAACTACAATCAATTTTTTCCTCCATGCCAAATGCATCAGAAGACCATTTTCTTTGATTGATAAAATCTTTTAACTGGATTTGGAGCTGAATAAAAGTTTTTGGATCCACTTGATTATCTACTTTACTACTTTGAATAGCAACTGTTGCAGCTAATTCCTGTGACATTAAATTGGCAGCAACCAATAATAAAAAAACCAATAATAAATATTTACGAAACATGCCATTTAATTGTTACCCTAAAATACAAAAACGTCCTGACACCATAAAGATTTCAGGACGTTTTAATACGTATGGTTTAGATTAACGGAAAAGATCAGCCTCTTCGTTATTTCTGTAATAAATTTTATCGTCAATAAACTCAGCAGTAGCTAAGATTGCAGGATTAGGCATACGCTCGTAAGCCTTAGAGATTTCAATTTGCTCCTTATTCTCATGAATTTCCTCTAAGCTATCGGTATGGCTAGCAAACTCCTCTAATTTAGAATGTAATTCTTCTCTGATTGAGATATTGATTTGATTTGCTCTTTTAGCAATAATAGAGATAGACTCATATAGATTACCAGTTTTTGCTTTTAACGCTTTTAAACTTTTTGTTTCTACAACAGCAGGTGTGTTTGCACCCATATGTCTTCTTAGTTTACTCATTTGTTTATTTTTAAAAAGTTATCAGTTTGTTTTTTAATTTTTTTTGCTTCAGGTAATAATGGACTATCACTAAACCTATCAACAAAGTCATTGTATTCTTCGTTTACTTTCGCAAAACGCTCTTTTTGTTTTTCAGCATAACTGTTTTCAGCAAATTTGAAATATGCTTTTACAGTTAATAATTTGTACTTGTCTGCATTTTTAGAATCGGGATAATTATCAGATAATAATCCATAAGAAATAGCAGCAGCACGATACAATGTAAGGTTATCATACAATGTAGCTGTTTTAAAATCTTTTAATTCTAGTTTTGAACGACATGCATCAATTACTTCTGTTGCCTCTTTCACCTTAGCACTTGTTGGATGCGCATCAATAAAAGCTTGCATGGTTAAGATTGCTTTATTGGTAGTAGTTTGGTCCAGCTCGGCTTTAGGGGAACGTTTGTAATAAGTATATGCTCTTAAATATTCAACCTCTTCACGCTTAGGACTATTTGGAAAATATTCAACAAAAGTTTTAAATAAGTTTTCTGCGTTCTCATAATCATTGTCGTAATAATAAGCATTCGCAAATTTGATATACAATTCCTCATATCTAGGTGTTCCTTTTACAAAAGGCATGACGTTCTCAAAGAGCTGTTGTGCATTTCTGTATTTTTTAGTTTCAAAGTATTTTTCTGCCATTTTAACTTTGTAGTCAATATCCTTGTTCTTTAAAACTTGTTGAAATTTTGAAGTACAAGATGACAATCCAAATAATACAAAAAGGGCTACTATAATTCTATTCATACAGGGTGGCAAAATTAACTAATAATCCCCAATTTAGGCCGAAAAAGATTGTCAATAAAGGCTTGGACGTTAAGAAATCCCTAAATCCTATCTGAGAACCAGTGTTTTAGCTTAAAACTAGCCTTTAGAAGTAATACGTAGAATGCTTTTAAGGACAAAAAAGCCCCGCGTAAAGCGGGGCTTAAAATGCATAAGATCAGGTGTTTGACTACCCTTCTTTATTCTCGTCTAATTTAGCTTTGATTTCTGCTAAAGCGCCTAAATCACCTAAAGTTGATTTCTCTACTTTAGCTTGAATAGTCTTAACTGCTTTTTTCGTCTTTTCAGTTTCTGCTTTTGCTTCTTTCTTAGCTGCTTCTTTTTCTTCTACAATGTTTTGTTCCCAGATTCTTGCATGAGAAACAACAATTCTCTTTTCATTACGATCAAACTCGATCACCATAAATTGAGCAGTTTCTTCTGCTTGAACTTGTTTACCATCTTCTTTTGCAAGGTGACGGTTAGGCGCAAAACCTTCTAAGCCATGAGGCATTTGTACAATAGCACCTTTATCGTCCTTGCGAACAATGGTACCATCATGTACAGATCCAATTGCAAAAGTTTCCTCTAATTGATTCCAAGGATCTTCTTCTAATTGCTTATGACCTAATTGTAATTTTCTATTTTCTTTGTCAATGTTTAAGATGATGATATCGATAGACTCGCCAACTTTCACATACTCAGATGGGTGATTGAAACGCTTTAACCAGCTTAAATCGCTGATGTGAATCATTCCACCAATTCCTGATTCTAATTCAACAAATACACCATAAGGAGTGATGTTTTTCACTAAACCTTTGTGCTTGCTGTTTTCAGGGAATTTATTTTCGATTGCATTCCAAGGATCTTGTGTCATTTGTTTAATGCTCAAGCTCATCTTACGTGCATCTTTATCTAATGTTACCACTTTCGCTTCATGCTCATCTCCTAATTTGAAGAATTCTTTAGCGTTGATTGGTGTGTTCGCCCAAGTGATTTCAGAAACGTGAACTAAACCTTCAACACCTGGTTGAATTTCTAAGAACGCACCGTAATCCTCAATGTTAACTACTTTACCTTTTACTACACTACCTTCTGATAAGTCGCCTGGTAATACATCCCAAGGGTGTGGAGTTAATTGTTTTAAACCTAAGCTGATACGTTTTTTGTCATCA
>CANGQJ010000013.1 GCA_947456625.1 Bacteroidota bacterium
GCAGCAAATCCTGCAGTTCTGTCAATGAAGTTAACATTAGTACCCACTTTTTCTGGTACTTTTTCCCATAACATACTCATACTTCCAATAGCCAAAGCTTTTAAAATTGAAGCATGTGCTATTAAACCACTTGCATATCCTTTGTCATTTAAAGCATCTGCAGCATTAATTACTGTGTTTGCATCATAAATTACTTTATTTGAGTTTGTCCAGATATTTCCAAGCACGGTATTGGTAGCATCTACACTTGCACCACCTTTACTAAATTGGAATTCTGCAGTATTACCCGAATTCATTAATATTACTTCATTGGTTGTAAAGGCATTTGCAGTTACTACGCCATAAATTACACTTGCACCACCAAGTGCAAAGGTTCTTTGGTTACCAATGTTTACGCCTACTAAACCTCTAGCAGAACTAAATACCTGATCCGTGGTAGGGGCGTTAGGGTTTACAAAATCTTTCTTACAACTGGTTAAGGAAACCATCCCCAGCAAGAAAGTGGTTTGAATGATATATTTAATCTTTTTCATAATTCGATTTTTTATTTAATGTTGGATTAAAAATCAGCTTTGATACCAAAACTGAATGTACGTGGGATAGGAGTAGCACCAAAATCAATTCCTCTTAAAATAGTGCTTTGACCACCTGAGTTAACCTCTGGGTCGTATCCATTGTACTTATCCCATGAAATAAGATTTCTTCCACTAAAGTTTACGCTTAAGTTATTTGCAAATGCAACTTTTCCTAAATTATAACTAAGTGATAATTCACGAAGCTTAACATAGTCGCCTTTGTCAACTCTCCATTCTTCAATGGAATAAACACCACTAATGTATCCTCTAGGAAGTTGTCCTGTTTGTTCTTTTTCTGCCACCTTACCGTTACCTACACCTTGACGTGTTCTAAAGTCGGCATTAAATACATCCACTCCGTTAACCATATCAATCTGTGCACGTAATGACCATTTCTTGTAAGAAACTTCATTCACAAAACTTGCTGTGTATTTAGGGTTTGGATTGCCAATTACTTTTCTTAGAACAGTACCAGTTGGTAAACCAGCTGCATCTTTAGTTTCTGTAGGATTTAAAACAGTAGTTTGCGTTCCTTTTGCTGTCTGAGGAATACCAGCTGCATTGGTTAACAATGAACCATCTGCATTTCTAGCAAAGTAAGTTCCGTAAAACACACCAATTGGTTGTCCTTCAATAATAGCTACAGGAGCTCCTGCGTTTGTACTAAGTAATGTTAATGACTGTCCAATTTTTAATGCTTTGTTTTCATTGTGGTTATAAATAGTTGTCATTTCCCATTTCAAATTCTTTGTTTGAATTGGAGTTAAGCTTAACATTATTTCATAACCTTTATTTTCTAATGAACCAAAGTTGTCTAACAAACTACTAAATCCACTGGTAGGAGCTAATTGTCTGTTAATTAATAAATCAGTTACTTTTTTATTATAAACGTTCACTGTTAATCCAACTCTGTTGTTAAACATACCTAAGT
Organism: Bacteroidota bacterium; assembly: GCA_947456625.1. GTDB lineage: Bacteria > Bacteroidota > Bacteroidia > Chitinophagales > Chitinophagaceae > Sediminibacterium. The sequence goes on from CANGQJ010000013.1 coordinate 1,507, forward strand.
CCATACCATATTCAGTCTCTGCTTGACGCTCTGGCTTCACATTTTCGTTAGCTAAAGTAGAACTTGAGTTTAAGGCACTTCTGCTTAGGAATGAGTTTGAAGAATAAGAGTTAAATCTGGAATAAGCGCCAATACCTGTAAGGTTTCCACTTTCTCCATAAGCTACTCTCACTTTAAATAAGTCAATTGATTTTGACAAGTTTAAATTTTTCCAAAATTCAGTACTAGAAATTACATAGCTCGCACTTGCTTTGCTATAGGTTTGGTTGCGTTGGTTTACACCAAAAACACTAGAACCGTCTCTTCTAACTGCACCAGTTACAAAAAAGTTATTTCTGTATTTGAAATTTTGTTGAACATAGGTACCAGTAACAGAAATTTCACTTCTGTCGTCAACGCCTGGTAATACTGTGCTAGCGCCGTTTACTGTTTGAATAAATGGAGCAAATCCTCGACCTTGTAATAATACATAATTGTTTTGCTCGTATTGTTGAGAGAAACCAACCTGAGTAGTTGAAACTAAATCGGTAGTTAAGTTCACATTATAGTTAGCACTTAAATCATGGTTAATTTGGAAAAAGTTATTTGCTGCAGTACTTGCGTAACCATTTTGTGTTGGATCTAAAGTTAAACCACCACCATAAAATGCAGGGTTTGCATTATATGCATATGGTGGAATGTAAGTAGTACCATTTTGAGCATAGTTATCAATACCCATTACGTAATCAATACTTAAGTTTTTAATCGGTTTCATTTTCACACCTAAGTTTGAAATGATACGGCTAGTTGATTGTTGTTGCTTAATGTCTTCAATTACAGATACTGGGTTAATTCTACCTCTTTCACCAACAGCTTGAATATTCCCGTTAGCATCTCTGGTCCAAATGTCATGGAAGTTTCCAATAATGGTAACTGCATTGGTAGGAGAGAAGAAGGATTGTCCATCTGGTTTTTCATTCGCAGTTGATTTAATATAATTTAAACCTAAACTCATACTTAACCATTTGTTAATGGTTTGATCAATGTTAGATCTAAAACTAAATCTTTGGAAATCGGTATTCTTAATAATACCTTGATTCATAAAATAAGATCCACCAAAATAATATTTTGTTTTATCGGTACCACCACTAATTGAAATATTATTATCTGTTCCAGTAGCAGTTCTAAAAATATAATCTTGATAATCATATCTTTTTACTGCAGTTGTAGTAGTAGCAAATGGGGCAGTAATAATATCTTGAGTTAAAGCACCCACACCATCGGTAGGTCCACCAAATTTAGTTGGTGATTGGTTCACTTCTAATTTCTTTCTTAATGAACTACTTGTATAAGTACTAGAGAAACTTACTTTTGGTGCGCCCGATTTACCTCTTTTAGTAAAGATTTGAATGACACCTGCATTAGCCCTACTACCATAAGTAGCGGCAGCAGCTGCACCATTTAAAACCTCTACTCTTTCAATGTCAGCAGGATTAATATCTGACATTCTACTTTGTCCAATAGTACCTACAAAGTTTCCACCGTCGTAGTTGCCAGAAGTATTGGTTACTCTGTTTGTAGCATTGTTAATAATAACACCGTCTACTATGTATAGCGGCTCTGAAGAAGAAAGTACAGAACTAATACCTCTTAATCTTACAGACATACCACCAGCAGGATCACCACTGTTTTGACTAATTTGAGCACCAGCTGTTTTACCTTGCAAAGCAGCTAATACGTTACTAGTAGCGCCCTTAGTTAAGTCTTCGGCACTTACAGAACTAATATAGCTACCTAATTGTCTTTTAGTAGTTCCCGCAGAGGTACCTGTAACAACTACTTCATCCAATTTTGAATATTGTTCTGTTAAAGTAATTGCAATATTTTTAGTATTTCCTTTTGGGTTCACTAAAATGTCTTGCGTTTTAAAACCTACTCCCGAAGCTGAAATAGTAAATGCAGCAGTTGCATTATGTGAAATTGAGAAATTACCGTTGTTGTCTGTGTTGGCCCCTTTTTTAGTGCCTTTGATAACAACTGAAATTCCTTCGATAGGACTATTGTCTTTTTGATTCGTGACTTTACCGCTAATTACTCCCTGAGCATAGCTGGCAAAACTTAAACCAGACAACAGTGTTAAAACCATCATAAGCCTAGTTAGCAAAGGCTTTTTTGTTTTTTTTAGTTTCATAACTGTGTTTTAATTATTAATAGATGATAATTCCGTGTTTTTTATATGGAGCCAGTAGGGGGTTATTGGGATCCAATTCGGTGATTAAAATATCAATCTCGTCAAGATTGGCAACTTTAATTTTTTGTTGAGAATTTAATTTCTCTGAAATTCCAATACAAACTGTTTTTTTGGAAGCTTTAATCATTGCTTTTTTTATTTGCACTACTTCCCAATCGTTTTCGCTTAGTCCAAATTGTGTATCTATTGAATTAATTCCCATAATACATAAATCGGCTTGTATGGACTCGATTGCTTGCACTGCATTGGCGCCCGTTGCAAGCATAGCATCTTTTGATATTTTATCACCAATCATAACTACTTCAATACTTGGATGATGCGAAAACTCAATGGCAGCGTTTAAACTACAAGTAAAAAAAGTTGCGTTTAATTGCTTGTCTAATGATTTAGCAAATTCTAAAATGGAAGTTCCTCCTGATGTTAAAATGTACATTCCATTTTGGACTAGGGCTGCAGCTTTTTTAGCAATTAAATTTTTGTGTCCAATATTGTAAACCATTTCCCTGTCAAATGCCGTATGAAAGGATTTACTTAATGCGCCGCCATGCACTTTAATTAATTTGTCTTCCTGAGAGAGCTCTTGTAGGTCTCTTCTAACCGTATCATCAGATACGCCCATGTTACTGCTTAAATCCGCACATAATACTTTATTATGCAAGTTTAGCTGGTGTAAAATGTAATTTTGGCGCTCTTGTTTAAGCATTATGCGGTTTTGGTACATTAAATTATGCAAAAAACCGCACAAACGAACAGATGTTAATAAATAATGTTAAAAATGTGAATGAACTAGGCTTTTGCTAATGCTATAATAGCAGCAACAAAATGGTCTAACTCCTTAGTGGTTGTGTAAATATTTGGACAAATACGACAACCCCTCACATTTGCATAGTCAATGGCTACCGTAAATACTTGGTGTTCACTTAATAGTCGCTTGGCTAAGTCTGCAGGTTCAATTCCTTTAATACCCACATTGGCAATGGCACAACTTCTGGCAGGGCTAGCTGGGGTGTTTAAAATTACATTAGGTAGATTTCTTACTTTTTGTGTCCAATAGTTTTGTAAATAACGAAGTCTTGTCTCTTTTTTTTCGGCACCAATTGCTTCATAATAATCAATACAATCATTAATGGTAAGGTCGGTATGAACTGGGTGGGTGCCCGTATGATTTAAACGATTTATTTTATTGATATCCTTTTCGCCTTCGGCAAGTAAAGGCCAAACTTTTTTAATGTTTTCTTTTTTTACATATAACATTCCAGCACCCAATGGAGTGCTTAACCATTTATGTAAAGCTGCTGCATAGTAGTCACAGTTAAGGTCGCTAATTTTAAATTGTATATGTGCAAATGCATGGGCACCGTCCACAATTACTTGAACGCCTTGTGCATGCGCCATATCACATATTTTTTTTATTGGGAGTATTTGACCTGAAATATTAATCATGTGACTTACCAGTATTGCTTTTGTTTTACTTGTAATTGCATTTTTATAAAGTGAAACAATTTCATCATCATCTTTTGGATGATTTGGAACAGATAACATAACACGAACCACGCCATATCTGTTTTGCACTTGTTCAAACATGTCAAGCATGGCACCATAGTCTTGATAAGCCATTATGGCTTCGTCTCCGGCTTTCCAGTCCAGTCCGCCAATGACCATGTCTAATGATTCTGTGGTATTTCTTGTAATGATTAATTCGTCCGCACCACAACCTGCAATTCCAGCTAAACGTGCAGTGATTTTTTTCTTATTATCAAACTGTACTGTTCGCATATAATAAGAGCCCTGCAAGTTTACTTCCTTAATATGATCAATGAATTTATTTAGTAAAGGTTGAGGTAAGAAATTATAATAGCCATTTTCTAAATTTATATAGTCTGGCTTAAGTATATATTGATTCCTGATTTCATTCCAGAAAGTTTCATCACTCGCAAGTTTGGAAGCAGTTACATTTTTCTTTTGTTCAAAATGGTTGGCAAAACTTGTAAGGCCTAATGGGGTTCCTACACCAGCAAGCAGGATGTTTTTTATAAATTGTCTTTTGTGCATATCGGGTAAATGTGTAACTAAGTTACCAAAAAACAAGCTAAAATTGGGCCCTATACCCTTGCCATTTATATCAAAAGGAATTTTTTGGGGATCAAACTAAATAACAAATTAGTGCATGGTTTTTCAAAAAACTGGATGATTGGAGTTTAAAACTTCCACAAAAAGAATATGTATTTTAATTGGGTTGGTAGGCTAATTTAAACTGATACCAATTGACAATAGGACCACTATTTCCATAACTACCGCCTCCCATGCCACCACCACGCATACTACCGCCTCCCATGCCACCACCACGCATACTACCGCCTCCCATGCCACCACCACGCATACTACCGCCTCCCATGCCACCACCACGCATACCACCGCCTCCCATGCCGCCACCACGCATGCCACCGCCTCCCATGCCACCACCTTCTGCTCGATTCATGCCTGTCATGGAAGCATTGGGCCTTTGCGCATCGCCCCCCATATTGTTAACTATAATACCTACACTGATACTTGGAGCTTTAGTATTTGTAATAGGAGTAGTGAGTACATTTTTTAAGGGTATGATAGCTTCAAAAACAAGGTTATTGTAAGGGTCATAATTCAAGCCAATTTTAATATGACTAGTGTCTTTTAAATCATAGATTCTGTTTTCCATGTTAATAAATCCAAAAGTGCTAAAAATATCCGCATCTAGAATCATTTTTTCTTTCATTGCAGTTGGATTGGTATTTCTAATTCCCATGCGTCGGTTGTTTATTTCATCTTGGTCCTTAAATGGGTAAATTAAACCCATGTCTGTGCTTTTTTTACCTTTAATGTCTATGTATACTTTAATGCCAGCGCGTAACATTTTCATTTGTGTGGCTTGATCATTTGAGGCAACACTTACATAAATATTTTCACGGTCATTTGTAATAGCATATTGCAAAGAACCCGTTTCATTGCCAAAACGTAATGGCAGTCCCCAATCTGAAGCATTGCCATCAGCCACAATAGGTTCGGATTGATACTTTCCTACAGGAAAATTAGTAGGGCTGCAATTGGTAAGTAAAAATGGAATAGCATATAAAACAACGTAGCTTAACTTGTGCATGTAAATAATTTGTACAAATTTAGTCAAACAAGCGTGGTCCTGTTGTAACAATTTAAGTTTTCACAAAATCTTAATTAAAGTTATTTGATGAGATGATGCCAGCTTAATTCTAACTTAAGCAATGTTTTATTAGTTAAATTAAACAATGTATTTTTGGTAAAACATAATTGCTTTGAACTTAATTAAGTCTAATATAGATTCATTGATGGCGGCCCTACTCGGAGCAGTCATTATTATAGGTTTAACGCTACATAGTGGACTAGGTATTTCGCCAGACTCCATTTATTATATGAGTGCAGCGGATAATTTTATAGCAGGGAAGGGGTTTTATCAATTTGATGCAAAGCCCTTTGTAATGTTTCCAGTGTTTTATCCTGTTGCTATAGCCATGGTAAAGTTTATTACTGGTGCTTTATTTATAAAATGGGCACCTGTTTTTAACGCTTTATTATTTGGGCTTGCCATTTTTATTGCTGGACTTATTTTGCAAAAATCAAATATCAATAAATTTATAAAATGGGCAGCCCTTTTGCTACTCATAACCAGTCCAAGTTTGCTTGAGGATTTTACCATGCTTTGGTCCGAAACTTTATTTATTTCTGAAATTGTTTTATTTTTTTATGTGAGTAGTTTTTATTTTGAAAAAAATAAGGTTGGTGCTTTAATTGCAATGGCTTTACTTGCTGCTATTATAGCAGATACCAGGCTAGCTGGAGTTACAATTATTGCAACTGGTGGCTTATTAATTTTACTAGAACATAAAATTATTAGGCGAAAAAAAATAATTCATTTTTTAATGTTTGGGTTCATTTCAATATCTCTATTTGTTATTAACCTAATTAGGAATGCTTTGGTATCAAGCACTTTAACAGGCAATAGGCAAAAAGGGGTTACCCCGCTGTTGGAAAACTTAAAATATTATGGTTTGGTTTTGTCGGATTGGTTTTCCATTACAAAATGGTTGCAGATTTCAACGGTGGTAATGGCTATTGTATTTTTGGTGTTTATAGTAATGCTATTTTTATTATTAGTGTGGAAGTCTAAAAAGCAACATTACTTTGAAAAAGTAAGTTTAGTGTTTGCTTTTATATACTCCATTTTTATGTTGGCTGTGGCTACTATTTCAAGATTTGAGACCATGAATAATAGGTTGCTATCACCTTTATTTATTCCAATTGTATTTGTGTTTGTATTTTTTATAATGAATGTATTGGAGGGTTTAAAAAACAAATGGTACAAAATTGCATTTAGCTTTTTTATTATATTTATTTTTATTTTCACGGCAACCCATTATTTTAAATATACCCTAGCTACCTATCAGGAAAACAAACAGGGAGGTATTGGAGGATATTCGGATGACGACTGGCTTATCACAAGTGGGCTTCTTAATTACCTTCAAAATACCCCTGCATTTTTTAAATCGAATAAAGTAATTTTTTCAAATGCAGCACATGCTATTTATTTTAAAACAGGACAGCAGTCTCAAATTTTACCAGAAAGGAAATATCTTAGTTTAGTGCATGAATTTAACAAAATGCCTTCCCAAATATTGGTCTGGTTTAATAATGAAGACAACCCAGAGGTTTTAACATTAGCCGAAGTGTCAGAATCTAAAAATTTGCAAATAATTGGCAAATTTAACGACGGGGTGATATACCTATGTACGTCAAAATAAGCTTATTTTTGTAGACATTCATGGATCATAACCCTCAAATATTTCAGTCCCCCAATAAGAGCAGATGGCAAAGAACCAAATGGGCGCTTCGTTCCATTTTGTTTTTGTTGCCTATACTTACTTTAATTGTATTTGTAGGTATTCGTCAAATGAATAAAAATCAGCCCGATATTCCACTAGAGGGAGGTGCAATTAAAAAAGTTTTAACTGATACTTCAGATAACTATAGGGCCAGCAAATTAGAGCGAGAATATAAAGGCTTTAAAAAAGCAATAGGTAACAAATGGGCAAAAGGTCAGGGTTGTGGACAAATGGCCAACAAGCCTTTAAACTTATCCAATTCAAATTATTTTAGTGATAGTTTGGGAATTAGAGCTGCCTTTTATGTTAATTGGGACGCGGCTCAGTCCTTTAGTTCACTACAAAGAAATGTAAAGCATTTAAATTTAATTTTACCAGAGTGGCTTTTTATTGATCCATCCTCCGACACATTATACAATACCATTGAGCCCAAAGCTTTAAAAATAATGCAGGATGCAGGGGTGAAAATTATGCCACTGCTTACCAATAACTACAAAACTTTATTTAGAGGAGAAACTGTTAAGCGTATCATTAATAATCCGGTAAAAAAGCAAAGACTTATTAATGACATTATTAATACCTTAAAAAAATACAATTTTATTGGTGTTAATATTGACTTTGAAGAACTCATGCTTGAATCAGATGCACCACTTATTGCATTTCAAAAAACATTATTTGAACAAATGCATGCTAATAATTTATTAGTGTCTCAGGATGTAATTCCTTTTAATGACGACTATAATTATTCGGCACTTAGCAAATACAATGACTATTTAATTTTAATGGCTTATGATCAACACAGCGGCGACTCTAAGCCTGGTCCCAATAGTTCTCAAAAATGGATTGAGGCTGCTGTGCTGGATGCTGCTCAAAAAATGCCAGCCAATAAAATAATATTGGCCATACCTGCTTTTGGACATGATTGGCAATTAAATAAAAAAGGCAAAGTAATTAAGCAATTAGATGTGACTTATCAACAAGCCATTGCCAATGCAAAAAATAGTGAAGCTGTAATTGATTTTGACAATGATACTTATAATTTGGATTACAAATATTACGACAGTGAAGATTTTTTACACCAGGTTTATTTTGTGGACGCAGCCACAAATTTTAATTCTCTTCGTTTTGCTACCGAAGTAAATTTAGCTGGAACCGCTTTGTGGCGTTTGGGAGGAGAGGATGTAAGGTTGTGGTCATTTTATGATAAGCCAATGACCAAGGCAGCGCTTAAGACATTTGATTTTTTAGAATTCAATAAAATTAAAGCAGGAAGTGCTCCTGATTTTGTTGGTGAAGGGGAGGTCCTTGATATTATTGCATCCCCTAAGGATGGGTATATTCACAGTGAAGTGGATACAACTAGTATGCTTATTAGTGAAGAAAGTTATGAAAAATTGCCTTCTACTTATGTGATACGCAGGTTTGGTGCAACGCCTAAGAAAAAGTTAGTACTTACTTTTGACGACGGCCCCGATCCATTATATACCAGACAAATATTAGACACTTTAGCATTTTATCATGTGCCTGCAACATTTTTTGTTGTGGGTTACCAAGCCGAAAATAACATTCCTTTAATCAAACGTATTTTTAAAGAAGGACACGAAATAGGCAACCATACTTTTACGCATCCAGATATGAGTGAAGTAAGTAAGCAAAGAGCTTCCTTAGAAATGGATGCAACCAGATTATTAATTGAGTGTATTACTGGGCATAGTACTATTTTATTTAGAGCACCTTTTAATGCCGATAGTGAGCCAGGTAAATACGAGGAATTGGCACCTATTGCATTGAGTCGTCAAAAAAATTATATAACTGTTGGGGAAAGTATTGATCCTGAGGATTGGCAAATTCCAATTAATGAATACCGAAACGATACTATATTTAATAGAATTGTAAAAATTTATCAAAGTAAAATAAACACGGGTAATCCAGAGGATACCTCTATTGCTGGTAGTATTATTTTATTACATGATGCGGGAGGTAATAGAGAAAATACAGTAAATGCAACAGGGCAAATAATAAGGTATTTTAGAGCTCAAGGTTATAGTTTTACAACTGTTGCCGATTTGTTGGGTAAAAAGCCCGAGGAGCTTATGCCAACAATTCCAAAGGGCAAGGAGTATTATTGGTTACAAATAAATTACATTTTAGCCGAAGCAGCTTATTTAGGAGGAAACTTTTTCTTTGCCATTTTTATGATTTTCTTAATTCTAAGTACAATTAGAATTGTAATCATAGGTATTATGGCCATATTAGAAAAAAGAAAAAAGCAAAAGCTTAATGAAATTGAGAATACTTTATATAAACCATTTGTTTCAATTATTGTACCAGCTTATAACGAAGAAGTTAATGCGGTTTCGTCTATCAATAATTTATTAAAATGTGATTATCCGGATTTTGAAATCATTTTTGTAGATGACGGCAGTAAGGATAAAACTTATGAAATTGTAAAATCCGCATTTGAACAAAATGTTTTTGTAAAAGTGTATACCAAGCAAAATGGAGGTAAAGCTTCTGCATTACAATATGGGATTAGTCAATCTCATGCCGACTATGTTATTTGCATTGATGCGGATACCAAATTAGCAAGTGATGCGGTGTCTAAATTAATGCGCAATTTCTTAAATCCAATTTATAATAAAGGACAGGAAGTGGGTGCGGTTGCTGGTTCTGTGATTGTAGGCAATGAAGTAAACTTATTAACCAAGTGGCAAAGTATTGAATACATTACAAGTCAAAATTTTGATCGTAAAGGATTTGCATATTTTAACGCTATAACTGTTATTCCTGGAGCCATTGGGGCATTTAAAAAGGATGCCTTAATTCAAGCAGGTGGTTTCACAACCGACACTTTAGCTGAGGATTGCGACATTACATTAAGAATTATTAAAGCAGGATATATTGTTGCCAATGAGCCAAAGGCGTATGCTTATACCGAAGTCCCTGAACAATTAAAACAGTTTTTAAAACAACGTGTACGTTGGAGCTTTGGAGTAATGCAAACTTTTTGGAAACACAAGGAGCTTATGTTTAGTAATAGAAATAAACCATTGGGGTGGGTTGCGCTACCTGACATGTTATTGTTTAAATATATTATTCCATTCTTTTCACCCATTGCAGATTTTTTAATGCTTATAGCTTTACTTACAGGAAATGGTGATAAAATAGCTTTTTACTTTTTAATATATGTAATTGTAGACGCATTAATTGCATCAGTTGCATTTGCATTTGAAAAAGAAAATCCTGCAAAACTTGTTTGGTTAATCCCTCAGCGATTAATTTATAGGTGGTTAATGATGTATGTGTTTTTTAAAGCCATAAAGCGCGCTATAAAAGGAGAGCTTCAAGAATGGGGGGTGTTAAAACGAACTGGTAACGTAAAAGATATTTTAGACCGAGATTAGCTTATTACTAGTTTTTTACATAATTCAATTTTTCTTGAATACCTTAGATTATTAATTTAAGCAAGTTGAATTATGGAAAACGAAAGCATTTTAATAGATATATCTTCGGTATTAGGACTTATAGCTACCGTAGTTTTAACTATAAATATGTTACTTGGTATTTTATTAAGTAGCTTTTTAAATAGTCCTTTTTTAAAACAAAAGCAGTTTAAAAAATTAACACCCAATACTATTAATAACATACATAATTACACAGCCTACATTGCTTTGTTATTCGTATTTGCACATGTTATTTTAATTCCACTTGGTAATAGTTCAAATTTTACTTACAAGGATTTAATATTTCCATTAAATGCACCACATCAACCCACCATTGTTTTATTTGGATTTTTGGCTTTTTTGGCTTTAATAACAGTAATTATTTCTACTCAAAAACTGGTTAAAAGGGCATTAGGTTATAGCCTTTGGAAATGGATTCATATGATTTCATATGGCACCTGTCTTTTATTTATAATACATGGGTTATTAATGGATCCAGAGCTTAAAGATAGGCCCACCGACTGGATAGACGGTGAAAAGTTACTGGTTGAGCTTTGTGTAATAGTACTCCTAATAGCTACTTATTTTAGATATAAACATTATATTTATGAACATAAAAAAAATAATGCTTCGCCTTATGAAAAGTAAAATTATTTTAATACCCCTGTTGCTTTTAACAGTAGGGTTATTTGCACAGAAAAAAAGTGCTAAAACAAATGTTACTACAAAGGAAATGAATTATGATTCTTTACTTTATGCTAAAGTAACTTATCGTGAAGTGGGACCATTTAGAGGGGGACGTAGTTCCGCTGTTGCAGGTAGTTATAAAAACAAAAACACTTTTTATTTTGGCGCAGCCAATGGAGGTGTATGGAAAACTATAGACGGTGGGAGTAATTGGAAAAACATAACAGATAAATATTTTGGTGGAAGTGTTGGTGCAGTAACTATTGCACCAAGCGACGAAAGTATTTTGTATGTTGGCGAAGGAGAGCAAACCATGAGAGGTAATGTTACCGAGGGTATTGGTGGTATGTGGCGTAGTAACGACGGAGGTCGTACTTGGTCAAATATTGGCTTAAAAGACACTAGGCATATTGTAAAAATAATTGTACATCCAACAAATCCAAATATTGTTTGGGTTGCTGCTATGGGACATTTGTTTGGACCTAACGAGGACCGTGGTATTTTTAAAACTATGGATGGTGGAAAAACTTGGAAAAAGGTTTTGTATGTAAACGAACAAACTGGTTGTTCCGATATTATCATGGAACCAGGTAATCCAAGTACCATGTATGCTGGAACATGGCATGTGATAAGAACTGCTTATAGTATGGAAAGTGGAGGAGAAGGCAGTGCACTTTGGAAAAGTACCGATGGTGGTGAAACTTGGACTAATATTTCCAATAAAAAAGGATTGCCAAAAGGCATATGGGGTGTGGTTACCGTAACGGTGGCACCAAGTAATACCGATAAATTATATGCTGTAATTGAAAATGCAAAGGGAGGCTTATTTGTTAGTACCGATGCTGGAGAAACATGGGAATTACAGTCTAGTGATAATAATATTCGTCAAAGAGCATGGTATTATTCAAGGGTTTTTGTAGATCCTAAAAATGAAAATACTGTTTACTGTCCAAACGTAAATTTTATGCGTAGTAAGGATGGTGGTAAAACATTTCAAGCAGTAAATTCAACACCACATGGGGATCATCATGATTTATGGATAGATCCAGAAGATCCAAGCAGAATGATTGTTGCGGATGATGGTGGTGCACAAGTAAGTTTTGATGCTGCTGCTAATTTTAGTAGCTACTTTAACCAACCAACGGCACAATTTTATAGAGTGTCAACTGATAATTCATTCCCTTATAGAATATTAGGTGCTCAACAAGACAACTCAACAGTAAGAATTAAAAGCAGATCTTATGGGGCTGCAATTACACAGGACGATTGGCAACAAACTGCAGGAGCGGAAAGTGGTTATGTAATTGCACATCCAAGTAATCCAGATATTGTTTATGGTGGAAACTATGGTGGATTCTTATCTCGTCTTGATCATAAAACAGGAGAGAATCGTGCTATAAATGTGTGGCCTGATAATCCAATGGGCGCTGGGGCCGATGTTCAAAAATTTCGTTTTCAATGGAACTTCCCAATTTTAATTTCACCATTTAATCCAAATCGTTTATATGCTTGTGGTAATCATTTATTTGTTAGTGAAAATGATGGTCAGTCTTGGGATATGATTAGTCCGGACTTAACCACCAACGATAAATCCAAACAAGCTTCTAGTGGTGGACCAATCACTAAGGACAATACTTCGGTGGAATATTATTGTACCATATTTACAGCTACCGAATCTTCCATAGAAAAGGATTTATTATGGACAGGTAGTGATGATGGTTTAGTAAATGTAAGTAAGGATGGAGGTAAAACATGGACCAATGTAACTCCAAAAGATTGTCCAAAATGGATGATGTGGAACGCAATTGAGACCGATCCTTTTGTAAAAGGAAAAGCGTTTATAGTGGGAACTAGGTATAAGTTAGATGACTACACACCTTATATTTATAAAACCGAAGACTATGGTAAAACATGGACTTTAATTACAAGTGGTATTCAAAAGGAGCATTTTGCTAGAGTAGTAAGAGCTGACAAAAAACGTCCTGGTTTATTGTATGCAGGAACAGAATATGGCATGTATATTAGTTATGATAATGGTGCAAATTGGAGTAAGTTCCAATTGAATTTACCTATTGTACAAATTGCAGATTTAACCATTAAAGAAAACGATTTAATTGTTGCTACCCATGGAAGAGCATTTTGGGTAATTGATGATTTAACTCCTGTGCAAGAATTTAATAAAACCATTGTTGATAAGAAACTACATGTTTATTCTGTGAATGATAGCTACCGTATGGAAAGTGCAGGTGGTCGCAGACGTCGTCGTGGCGGTGCTATTGCTAATGCTGGTGTAAATCCTCCAAATGGCGTGGTTATTAATTATTGGTTAAAGGATGCAACCGATTCTTCTAGTGTTTCTATTTCTATTTATGATAAAAACAATAGTTTAATTAAATCATTTACAAAGGATGCTAAGGACGAAGCTAATAAACTTGAATTCAATAATGGAATGAATCAGTTTGTTTGGGATATGATGTATCCTGCTGCAGAAAAACTGGATGGTTTAATTTTATGGAATGGCAATGTAGATGGTCCTAAAGTGGCTCCAGGAAAATACACAGCTAAAATTAAATACGAAAAGGATTCTGTAAATTTTTCTTTTGTAATTAAAGGGGATCCTAATTATGCCATGACCGAAAAGGATTATGATGATCAAGTAGGGATGTTATTAAAAATTAGAGACAAGTTTAGTGAAGTACAATTGGCAATTAAAAACATAAGGGCAGTAAGAACTCAAATAAATGATTTTACATCTCGCATTAATTTAAAAAGCAATGCTGAAATTAAAAAAGCAGCCGATAGTATTACAAAGCAAATTACTACTATAGAGGAAGCATTGTATCAAACTAAATCTAAGAGCGGGCAAGATGTATTAAACTTCCCAATTCGCTTAAACGATAAAATAAGTGGTTTGTACGGGGTAGCTTCTAGTGGGTATAATCCTCCTTCCAAGCAAGTCATTGAAACATTTGCAGAATTGTCGGCTCAGGCAGACAAACAATTAAATATGCTTAAAAAAGTAATGAATGAGGACTTATTAGCATTTAACAAGCTAATTCATGAAAAACAAGTACCTGTAATTGGTATAAAAGCTGGCAAATTGGATAATTAATAGAATTGATACTTAATATTAGTAAGGCCTCTAGCAATAGGGGCCTTACTAATTAATGGAATAACTGAGACTAATGTGTTATGAATACACATTATAAATAGTTTAATATAGAAATAATACTAATGTAAAATAAACTTCTTATATTAATGTTCTCAAAAATCCACGCATATGAAAAAAATTATTTTATCCATTGTAATTCTAATTACTGTAATGTCTGTAAATGCACAACAGTCTTATCTGAAACTTGAGTTTATGAAAGTGCTTCCGGGTCAAGATTATGAAAAGTTGGAACAATCTTGGATTAATTACCACAAAGAGTTAATGAAAGCAGGCATTATTGATATGCACCGAATTTGGAAAGTACTTCCAGGTAATAATGTAGACTATGATTATATTGTATCTACTTCATTTAATAATTATGCCGATGCATTAGGAATAGGCAAAAGCATTTCAATTGATGATTTTAAAGCCAAATACCCCGAGGATTATAAAGTAATGGCATCTACTACTTCTTCTACTAGAACTATGGTAAGGCAAATGATTTTTAATGTTGATTTTGGATTAAGTAATCCCGAAAGTGCTGTTGTACCCGGTAAAAGCGTATTAAATTTAATTTTTGTCAAGTCAAAAAATAGTAAATATGAAAATGCTGAAATTAAGTTTAGCAAAAAATGGCACCAATATTTAATTGACAAAAAACAAAAAGATGGGTTTTACATTTCTAATGTAGTTGGAAGCAATGGTATAGATGTTGAGTATTCGCATATTCTTTCTCATATTTATAAAAATATTGATCAAATGACAATGAGTTCAAAAGGTGCTGATATCAAATTTACAGCAGCCGAGCAAGCGGAACTAGATGCTTTAGTAACTTATCGAGATTTAAAAAAATCTTTATTGTTATTAAATGTTATGAATCTTGAAAAATAATTAAACAATTTATTAATTTAAAAAACCAAACCAAATGAAAAAAACAATCCTAGTAGCAATGATTGCTACTACTTTATTTGCTTGTTCATCAACAACTGAGAAAAAAGAAACATCCGAAGCAACTACGGCATCAACTTCTAGTTGTGTTAAAGAAGGTCCAGAAGTGGACATGATTAAAGAAGTGATTACTGCATATAGCGCTGGCGATTGGACTAAATTAGGCACTTATTTTAGTGACTCTGCAAAATCTTCACATAACAACGATACTGCTGCTATTTCAATGAAAGACAGAATTGAGTTGTTTAAAAAACAAAGAGCCAATATTGATGGTGCAGTAGATCCTGGAACACCAAATATTGAAGTGGCAACTGTTGAGACTAAGAGTGACTCTAAGTATGCTGGGTATAAGTGGGGGCACGCTTGGATTACATTTAAAAGTAAACCAAAGGGTGGGGTATTAAAGTCCTCTTTAACATTTGTTTCCTTTGCTATTAAAGATGGTAAAATTCAATTTGAGCAAGTTATTTATGATACTAAATAAAAATTAGTTCAGATTTTAAGTTTGAAAAATACGGAAAAAGAGGCCCTTATTGCTAAGGGCCTCTTTTTTTATTCTTGGGATTAAGTATTATATTTATAGTAGTTACTTTTAGAATTTATTAAACCATACATATGAAAAAACTATTGTCATTTAGCTTATTTATTTCTTTTTCTTTTATTCAAATAATTGGGCATACTCAAATTAATGCCAATTATTTTAATGCAATAAAATGGAGAATGATTGGCCCGCATAGAGGAGGAAGAACCGTTGGTGCTGTTGGTGTTCCTCAAGAGCCTAACGTTTTTTATATAGGTGTAAATAATGGTGGTGTATGGAAAACAACCGATTATGGAAGGACTTGGTTCCCAATTTTTGATGATCAACCAACAGGTTCTATAGGTGATATTGCAGTAGCACCTTCTAATCCCAATGTGCTTTATGTGGGTTCTGGGGAAGGCATTCAAAGACCCGATTTATCGGTAGGAAATGGAATGTATAAATCGGTAGATGCCGGTAAAACTTGGGTTCATTTAGGACTGGACGATGCGCAACAAATTGGGGGACTAGCTATTGATCCCAATGATGAAAATAAAATTTTTGTAGCAGCCCTTGGCCATCCTTATGGACCCAATACTACAAGGGGTGTTTACCGCTCTTTAAATGGAGGTAAAACATGGGAAAGAGTTTTGTATAAAGACGAAAACACCGGCGCTATTCAGGTGGCTATTGATCCTAAAAACCCCAATATTATTTATGCCGATATGTGGGCGGGACGTCAGGGTCCTTGGGAAAATGGAGATTGGAATGGAAAAGAAAGTGGTTTGTATAAATCAACAGATGGGGGCACTACTTGGAAAAAATTAACCAATGGTTTGCCAACCGTTCAACAAGGGCTTGGCCGAATAGGTTTTTGTATTGCACCAAGCGATCCCAACCGATTGTATGCAACTGTTGATGCTGGAAAAGCAGGAGGAATGTTTCGTAGTGATGATGGTGGTGAAAGCTGGAAAAGTATAAGTAATGATGGAAGATATTGGGGTAGAGGAAGTGATTTTGCAGAAGTAAAAGTAGATCCAAAAAATAAGGATATTGTTTACACTGCAAATGTGGTTGTTTGGAAATCAGAAGATGGTGGAAATTCCTGGAAAGATTTTAGAGGTGCACCAGGTGGCGATGACTATCATCGTATTTGGATAAATCCAAATAATTCAAACATTATTTTAATTGCCGCAGACCAAGGGGCTATTATTACTGTTAATAATGGAGCTACTTTTTCTTCTTGGTACAATCAACCCACAGCACAATTTTATCATGTAAGTACCGATAATGCTTTTCCTTATAATGTATATGGTGGTCAACAGGAAAGTGGTTCGGTTGGAATTGCATCCCGAGGAAATGACGGTCAAATTACATACCGTGAATGGCACCCAGTTGGTGTGGAAGAATATGGTTATGTAGCAGCCGACCCACTAGATCCTAATATTATTTATGGAGGTAAAATTACCAAGTATGATAAACGTACTGGACAGGTTCAAAATATTGCCCCAGCTGCCTTAAAAAAAGGAGACTACAGATTTATAAGAACAGCACCAGTATTATTTTCACCAATAGATCCTAAAGTCTTATACTTTGCCGGAAATGTATTGTTTAAAACAACCAATGGTGGTCATTCCTGGGAAGAAATAAGCCCTGATTTAACTAGGGCAACATGGGATATCCCTGCAAGTGTTGGAATTTATACAACCGATGCTTTAAAAACAATGCCAAGAAGAGGTGTAATTTATACCGTAGCACCTTCTCCAAAGGATATTAATACCATTTGGTGTGGAACCGACGATGGGTATATTCAAATAACAAAAGATGGAGGAAAAAATTGGAAAAATATTACACCCAATGAAATTACTTCATGGAGTAAAGTTTCTATGATGGAAGCAAGTCATTTTGATACTAAAATAGCCTATGCTGCAGTAAACAGAATTCGTTGTGATGATATGCGTCCTCATATTTATAAAACCATGGATGGTGGATTAAGTTGGAAAGAAATTGTAAATGGATTACCTAACGATCCAATTAATTCAGTAAAAGAGGATCCGCTTACCAAAGGATTATTATTTGCAGGATCGGAAACGGCAGTTTATGTTTCATTTGATGATGGTGAAAACTGGCAATCCTTAAAATTAAATATGCCTGCAACTTCTATTCGTGATTTAGTAATTAAGGATGATGATATTGTGGTGGGAACGCATGGGCGCTCTTTTTGGATTTTAGATAATATCACACCTTTAAGACAATTGGTGAATAAAGCAAAACAAGCCGATGCCATTTTGTATCATCCTCAAACTGCTATGCGTATAAGATGGAACACCTACACCGATTCGCCTGTGCCTCAAGAGGAACCAGCTGGTCAAAATCCTCCGGACGGAGCCATAATTGACTATTATTTAAATGGAGATGCTAAAGACGTGGTTACTTTACAAATTAAGGATGATAAAAATAATATCATTAACACATTTAGCAGTAATGACAAACCGTATGAAATTCCAGCTGTAAACATTCCTTTGTATTGGATTAGACCACAACAAATATTGTCTGCAACAGCAGGGTCGCATCGCTTTTTATGGGACATGCATTATAAAGCATTAAACACGCCACCTAGTTATCCTATAGCGGCTGTTTATGCAAATACTGCACCCGACTTTACTTCACCTTGGGTTATGCCGGGTAATTATACAGCGGTTTTAAGTGTAAATGGAAAATCATATAGTCAAAACTTAAAAGTAATTATGGACCCGCGTGTAACAACTATTGTACAGGATTTGCAAACGCAACATGATTATGCTAAAATTTGTTATGATCAAATTATTAAAGCTACTAGTTATAAGAATCCAAAATTTGATGCTGCCATTGCAGAATACAAAAGGTTGCTGCATATTTTACAAGGAGCCGATATGACACCAACTGAGCAAGTTATAAATGCAATAAACAGATTAAATGTAAATTTTGCAAATTTGGAAAAGCAATAAGGAGTAAAACAAAAAAGCCTAGATAATAAATATTTAGGCTTTTTTGTTTTGAATTAGAAATTTGAATTAAAAAATTTATAATAATATTCTTGATTGTATAATTGTTGCGACTGTTTGTATTATACCCATTGTAATGAATAAGGCTTCAAAAGAAACAAAATTTGCAATTAAGCCACCAATTGCTATTGCAATACCTGAAACTAAATGGGGATGTCCATTTGCAAGACTCCAGTGAAAAGTATTACTAATATCTTCTAAGTTTTTTGAAAATAAGGAATCCCAAATAGGAGCACTTAGCGCTTCAGCTAATCCTAATCCAATTTGAACAATAAAAAGCTGTTGGGTATTATGTACAAAAATATAGCCAAAAGTAAGCAAGGCGTTTAAACCATATCCAAAAATCATCACATGTTTTTTGTATTTGGATTTGTTAACAAACTTGCCAATCAAGAAATAAAAAGTACCTGTAGCAATTAAATATGCTGCCCAAGCCCAGGTAATATCTAATAAATCGCCGCCAATTTTCTCTGCATAGATTGCAAATAATGGGCCAAACAAGCCTTCTCCAAAATACCATAAGCTGGAACTTATTAATAATATTCTAGTGGTTTTATTTAAACTCATTTTTAAAAATTATAAGTTATGCCAAAATCAAAAAAGAAAGTATTTGCTAAGTGATTTTCTGAATAGGGGGTAGAGTTTACTAATACTGTTTTTGATATACCATTAACAACACTGGTATTTGCAGAAGTAGTTGTGACTTTATTAAAGGGAATAGCGTAAGTAGGGGTTAAGTTAAAATTCCATTTATCTAATTCTAAACTAATAGGAAGTGAAAGCTCAAAATCTAAGAATTTAAAACCTTTTTCATCAACAGTAGTATTGCTTTGAATTGTTCCAAGTGTAGGGTTTTGATTTTTTGGATTTTTTATTCCCTGAAGACTTCTATTAATAACGCTTTCATAAAAATTTAAACTGCTTATACTGCTATAAAAAGAGGGTGTGATGGAAAGTGAATTTTTAGTACTTGAACTTAATTGTATTTCTTTTTCAATTCCAGGTACCATTTGAATATCAGTTTTATTAGTAAAGAAAACATCAAAAGAATTATGAAAATTAAAATAGTTTAAATCATAATTAAATGTAAATCCAATATCACTTGAAATATTGCCATTTAACAAATTTGATTTGCTTGAATAAAAATATTTTGTTCCATAAACTTCCCCATTAATTTTTTCTCCAATATTGTAGTTATAGCCAAGATCTAGTTCAGAGAAATCATATCCACTTTGGCCTGGAGTTAGTAAATAATTAAGACTAAAGTTTGCATAAATACCGTTGGCAAAATTTAATGCTGCAGTTGTATAAAAGTAGGGTGCTTTAATGGAGTCGGCCCTGCCATTATAAACATAGTTGCTTAAATAGTTGGTTTGTATTTTAAAGCTGGTTGAATCGTTCTTTGCAGTGCTTTTTCTTAATGGTTGAGCAATAGCAGTAATGCAAATGAGTAGTGTAAAAAAGGAAAAGTATATTTTATTGAACATTTTCTTTAGACATTTTTAGTTCCAAATGGTTTAAAAGGGGATATTGATAATATTGAATGTTATGAAACAAAAAAGCCCTAACTCATTGAAAGTTAAGGCTTCTGCGGACCGGACGGGACTCGAACCCGCGACCTCCGCCGTGACAGGGCGGCATTCTAACCAACTGAACTACCGATCCAAGAACAATCGGACACGTTTTGCGTTTCCGGGTTGCAAAGATAAGGGGAAAGAAGTTTTTTAAACAAATCTTTTATTAAAAAATGATGTATTATTTTTACAGCCCAAACCAAGCATATGCCAGAATACCCAAATAGACAGTTTTTGGAATTTGAACAACCTATTAAAGAGTTGTACGAGCAAATTGATGCCACTAAGAAATTAGCGGAAAAGAACCCTAAAATAGACCTATCAGCCACTATTAAGCAATTAGAGCAGTCTATTGTAGATAAGCGTAAAGCACTAACCGAGCATCTTACCCCTTGGCAACGTGTGCAATTAAGTCGCCATCCAGACCGCCCTTATACATTAAAGTACATTCACTTAATGTGTGATAAGTTTATAGAGCTTCACGGGGACAGAAATGTTAAAGATGATAAAGCCATGGTTGGCGGTTTTACCGAATTAAATGGCCAAACAGTAATGATGATTGGTCAACAAAAGGGAAGTAATACAAAAGCACGTCAAATGCGCAACTTTGGGATGGCCAATCCAGAAGGATATCGTAAAGCGCTTAGGTTAATGAAACTTGCCGAAAAATTTAATAAACCAGTGGTATGTTTAATTGATACGCCAGGTGCCTTCCCAGGATTAGAGGCAGAGGAAAGAGGTCAAGGGGAAGCAATTGCACGAAATATTTATGAAATGATTCGATTACAAGTACCTATTATTATTTGTATCATTGGCGAAGGTGCAAGTGGCGGTGCTTTGGGCATTGGTATTGGTGACAAAACTTTAATGATGGAAAATACCTGGTATACGGTTATTTCTCCGGAAAGCTGTAGCTCCATTTTATGGCGTAGTTGGGATAAAAAAGAATTAGCAGCAGAGCAATTAAAATTAACTGCTATTGACATGAAAGGCTTTGGATTAATTGACGAAATTGTTCCTGAGCCATTTGGAGGTGCACATTGGGATTATGATCAGGCAGCTACTATTTTAAAAGAAAAAATAATTGCTGCTTTAAATGAAGTTAAAGATATTGCACCAGCAAAAAGAGTAGAAGACCGAATTGAGAAATATAGTAAAATGGGCTTCTGGCAAGAAGCATAATATAATCCTACATGTTAAGACAAACCCTAAAAGGAACAGGGGTAGCATTAGTTACTCCGTTTAAAAAAGACAAATACATTGATTTTGCAGCACTTGAAAATTTAATTGATATTCAAATTGCAGGTGGCATTAATTATCTTGTAACCCTTGGTACTACTGGGGAATCAGTAGTATTGTCGGATGCAGAAAAATTAGAAGTTTTTAATTGCACCGTGAATAAAGTAAATGGAAGAGTTCCTATAGTGGTAGGTATTGGAGGAAACAATACTGCTAAAGTGATTGAGGATTTTAAGAAATTTGATTTAACTAAAGTAGTTGCTATTTTAAGTGTAACTCCTTATTATAATAAACCATCCCAGGAAGGTTTATATCAACATTATATAGCATTGGCAGATGCTGCAACAAAACCAATTTTGTTGTACAATGTACCAGGTCGCACTGGTAGAAATATGTCTGCTGCTACTACCATTCGTTTATCGGCACATCCAAATATTGCTGGCATTAAAGAAGCTGGTCCTGAAATGGCTCAAACCATAGATATTTTAAGGGATCGCCCTAGTGACTTTTTAGTAGTAAGTGGGGACGATGAAATTGTGATGGCGCAAATTGCTTGTGGTATGGATGGAGTGATTAGCGTTGCAGCTAATGCATTTCCAAAACCATTTAGTGATATGATTCAATATTGCATGGCTGGCGATTTTAGTATGGCCAAGCGTTTAAATGACTTAATGGTAGAAGGCTATACTTATATGTATGCCGAAAACAATCCTTCTGGTATTAAAGCTTTTTTAGCAGAGCAGGGGATTATTGAAAATGAATTTCGTTTACCACTTGTTCCAGTGAGTGAAGGTCTTCAGAAAAAAATACATGACTACTTGCAAAAATATTTTGCGTAGTGGTTATAGTTACAATATTAAAAAAGCACGCTTTTGAGCGTGCTTTTTTTAGTTCAATTTTTGCTTAATGGCTTGCAGTTTCATTAAAGCTTCAACTGGCGTTAAATTATTTATATCAATCTCTTCTAATTCCTTGCGGATAGAATCAAAAGTTTCTGTGTGGGCATCAAATATAGAAAGCTGAAATTGTTCATTAGCGGAAGCAGTAGGGGTATTATTAGTATTTCCTGCGTTTTTTATTTCCATTTCCTTTAAAATAGCATTTGCTCTGCTTACTAACACATTGGGCATGCCGGCCATTTTTGCAACATGAATTCCAAAGCTATGCGTACTACCTCCTTTGGTTAGTTTACGCAAGAAAATAATTTTATTGCCTACTTCCTTATGACTTACATGATAATTGTGCACCGTTGGTAATTGTGCTTCTAAATCATTTAATTCATGATAATGGGTAGCAAATAATGTTTTTGGTTTGGCAGGGGACTGGTATAAGTATTCAACAATGCTCCATGCAATTGAGATACCATCATAGGTAGAGGTTCCTCTTCCAATTTCATCTAATAAAATTAAACTTCTGGGACTTATATTATTTAAAATACTTGCAGTCTCTATCATCTCCACCATAAAAGTACTTTCACCTGCACTTAAGTTATCGTTGGCACCAACACGTGTAAATATTTTATCGGTTAATGGTACGGAAGCTGCAGTTGCTGGGACATAGGAACCCATATGCGCCATTAATGTTATTAGCGCAGTTTGTCTTAGTACCGCACTTTTACCACTCATATTAGGTCCTGTTAAAATAATAATTTGTTGTGTGCTAGGATCTAAGAAAACATCGTTTGGAACATAGGTTTGATCCACGCTTAAATTTTGTTCAATAACAGGATGTCTACCTGCTGTGATATTTAAAACGGTATTTTCGGTAATCGTTGGCTTGCAATATTTCTGAGTTTTAGCAATGGTTGCGAAACAAATTAAGCAATCTAAAACGCCTATCCATTCGCCATTTTTTTGAAGCAAATTCATTTCTTGCAATACAATGTCTAATAATCCCTGATATAACTGTGTTTCAAGCGCTAGTATTTTGTCTTCGGCGCCTAATATTTTTTCCTCGTATACTTTTAACTCCGGTGTAATGTAACGCTCCGCAGTAGTTAAGGTTTGTTTACGTATCCACTCACTAGGTACTTTGTCCTTATGGGCATGGGTTACTTCTAAATAGTATCCATACACATTATTGTAACCAATTTTTAAGGAGCTTATGCCAGTAATTTCAGCTTCTTTATTTTGTAATTGCGTTAAATATTCTTTTCCGCCACTTGAAATATTTCTTAATTCATCTAACTCGGCATTAAGTCCATCCTTAATAAAACCTCCTTTTACCGCGGTGGCAGGAGGTTGTTCAATTAATGTATTTAAAATGGTGTTTTTAGAACTGCTACAAATATTTAATTGACTATGAATATGCTGTAAATAATCGTTCTCAATTAAAGAAAGTTTTTGTTTAATGGCTTCAATGGCTTCCAAGGATTTTGCCAATTGTATTAATTCTCTTGGCTGAATTTTTCTGGTAGACAATTTACTGGAAAGACGTTCTAAGTCGCCGCAACTTTCAATAAGTGTGCTTAGTTCACTAGCTTCATTGTGGTTATTCAATAAAGTTTCCACCGCATTTAAACGGTTGTTAATTTGGGTTACATTTTGTAATGGAAAAATGAGCCAACGTTTTAGCAAACGCGCACCCATGGGGCTTTTAGTAGCATCCATTACTTCAAGCAATCCTTTACGGTCTGCGCCATTTCCTATGAGTTCTAAATTGCGAATTGTAAATTTGTCCATCCATAAAATCTCGTCACGGTCAATGCGACCAATTTTATGTATATGCGATAAATGGGGATGCTCGGTTTCTTTTAAATAATGCAAAATAGCACCTGCTGCAATAATTCCTTTGGTTAACCCTTCAATACCAAAACCTTTTAAAGAACTTGTTTGAAATTGTTTAAAAAGTAAATCGGTGGCAAATGGCTCATCAAATATCCAACTATCTAAACCATATGTGTAAAAGCTATTCCCAAATGTCTCTTTAAATTCTGATTGATAATTTTTAGGATATAAAATTTCGGCAGGTTGTAAACTTTGTAATAGTTTGTCTAAATAGTCCGTGCTGCCCTGAGCTACTAAAAATTCTCCTGTTGTAATATCTAAAAATGCAATACCACCTTGTTCGTTTTCTACAAATAGGGCAGCTAAGAAATTGTTGTTTTTATGTTCTAATAATTTATCGTTGGTGGCAATACCTGGAGTAAGCATATCGGTTACTCCGCGCTTCACAATTCCTTTAACGGACTTTGGGTCCTCTAATTGATCACAAACCGCAACACGATATCCCGCCTTCACTAATTTATGTAAATAAGTATCTAAAGAATGATGCGGAAAGCCGGCCAATTCACTAGAGGATGCCGATCCATTATTTCGTTTGGTGAGGGTAATACCCAATACCTTGGAAGCGATAATAGCGTCTTCGCCAAAAGTTTCATAAAAATCACCTACTCTAAATAACAAAATGGCATCGGGGTATTTTTGTTTAATAGCCCTATGTTGTTGCATTAGAGGAGTATCTGCGCTAGATTTTGCCATGGGAACAAACCTACATAAATTTTTTAATATTTGAAAAGCGTACTTTTGCATATGCAAAAGCTAAGCATGGACGAGTTGGGTAGGAAGTCGGTAGCCGACTTTAAATTGGCCAATAAAAAGCCAATAGTTGTTGTTATGGATAATATTCGTAGCATGCACAATGTTGGAAGTGTATTTAGAACTGCCGACGGCTTTTTGATTAGTGGGATTTGTTTATGTGGGTTTACACCGCAACCTCCCCATAGAGATATTCATAAAACTGCTTTAGGGGCCACCGAAACAGTGCATTGGGTTCATTACCAAAACACCTTGGATGCAGTAAATGAATTAAAAGAAAAAGGCTATAAGGTATTTGCTATTGAACAAACTACTGGAAGCATTAGCTTGGAAAATTTTAAGATTCAAAATCCAGCATTAAACAATATTCCTTTGGCTTTTATCTTTGGTAACGAAGTGGATGGTGTAGATCAACAAGTTATTGAAAACTGTAATGGGGTAATAGAAATTCCACAATGGGGCATGAAACACTCTTTAAATATATCGGTTGCGGCAGCCATTGTGCTATGGGAATTTGTGCGATAAATAAGGTGTAAATAATAAGGTATACATTTGTAAAGATTAAAAGAATATATGTCGGCAGTAAAAAATTATTTGAGTTTAGTAAAGTTTTCACATACCATTTTTGCAATGCCATTTGCATTAATAGGATTTGTATTAGGGGTGAAGCATTTGGAGGATTTGCAACATCCTAGCCAATCCATTTTTTTTAAATTATTATTGGTGCTTATTTGCATGGTTACAGCAAGGTCTACTGCAATGGCTTTTAACCGTTACTTGGATAGGCATTTTGATAAATTAAATCCACGCACTGCCATAAGAGAAATTCCAGCCGGCATTATTAAATCGGAAAAAGCAATGGTATTTATTATTATTAATGCAAGTATTTTTGTACTAACTACTTATTTTATAAATCCAATTTGTTTTTATTTATCACCTGTGGCGCTTTTTGTAATTATGTTTTATAGTTACACCAAGCGTTTTACTTTTTTATGTCATTTGGTTTTAGGAGTAGGATTGTCCTTGGCTCCAATTGGCGCTTATTTGGCAGTTACAGGAAGTTTTGCATTACTTCCATTGCTTTTTTCCTTTGCAGTTATTTTTTGGGTAAGTGGGTTTGATGTAATTTATGCTTTGCAGGACATTGAATTTGATAAATCCCAAGCACTGTATTCTATTCCAAGTTATTGGGGGTTACAACAAGCGTTAAATATTGCTAGGGTTTTGCATATTTTTTCGGCTGCATTTATAATTGCTGCTTATTTTGTAGGCGGTTTTAATTTTATTTATTTAGGTGGCATGCTTGTTTTTATTGGCATGCTTTTATACCAGCATAGTATTGTAAAGCCAAATGATTTAAGTAAAGTGAATATTGCTTTTATGACTGCCAATGGAATTGCCAGTATTGTATTTAGTGTATTTGTAATTGCTTCTTTAATCATGGAAATCATTGCTAATATTCCTTCGGCCATTATAAAATCTTAAATTCAAAAAGTTGCCCAGAATAATTTGTATTGACTACGGTGGTAAAAGGTGCGGACTAGCTGTAACCGATCCTTTGCAAATTATTGCAACCGCTTTAACTACCGTTTCCACAAAGGAATTGTACACCTACTTAGCTGCTTACTTTGCAAAGGAGCCAGTGGAGTTAATTTTAATAGGGGAGCCTTTAAATTTAGATGATACGCCTACGCATGCAACTCCATTGGTTAAAAAAGCCATAGTGGAGTTAACTAAAAAATTTCCACATATTCCTATTCAAACAGTAGACGAACGTTTTAGTTCCAAAAATGCAGTGCGGGCTATGGTAGAGATGGGCATGAAGAAAAAGGATCGCCAGGATAAGAAAAATGTAGATCAAATAGCTGCTACCATTCTTTTACAGGAATATTTAACAAATAGGCCTTAAATACGCCCAAGGGCCAGGCATTATTTATGCCTATTTATTTCTACCTTTGCATTTATTATTAAAGCAGCGCTATGATTTTACCAATAGTTGCCTATGGTGCAACGGTTTTAAGAAAGGTATGTGAACCTATTAATGCGGATTATCCCAATATCAAAACATTAATTGAGGACATGTGGGAAACCATGTATGAAAGTAATGGAGTTGGTCTTGCTGCGCCTCAAATTAATAAAAATATAAGACTGTTTGTAGTAGATAGTGCACAAATATTTGCAAACGCCGAGCCCGAGGATGAAACCTATCCGGATGCACCTGGTGTGAAAATGACTTTTATTAATGCGCAAATTGTGGAGCTAAGTGGCAAGGAGTGGATTTACAATGAGGGTTGTTTGAGCATTCCTAAAATTAGAGAGGACGTAAGCCGTCACGAAAACGTAACTATGACTTTTATGGATGAAAATTTTGTGGAGCACACCCAAACATTTACAGGCATGACTGCTAGGGTTATTTTACACGAGTATGATCATATCGAAGGAAAACTTTTCATAGATTACATTAAGCCTTTAAAACGTAAAATGTTACAAGGTAAATTAAACGATATAAACAAAGGGAAAGTGAGGGTGGATTATAAAATGATACAACTTAAATAATGAATAAATTTTACAAGGTTTTTAGTTTTTTATTTATTTTAATGGTGAGTGCACCTAGCCTTAGTTTTGCGCAGGACACAGCCATTAAGGACGATGGTTTAAGTTTTACTTTAACCGACGCCATTGTTAGAAATCATTTTGACTATAAAGCAATTTTACAAAGAATTAAGGAGGATACTAGTTTTTATAAAGCCTTTAAAACCCTTAGAACCATTGGATATAGTTCTTATAACCACATAGAGATGAAGGATAAAAATGGTGCCATGCAAGCCATGCTGGATAGCAAAACCAGACAAAATCATGTGGGAGGTTGTAGGACCATGGATGTATTAGAGGAAAACGTAAAAGGGGATTTAAGAAAAGCCGACGGCTCTTATAATTACATGACGCCTTCCTTGTATGCAAGTTTATTTTTTACCAAAGGAACAGTGTGTGGTGAGACCAATATTGTAGCGGGTAAAAAAAGAGAAATTACAGGATCGGGAATTGATAAAGCTAAGGAGCAATTAAAAACTTTATTTTTTAATCCTGGTAAAAAAATTAAAGGCATTCCTTTTATTGGAGACAAGTTAGATTTATATGACGAGGCTGCGCATGAGTTGTATGATTACAAATTAGATTATGTAGAATACCAAGGTCAGTTGGTTTATATGTTTGAAGTAAAGCCAAAAGAGGATCTAAGCTTTTTTGCAAAAAACGATGTAGTAGTGGATCAGATGACTACTTGGTTTAATCCTAAAACCTTAGAGGTATTGGGTCGTAATTACTCCTTAAGTTATAAAGCCGGGGTATATGATTTTAATGTAGCCATGGAAGTGGAAATGACATACTTTAATGGTAAACTTGTTCCTAAAACCCTGCGTTATAAAGGCAATTGGGATGTAGTATTTAAAAAAAGAGAGCGAGGTTTATTCACAGCCACTTTATTTGACTTCAATACCGGTAAATAAAAAAGAGGATTCAATTAGTTTAACTACTTCCACTAAACTTCCTGTTTCTTTAAACTTGGCTAGTTGCCTATCGGCACCAGTTCCTGTTTTAAATATGTCATGTATTTTATCAACATGATGCCTACTTCCTAATTCGTCTACAACACCGTCTACAAATTCTAATAATTCATCCATGAGTTCTTTTACAGGCACTTCTTTTTCTTTGCCAAAATCAATTAACATACCCTCAATACCATAACGGCTTGCACGCCATTTATTTTCGTTGATTAAAGCGCGTTGGTAATTAATGAAATTTATATTTTGTCTACGTAAAGAATATATTTTGGCACAAATAGCTTGAAACATGGCCGTAATGGTAATGGTTTCCTGAATAGTCATTGGAATATCACAAATTCTAAATTCAATGGTATTGTAAACAGGGTGCACTCTTAGGTCCCACCAAATTTTTTTAGCATCGTCTATACAATTTGTTTTTATTAATAATTGTACAAAATTATCATAGGCCTCAATGCTCTCAAAATAATCTGGAATACCAGTTCGAGGAAATTTGTCAAATACTTTAGAACGGTAGGATTTGTATCCTGTATTACGTGATTCCCAGAAAGGGGAGTTGGTGCTTAACGCATAAATATGTGGTAAAAAATACCTAGCTGTATTGGCAATATGAATGGCCATTTTACGGTCTTCCATTCCTATATGCACATGTAATCCAAAAATTAAGTTACTACGAGCTGCTTGTTGTAATTCATTTAATAAATCCTGATACCTGGAGCTATCGGAAATAAGTTGCTTTTCCCATAAACTAAAAGGGTGGGTGCCAGAGGCGCCAATACTAAAACCTAAATTATTTGCAATGTCATGAACTCCTTTTCTAAGCGCATAAATTTCTTCAAATGCCTCGTCGGCATTTTTACAAATGGCCGTACCAACTTCTACAACAGCTTGGTGCATCTCGGCCTTAATTTTATCTGGGAATAATTTTTGACCCTCGTTTACAATAGCTCTTTGATGGCTTTTTAGTTCCTTTGTAGCCGGGTCTAAAATCATATATTCTTCCTCTACACCTATGGTAAATTGTTGCAAGCTAGCCATAGCAATAAAGTTAAACCTTTTTATAATACATATATAAAAAAAATACCCCATCAGATTGATGTGGTATTTTAATATATTTTTTTAGCTACTTAGTAGTTACCTATGATAAGAGCCGTCTGGTTCATTTTCTCTTTCCTTATCGTAAGCTTTAATAATAGCTTTAACCAATTTATGTCTTACTACATCCTCTTCGTCTAATTCAATATGGGAAATGCCCTCAATATTTTTTAAAATACGAACGGCTTTTTCCAATCCACTTTTTTGGTTTCTTGGTAAATCTACCTGCGTTGGGTCTCCGGTTATAATTGCTTTTGCATTGGAGCCAATACGCGTTAAGAACATTTTAATCTGTAAGTCGTTTGCGTTTTGAGACTCATCCAAAATTATAAAAGCATTATCCAAAGTACGACCACGCATGTAAGCAAGTGGTGCAATTTCTATAGTGCGTGTAGACATATAATAACCCAATTTATCGGCTGGGATCATATCGTCTAATGCATCATATAAAGGACGTAAGTAGGGATCAATTTTTTCTTTTAAATCTCCTGGTAAAAATCCTAAACTTTCACCTGCTTCCACTGCGGGGCGTGTAAGAATAATTTTTTTAACAATTTTATTTTTTAGTGCCCTTACAGCAAGGGCCACTGCAGTATAAGTTTTACCAGTACCTGCCGGTCCTATAGCAAAAACAATATCGTTTTTATCGGCAGCAGTTACCATGCGTTTCTGATTGGCAGTTCGGGCTCTCACTGTTTTACCATTCGGGCCAAATACCAAAACCTCATTGGGGTTTTTGTCAACAAAGTTGTCAATAACTTCGGCGTCATCGCCTCCTAAAATTTGTTCAAAATAATTTTCTGATAAATGACCATTGCGCTCCATATACTGTATAATGAGCGTAATTTTTTCTTTGGCTAAATCAATTTGTTCTGGTGCACCGCTTAATTTTATTTGGGTGCCGCGGGATAAGATTTTTAAAAGTGGAAACTTCTTTTTTAAAATGTCAAACTTGGAGTTGTTGACACCGAAAAACTCTATAGGGTTTACGGTGTCTAAATTGATGATTGTTTCAGTCAATGGATTCAATTTAAAGGGTTAGGTAGTATGTAAATGATCCTAACACAATTTAATAAAGCAAGTTCAAATTTTCAAGGGCTAAATACGCACAATTGTGGATTACTAAAATGATAACATTTAGTTCATATTCGTATATTATACTGCAGCGAGCATTAAAAGCTTAATTGCTTAAGCGTTCTTTAGTGTAACAATCATAGCCTTAGGGTCTGCCGCTTTAAAAACGGTGGTACCAGCAACTAAAACATCGGCACCTGCTTTTACTAAAGCTGCTGCATTATTTTCGGTTACACCGCCATCAATTTCAATAAGGGTAGCAGCGCCTGCGTTTACAATAATTTGTTTTAAAGCTTTTACTTTTTCGTAAGTGTGTTCAATAAATTTTTGTCCACCAAATCCTGGATTTACACTCATTACACACACCACATCTATATCCTTAATCACATCTTTTAATAAATCAACTGGTGTATGTGGATTAAGGGCTACACCTGCTTTCATGCCCGCCAATTTAATTTGTTGCAGCGTGCTGTGTAAATGAGGGCAAGCTTCATAATGCACAGTTAATATATCGGCACCCGCTTTTTTAAAATCGGCTATGTATTTTTCGGGATGCACAATCATCAAATGCACATCCATAACTTTAGTAGTTGTTTTTTTTATTTGCTCAATCACGGGAAGTCCATAACTAATGTTGGGTACAAAACTTCCGTCCATTACATCCAAATGAAACCATGCTGCTTCGCTTTCGTTTAGCATTTCACATGCATTTCCTAAATTTAAAAAATCGGCAGCGAGAAGGGATGGAGCGATTATTGCCATAATGGTAATTTGATGTAAAATTAAGTACTTTTGAGTTCAATTTTAAAAGTATATGAATAAGTTCATTTTAATGGTGGTTGCTTTACTAAGTTATACCACTTCATTTAGTCAAATGGATTCCGTTTTCAATGGTTTTGTTAAAAAGGATTCTATCTTATTTGCAGGGGAACGTCATTTTAAAAATGTAATTCAATTAACCAATAGCGGAGACAATGCCGAGGCTTATTGGAGCTTTGATAGCAAACGTATTACTTTTCAAAGAACCATGCCTAAGGAAGGATTGGAATGTGATCAAATTTTCATGGGGGTAGTGCCAACCAATAATACTACGCCTTTTAAATACAAGCCAATTAGTGGAGGCAAAGGCCGTACCACTTGCTCTTATTTTACAAAGGACGGCAAACACATTATATATGCTTCCACAAAGGACGGCGGGGAAGCTTGTCCTCCAGCGGTGGACCGCGCAAAGTATGGCAACAAATATATTTGGCCTTTATACAACACTTATGATATTTTCATGGCCGACACCAATGGGGTTGTTGAAAAACAATTAACCCATGCAAAAGGGTATGATGCCGAAGGAACCCTTTCTTATGACGGTAAAAAAATGATTTATTGTAGCGATAAGGATGGCGATTTGGATTTATATGTAATGGACTTAGCCACAGGAAAAGAAAAAAGAGTAACCAATACTTTAGGTTATGATGGAGGTGCTTGGTTTAGTCCCGATGGTACTAAAATTGTTTGGAGAGCGAGTCGTCCAAAAACCGAAGCAGATATTGCAGATTATAAAGCCTTATTAAAAGAGGGATTAGTGGCACCAACAAGTATGGAAGTTTTTATTGCCAATGCCGATGGTACCAACGCAAAACAAATTACGCATTTAGGACAAGCCAATTGGGCACCTAACTTTACTCCAGACGGTAAGCATATTATTTTTTGTAGCAATCATGAATACAAATATGGGTTCCCGTTTAATATGTACTTAATGGACTTGGACGGAAACAATATTGAAAAAATTAGCCGTGATAAAGGCTTTGACGCTTTTCCTATGTTTAGTTTTGATGGCAAGCGTATTATGTTTTCATCCAACAGAAACAATGGAGGAACCAGGGATACCAATTTATTTGTAGCGGATTGGGTAGATTAATTTTTCCTAGCATAGGAATTTAACTTAGCTTTATTAGCATAAAAATTATAAACATGTATACAGGTTTAGTTCATTTGCATAATTTATTAAGATGGGTAGTACTCATTGCGCTTTTATTAACCATTCTTAATTTAGTCCTTAAAAAAGATGCGCTTAAAACCAGCAAGGTTTTATTGATTAGCGCCCATTCAACTCTTTTACTTGGGCTATATCAGTATTTTTTTGGGTCAGTAGGCTTTCAGCTCATAAAAACCGCCGCTGGAGGGATGAAAGAGGTAATGAAGGACGCGGCAAGTCGTTTTTGGGCAGTAGAGCATGCTTTTTCTATGATTTTAGCCATTGCGTTTATTACTATTGGACACATCAAGTATAAAAAGTCTGGAAAAACCAGTCCAAGTTTAGCTTTTTTTATAATTGCCCTGGTTTTAATCTTATTAATGACACCTTGGCCGTTTAAAGCTGGAGTAGGACGCCCTTGGTATCCTGGAGCTAGCATGTAACATTTTTATAACTAGCTGATTATCAATCTAATTTTAAGGAGAAGCCTTGCTTCTCCTTTTATTTTGGACTTTTTTCAATATTTAACCGGTAATTTTTCTTAATTCCATTCATTTCCATATCTTTGCAACCCCAAAATAAGTATGTCAAAACAACCGCTGATTAAACAAGATGGAGTAATTATAGAAGCACTGAGCAATGCTATGTTCAGAGTTAAGCTTGAAAATGGTCACGAAATCTTAGCAACAATTTCTGGAAAAATGCGAATGCACTATATCAGAATTTTGCCTGGTGATAAAGTAGGTGTGGAGATGAGTCCATATGACTTAACAAGGGGAAGAATTATTTTTAGACATAAGTAACAGAAGCATAATATTTTAAAAACAAAAAGATGAAAGTTAGAGCATCTATCAAAAAACGTAGCGCCGATTGTAAAATCGTGAAGCGTAAAGGAGTTTTATTTGTAATCAACAAAAAAAACCCTCGCTTTAAGCAAAGACAAGGATAGTAAGGCTTTTAGCGGAGACGCTAAAGTTTTAAAAAACAAAAAAAAGTAAATTAAAAACAAGTTTTAGCATATGGCTCGTATTGCCGGTATAGACTTACCAAAAAACAAAAGAGGAGAAATAGGACTACAGTACATTTTCGGTATTGGACATTCTACAGCTCAGTACATTTTAGACAAAGCAAACATCAGTTACGACAAAAAAGTAAATGAGTGGAACGACGATGAGCAAACTGCAATTCGTAATATCATTAACGCAGAATTTAAAGTAGAAGGTGCTTTACGTAGTGAAGTTTCTATGAGCATTAAGCGTTTATTAGATATCGCTTGTTACCGTGGTTTACGTCACAGAAAAGGTTTACCTGTTCGTGGCCAACGTACTAAAACTAACTCACGTACTCGTAAGGGTAAGCGTAAGACAGTTGCTGGTAAGAAGAAAGTAGCTAAGAAATAATAATACTTAAAGTAGTCATTGGGAAACCTTGACTACTTTTTGCTATAAAAACCCGCTTAAAATTGGATCCTGAACCTCGGTTACAGGGGAGATTTAATCGGTTTCCGCCCCAGGCGGAATTATCATTTAAATAACCCGCTCTTTTTACAAGTCAAAAACAAGTAAAAAGCGCACACCTCAAAAAAAATGGCTAAACCACAAAAAGCACAAAACAGTGCAAAAGCAGCTGCAAAAAAGAGAGTCGTTAAAATCGACGCAGCAGGCGAAGTTCGTATCAACGCAACTTTCAACAATTTAATCATCGCCTTTACCAACAAAGCAGGTCAAGTAATTAGCTGGAGCAGTGCTGGTAAAATGGGCTTTAGAGGTTCTAAAAAGAACACTCCATACGCAGCTCAAATGGCAGCAGCCGATGCAGCCAAAGTAGCATTAGACGCTGGTGTTAAAAGAGTAGATGTTTTCGTAAAAGGACCAGGTTCTGGTCGTGAAGGCGCTATCCGTTCTATCTCACAATCAGGTATCGAAGTAACTTCTATCCGCGACGTGACACCAATGCCACACAACGGATGTCGTCCTCCAAAACAAAGAAGAGTATAACAATAACATTTTTATAAACCGGGTATTGCATTCATTTTAGATTTTTACCGATGCTTTACCGTCACCAAAAAATCAAAAACAACAAATTATGGCACGTTACACAGGTCCCAAAACCAAAATTTCCCGCATTTTCGGCGAACCTATTTTAGGAAACGCAAAATGGTTGGGTAAAAACAGCAACCCTCCAGGTCAACACGGTGCACAACGCAAGCGTAAGCAATTAGGAGAGTATGCGTTACAGTTAAGAGAAAAGCAAAAAGCAAAATACACATACGGTGTATTAGAGCGTCAATTCCGTAAAACTTTTGAAGAGGCTTCTCGTATCAAAGGTGTTACTGGTGAAAACTTAATTAAATTACTAGAATCTCGTTTAGACAATACCATTTTTAGAATGGGATTAGCTGCAAGTCGTCCAGAAGCGCGTCAATTAGTTGCGCATAAGCATATTGCAGTTAATGGTGATGTAACAAATGTTCCTTCTTACACTTGTAAGCCAGGCGACGTTATTACTTACCGTCCTAAGAGTGCGCACAATTCTGCTATCGTTAGCAAGCAACGTCCAAGAAACACTAAGTTTAGCTGGGTGGATTGGAACGAAACTACTAATTCTGGTACATTTATCGCAATGCCAGAACGTGAAGCAGTTCCTGAAAATATCAAGGAGCAATTAATCGTTGAATTGTATTCTAAATAGTAGCACTTAACAACATTTCTTCCTTTGTGAAGAATCAAATAAAAAAAACTATAACATGGCTATATTAAGTTTTCAAAAACCTGATAAAATTGTTTTACAAAAAGCAAATGACTTTGAAGGACAATTCGAATTCCGTCCATTAGAGCCAGGATTTGGTTTAACATTAGGTAATGCATTAAGAAGAGTATTATTAAGCTCTTTAGAAGGTTTTGCAATTGTGGGTATTAAAATAGAAGGTGTAGATCATGAATTTGCAACAATCAAAGGCATTACAGAAGACGTTACAGAAATGATCTTAAACTTAAAGCAAGTTCGTTTTAAGCGTAAGGCAGATCAAGACGTTAGTTCTGAAAAATTAACTTTATCAATTAAAGGTAGCAGCGAATTTAACGCTGGTCATTTAGGCGAAGCTTCTCAACAGTTTCAAGTTATGAATCCTGAGTTAGTTATTTGTACAATGGATCCTTCTGCTAAATTAGATATCGAATTAACTATTCAAAAAGGCCGTGGTTATATCCCAGCTGAAGAGAATAAATTAAAAGATATGCCATTTGGTTATATCGCTATCGATTCTATCCATACACCAATTAAGAACGTTAAATACGTTATGGAAAACTATCGTGTGGAGCAAAGAACTGACTACGAAAAATTAATCTTAGATGTAGCTACAGACGGAACAATACATCCAGAAGATGCAGTAAAGCAAGCTTCAAGAATTTTGATCCAACACTTAATGATCATCACAGACGAGAATATCACTTTTGATAATAAAGAAGATAAGAAAGAGGATGTGGTTGATGAACAAGTATTACAATTAAGAAAAGTTTTAAAAACTCCTTTAGAGGATTTAGATCTTTCTGTTCGTGCGTTCAATTGCTTGAAAGCTGCTAAAATTAACAGCTTAAGCGAATTAGTTCAATACGAGCAAGAGGACTTAATGAAGTTCAGAAACTTTGGTCAAAAATCTTTATCTGAAATTGAACAAGTATTAATTGAAAGAGGATTAAGCTTTGGTATGGATTTAGGTAAATTAGGATTAGACAAATTAGACTTACAATAGTCGCTATTTATAAACCGAGCTTTCGGGCTCACACCTTACAATTCCTGACACGGTGTAAGGACAAAAAATAAACGTCATGCGTCACGGAGACAAAATCAACAACTTAGGCCGTAAAAAGGCACACAGAGAAGCATTGTTAAGTAACTTAGCTATTCAGTTAATTACACACAAGCGTATTGTAACTACATTAGCTAAAGCAAAAGCTTTAAGAACTTATGTAGAGCCATTAGTTACTAAAACTAAAAAAACGGCTTCTAAAGAAGAAATCATGCACAACCACAGAGTGGTGTTCAGTTATTTAAATGACAAAGCAGCTGTGAAAGAATTATTCACTGTTGTTGCGCCTAAAATTGCTGCTCGTCCAGGTGGATATACACGTATCATTAAATTAGGTATTCGTCCAGGTGACAACGCCGAAAAAGCAATGATTGAATTAGTAGACTTCAACGAAATTTACGGTAACTCAATTGCAACTGCAGCTGAGCCAGCTAAAAAAACACGTAGAAGTAAGGCAACTGCTGCTCCTAAGAAAGATGCTGAAGTTGCAGAAGCTCCTGCTGCTGAAGTAGTAACTGATTCTACACCCGAAGCAGCTGCTGAATAATGGTTAATCTCATTTAACATATAAGGCAAGACTTTGGTCTTGCCTTTTTTTTGCCTAAATTTGTAAAATATAACTGAATAATCCAATGACCTCACAACCCGCAATCTTAGTTTTAGCCGATGGCAATGTATTTCACGGACAAGCATTTGGTAAAATAGGCACCACTACAGGTGAGATTTGTTTTAACACGGGAATGACAGGATATCAGGAAGTTTTCACCGATCCTAGTTATACTGGACAAATTATTATCATGAACAATGTGCATATTGGTAATTATGGGGTGAAGGATACAGACGTAGAAAGTAAGTCGGTTAAAATACATGGTTTAATTGGACGTAACCTAGAGGAAAAATATTCACGTGCTTTAGCCAATGGAAATTTAAATGAGTATTTAATTGCAAATAATATTGTTTCCATTGAAGGCTTAGATACAAGAGCATTGGTAGCACATGTTAGAACTAGTGGTGCAATGAACTGTATTATCTCTTCTGATAATTTAGATGTGGATGCATTAAAAAAGCAATTGTCTGCAGTGCCAAGTATGGATGGATTAGAATTAGCAAGTACCGTAAGCACAAAGGAAGTATATGAACTAGGCGATGTGAATTCACCTATAAAGGTTTCTGTACTTGACTTTGGGGTGAAGCATAATATATTACAATGTTTAGTAGACAGAGGCGTGCATGTAAGAGTGCACCCTGCAAAAACAAATTTTGAAACATTAAAAGCATTTAATCCAACTGGCTACTTTTTATCAAATGGTCCAGGAGATCCAGCGCCAATGGATTATGCAGTTGCTACTATTAAAGAAATTTTAGCAGCTAAAACACCTTTGTTTGGAATTTGTTTAGGGCATCAATTATTAGCACGTGCTAACGATATCCCAACTTTTAAAATGCACCATGGTCACCGCGGATTAAATCATCCGGTGAAAAATTTAATTACTGGTAAGTCAGAAATTACAACACAAAATCATGGCTTTGGTGTAGACCCCGATGCAGTTAGAAAGCATGACAATGTAATTGTATCACACGTTAATTTAAACGATGATTCCATTGAAGGCATTAAATTAAAAGACCGCCCTGCCTTTAGCGTACAATACCACCCCGAGGCAACTCCAGGTCCCCACGATAGCAGGTATTTATTTGATGATTTCGTATCTTTAATGAAAGCGAACTAATCCTACTAAATCGCTTAGCTTTAAAATTACAACTATGCCAAACATTACTATTATTAACGGGCCTAATTTAAACTTGTTAGGAAAGCGTGAACCAGGTGTTTATGGCAATGAAAGTTTTGATGATTTTTTAGTGCAATTAAAGCAACAATTCACACAAGTAAATTTTACTTATTTCCAATCCAATGTAGAAGGGGAGTTGGTAGATGCTATTCAAAAATATGGGTTTGATCAGGATGGCATTATTATTAATCCTGCAGCCTACACACACACTTCGGTTGCCATTGGAGATGCCATTGCAGCTATTAAAGTGCCGGTGATTGAAGTGCATATTAGCAATGTACATGCTAGAGAAGATTTCAGAAAAATATCCCATGTTTCTGCCAAAGCGGTAGGAAGCATAGTAGGCTTGGGTTTGAAAGGCTATGCTTTAGCAACCGAATGGTTGGTAAGCAATACTAAATAAAGGTAGCTTTTTTAGCTTGCCTTTTTAATCAATTATTATATATGAAAACAGCTGCTACATTATTTCAGAAAAAAATGTGGTGGTTAATTGGCATCTCGGTTGTTCTAAAAATTTGTTTATCATATTTTATTGAGCTAGGAAACGACGAAGTGTATTATTACACTTATGCAGTTCAACCCGATTGGAATCATTTTGATCATCCTGGTATGATAGGATGGATGATGCGTTTAACAAGTTTAAATTTAAATTGGGTCTCCACTTTATCTATGCGCATAGGAAGTATTATTTGTGCAGCAGCAGCATGTTGGACTATTTTTAAAACTGGCACTTTAATAAAGGACGAAAGGGCAGGGTATATAGCTGCTTGGATGTATACACTTTCTGTTTATACTTCCATTATAGCTGGCTTATTTGTATTACCTGATAGTCCGCAATTATTATTTTTCACGGCATCAATTTATTGGATGACTAAATGGGTAATGCATCCCTTGTTGTTTAAAACAAAGCATTGGTTATTTTTAGGTTTATTAATTGGCTTAGCCACATTAAGTAAAGTGCATGGATTGTATTTATGGTTTGGCTTTGGTGCCTTTTTATTTTTTCATCAAATTAAGACCCTAAAGAATGCGCGTGTATATATAGCCATTTTGATAACCTTGCTTTGTATAGTGCCCATTGTAAATTGGAATTTTAAAAATAATTTTATTACCTATCGTTATCACTCACAAAGGGTAATGCATACTGGTTTATTATTAGATAGTTTCTTACAACAAATTGTAGGAGAGATAATTTATCAAAATCCATTGGTGTACTTGGCTGCGATGATTGCGTTGTTTAATATCAAAAAAATTAAACTTCAATTATCAGCGTTAAACCAAAATCAAATAATTACGCATAAGCATTCAGAGGAGCGTACAATGGGTTCGCAAACTATTAATTTATTGTTGTGGCTTAGTCTGCCTTTGATTTTTACTTTTTGGACACTGTCTTTATTTAATCCAACCCTTCCACATTGGACTGGGCCTGCTTTTATTGGATTGTTTATTATAAGTGGGGTTTATTGGAGTTTGGTGTTGGACAATACCAAGTCCATGCCTTTAATAATAAAGGGCGCATTTGGGCTTTTAATAGCCTTTATTTTAGCTTTTTTAGGCTTGGTTTATATTTTTCCTAAACAGTTGGGCTCGGATAAATTAGAGAACCTTGGGGAGTATAATCCTATTAACGATGTAACAGGTTGGGAGCAATTTACCAACTCCTTTGCCGTAATGGTAAAAAATGATAGTCTATCTGGTGCCATGAAACCCAATGCTGCTTTAATAACACATAAATGGTTTCCTGCAGGCCATATATTATTTTACACGGCCAGGCCCTTACATAAAAGGGTAATTACTATAGGTAGTTTAGAGGACATGCACAAATTTGCTTGGCTAAATAAAATACAGGAAGGTTTAAAAATTGGAGATGATGCTTATTGTATTGTACCCTCAAATATTCCAACCAATGCAAATCAGATGTATGGTGCTTACTTTGAAACTATAAGTAAGCCTGACACCATTGCAATTATTTCAAAAAAAGTACACTTAAGAAATTTTTATGTGTACAAAATGAAAAACTGTAAAAAGTTGCCAGTAAATCCGCTTCCTTAAATTGGGCGTTAATCAAAGTCCTTGCGGTAGGAGATACTTACTCCTTGTCTGTTACGTTTGCCTAAAGCACTTCCGTTTATATCTAAGCTATTACGATTAAATATAATGGCTCTTAATTTTTTATCTTTTGAAAGTAAAAATTCAATATTCACATCGGGTAACCATTGTAAATCTCCATTTTGTAAAGTAGTGGTGCTTCTTACATTAAAGTCCAAATCACCGCCTACATTCACAACAATTTTATCGTTTAAAAAACTACGTCCTAATTTTAAATTAACCCTGGTACGGTCTACTTTGTTTGCATTAATAGCAATGCCTCCACCCGTTGGATCTAATAAATTACCACTATTGTACACCGAGGATCCAATGTCAAAACGTAAGCTTTTGTCACCAGTTGCTTTGTTTATTAGGTTGCTTAAGGACTTATTAATTTCCTTAGTAAGTAATTGAGATATCGTATTTATACCAATGGTTGTTACCGAGTAGGCATTGGTGTTATTGGTATTGCTAAAACTAACTGGCGCAAAGGAGTTAAAGACAATTAAAAACGAAACCTGTTTTAAAATTTCATTGTCATCACGCTCTAGCCTAGTTATGAACTGTGAAAATTCATTGTCAGAACTAATTGGATTACCCTGAGGGAAGGCTAGTGAAAATTTAATATCTGGCTGAGAAAGTTTATTTCTTAAAGCTGCAATTACATAAACACTTCCTCTATAACTTTTAACGGCACTGCTAAAATTAGCCGATCCCACTAAGTCATTTAAGCTTACTCTTTCGGCGGTATATTTTGCATCAATATGAATATCCGCTTCATAAGGGTTTCCTGTCCACTCTATGTAGTTGCCCGCTTCGCCAATTAATTCAAATGGTTTTTTAATAAAGGATTGAAAGTTGAAATCGTATTTGCCAGATTCTATATTGTATTTACCTCTAATGGTTAGGGGCTCTATATTTCCTGCTCTAATTTTAATTCGGCCTTCACCAATTCCCTTAATTACGTCTCCAGTAAGCTCATCCAAAATAACATCAATTTGGGTTTTGTTATTAGCACTTACTTCTAAGTCAACTACTAAATTATAAGTTGGGATGTCGGCACTTTTTACTGCCGTCTTTCCATATTTTTTAAATACTATAAATTCCGACTTGCCACTTTCTTTACTAGTAGTATTTGGAACATAAATATGGGAGCTATCATTAACATCGGCATTAATGGCCATTCTAATATTTTCCTCTGGTCCCTTTATGGTCATGGTAGCTTTACCAACTGCCTTGCCATAAAAATTAGGATTGTCAATGGCATCTGTGTTTAATAGTTCAATTTTAGGACTATTCATTTCCATATCATAGTCCAGGTGTTTAAAACCTTGGTTAAGTATTTTGCCTTTAAACTGCGCTTTTCTATTTAATTTATCGGATACTGTTATGGTCCCAAAGTCAATGCCTTCGTTTGTAAAATTAATGGTAGCCCCATTTTGAATTTGGTATTTCACTTTGGTATAGTCTACTACAAAAGATGCATTTTCTAAACTTGCTTTTCCAAGCAGTACGGGATTTTCAATTCTTCCACCAAAATGCAAACTACCATCTGCTCTGCCATCAATATTAGTAATAACGCCTCCGATAAATTGTTGTACTAAATTAAATTTTGAATTTTTCAAATAAAGGGTTGCGTCCAAAGGGTTAATACTATCCTTAATATTGTATGCGCCATTAGCCGATAAATTGTATTCGGTATTAGGAGCGTTAAAATCAAATCCAACAACACCTTTAGATTGTTTGTATGCCAAATTTACGTTGGTAATTCCTATGGAATCATTGTTAAATGCAAACTGATTAAGGTTTAAATTTGCTTTCATCTCAAAGTCCTTTAAGATATTGCTAAATTGTATTTTCCCATTTGTAACGCATTCGAGGCGAGGGTATGAGAAAAATAATTTAGTTATATCACCTAATACCACATTTTTTAATTCAAGTTGTAATGCATTTTTTTCGGTCTTTGAATTGGAGCATATAAACTCCTGAATGCCTTGAGTAAATTTCAAATTACTAGCGCTGGTATTGCTTTCCCTTATGCTTAACATACCATTTTTTTCAATATCCCATTTTTTATGGTTTAATTCAAAAAAGGAGGGCGACCAATTAATGGCTAAACCATCACTATAAGTATGCACATACCCCTTTAAAGAAAGTTGTTCAAGTACCGACTCGCTATTTGAATTAATATCAACATAAGAATTGTCGTTGCTTGTATTAATTTTTACAATAGGGTTGGTAAAACTTAAACTATCGGTAAGGTTAAACTGTGTTGCCTCCAAGTTTAAATGCAGTGAATCCATATTCCCTTTCCCTGCAATAACGCCACCGGTAATAGCATAATTAGCCCATTTGTATTTATAACTAGCAAATGGGATAGCCGCGTTTAATCCAATACTTTGCTTATCGGTATTAATGGATCCCGATATACACATATTGTTAAACCCAGAAAAATCCTTGTTAAATAATCTAATATAGGGTTCAAAATAGTTGGTCTTTATGTTTACTGTAAATTGCTGATTAGCTGGCGTGTTTTTAGGGGCAGGGATATAAGTAGGGAAATATTTTTGAATAAAATATTGAACACTTGCTGGTAAATGTAGAATATTAAATTTGCCATTTATACTCGCTTGAATATCGTCACTAGAAAGTTTGATATTTTTTATACCATTTTTAGTAGCGGATTCTAGGGTAAGGGAGTCAAAATTAACAGCAGCCTCGGTTCCTTTTAATTTGCCATTAAAGAATTTTGCAAATCCAGTGAAGTTATCAATATTATTTCCTTCAAAATTAATGTCTAGCAGCCCGGTAAGTTGAATTTTATTATTTGAAAAATTCAAGGCCTGCAAATTGGCATTTAATAAGTCTCCAACAGCATTGAATTTTGGTGTTTTATTTCTGAAATCCAACTCTAAATTGCTAATAAAATTAATATTGGGGTCTTTTATTTTAAAGGAACCATTAAATGCCCCTTTTTGCAAAATACCATTGGTATTAATATTGGTATAGGTGTAATTATTGAATTCAATAGAGTCTATATTGCCCTCAATATTAGTTTTAGATTTTTCTAATATAAAGGAACTGCCGGCAATAGTGCCTTTAAAATTTACAAGGCCAAGCGAGCTAATATTAAATAGTTTGCCAATATTAAAACGATAGGTGTTAAGCAATCCTTCATAGGTAGGTTCCATATTTTTTGGAAACTTTAATCGTATTTGAGTTTCGGCTAATCCCAATTTTGTACCTACAGCCCCTTTGGCAATAAAATCATAAACAGTGCCATTAAAGTCCCCCTTAAATTTCAAATCACCCAATGCATCAAATGGGAAGTCTTTTACTTCTTTTAAACTAACAATCCATCTACTTAAATCTGAATAGTTTGTTTTTGCATTTACACCACTAAATGCAATTTGTGTATTGCGCATGTTGGGTATGCCTTTCATGGAGAAACTTCCACTTACAAATGAATTATTGTAACCAGCAGTAAGGTCGTTAGCATTGAAATTGTCCACAGTTCCAATAAAGTGACAACTAATGTTTACTTTTTGGTTTAAGTCTTTTAGTGCTGGAGCAAAATAAGCAATATCGTCGGTGGCAACATTTGCATTTTCCAAATGAGACTTCATAGTTACATTGGTAATGTAATTTTGAAAATCGTTTGAGAATTGTTTATACTGCATTGCATAATAACTACCAATGGTGCTATTATTTGTTTTTAATAATAATTTATCAAACTCCATTATTTTAGGAGTAAATTTAAATGCAGTCACTAATTTTTTTATTTCAAAACCAGAACGTTCTTTTACTTTTAATGATTTTACATTTGCTGTAATAGTGTCTTGCTCAAAATGTATGTTGTAAATGCTTGTATTAATTTCTTGCATTCTAATATGATCTCCGTCAAAATAAGAAGTAGGGAGGGTGTATCCATTTTCAATCCACATTTTTCCATTACTAACTTGTAATTCATTTACGTGAATATTTAAATGAGTAGGGTTAAATTCAAGTGTACTATTGGTTGACTTTTTAAATAAAGTATTATTTTTTGTAATTGGTTTATTGCCCTTAAAAGATTGGATTAAATAGTATGGTTTATTTATTATGATTTGGTCAATACTTATTTTCTTGTCTTGTATAGACTTAATATTTAGTAATACATTATTG
The DNA here is from genome assembly GCA_947456625.1 of Bacteroidota bacterium. Lineage (GTDB taxonomy): Bacteria > Bacteroidota > Bacteroidia > Chitinophagales > Chitinophagaceae > Sediminibacterium. Next base: position 46,313 of record CANGQJ010000013.1, read on the forward strand.
GCATTTATTTCGGTTAATTGTCCTTCCCATTTATCGTTTTGAATGAAATGAATATTGGTTAGATCCATTTTTTTAATATCAAACTTATTTGGCTTTTTATTACTGGTGTCTGAATTTAAAAGGTAGTTTGTTAAAAACGCGTAATTCCATTTTTCAGTACTTCGGTTAAAGTAAATTTTTGCTCCATCCAATCCAATATATTTTATCACTGGTTCGCTGGATGAAAACACAAGGTCGCTTAGTCTAAGTTTAAAGCTTTTGGCAAAAAGTAATGTGTCGTTTTTTTGGTCTTTGATTAAAACTCCCTGCATGTCTAGTTTATCAAATAGTGAAAAGCCAACTTGATCCACTTTTACTTTTGCGCCAATATTACTTGACAAACGACTTGCTGCAATTTGAACTAACTTATTTTGAACTACGGGGATTAGTAATAACAAATAGCATAACAGAAATAATCCTATAATGCTAGCAAGTATTATGCGCAGTAAAAAAAGTCTCTTTTTTAACAAGAAAATGATTTTTGTAAAAATACTAAAATGCAAGGGAGAATTAAGTTAATTCGCCTTAAACTTATATGTATTTTAATAACCAGCAACGCTGTCATCGCCACGTTTGTCGCCGGCTGCATTTCGCATACCATCTTTTAATATTTGAATGCCATCCATTCTTCCAAAACGGCCTCTTTTCATAATGGTATAGCCTTTGCTTTTTAAATCATTAATTGTTTGTTCAGGGAAATCAGACTCTACACCAATCATATCCGGAATCCATTGATGATGAAATCTTGGATTGTCAATAGCGGCTTTTATGGTCATTTTATAGTCAATGATATTAACTAGTCCTTCAAATACTTGGTTTGGAATAGTAGTGCCACCAGGTGTGCCAATACTAATATAGGGTTTGTTATTTACAGTCACTAAAGTAGGGGTCATGGAACTTAACATTCGCTTACCCGGTACAATAGAATTTGCTTCTCCACCTATCGCCCCATACATATTTGGAACACCTGGTTTTACACTAAAGTCATCCATCTCGTTATTCAATAAAAATCCTGCGCCTGCTACTATGGTTTTATTACCGTAGGTATCATTTAGGGTGGTTGTAATGGCAACCATATTTCCTTCGGCATCAATCACACTAAAATGCGTTGTTTGCTCACTTTCATGAACCTCACCGGCTTGTGTTATTTTGCTATTACCGGCAGTACCTGGTACATAATCTTTCATTCTTTCCTTTGCATAGCTTGCACTTATTAAAGTTTTAGTAGGCACTTTCCAAAAGTCGGGATCACCCATATGTTCGGCACGGTCTGCATATGCACGGCGTTGTGCTTCTACCATTAAACTTACCGAAGCTTCGGTATTTACACCCATGTTTTCAATATGATATGGTGCAATCATTTGTAGCATTTGTGCAATAATGATACCACCACTTGATGGAGGAGAGAAGCTTATTACATGGTGTCCTTTGTAATCAAATTCAATTGGCTTTCTAAATTTAGGACGATAGTTTTTTAAGTCCTCTTTTGTAATAATACCTGAAGTATGTTCCATTTCTTTGACAATCATATCCGCGGTAGGCCCTTCGTAAAATCCTTTCAAGCCATATTTTTGAATTCGTTTTAAAGTAGCTGCAAGTTCCGGCTGGTATAGGGTATCTCCTGCTTTCCATTCTCTTTGTGTAAATGCACTAGGCGCCGAACTGTTTTTTAAAAAGTTGGCTTTTTCTGAATTTAAACCCTTTGCCTCACGATCGGTAATTACAAATCCAAACGCTGCAAGCTCAATAGCAGGTTCAATTAATTTAGCCAATGGAAATTTAGCATAAGCTTGGGTACTAACCATACCAGCAACACTTCCGGGTACCCCCGAAGCCAATGCGCCGTCCCTGGATTTGCTTGGAATTGGGTTTCCTTTATCATCTAAATACATGTCTCTATTTGCACTTTTAGGAGCTGCTTCACGATAATCAATGCCTATTAATTCTCCATTGGCTTTTCTAGCCAACATAAAACCACCACCGCCAATATTTCCAGCTCCTGGGAAAACCACAGCTAAGCAAAATTGTGTTGCAATTGCTGCGTCAAAAGCATTGCCTCCATCCTGCATTATTGCAGCGCCAACCATGCTAGCCAATGGGTGGGCCGAAGTAACTGCGCCGTGTTCAAATGAACTTTCCTTAACAACGGCATATTGATATGGGTTAATTGCAGGGTGTTCTTTTATAAAAGTTTGTGCTTGCGTTAAAATACTAATGATTACACATAATAAAGTAATCAATAACAATTTTACTTTAGGGTTGGATAGTTTCAAGTTCATGGAAATAAATTAGATCAGTAATTTACATAATTATTTAGTATTCAACAAAATAGAGGCTAGCCGTTTGTGTAAAACTACTGGCTACAATAGTAATTTTAAGGCCAAATATGCGTATTTTTAAGCTTCATATTTATATCTCGTATTTAAAAAATTTCACATGAATAAAACAGCTATTAAGCAGCTTTCAGTAAGCTTGTTTTTTGTATTTATTTCCTTTTTAACGGTGGCACAAAATGTGCCAAGTCCTGCTAGCTTTTTAGGTTACAAAGTGGGGACTAAATTTACAAGACACCATCAAATTGTATCTTATTTCAATACAGTTGCGCAGGCAAAACCAGACATGGTTAAAATAATGCCTTATGGAAAAACAAATGAAGGCCGTGATTTATTAGTTGCAGTAATAGGACTTCCAGAAAATATTGCAAAGCTAGAAGAGATCAGAAAACATAATAATGGTTTAGTGGACGGAACGGTTACCGATTTAAATCAACCAGGAATTGTTTGGTTGTCTTATAATGTGCATGGAAACGAGCCTGCATCATCGGAGGCTTCTATGTTAACTTTATTTGCTTTAGTGGATCCAGCAAATACAAAAACAAAAGAGTGGTTAAAAAATACAATTGTAATCATTGACCCATGTATTAATCCAGATGGTCGTGACCGTTATGTGAATTGGTATAATAATGCAGTGGGTACTAATTATAATGCAGACCCTTATGCAAGAGAACACATGGAACCATGGCCAGCAGGACGTAGCAATCATTATAATTTTGATTTAAACCGTGACTGGGCTTGGCAAACACAAGTAGAGAGTAAGCAAAGAGTTGCTTTATATCAAAAATGGTATCCACAAGTACACGTAGATTTTCATGAGCAAGGGTATAATCAACCTTATTTTTTCACGCCAACTTCAGAGCCAATTCATGATGCCATTACACCATGGCAAAAAGAATTTCAAGTTCAAATTGGGAAAAATAATGCAAAATATTTTGATCAAAATAACTGGTTGTTCTTTACCAAAGAACGTTTTGATATGCTGTATCCTTCTTATGGAGACAGTTACCCTATGTATAATGGCGCTATTGGTATGACTTATGAGCAAGGTGGTATTAGTGCGGGCTTAGGGGTTCAAAATAAAGATGAGGATACTTTAACATTGGTTGCAAGGGTTACGCATCACTTTACAACTGGGTTAGCTACCATAGAAATAAGTGCATCAAATAAAGACAATTTATTAGGTGCGTTTAAAAAGTATTATGATAACAGCAGGGCAGGCACTGCTTCGGTTTATAAAACATTTGTAATGACTGCAAAAAATCCAAATGCATTAAATGCGCTTGCCGATTTATTGAAGAAAAATAACATCCAAGTAGGTACTATTAATACCGCTTTTAAGGGTTTTGATTATGCCACAAAAAAGGAAGGCAATTTTGTAAACGAAGGGTATACTTTGGCAGTGAACGTAGCTCAAGTGCATGGTGTTTTAGCAAGGGTTTTACTAGAGCCAATCACCCAAGTGAACGACTCTAACACTTACGACATTACAGCATGGTCATTGCCTTATGTATATGGGGTTCATGGGTATGCTTCAAAGGAACCATTAACATTAACACCAGGTTTTGACCTTAAAATTGCAGCAGCTGCAACAACTAATTTTGGGTATTTAATTCCTTACAATTCTTTTGCATCTTCAAAAGTGTTGGCCAGTTTATTAAATAAAAACATTAAAGTTAGATATGCCGAAAAACCTTTTTCAGCTGCTGGCAAACAATATGATGCAGGCACTTTAATTATTTTAAAAACAAGTAACCAAGAAAATTGGGCTGCCGATACTAAAGCAATTTGTGATGCTGCAAATATTGAAGCTATTCCAGTGTCAACTGCTTGGGCGGAAAAAGGCGCCGATTTTGGTTCACCAGAAATTAAAACCATTGGTCACGCTCCAAGAGTTGCATTATTTACTGGAGAGAGCGCTTCGGCATTAGCAGCTGGTGAGGTATGGAACTTTTTTGATCAACAATTAAATTATCCAATCACACAATTAAACTACACTTATTTAAACCGAATTGATTTAAGTAAATACGATGTAATTATTGCCCCAGAGGGTTCTTTTAAGGACTTAGCAAGCAAAAATGTCAACGAAAAATTACAAGCTTTTGTGAAAAAAGGAGGTGTTTTAATTGCTTTTGAATCTGCTGCACAACAGCTTGCAAGTAATCCAGACTGGGGTATTAAAATTAAAGAAATTCCAAAACCAGAAAAAGTAGATATTAATAAATTACCAAAATATGGCGAGTCGGTTACCGATTATTTACAAAGTGCTATTCCTGGTGCTATTTATAAAGTATATATGGACGAAACACATCCAGTAGGATTTGGTACAGGTGGGGTTTATTATGATTTAAAACAAGACATGGTAAGCTATGAGCCAAGTGGTGATTTTTGGAATGCTGGTGTAATTAAAAAGGATAGTCATGTAGCTGGTTTTGCTGGTGTTAAAGCCAAAGCTGCATTACAAGAGGGTGTAGTAATTGGTGTAAAAGATATGGGCGCTGGTAAATTAATTTTTATGGCCGACGATCCAATTTTCAGAAACTTCTGGGAAAATGGGAAGTTAGTTTTATCCAATGCTATTTTCTTTAACGGAAAATAAATTAAATGTCTATTTGTGCTTTATTAATCTAGAATTGAAATGGTAAGTATGAAAAAAATTATTGTTATTGCTTTGGGATCTTTGTTTTTTGCTGCGACCACAAATGCGCAAAAAAATAGTGCCGAAATTGCAGCACAAATAAAAGGTTTAAAAACCCTTGGGAGCGTACTGTATTTCGCTGCACACCCTGACGATGAAAACAATAGTTTTTTACCTTATTTAACTAAAGAAAGAAATTTTAGAACCGCTTATTTAAGTTTAACGCGTGGCGATGGTGGTCAAAATTTAATTGGCAAAGAGCAAGGAGTTGAACTTGGCTTAATACGTTCGCAGGAATTATTAGCCGCGCGTCGTATAGACGGTGCAGAACAATACTTTTCTACGGCCTATGAATTTGGTTTTAGTAAATCCTCGGAGGAGGCATTGCAAATTTGGGATCATCAAAAAGTGTTGAGTGACGCTGTTTGGGTTATTCGTAAATTTAAACCCGATATTATAATTACACGTTTTCCACGTGACGCTCGTGCAGGTCATGGGCATCACTCTGCTAGTGCGATTATTGCCAATGAAGCTTTTATTGCTGCTGGAGACCCTGCAAAATTCCCAGAACAATTTAAATATGGAGTAGCACCATGGAAAGCAAAAAGAATTTTATGGAACACATTTAATTTTGGAAATATAAATACCACTAGCGATAATCAGTTAAAATTAGAAGTGGGTGGCTACAATCCCATCATTGGAAAAAGTTATGGTGAAATTGGTGCCGAGGCACGCACCATGCATAAAAGCCAAGGAGAGGGAAGGCCAAGACGTAGAGGTGCTAGCTATGAGTATTTTGAATTAACTGGCGGGGAGCCCGCTAAGTTGGATATAATGGATGGTGTGAATACCAGTTGGTCAAGCATTGGATATGCAAACATCGAAAAAGCAATTGATTCTATTTATGCAGCTTATGATTTGATGCATCCAGAAAAGTCGGTACCAGCATTAGTGGCATTTAGAAAGCGAATTGAAAATCTCCCATTAACATTTGATGGATGGCTTGCTTACAAGCTTAAACAAGTTCAAAATATCATTCAAGATTGTGCAGGTATTTATATGGAAGCCACCACACAGCAACAACAAGTGCTGCCTGGTGATAAAGTACAGGTGCAATTATTAATCAATCAAAGAGCTGCCGTTGCTACTAATTTAATGTACATTAATTTTCCAGACCAATCAGATACCAGTTTTGAAAAGCCGTTATTACCAAATCAAAATTTTCAATTGGACTTTCCACTTAATGTACCTTCTAATATGCCAATTTCTCAACCATATTGGTTAGTGCATCCAAAAACCGAAGGCATGTTTGTGGTAAAAGATCAGCAACTTATTGGCAAGGCTGAGAACGATCCTGCATTTGTTTTGAGCATTAATTTAAGCATTGAAAAAGAGTGGTTTATTTTTAAATTGCCTATTTTATATAAATACACCGATCCTACCAAAGGGGATGTATACCAGCCATTAGTAGTAGTACCTAGTACACAATTTAAATATGACAAGGAAGTTAGTTTAATGAAAGACAATAAGCCTGTTAGTGTAGGATATCAAAGTATTGAATTTAATAAAGCAAGTAAACAAATTAGTGTAAACATAAAGGCTAATGATAAATTACCTACGCCCAATGATGCGGTATATACTAAAACAATTGCCTACGATCATATTCCCACCATTACTTATTTTCCAACAGCAAGCACTAAAATAGTACCACTTGCTGTAAAAAATAATGCATACCATGTTGGATATATTGACGGAGCAGGAGATAAATTACCCGAGGCATTAATTGAGTTAGGAGCACAAGTAACTTATTTAAAAGAGACCGATATGAGCATTGAAAAATTAAAAACTTTTGATGCCATTGTTATTGGGATTCGTGCTTACAATATGTATGAGTTTTTAACAGATAAAAACGACATTTTAAATAGTTATGTGGAGCAAGGAGGAAATTTAATAGTGCAATATTTAAAAAGCAATCAAGTGGGAATCAAACCTGTAAAGGTAGGACCCTATAAATTTTCTGTAAATTCGGCAAAGCGTGTGACACAAGAGGATGTGCCGGTTAGTTTTAACTTGCCTAATCATGCAGTTTTAAATGTTCCAAATAAAATAACAGCCAGTGATTTTGAAAATTGGACACAAGAGCGCAGTACTTATCAGTCAGATAATTTTGATGCACATTTTGAAGCACCATTAACCATGAATGATAAAGGGGAGGCGCCTAGTAATGGAAGCTTGTTAATTGCACCCTATGGCAAAGGGAATATGGTTTATTTAAGTTTGGTATTGTTTAGACAATTGCCAGCTGGTAATGCAGGTGCTTATAAGTTACTTGCAAATATTATTTCATTGCCTAAGCATTAATTTGTTTCTGTTTCGCCAATCCATTTCATTTTTTTGGAAACGAAATATGCAATAAGGCCTAGCGTAATGACAATTAAGCCACTTAACATCATTTTAATTCCTGTAGAAAAGAAAATGGCGCCCCAAATGATAATAGCTATCAATAATGGAATAGGGTAAAGCGGCATTTTCCAAGGGAAAAAATCCTTTCCTTTTCGTTTGAATAATAAAAGTAGTCCAATAGCTTGACCAATAAATTGGATTAAAATGCGCATGGCTAAAATGCCGTCAATTACTTCCTTTAATCTAAATAATAAACTAAATACAAAAGCAATGCCGCCTAGTACTAATAATGAGCGATGTGGAAAATGTAATTTAGGGTGCACTTTTGCAAAAAAAGGGAAAAAGCTTTTGTTTTGAGCAGCTGCAAATGGGATACGACTATAACCCAATGTTGCAGAGAATAAGGAGGCAAATGCTACCATTAAAATTAATACCGTTGCAATACTACCTGCTGTCTGACCAAATAAGGATTTGATATAGTCACTTACTACAAATTTGCTATTTACAATAGTTTGAAAAGGTAGTACACTTGCAACACTTACATTCATTGCTAAATACAAAATAGCAATACCTGTAATAGAAATAAACATACTGCGCGGAATATTTTTACTTGGGTTTTTAATTTCACCACCCAAGTGACAAACATTATAATAACCTAAATAACTATATACAGTTTTAACGCTTGCAAATCCTAATGCGGCTATAAATCCGTGTTGTAAAGTAAAGCCATCATTTCCTTTTGTAAAAAGTCCGTCATTCATATGTTTAATAGGCTCTAAAAAATTACCATGTGCAATACCTCCACCAATAATCCAAGCCATGGTACCTAAAACGCCCACCCATAAAAAAACAGATATTTTACCAATTGATTCTATTTTACGATATAATAACGCAACCACCAAAATAACTACCGTACCACTAACTGCTTTTTCTTGCCAAAAGTTTAAATGAAAAAAATAGTTTGCATATTGTGAAAATCCTATGGCTGCCGATGCAATTACCAGCGGTGCTTGTATCATAGTTTGCCATACAAATAAAAAGCTCATTAGCTTTCCCCATTTTTCACCATAGCCTTCTTTTAGAAAATGAAAGCTTCCGCCTGCACGGGGTAGTGCAGCACCCAACTGACTCCAAACCATGGCATCAACATATGATAAAATGGCACCTGCAATCCAAGCGTATAAAAAATAAGGGCCAGCCATTAGTTGTGCAACTACACTTAATACTACAAATGGGCCAATACCAACCATATCAATCATATTAATGGCTGTTGCGTGCAAAAGACTTAATTTGCGTTCTAAATTGGGTTGTTGTACACTCATACTATAGGACAAGATAATAAAAATAGAATTAAAATGGCTTTGAATTTTACTACTGTTAACTGGGCAAATAATGCAACTATTTATGAAGTTAATATTAGACAATACACCCCCGAGGGAACCTTTGCTGCTTTTCAAAAGCACCTACCTAGGCTTTCGGAAATGGGAGTAAGGATTTTATGGTTCATGCCCATTACGCCCATAAGTGAAAAAGTAAAAAAAGGAAGTTTGGGAAGTTATTACGCTTGCAGTAGTTATACAAAAATTAATCCTGAATTTGGAACTGAAATAGATTTTTTAAATTTAGTAAATCAGGCCCATGAATTAGGCATGAAAATAATTATTGATTGGGTTGCCAATCATACTGGTCGCCAGCACGAATGGATGGAGTTGCATCCAAATTGGTTTTCACAAAATGAAAATGGAGCATTTACCGAGCGCAATGGATGGGATGATGTGGTAGATCTAAATTATTCAAATAATGAAATGCGTAATGCTTTAATTGGAGCAATGCAGTATTGGGTGCGTGATTTTAAGATAGACGGATTTAGGTGTGACATGGCGCATTTGGTGCCATTGGATTTTTGGATAGATGCACGAAAAGCAGTGGAAACCATTAGGCCTTTGTATTGGTTAGCGGAATGTGAGGATGTGAATTATCACCAGGTATTTGATACCAGTTATGGTTGGGCTTTAATGCATATTTCAGAAAAGTTAGCAAAACAAGAAGTGAGTGTTAACGAAGTTTATAATGTGCTTCATGGCTATGCTCAATATCCGCAAGGGGCAACCAAATTACTATTCACAAGCAACCATGACGAGAATAGTTGGAATGGTACTGAATATGAAAAGTATCAGTTGGCTGCTAAAGCCTGGGCCGTATTTACATTTACTTGGAAAGGAATACCATTAATTTATAGCGGGCAGGAGTTACCAAATAAAAAAAGATTGGCCTTTTTTGATAAGGATGTGATTGATTGGACTTTTCCAACCGCTTTGCATCATTTTTATAAAACCTTAATACAACTTAAAACCACCAATAGTGCATTAATTAATGGAGATACATTTAATTTACCCATTCAAGTGAATGGCGTTATGTCCTTTTTAAGATATGATGCAGAAAACACTGTTTTAGTAGTTTTAAATTTATCCGCCAATCATCACCATGTGGAAGTTTCACATGAAAAATTAGTTGGGGCGTTTAGGAATGTATTTTCGGGGTTTGACTATGTGTTTAGCAATAATAACTCCTTTGAATTAATGGCTGGAGACTATTTTATTTATATAAAACAAAATAGTTAACCTCGTTTTGCTTGTTGAAATTCTATAAATTCCATCATTTCACTCAAGCTAAAACTACTTAGGTTGCTTGCTTTAGTAAGCCCAGCTTTTTGTGCAACTAGCACACCGTATTTACAATCATCAAAACCTGCTATGGCATGCGCATCTGGATTTATGGAAATTAACACATCGTTTTCAACGGCGGCTTGTATATACCTCCAATCCATATCTAAACGTCTAGGGTGAGCATTTAATTCAATGACCACATTGTGCTCGGCGCAAGATTCAATTATTGCTTCATGGTCAACTGGGTAACCTTTACGGCTTAATAGTAGCCTTCCGGTAGGATGTCCTAAAATACTAGTATAAGGGTTGCTTATGGCATTTAATAAACGCATCATGGCTTTTTCTTCGGTCATTTTTAAATTAGAATGCACCGAAGCAATTACAATATCAAAACTAGCAAGTACTTCCTCAGGATAATCCAGGCTACCATCATTTAAAATATCGGATTCAATGCTTTTAAAAATTACAAAAGGAGCAAGTTTTTTATTTAATGCATCTATTTCCTTGTGTTGCGCTAAAATTCGGTCGGCTTGTAATCCATTAGCATAAAATGCCGACTTACTATGGTCACTAATTATTAAATATTCATAACCTTTTTGCTTTGCAGCCAATGCCATTTGCTCAATGGTGTGAATGCCATCGCTCCAGGTACTATGGGAATGTATAATTCCTTTAATATCAGTAGGATTTATGGCAGCAGGTAAAGTTTTTTTTGAGGCATTTTGTATGATTTTTGGCTGCTCTCTTTGTGCAGCTGGAATAAAATGGACACCTACTTGCTCAAATATAGCTGCTTCACTTTGAAATGGATGTAACTTAAAATTGGGTAGCAATTCCCATGCACTTAAAAAGGCGGGGTCACATGACAAGGTAAAATCTTTCCAAAAAAAGGTATCTGGGTTAGTTAAATGCCATCTTATTTCAAAGTTATCCTCGCCCTTGCAAGAAAAATATTCCTCTTTTTTTTCAATTTTAAACATTTTGTCGGTCAACCAATTTGTCAAATTGGTTGCTGGGAGGGTAGTGACCACATCTAAAAAACCCAGCCATTCCATTTGTCTTTTAAAGTGACCACTAATAATATGTTGATGATTTGGAAAAGTTTCGTTTAAATTTTGCTGTAAAGTGAGTGCTAAATTTTCTACTTGTTCGTATAAATAATTTCCTTGATGATGTAAATAAAATTCTAAAGATTCTTGAATATTTTTTTGTGTCTTCTCACCAAAGCCTTTGTATTTTATCAATCGGTTTTCTTCACATGCATATAATAGTTCACCAATGCTTTCTATTTCTAATTCTTTCCAAATGGTAACAATTTTTTTAGGACCAAGTCCTTTAATTTTTAGCATTTCTAAAATACCAGGAGGTGTTTTTTGTAGATACGCATCAAGTATAGAAAGCGATTTTGTTGCTATAATTTCTTCGATCTTTTTACCTATGGCTTCGCCTATGCCTCTTATAGCATACAGCTGGCTAGGGCTCATATCTGATACGGGTTCGGTGAGTTTGTCTAATGTAAATGCGGCGTTGCTATAAGACTTGGTTTTGAATTCATTCTCGCCATGAATGTCCATTAATTTTGCAAGCAGTGCAAAGTATTCTCCAATTTCATAATTATGCATATGTAAAGGTAATAAGTGCAAAGAGTAGGGGCAAAAAAAAGTCCTCGATAAATCGAGGACCCTTCAACATTATCCGAGGATAATTATTTCTTTTTAGCAGCTTTCTTAGCAGCTTTCTTCTTAGGAGCAGCTTTTTTAGCAGCTTTCTTAGGAGCAGCTTTTTTAGCAGCTTTCTTCTTAGGAGCAGCTTTTTTAGCAGCTTTTTTAGGAGCAGCTTTTTTTGCAGCTTTCTTAGGAGCAGCTTTCTTTGCAGCTTTTTTAGGAGCAGCTTTTTTAGCCGCTTTTTTTGCAGTTGCCATGTTTTTTAGATTTAATGGTTAGTAAATATGCCTAAAAGTAAAAACTTTTTTCATATTTACAAAACTTTTTTTTAAGCTACCACTTCTACAGGCAAAACAGAAACCGTAGTTTTATTGTTTTTACCTTTTTTAAACTCTACTACACCGTTAGATAATGCGAATAAAGTGAAGTCAGAACCTAATCCAACATTCTTACCAGGGTGGTACTGAGTACCTCTTTGACGAATTAGGATATTGCCAGATAAAGCTGGTTGACCACCATATATCTTAACGCCTAAACGCTTGCTTTGTGAATCACGGCCGTTTTTTACGGAACCTTCACCTTTCTTGTGTGCCATAGTCTTTTATATTTTACTATACTGTTATTAACTGTGCTTCTACAACTAGCTTAAATATTAAGCGATGTTGTCGATTTTGATTTGAGTGTAATGAGTTCTATGCCCGTGTTTTTTACGGAAACCCTTACGTCTTTTCATTTTAAAAGCGATTACTTTGTCACCTTGAACTAGGTCGTTTACAATTTCCGCTTTCACTACAACCTTAGTTGCAAATGAAATACTTCCATTGTTATCAACGAATAATACATCGCTGAATTCAACTTTGTCTCCGGTTTTACCTTGCAGGTGAGGTACATACAAGCTATCTCCTGCTTGTACTTTGAATTGCTGTCCTGCGATTTTAACTACTGCTAACATAAATGTCCAAAATTAGGACGGCAAAGGTAATTATTATATTCCCAATTTGCAAGTAATTCTCAAAAAATATAATAATACTGCTTAAATTTGTTCTCGTTACTTTTAACAACAATCTTGCGCTCATGTTTAATTTTAAGTCTTTGCTAGCCAAGCCATTTGCTAAAATGGTGTATAATAGGTTGCAAAAGGAGGCCAAAACCGCGATAAAGGACCAGCAAGTTATTCTAAATCAATTAGTTAAGACAGGGAAAGGCACAATTTTTGGCAAAGACCATGGGTTTGATCACATTCAGGACTACGAGGGTTTTAAAAAAGCAGTACCTATTAGAGACTACGAAGGCCTCAAAACATATATTGAACAGGTTAAAAAAGGCACACCTAACGTACTTTGGAAGGGACTTCCCATTTATTTTGCAAAAACCAGTGGAACTACAAGTGGCGTAAAATACATACCCATTTCAAAGGATTCAATAAGCAATCATATTAATGGTGCCCGAAATGCCATTCTAACTTATATGGCTACAACTGGAAACACCCAGTTTGCAGATGGCAGAATGATATTTTTAAGTGGTTCCCCCATTTTAGAACGTGTTGGTGGTATTGCTACGGGTAGGTTAAGTGGTATAGTAAACCATCATATACCCGCCTATTTAAGAAAAAATCAACTTCCAAGTTTTGAGACCAATTGTATAGAGGAGTGGGAGGAGAAATTAGAAAAAGTGGTTGAAGAAACCCTAGGCAAAGACATGACTTTAATAGGAGGCATTCCTCCATGGATGCAAATGTATTTTGATAATTTAGTTACCAAAACTGGAAAACCTGTTAAGGATTTGTTTCCCAATTTGCAGGTACTAGTGCAAGGAGGTGTCAATTTTGAGCCATATAAAACCAAATTATTTGAAACCATTGGCAAGGAAATTGATACCATTGAACTGTTCCCAGCAAGTGAAGGTTTTTTTGCTTTTCAGGACCAGCGCAATAACTCGGGACTCTTATTAAATACCAATAGTGGCATATTTTATGAGTTCATTCCACTTGCACAAGTGCATCATGAAAATCCAACCAGACTTAGTTTAGGTGAAGTAAAACTAAACGAGCAGTATGCGCTAATCATTAACAGCAATGCGGGTTTGTGGGGATATAGTATTGGAGACACGGTTAAGTTTGTGAGCCTTAATCCTTACCGAATTATTGTTTCTGGAAGAGTAAAACATTTTATTTCTGCATTTGGGGAGCATGTCATTGGAGAGGAAGTGGAGCAAGCTTTATTAAAAGCAGCCAGTGAAATGAATGTAGCGGTTGTTGAATTTACAGTAGCGCCTTTTATACAACAAGGTGCTGGTAAAAGTTACCACGAGTGGTTTATTGAATTTGAAAAAACGCCTCAGGATATGGACTTATTTGGTAAAAAACTAAACCAGTACCTCTGCGAGAAAAATGTATACTATCATGATTTAATTGTGGGCAATATTTTGGAGCCATTACATATTACGCCACTTCAAAAAAATGCATTCATTAATTATATGCGTGCACAGGGGAAACTAGGCGGTCAAAATAAAGTGCCTAGGTTAAGCAACGACCGAATAATCGCAAATGAGTTAAGTAATTTTATTACAAAATAATAATGTAATTTTAACCACATTTATTTTAAAAATAAGCCACAACATAATCACTGGATGCAACAAAAACGAATAGCAATTTTTGGTTCAACTGGTTCTATAGGAAAACAAACCTTAGAAGTAATTGCTGCGCATCCAGAACTTTTTGTTGCCGAAGTATTAACGGCGCATTCCAATGAATCTTTATTAATTGAGCAAGCACTACAATTTGTTCCTAATATTGTGGTGATTGGTGAAATTGGAAAATATGCAGTTGTAAAAAAAGCATTAGAAGGTAAACCCATAAAAGTATTTGCAGGTGAGGAAGCATTAGAACAAGTTGCTGCAATGGACTGTTATGATTTTATGATGGCGGGTATTGTTGGATTTGCAGGATTAACACCAACAATCACTGCAGTGCAACATGGAAAAGCAGTGGGACTTGCGAACAAAGAAACCTTAGTGGTTGCTGGTGATATTGTCATGCGCACTGCAAAAGAAAAAGGTGCTGCTATTATTCCAGTAGATAGTGAACACTCTGCCATTTTTCAGTGCTTGGTTGGAGAAAATAATAATCCCATTGAAAAAATAATTTTAACTGCTAGTGGCGGACCTTTTTTAGGAAAGAAACCCAACTTTTTAGTGAATGTAAAACGTGATCATGCATTGCAACATCCTAATTGGGCCATGGGTGCAAAAATTTCCATAGACTCTGCAACCCTTATGAATAAAGGGCTTGAGATGATTGAGGCAAAATGGTTATTTGGCTTAACGCCCGATCAAATTAAAGTGGTAGTGCATCCTCAAAGCATTATTCATAGCATGGTACAATTTGAGGATGGTAGTATTAAGGCACAAATGGGACTTCCGGATATGAAGTTGCCTATTCAATATGCAATGGCGTTTCCAAAGCGGTTAAAAAATGAATTTCCTAGATATCACTTTGATAAGCCCAATTCATTAACTTTTGATGATCCGGATACAAAAACTTTTAGAAATTTACTTTTAGCAACCGAAGCAATGCATAAAGGAGGAAATACGCCTTGCGTATTAAATGCCGCCAATGAAATTGCAGTGTATGCATTTTTAAAAAACCGAATTGGATTTTTAGATATGACGGATATGATTGAACGAACTTTAGAAAAAATTGAGTTCATTGCTAATCCAACTTTAAATGATTATTTTGAAACAGATGGTGAAGCGCGTAGTTTTGCAGCTTCCTTAATACAACTTTAATATATGTATACTTTAGCAGCAATTGATTTTGCATCAGTGGGTGTGAAAATGGCGCAATTTATTTTATCATTTTCTATTTTAGTAGTCCTTCATGAATTAGGACATTTTATACCTGCTCGTTTGTTCAAAACTAGAGTAGAAAAATTTTATTTATTTTTTAATCCAGGGTTTAGTCTTTGGAAAAAGAAAATTGGCGAAACCGAATACGGCATTGGTTGGATTCCATTTGGAGGTTATGTGAAAATTGCTGGTATGGTGGACGAGAGTATGGATACCGAACAGTTAAATAAGGCGCCAGAAAGTTGGGAGTTAAGGTCCAAGCCGGCGTATCAACGTTTAATTGTAATGCTAGGCGGTGTTATTGTAAATATTATTTTAGCCATTGTTATTTTTATTGGTATTACTTGGCATTGGGGGGAGGAATATTTGCCTGCTAAAAATGTAGTATATGGTGTACATGCAAGTGAATTGGCAAAATCGGTAGGCGTGAAGGATGGGGATATAATTTTTTCACTTGACAATAAAGCGTTAATTAATTTTGAGCAATTGGAATCTAAATTAGTTTTAGAAAATCCAAAAACAATGCAATTGCAAAGAGGGGATAGTTTGGTATCATTAAATATACCTGCAAGTTTATCTGCTTCCTTAGCAAAAATTAAAAAATCAACTCCTTTTGTAACCCCACGTTTTCCTGTCATAGTAGATTCGGTTAGTAAAGCAGCTGTAACGCTTAGTGGTACTGAATTTCAAAAGGGGGATACTTTATTAATGATCAATAATTTTTCGGTGCAATACCGTTATGAATTTGAAGCATTAAAAAAACAATTGGCCGATTCTACCGTAATAGTTACAGCTAAGCGCGGTAACGATACTGTAAAAGTAAAAGCATTAGTGAGTGCTTCTGGTCAATTAGGATTATTTTTAAAACTACCTTACGATATTTTCAAAACAGTTCATACTAATTATAGTTTTGTCGAATCTATTCCTCAAGGGGTAGAGCGCTGCTACACTACACTTGATAATTACATACAAGGTATAAAGCAAATATTTACGGGTAAGGTAAATGCAAACGAATCCCTTGGAAGTTTAATAAGTATTGGCAATACTTTTCCAGCGCAGTGGGATTGGTATAAATTTTGGACATTAACGGCTGTATTTTCTATCATACTTGCCTTTATGAATGTACTTCCTATTCCTGCTTTGGATGGCGGTCATGCACTATTTATTTTATTTGAAATGATCACTGGCCGCAAACCAAGTGATAAATTTATGGAGTACGCACAAATAGTGGGTATGATTATCATGTTTGGCCTTATGTTTTATGCCTTAGGCTTGGATGTATGGCGTTTGTTTAAATAGATGTTGGGGATTGACCAAATAAATCGTAATTTTACAGGTTCTTATTAAGTTTTACCTTACTAATAGGCTATGGGGTCGTATGGTTTTGACAGCAAGCGTAGCGGTTGGGGTAAGCATGCAGTGCGTTGGATAATTAGCACTTAAATCTGAATATCAAAACAACAAACGGCGAAACAAACTACGCCATGGCTGCTTAATTCAGTGAATTAACTTCCATTA
>CANGQJ010000014.1 GCA_947456625.1 Bacteroidota bacterium
ACTATTGCAACAGCTGGTGGTAGTGGAAGTTTTGCAGCCTCTTTTTTACGAGGATCGAGGACCGCATCTCAATCATCCATAGCTGTTGGTGGAATTGTAAGTTTTTCTGCTGTGGATAATACTTCAGGTCAAGATATTGCATTAAATACTTCTAATGGAAAAATTACCTTAGCTCCAGGAAATACCTATAGACTTATTGCCGCAGTTCCAAATTTTTCAGGAAACAGGCCAGCATTCATGTGGTATAATGAAACTTCTTCCTCCTATATTGGTAGTGCGTCAAATGGGTATTCCCCAACCGATGGAGCATCAGGTGCTGGTGCATTTGGCGGTATAGCAGAGGTTATCATTACCCCTAACGTCACTACGGTACTATCATTTAGATTGCTAAGTTCTTTAAGCAGTGGTTCAATAACCGTCGGAGGACTTGCTGATTTTTCCACTACAGGTTCTTATCCCTGGTTTGAAGCACAAGTAATTTCAGGTAACGCGCCAGTAACTGGACAATCGGTTGATTATGTTCAAGCTTCTTTATCTGCTAATCAAACGCTTTCGGCTGCTGGGAATGTGATTTTTAATACTTCATCTGGAGCGGGGATTACATTATCAAGTGGTGGATTTAATTTAATTGCAAACAAGACCTATAAATTAGAAGCCGCATTGGGAGGATCAGCAACTAATTATGCATATTATTCATGGGTTGACAATGCAAATAATTTATTGGCAGGTGGAAGTATTGGGGCAGTAATGAAAGCAGGTGCTGCATTTACGGATGCTCCACAAGACAAAGCGGTTGTATATTATACGCCAACAGTGAATACTACTGTCTATTTAAGAGTTATTAATGTATCTGGAAGTATTACTGCGTATGCACCTTCTGCGGCAAGTGGTTATTCAAGTAGTTGGGCAAGTATTCAACAAGTGGGATCTTCTGCAATTGTAAATCCTTGGATTTTATCTGGCACAAATACATTTAATACATCCGGAAATGTAGGAATTGGAAACAATACACCTACTCAAGCATTAGATGTTACTGGGAATGCCAACGTCTCAGGAAAAATTACATTAGCAGATCCAAGTGGCAATGTTGCGGTAAAAGCAGCTGGTTTTGTAAATGCTGGAGTGGCTGTAACGCTTGGCGATATTCAAGTACAATTGTCTACCGGAGGTGCAAGGAGTTTGCAAATAAGAACATCTGGAACAGCTTTTACTGGTATGGTATCGGCATATACAACGTATGCTAGTAATGCCTATACATACTTTTCTGATGTGACTCAAGCCATTAATGGCACCTATGGTTATATCGGAGCCGCATGGGGTTTTGGTGCAGATGGTGATCTTGTCAACTATTTTGTTAGAGACACTACTAACCAAAGGTTTTATAGAATCACACTAATGGTTGGGCCAGGTTATACTAATAACTTTATCTCCATTGAAAGACTATTATAACCTTATCATCTCAATTAAGAGGTAGTATTTAAATATATTTGCAGTTGCTAATATGAAACAGTTAGGAATCTTATTTTATTTTTTGTGCACAGTTTTTATTGCAAAATCCCAAACAGGTATAGGCACCACTACACCCGATGCTTCTGCAAAATTAGAAGTTGCGGCTACCAATAAAGGATTTTTACCACCGCGGGTTACTTTAACAAGTGTTACGGATAATACAACCATCCCTAATCCTGCAACTGGTTTGTTGGTTTATAATAATGGAAACAATGCAGGGTTGGTTGCTGGTTATTATTATTGGAATGGAACGAGTTGGGCAACGATTGCAACTGCAAGCGGTTCAGGAGTGAGTGCTTCCATCTTGCGCGGATCAAGATCCTCCGCTCAAACCACAGGAATTGCGGCTGGAGGAACGGTGGTATTTACACAAGTAGATAATGTAGCTGGACAAGAAATGTCTTTGAATACTACTTCTGGTCAAATTACATTGGCTGCTGGAAGGACTTATCGTTTATTAGCACAGGTGCCTAATTTTCAAACATCGAATTCAGATTCAAGACCACAATTTGCATGGTATAATGAAACTACAGGTGCTTATTTTGGCAGTTCATCCGCCTCTTATTCAGCAGGTAGTACTGCAGGCTGGGGTGCAACCGGAGGTTTGTCCGAGGCAATTATTACCACTACTGTTTCAACAGTAATTTCCTATAGAATAGTTAACCCATTTAATGTTAGTCAATTGGGTGGCAGTGGTGATTTTAGTTTAACCGGTTCCTATCCTTGGTTTGAAGCACAAGTTATTTCTGGAAATACTTCGGTGAATGGACAAAGTGTTGATTATGGTATTGCAAGGTACAGTGGTGCAGATGGTAGTGCTATCGCCGATAATACCATAGTTTCATTTGATGCAACTGCTTCGGGTAATTTAACTTGGTCTAGTAATAAGTTTACGCTGAAAGCCAATAAAACCTATGAGCTGGAATCTAGTTTAGCACTTTTTATATCAGGTAGTTCAGCAGGTGTAGCAGGACGTTTTCAAATTTATGATTATACAAATAGTGTAGCATTGGCTAATGGATTATTTATGTCACAAAACGGAGCAGGTACTAATGGTCAAAGTGCCAATTCTCCAATGAAAGGAATAATTACGCCAGTCACAGATATTCAAGTAGGGATTCGTTTATTAGATCACTATGGTCCAAATGGCCCATCAATAGTTGGAAATGCAGTCACTACAGGTGTGCAATCTGCTCCTAATGCATCATACTTTATGGTGAAACAAATTGGATCCTCTGCCATAGTAAATCCATGGACACTTGCAGGAACAAATACTTATAATACAACAGGAAATGTAGGGATTGGTACAGCATCTCCATCTGCTTCTGCATTATTAGATTTAACAAGTAACTCGCAAGGTTTATTACCACCACGTGTTGCATTAACTGCAAAGAGTGGAACCTCAAGTCCTATAACTTCTCCTACCACTGGGTTAATTGTTTATAATACTGCAAGTGCTGGTACAGGTGCTGATGCAGTAACACCGGGTTACTATTATTATAATGGAACTATTTGGACAAGAATGGATCCAGAGGGGTGGTCTACATCAGTACCTATTACAATAGGAGCAACTATTACGGCACCTACAAAAGGACCTACGAGTATTGATTATGTAAAATATAGGAATATTGTTGGGAAGGAATATGAAATTGAATACAACTACCTTCAAACATCAGCGGGTACCTCGGGTGGAAACGGAGATTACTTAATTAGCTTGCCTTCGGGTTTGCAATTTGATTTTACTTATCCTGGACAAGTTGCATATACTGGTGCTGCAGGTTATGATGCAATAAAAAATAGAATTGCAAGTTCAATAGGAGACATATTAATGCCTGGATATCATAATTCAATAACAATAATACCTTACAATGCTACTCAATTTAGGGTTCATCTAAATAATTGGGGTAGTTTAGGGTGGTATTTTTTTGCTTATGGAGCTTATACTATGTCAAGTTCAAATGGATTTAAGATAAATTTTAGAATTAAAGTTCCATAATTTTCAATTTCTCTTTTTCGTACCTTAGTTTCGTGAAGAGAACTATCGCCATATTTTGTCTTGTTGCTTGTTTTTATCTACGAGTGTAGCTACTTATTTTTATTGGGTACAAGAGCAGTGGCATGAAAGCAAAGTATTTGCTAAAATTGAAGCAGGTGCTTTTGAATCTTTTGAAAATCAAATCAAATTTACGGTTCAGGATAAAGCAGTTTTGCCAGAAGGGTATGAATGGGAAGAAGAAGGAAGGGAGTTTACCCACAAAGGGATGTTTTACGATATCATATCTATCAAAAAAATAGAAACTGGTTGGTTGATAACCGCTGCCTCTGGGGGGATGGATTATGTTAGGTATAGAAATATAGGAGGTAAAGAATATGAAGTAGAGTATAATATTCTTTTTACGAGTGGTGGCACTGCTGGAAGTGGAGATTATTTATTTACATTGCCTGGTGGCTTGCAATTTGATTTTACTGCGCCAGGTCAAATTGCATACACAGGAGTTTCGGGATATAATGCTATGAAATATAGATTGTCTAGTGCATTTGGTGATTTAATTGTTAGTGGATTTCATAGTTCAAGCGAAGCAATACCTTATAATGCAACTCAGTTTAGAATCATGAATAATAACTGGGGCACTAATACTTGGTTAATGCATGGTCCTTCTAATTATGCCATGTCCGATGGAACTTATGGCATGAAAATGACCTTTAAATTTAAGGCGCTATAAAATTTACATTTTGTTTTTAAACGCTATATGTTAAAAACATACTAAAGGATAAGTTTGGCCTGGTATACTAATAATTTTACTAGTAATATTAAAAACCTCCATGATTAGTTTTTCATTAATAATTTCAGTGGGATTTCCTTGCGCAACAAGTGTGCCTTTATTTAAAAAATACACTTTATCTGCGTAGGCAAGTGCCCAATTAATATCATGCACTATCATAATAACTACTAGGTCTTCTTTAATAAATTCACGTATGGTTTGTAGTAAATATTTTTGATACTGAATATCTAAATTGTTTAAAGGCTCGTCTAAAAATAAATAACGATTATTATTTGTTCCCTTTTCCCACACCTGCGCTAAAACCCTTGCAAACTGAACTCTTTGTTGCTCCCCACCACTTAAGGTATTAAAGTCCCTGTTAAGCAAATGAGTAATTTCTAATTTATTAACTACCTCATTAATTACTTTAAAATCGTTTTTTGTGGGCTCATAGGAGTAGTGAGGATAACGTCCCATTTGAATTAACTGTGCAACCGTTAATGGGAAAGGAATATTATTTTGTTGACTTAAATAACTACGGTAGGTTGCTAGCGTAGCAGTATTAATTTGATTAATTAAATGGTTGTCGTAAAAAACTGCACCATTAAAATTTTGAATTTGGCCACTTGCAATTTTTAACAAGGAAGTTTTTCCCGAACCGTTGGGGCCAAGTATCATATGCAATTTACCAGGCTCAAAATTTATTTGAATGCCTGACAAAATTTGTTTTGCACCAATGGTATAATTTATGTCCTGTAACTTAAGCATCGGATTTTATAAAAATACTTTTCTTTAATAAAAATATAAATAGAGGAGCGCCAACAAGGGATGTAATAATGCCAATAGGAATTTCCGAAGGCGCAAGTAACAGTCTTGCAGCAAGATCTGCAAGTAGTAAAACCGATGCGCCCACTAACATGGATATGGGTAATAATTTTTTATGATCACTACCCACGAGTTGTCTTACAATATGAGGTACAATTAGTCCTACAAAACCAATCACACCCACAAAGGAGGTGATTATGGCCACCATTAAGGTATTGAGTATTAAAATTTTTCTACGAAACTGTTTTATATTAACCCCTAAATACAAAGCTTCCTCCTCGCCAAGTAATAAGGCGTTTAATGGTTTTATGAATTTAAAAATGGAAAAAATTACAACTATCAAGAGCGCTAATACTATTAATACTTGTTGCCAATTGGCACCCGAAAAAGTACCTAGGTTCCAAAAATTAATACTTCTTGCTTGTGGATCTCTAGCTATATAAGTCATAAAGCCCATGCCACTTAATCCCATGGCATTAATGGCAAGTCCCACTAGTAAAATAGATAGGATAGAGGTTTTTTGATGATTTTTTGAAATCATATACACCAAATAAGTAGCAAGGGTAGCGCCTAAAAAAGCAAATAAGGGAACTAGTAATGGGCCTACTAAAGCTTTCCAATCCATGGGTAAATAAACTGCTAATACAAATACAATAGATGCGCCAAAAGCGGCACCTGCACTGGTTCCTATAATGCCTGGTTCCACCAATGGGTTTCTAAATAAGCCTTGCATAAATACCCCCGAAACCGATAAAATAGCGCCCGAAATTAAACATAAAAATACCCTAGGTAGTCTTATTTGTAAAAAAACACCCTCGTAAATGGACGAAGGTGTTTTTCCTTGAAAAAAATGTTTCACAGCAGCTGCCATTTGAATATTATTAATGCTTACAGCTCCCCATTGAATAGAGGCTAGCATTATTAAGCAAAGTGCAATGCTTGAAAAAATATAAATGCGTTTATTTTTATTGAACATTTTTAAAACTATGTAGTTGCTTCATAAGGGATAAAATATTATCACCGGATCTTGGTCCAAAATAAACTAAATCGTGCTCCTCAAAACGAATGATATTTTTATTTTTCCCTGCATTGGTTAAGGCTACTCCAGGAACACCTGCAATAAATTTTTCCATGCTACCCATTTGGTCAAAACCAAAATCGGTGGCAATAATAACATCAGGATTTGCAGCTGCAATAGCTTCTGCAGATAATTGTTTAGCACCTTTGGCATCATATATAGCAGTTTCACCACCAGCAAGTGCAATCATTTTATCGCCTACACCATTTCGGCCACTCATTACAAAATAAATATTACTCGCGCGGCCAAAATGTATAATCATTACTTTCGGCTTTTTAGTAATATGCATTGCTTTCAATGAATCCGCTGCTGCGTTAATAGAAGCGTCCATTTGCTTTATTATAGAATCGGCTTTTTGAGGAACGCCATAAAAATTGGCTAGTTCCTTTAAAGTTAATTTAGCACTATCAATGGTGTTAGCCGATCCAAAAGTTTTCACCGTTAAACCCACTTTAGTAATTTGTGGAATTACAGTTTCCGGTCCTATGTCATTACTATGAATAACTAAGTCCGGGTTCATGGCAATAATTCCTTCTGGACTTAAGGCCCTATGATAACCCACTGTTTTTAAAAGTTTAGCGCTATCGGGGTAGGTGCTGCTTAAGTCAACGGCTACCAAGGTTTTGCCCTCACCCAATGCATACACCATTTCGGTTAAGTGTTTGGATACACAAACTATGCGCATATTGCCTGGCATTTTTTCTTCCTTATTTGAAAAACGGCCACAACCCATTGCTAGTAGGCTTAGTACACTTAAAAAATATAGTTTTTTCATAGATTAAATTTAATACAATTAAAAGGTATATTTTAAATTAATGCCTCCAAATACCATTGCATTTTTAGGCGCAGGTAAATAAGCATCTGGTAACTGGTTTGCGAATACCATTAAATAATATTTGGTATTGGTCATATTGGTTGCACCTATATAAGTATCTAAGCTAAAATGCTTATCTATTAAAGTGCTAAAGCCCAATTTGCCATTTAACAAATTATAACTAGTAGTATAAAAATCGTTTAAACCCGTAATAGGTGTTTTGTCCTTGTAGTTATAAGTAAGGTTGGCGTAAAAACCACCTTTAAATTGCATATCAACACCAGCATTCACTATCCAATTTGGAACCCCAGCAACGCGCTTGCCTGTATAGTTTTCAATGCTAGTAACCGATTTTTGAATGGTGAAATTATTTGCATAAGTAAAATCGCTCTTCGTAAAATTTGCAAATGGGCTTACTAATTTAATAAAACCATTTTGACTGCTTATTAAGTTATATTTTACCATTCCCTCCACACCAAAATGTCTTTGTTCTCCGCCATTTACTACATATGAATATAAAGTAGTTGATTTATTTGCGGGAGATACCACAGAGATAGCCGTCATTTTATTTTCAAAAACAGTATGGAAATAAGCAAACTCATAAATTAATTTATTATCAAAAATTTGCCCCTTAGTTCCATATTCCATTTGAGTACCTACTTCGGGATCCAAAGTTTCATTTACTCTTCCTGTTGCTGGTGTAGCTGGGGTAGTCACTGCAGGAGTCGTAATATAAAAATAGGAACTCACCGGCGCTTTATAACCCTTGCTATAGGATGCGTACAACGAAATATGTTTATTTATAATTTTATTAATGGCAACATGAGTAGAAACCATTCCTGTATATTCTTTTTCAAACTTTGAAGGCCTGGTGGTTAAAGCAGGGTTTAATCTGTCATTTAAAGTCATTTTCATATTGCTAGAACCTAGGCCAGCCGTAACGCTCAGGTCCTTTGGTAAACTTAAAGTCCACTCAGAAAATAGGGAGGAAGTGGTGCTCACACTATTTAAATCGGAAGTGGTTGCATTTAATACCCAATATGGGTTTACTTCATATTTCCAAACACTTGCAGTATCAAAAGGATTTTGTTTCATGTTATATCCCACCACATGTGCATCTTGTCGTTGTGATTCTATACCAGTAATTCCAGATAATTTTACAAGCGCACTTAAATCAAATTTAGCATCCAAAGTAGCTCTTATACCATAATTTCCTGTTGCTTTCTCGGTCCATCCTGCTGCAGAACTTGCATTACTAGTAAAGCTGGTTCCAAAAACAGTGGTGTTACTTGTTAAGTGATCATTTAATTTATAACTATTGGTAATGCCTGCTCTAAATGTTATAACATTACTATGACCGTCCCTTTTAATATAATCCATGTTGCCACTATAGTCATTGGTTTCATACTGCGTTATAGTTAATTCACCTGCACGTTGGTCATAACTATTGCTATATCCAAAGTAGGAGCTTACTGTTTGCTTATCACTTGGTGTATATACATTAATTACATTGGCATAGTCCTTACGAGAAGCATTGTGAATAGTAAAACCCTCTACTTCCTGATGCCCATAATTTACTAATAAGGAGGAATTTGTATTTGCTGTTTGAAAAGTACTTGTGTTTCTTCTTAGGCCATAATTACCTGTAATAAACTCTTGACCTAAACTTGTTTTTCCTTTTTCGGGAGCAACTGTTTTTAAATTTATTGCACCTGCAATGGCTAAACCATATAGCGATCCTGCAGGACCTTTTACAATTTCGGCCGATGCTATGGAGCCAAAATCAATATCGTCCATTGTGGTAATACCCTCGGCATCGGTCACTGGAATTCCATTTAAATAAACTTTAGATCCTTGTCCATCAAAATTGCTACTGGCACCATTTTTACCTCTTACTCCATTGCCATAACCTCTAATATTAAATTGTTGACCACCGCCCACAGATCTTCGGGCCATTTGTACGCCAGGCACATTGGTTTGAATAGCATCATCAAAAAATAGGCCTGTACCTCTTTTAATATCGGTTGTATTTAAATTGGTAATAGCAGCTGGTTGGTATAATAAGGTTTTATTGCTATTGGTAGCATTGCTTACTTCCACCTCGTCCAGTGTTAAAACCATTGGAGTTAAATATATAATTAAGTTAGGTTCACAGTTTTTATTGTTTTCAATTTTAGTTTCATACCCTACATAACTAATTTTAATTGTTTCCTTGGAGTTGCATTGATAAGTAAAACCGCCATTGTTATTGGCGCTCATTTTTTTGTCTCCTATTACAATACTGGCGCCTGCTAATGGTTTTTTTGTATAAGCGTCAAGCACTTTTGCGTTAATGTTAGTTTGTCCCATAGCAGAACTTGCTATTAATAATACACCAATCAAATTCACTAAAATAATTTTCATTTTTCAATTTTATAAATAAAGGAATATCAATACTATTACAATAAATAATATTGACTAAATTACAGCTGCTAATAATTAAATGCTAAGCAATGTGTTTTGGAGGAGGTACTTGCACAAGTAAAGCTCTTGTGGCAAAGTTAAATGCAGTAGGGTGCACTATTTTATTTACAACACAATATGGTTGGTATTGCTTTGCTTGTATAGGCATTTCACACTCTATACTTACATATTTAAATATGGTTTTTGCTTGCTGCTTTTGGGTTTCACTGGAACTATTTGATTGTATCCAATTATTATAAAACTTTAGTAAGCCAGTTTCCTTTTGGTCATTAATGCAATAATAATAAGTTTGGCCTCCAATAACTTCCTTTTTTACAACATCATATAAATTACCATAAAGTTCAAATTCTAAATTGGTCTCCTCCCATTGCATTTTTGCATTTGCAGGAATTTTTTCCACTAACTCGTTTACAATATTGGATTTTAATTGTTGACTTATAATTGCTTTAGCGTTTAATTTAGCCAATGTAAACACCAAATGATGCCCAATTAGGCTCATTATAAACACAAATAAAAATAATATAGTAATTGATTTTTTCAAGAAACTAAAAATAGTTTAAATTCTATTAATTTATCGTTTTAATGCACCTACATTGCTAGAGAATATTTTTACAGCAATTGCTAAAAGTATCACACCAAAAAATTTACGCACAGCAAGTAAGCCACCAGGGCCTAATAAGCGCTCAATAATATTAAGTGACTTTAATACGGCAAATACAATTACCAAGTTTACTAGTATGCCTAACAAAATATATATTTCCTCAAAGTTGGCTTTAAGGGACATAATAGTAGTAAGGGTTCCGCTTCCTGCAATAATGGGAAAGGCAATTGGCACCACCGATCCCGCATGACCGTTTTTATCTCCTTTAAATATTTCATGGCCTAAAACCATTTCAAGGCCTAGTAAAAAAATTACAATGGAACCACCCACAGCAAAGGATTTTACATCTAGTCCCAACACACTTAAAAATGGCTTGCCTAAAAATAAAAAAGCCACCATTAAACCACCAGAAATTAAAGTTACTTGCATGGATTTAATCACACCCGCTTTTTCCTTCATAGCAATTAATAAGGGGATAGATCCCACAATATCAATTACAGCAAATAAGGTAAAAATTACAGTGACTAATTCATTAAAGTGAAACTCCATAAAAAAAGCTTTGCATGAAGATACAAAGCTTTTTTATAATATAAGTAAAGGGGCTATTATCTAAGCCTGATGCCAAAAATAAGCATACGGCCAATGGCATTATAGCCGTTAATTTCTTGGAAATGATCCTCGCCTAAGTTTTGACCATCGGCAAATACAATCCAACGACGGTTTAACTTATAGCTTACATGTGCATTTACTAAAGTATAATAATTTAACAATACATCGGGTGCGGCATAACCACCTACATCATATCTTTTGCTTGTGTATCTCGCGCTTACGCTAAAATCTAGTCGGTCACTAAATTTATATTGCCAACTTATACCACCACTATGTTTAGGACGTTTTAATAAATAGTTATAAGTAATGGTATCGGTAGTGGTAATGCGGTTTTGATTGGTTTCTTGGCCGTTCATTAAAGTATAATTTGCTACCAAAGTATTTTTTGGCGAAAGTTTATAATTTAATTCTAATTCAAGACCATTTACTTTTTGTTGGATAAAATTAAAAAAGTTGTAGTCTATATAATTGTAATCAATACCATTGTTGATAGTACGGTTATAGTAAACGGCACGAGCAAATAAATTATTTGTTTTATGTTCCCAGCCAATTTCGGTATTAAAGGAATTTTCTGGTAGTAGGTTGCTATTGTAGCTTAATTGGTATAAACTAGGTGCTTTAAATCCAGTGGAAACGCTTGCTATTAAACGGTTTTGTTCGTCTAGTTTATAGGAAGGGCTTAGGGTATAAGTGGTATTGCTTCCGTAACGAGATTGTTTGTTATAACGCCCTCCTAATTCCAATAACCAATTGTTGTTATTAGAATGTATTAATAGGGAACCATATACTGCGTTTTGATATTGGAAAGTATCTTTAAAGTTATCGCTATAAGGTCCCCATGCACTTATCGAAAAATAATTTTGGTTATAGGATCCGTATCTAAAATCGGAACCAATTATCCATTGTATATTTTTTGAAATAGCGTTTGAAAAAAACATATCTGCAAAATGTGATTTACCAACATATTGGTTGTTTTCGTATTTAATGTATTTTTTATCTATACTATCATTTATATATTGTCTGTCCTGTGTGCTATACTGGTATTGGATTTGAAAATGAGTGCTTGCTTTTTTGTAATCCAATGCAAAGCCAGATAATTGAGTTGCGTTATTAAATTTATCATCCTTGTCGTCCTTAAATGCGCCATAGTCAATATCTGCGGTATAAGCACTTTTACGACTATAGGCTTTTAATTTAAGGTTGGAATTTAAGTTGTAATTCACATTAGCAAACCAACTTTTATTATGATAGCCGTCTTTGTCAAAATTTCCGGTATTGTTTTTATCGGTAGCCGATGAAAAACCAGTAGCAGATTGGTTTTCAAAACCTACTGCATAACTTAATTTATTAAAACTACGCGCGTGTTGCAAGTCATATTTTTGAGTGCCGTAAGTTCCAGTGCTATAGGAGCCTCCCCATGATTTGGTATCCTTGTTTTTGGTAATAATATTAATAACACCACCAATGGCGTCGGAACCATACATGGTGCTTTGTGCACCTTTTAAAATTTCTATTTTTTCTATTTGGCTAAGGGGTACTAAGTTTAAATCAAACTCATTGCTAATCATGGAGGGGTCACCAACCGGAGCACCGTCTATTAAAACCAAAGTTCTTCCACTACTTGCACCGCGCATATAAATACTTGGCACAGTACCTGCGTTACTTAAAGCGCCAGGCAAATAAAGTCCGGCTTCTTCGTTTAAAATTTGAGCAACGCTGCGGCCTGCATTGGCTTGAATTTGTGCAGCAGTAATAACACTAACTACTTTGCCCGTTGCATTTTGTTTTTGTTCAATTTTGTTGGCGGTAACAATAACATCCTCCAGCGTATTGGATTTGTTTTTAGAAACACTGTCTTTTTGCCCAAAGAGAAGGGTGGTAGCTGTTAAGCTTACGCAGAGCGTGATTAATTTTTTGCTCATTGTTTTTGTTTTTTGAGTTAACAATGAGCTTCCTGGAAAAAAGAACCATAATTGATTGTATAAAAACCAGCTTCATATATAATGTAGCAGTAGTTAATTTAAACAATTTTTTACAATCCTGCTTTTTACCCGAAAGCTGTTGGTTATAATTTAACTAGGCAGGTCTTCTGGCTTGTTTTTTTAAATTGCTCCTTCCCAAATTTCTTCAGTGGATTTGTGCAATTCGTTGCTAACAACGATAAACTTACAGCTACGGGAATAGCTCCAGCATTTACTGGATTCCCTTTTAATCATTTTTAATGAACCTAATTCCAGCACAAACATAAATCTTAATAATGGCCCGCATTATTTTAATTATTAACGCTTTGTTGAAAACTAGCCAACATTTTATATATTTATCCTTAACAAACCTTAGGGATTATGCAAACTATCCTATCATGTATAGGATCTTAAAACAAAATGAATGAAGCAAAAACAAGCTATCAATTTTTTTAGCCTTACTATGATTGTAGTAAGCTTGGTAATAGGTATGGGCATTTTTAAAACACCTGCTACTATTGCTGCAAAATCGGGTACTACTTTTATATTTTTCTCGGCTTGGATAATTGGGGGTGTGATTGCTTTATTTGGAGCACTTACTTATGCCGAAATTGGACAACGTTTGCCCGTGATGGGCGGTTATTATAAAGTGTTTGCACATTGCTATCATCCAAGTATTGGCTTTACCATTAACGTTTTAATTTTAATAAGCAATGCCGCATCCCTAGCAGTGGTTGCTTTAATTGGTGCGGATTATGTAAGTGATTTATTATTTGGATATCCTTCCAGCACATTTTTTAATGTATGTGTAGCATCACTTTCGGTGGGCTTATTTTACATTGTTAATTTATTGGGTTTAAAAACAAGTAGTCGCACACAAAATGTATTAATGATTGTAAAAATTAGTTTAATTCTATTATTAATATCTTCTTTATTTAAAGGGGTTACGGTACCGCCACATGGTTTTAACGAAGGAAAAATTTATGTTTACGATGGGCACAATAGTGGCTTGTTATTATTGGTAAGTTTGGTTGCTGTTTTTTTTACTTATGGAGGTTATCAGCAAACTATTAATTTTGGATCCGAAGTACAGTCTGCAAAAACCATGCAAAGTGGCATTGTAGTTGGAATTGCAATTGTTTTGTTTTTATACTTAGCTATTAATTACACTTACATTAAAGTAATTGGTTTTGATCAAATGAAAAATGCAAATGCCATTGGCTCTTTGTTATTTGAAGCCTGGTTTGGAAAATTTGGGGCTAAGGCTTTTGACTTTGCCATGGTACTAAGCGTACTTGCCTATGTGAATGTAATATTAATGAGTAACCCGCGAGTGATGTACGCCATGAGTGAGGATAAAGTATTGCCTAATTTATTTTTAAAAAAACATCCTAAAACAGAAGCCTTAGTTCCGGGGCTTACCATATTTGCTATCACTACCATAATTATTACTTTTTTTGGAAAGGGGGTAGACGATGTACTTAGCTTTAGTATTTTTTTAGATTGCTTAGGTATGAGTACTTCGGCAGCAACTTTATTTATTTTAAGAAATAAACATCAAGGAGATGATATGGTTACAGGGGCATTAAAAAAGTGGACACCCATTTTAGCAGCCATTTTTGTATTATCCTATGCAATTGTTGCCATTGCAGTGGTTATTGATAAACCATATGCTGCTTTAACTGCGGTAATCCTCCTAATTATCGTACTGCTATTGTATAGGCTATTTTATTATAAAAAAGCGAACTCCACTGCTATTTAGATCTATCTCAAGCCTTCCATCTATTTAAAAAAGCGTTTAAGGAGCATCCTTTTCCGCTTGTCTAAAAATTAGACAAGTAGGCATTTATGACTTACTTTTGTAATGTAAAAACGGCAAGCTAAAATAAACACATGAAAAATATATTATTTTTATTTTTAATAGGCATATCATTGAATGTTAAGGCACAGGAATCCACAAAATGGGATTTAAAAACCTGTGTTGAATATGCCATTCAACATAATATTTCGGTACAACTTGCCGAGGTACAAGCAAGGCTTGCAAAATTGCAGGCAGAGGTCTCAAAATCCAATCAACTTCCAACAATTAATGGCTCAACAGGAATGGGGTTAAGATTGGGAAGGTCCATTGATCCTACCACCAACGGTTTTACCAACACTCAATTTTTATACAACAACTTTGGATTAAATGGTGGTGTACAAATATTTAATGCAGGTAAATTACGCAATGCAGCCGAAGCAAGTAATTTAAGTTGGCAGGCTTCTGAGGCAGACAAATTAAATACCTCTAACGATATTTCACTAAGCGTAGCTACTTATTATTTACAAGTATTATCGGCAATAGAGCAAACCGAAATTGCTAAAATACAAATTGGTCAAACCAAAGAGCAATTGGCAGCCACTAAAAAAAGAGTAGAAGTAGGTTTACTTCCCGAGTTAAATTTATTAGAACTAGAAACGCAATTAGCAAACGACAGTAGCACTTTTATTTCTGCAAATGCAAATATTGAGCAAAGCAAAATGGCGCTAAAAGCATTGTTAAATTTAGACGCTAGTACCTCTTTTGATATTCAAGTGCAAGCCGTGGATCAAATTAAATTACAATCCTTTGCAGACTTACAGCCCGACTATGTTTACGGCGTTGCTGCAAAAAATTTACCTGGTGTGAAAGCTGCTGAATTAAGAGTGAAGGCTGCTCAAAAAAACCAGTCTGCAGCAAAAGCAAACTTTTTTCCTTCCTTAAGTTTTGGATATAATTTAAGCTCTAATTTTTCTAATGTATTTAATTATATCAGTGGGTATAATTTAACTGGCTTAAGCACGCCTAATGCTGCAACCCCTTTTGTAACAGTGAGCAATACCAAATATTTTATTCAAAGTCCAGTATTTGCACCTACAACTTCACAAAGAAATTGGGGCAATATTTGGAACGGTTGGAGCGATCAAGTAAATAATAACTTTGGTCAAAGCTTTGGTTTGCAAATGTCTATTCCCATATTTAATGCCAACCAATCTAAAATTGCCTACCAACAAGCAAAGCTTAATTACCGCAATGCAAGTTTGCAACAGGAAAATACCAACCTTAAATTAAAACAAGACATTTACACAGCATATAACAACGCAGTAGTTGCATTTAATAAATTAGTGGCCAATCAAAAAGCATTAACATCGGCCGAGAAAACTTTTGCATTTGCAACCAAACGTTACGACTTGGGGTTGCTTGGCACCATTGAGCTTTTAAACAATCAAAATAATTATTTAAAAGCAAAGGTTAACTATAAGTCTGCTCAATATGAGTATGTATTTAGAATTAAATTACTTGAATTTTACAAAGGCGAAGCCTTATCACTATAATAAATTAGTACAAAATAAAATTATAAAAATGAATAAGAAATTAATTTGGATACTGGTAGGATTGGGAGCAATTATTATCCTTTTGGTTGGTTTAAAAAAAGCGGGTGTAATTGGTAAAGAAACTGGCGAGGAAGTAACTTCGGAAAAAGTACAACTAAGAACCATCACCGAGTCGGTGAATGCAAGTGGTAAAGTATATCCAGAAATTGAAGTAAAAGTGAGCCCAGATATCTCCGGTGAAATTGTAAACCTTTTTGTAGAAGAGGGCGACAAGGTAACAAAGGGTCAAGTACTTGCTAAAATTTACGCCGACATTTACTCTACGCAAAGGGATCAAGCCAATGCAAGTGTAAATCAGTTTCAGGCGCAATACGAAAATATTAAAGCTTCTCTAAGTGGTTTAAAAACAAGTTACGAAAACACAAAAACCACCTACGAGCGTTATAAAAAATTATTAGAGGATAAAATTGTTTCAAGATCCGAGTTTGAACAAACCGAGCAAAGTTTTCGTTCGGCCGAGTCAAGTTATATGGGTGCATTGCAAACTATTAAAAGTGGTGCAGCGCAAATTCAAGGAGTTAAAGCACAATTATCTCGCGCCGAAAAGGACTTAGCACGAACTACCATAACCGCTCCAATGGACGGTATTGTGAGTTCCATGAGTGTTAAAAAAGGAGAGCGTGTAGTAGGTACAGCACAAATGGCTGGTACCGAAATGATGCGTGTTGCCGATATGAAAAGTATTGAAGTAAGAGTGGATGTTGGTGAAAACGATATTACAAAAGTGAAAATTGGAGATACTGCACTTGTTGAGGTGGACGCTTACAATAACAGAAAGTTTAAAGGTGTAGTGTATAAAATTGCAAATCCAGTAACTGCTACTGCAGCCACTACTGCAACCACCGAGGTGGCTAATTATAAAGTACATATTAGATTAGAGCCTTCAAGTTATGAGGATTTAATAAAAGAAAATAGTAAGTTTCCTTTTCGCCCAGGCATGACTGCTAGCGCAGATATTCAAACAAAGTCTAAAGTAAATGTAATTTCAATTCCTTTAAATGCAGTTACAACAAGAGATAAGGAAGGCAATGGTAAAGACACAAAAGTGAACACGAAATCCGATGATAAAAAAGACAAACCAGCCGACAATAAACAAGATGATATAAACGAAGTTGTATTTGTTTTACAAAAGGACAATAAAGTTAAAATGGTAAGTGTTAAAACCGATATCCAGGATTTAAACTACATAGAGGTAATTGGTTTAAAAGTGGGTGAGGAAGTTATTACAGGACCTTATAGTACTGTGAGTAAATTATTAAAAGACGGATCCCTTGTAAAAGTGGTAGCTAAGGATAAATTATTTGAAGAAAAGAAAAAATAAGTAGTCTTATATTATTAACAAAAAGAGGTGCAACTAATAATTGCACCTCTTTTTTTATATTTTGTATCTTTGTGTTATGACTGAAAAGCGTATAGGAATTATTGGAAGCGGAAGTTGGGCAACTGCAATTGCTAAAATTGTAACCGATAACGGTATTGCAATTAATTGGTGGGTGCGTCAGGCTAGTAATATAGACTATTTTAAAAAGCGCCATCATAACCCGCATTATTTACGTAATGCCTATTTTGATGTTTCCCAAATTCAGTTTTCTGATCATGTGAAAGAGGTAATTGCAACTGCGGACATAATTGTTGTTGCGGTACCTTCTATTCATATTCAAGCCGCTTTTGCTGGACTTGAGGCTAGTGATTTAAAAGGTAAAAAAATAGTGTCGGCTGTAAAAGGCGTTTTGCCTAATTTAAATTTGTTGTTAAATCAATACCTGGCAAAGCAGTTTAATTTTCCAATGGAAAGTTATTTTACCTTACTTGGTCCTAGTCATGCCGAGGAGGTAGCAGCCGAACAATTATCTTACTTGACCTTTTCGGGATTAAATATTCAAGAAACAATTCAAATTGCAGCTTGTTTTAAAACCGAATATATTAATACCGTTGTAAACAACGATGTACTTGGGGTTCAGTATGCAAGTATCGTAAAAAATATTTATGCATTGGGTGCAGGCATTGCACATGGTCTGGAATATGGCGATAATTTTTTAAGCGTATACATTGCCAATGCGGCCAATGAAATGAAACAATTACTTACTGCAGTTATGAAAGGACAGGGGCAGGTTTGTGATAAAGTAAACTACTCCGCGTCGGTTTATTTAGGGGACTTATTAGTAACTTGTTATTCACTTCACAGTCGTAACCGAACCTTTGGGAACATGATTGGGAAAGGATACTCCGTGAGAGCTGCGGAGCTTGAAATGAATATGGTGGCCGAAGGATACAATGCATGCAAATGTATTATGGCGATGAATCAAAATATAAATGCACCTATTCCAATTATAAATTCGGTTTATAAAATTTTATGGGAGGGAGAAAATCCTGCAACTGCATTTAAGGAAATTGAAAAAATTCTTATCTAGTTTTAAGTTTAATAACTTAATGTGTTTCCTTAGTCTACAATAAAAAATTCACTCGCAATTCCGTCGGCTAAAAAACGGGCATGTTTGCTTATGGCAAATCCGCCATCTTTTTTTTGTATTTTGCCTGCTGCTAATAATGGAGCTAATTGTGTATAAGTATGTTCCAAGTAAACATCCCCAAACCTAGTTTTAATTTCGTTTACATTAACACCCTCCAATAGCCTAAGCGAGATCATCATATACTCGTTGTACTGCGTGGCGGTTTCTAATGCCTCAATTTCAAAAGGAACTTTTCCAGCTTCAATGCTATTTATATACAAACTATTATTGGCTATATTCCACTGCCTACTATTCCTATTATAGGAATGTGCCGATGGTCCCAAACCCAAGTAGGGTATGCCTTTCCAATAATTGCTATTGTGTTTACTTTTAAAACCGGACTTTGCAAAATTTGAAATTTCATAATGTTCAAAACCAAAACTTTCTAATGCATTTACAACCATTTCAAAATGCCTTGCTTGTTTTTCAGGATCTACATTTTCAATTTTATTTTTTTCAATTAAACTATGTAGGGCTGTTTTTTCCTCCACCGTTAAAGCGTAACATGAAATATGGTTTATGTTGTAATCATTCAAAATGGCAATATCGCTTAATAAATCCTGGTCGCTTAAATGTGGCGTGCCATAAATAAGGTCCGTACTAATATTAGTAATACCAGCAGTTATAGCATGCTGAATTGCTTCATGTGATTGTTGGGTGCTATGGGCACGGTTCATCCAACTAAGTGCAGATGGTTGAAAACTTTGAATGCCAATACTTAATCTGTTAATTCCTATGGACTTCCACCTTTTAGTTTGCGCTAAACTAATATCATCGGGGTTGGCTTCTAAAGTAAATTCAACATTGGGTGCAACGCTAAAATTATTATGAATTGCATTGATAATTAAATCCAATTGTTGCTCACTTAAAAGGGAAGGGGTGCCACCACCAAAATACAGGGTTTCAATGGGGGTGTTTAAATAGTTTTGTTGAAGTTTTATTTCCATTAATAAGCTGGAAACAAAAGCATCCATTTGGTTTATTTGGGTACTAAAATGAAAATTACAGTAATGACAGGCTTTTTTGCAAAAAGGAATATGAATGTAAATGCCTGACATAATATGGGATTGGATAACAAAGCTAACTATTAGTTACTAATTCTGATAGAGTATACTTATTTTTGCAATGATGATGTCCCAAATTAAAAGCGTTTTATTTGTACTTATTTGCTTTATTGCAGTTCCCGTTTTTGGGCAAAGGGATACTGCGCTGCTTAAAAAAGACAGCTTAAATTTACTTGGGGACTCGGCCTTACTTAAAAAAGATACGCTCTTAATAAAGTATATCCCCGTGCTTCCTAAAACCTATCAAAAAGCGGACGCATGGTTTATTCAATCCCTTCACATTAGTACCAACGACACTAATATTGATATTTTAAAGGATTATAAAAGTTATTACGCTCAAAAAGCAAATGCTTTTCAGTTGTATTATAAAAGTGGGTTAAAAATATCCGGCAATCAAATTATTTATAAAATTGAACAGCGTTATTCGCTACCCGATAAGGACATTTTATTTTATTTAATTTTAGGTGTATTATTTTTATATGGGTTCATAAATAATTTATTTCCCCAGTATTATCCTAAATTGTTTAGTCAGTTTAGCCAGTCTTCGCTAAGAATGTTGCAAAATAGGGAGCAGTTAGTACAAAACAAATTCGCATCCTTAAGTTCAAATATCAATTTTATTTTAAGTTTTTCTTTAATATCTACTTTACTCATTTTTAGTAGACATTTATTACCTATTTCGTTTTGGGAAGTCTATTTATATATTGCATTATTTTTCCTGGCATTATACCTTGGGAAATTTATTTGTTTACATATTATTGGGTACATTTTTAATGCCCATGAACTAGTAGGAACCTATGTTTTTGTTGTGTTTTTAATTAATAAAGTTTTGGGTATTTTACTGCTGCCTTTTATTCTTATTTTGGCATTTTCAAGGCCTGCATATTATGGTATAGCAATTGGAGGGGCTGCTATTTTGACGGTTTTATTATTCCTTTATAGATATTTATTTTCCTTAACGTCTGTTAGGAACAAATTACATATATCCTCCTTTCATTTTTTTCTTTACCTTTGTGCTTTCGAAATATTACCTCTCTTAATTTTGTACAAATTTATAGTGCAATATTTGGGAGGAACTTATTAAAGAATAATGTGAAAAATGGCAAAAGCAATGAGTGTTGAAAAAAAGTTGGTGACCAGTAAGACCATTAAAAAAATTTTAATTTCTCAGGCAAAACCCGAAAGCGAAAGATCGCCTTATTTTGATTTGGCCACTAAATACAAAGTGGAATTACATTTTCATCCCTTAATTGAATTGGTTTCTATTCCAGCAAAGGAATTTAGAAAAACTAAAATTGATATTGCTACTTTTTCGGCTGTGGTTTTTACAAGCAAAAATGCCATTGACCATTTTTTTAGAACTTGTGATGAGTTAAAAGTAAATGTAAGTCAGGAGACAAAATATTTTTGTATCACCGAGTCGGTTGCGCTATACTTACAAAAATTCATTATGTACCGTAAGCGCAAAGTGTTTTTTGGCTCCGATGGTTCCAATAAAAAATTATTTGATGTTTTAAACAAACATAAAGGCACCGAGCGTTTCTTATATGTTTGTAGCGAAAACCAGCAGGACAACGAAATTGTAAACTGGCTTAAGGATCATAGCTGTCACTTTGAACTAGCTTATATGTATAGGTCTGTAAGTAGTGATTTAAAGCATGTGTTTGATAAACATGACTTTGATGTAATTTGTTTATTTACGCCAAGCGGTCTAAGAAGTTTATACGAGAACAAACCTAAGTTTATACAAAATGGAACTGCCATTTGTGCATTTGGTTCCAACACCTGCAAAGCGGTGGAGGATGCTGGTCTAACCTTGCATATTAAAGTACCTAGCCCACAAACTCCAAGCATGATTTCTGGTCTAGATTTATATTTAAGTCAGTTAGGTAAAAAGAAATAAATAAATTGCATTCAATGAATGCAAATCCCCAATTCACAAACGAACTTATTCACGAGACAAGTCCTTACTTGCTTCAGCATGCGCATAACCCAGTAAACTGGAAGCCATGGTCCGAAACTATTTTTTCTTTAGCAGCACAAACTAATAAACCAATTTTATTAAGCATTGGATATGCTGCTTGTCATTGGTGTCATGTAATGGAAAGGGAAAGTTTTGAATCTGAACAGGTTGCTAATTACATGAACGAACATTTCATAAATGTAAAAGTAGACCGAGAAGAGCGCCCCGACGTGGATCACATTTATATGGACGCCTTGCAAGCTATGACTGGCTCCGGCGGGTGGCCTTTAAATATTTTTTTATTGCCCAATGGAAAACCGTTTTATGGCGGAACTTATTTTCCACCCATTGCTATGCAAAACCGTGCCTCTTGGATGGATGTATTAAAAGGGGTGCATGATGCATTTGAAAATAATTATGAAAAATTAGAAGCGCAAGCCAACAATCTTACAGGACATTTACTGAAAAGCAATATTAAAATAACCAGTGAAGCAAGTAGTTCAGATAATGCTTTACCCACTAAAGAGGAGTTAGAAATTATTGCTACACGCATTTTACAAAATGCCGATATTACCTGGGGAGGTTTTGGAAATGCACCTAAGTTTCCTCAAACTTTTGCTTTACAAATGTTGCTTAGGCATTTTCATATTACACAAAACAAAGCCTCCTTATATCAGGTGGTATTGTCACTAGATAAAATGATACAGGGTGGAATTTATGACCATATTGGAGGAGGATTTTCCAGATACAGCACCGACGCTATGTGGCAGGCGCCGCATTTTGAGAAAATGCTTTATGACAATGCATTACTCCTAAGTGTTTTAAGTGAAGCTTATCAAATTACTGGGCATGCACATTATAAAGTGGTTATACAACAAACTATTTTGTTTTTGGAGCAGGAACTTTCCAATAAGCAAGGTGTTTTTTATGCCGCATTGGATGCAGACAGTGAAGGCGTTGAGGGTAAATTTTATACCTGGACTTATGAGGAATTAAAAGCAATTATTCCAGCAAATGAGTTTGAAAACTTTTGCAACTATTACCAAATTAAACAAGAAGGCAATTGGGAGCATACCAATATTTTATGGACCCAAGAAAGTTTTATGGATAGCGAATCGCCCGCATTTAAATCTATAAAAAATACATTATTTGAAATAAGATCTAAAAAAATTAGACCCGCACTGGATCATAAAATTATTTTATCATGGAATTGTTTAATGGTTGTAGCACTTTGTAAAGCAGCAGCTGCATTAAGTGATAAAACCCTTGTGGATAAAGCGGTTCAGGCCATGCAATGGATAGAGAAAAATATGTTTAATGCAAAGGAAAATTATTTTTACCATGTTAATACCAATGGAAAAAATAGTACCTGTGCATTTTTAGATGACTATGCAACCCTCATACAAGCTTATATTTATTTGCAAGAAATTACAGGCGATACCCGCTATTTGTATGAAGCCCAAAAATGGACCAACTATGTGTTGGAAAATTTTATTGACGAGGAAAGTGTATTTTTTTATTTCACACCAGTTTATCAAACGGATATTATAGTGCGCAAAAAAGAAAACTACGACGGTGCTCAACCAAGTGGAAATGCATTAATGTCTTTTAATTTATATTATTTGGGTATTATGTTTGACCAACCAAATTGGTGTGCGCAATCACAAAAAATGTTAGGAGCGATGCACAAAATGATCCTTCAATACCCCGCTTCATTTAGCATATGGGCTCAGACTTTAGCCCTTCATGCACTTGGCTTTACCGAGCTAGTTAGTATCGGCTCTAAGGCCAAAAATGCCATTTTTGAGGCCCAGGCCCCATTTTTACCCTTTAAAATGCTACTTTTTACACCAACGGAGGACCCAAATTTGATATTAAGTGTAGGCAAAAATTCTATTGATAATCAATACTTTGTGTGTAAAAATGGAATTTGTTCGGCTCCTTTTTTAAATAT
Organism: Bacteroidota bacterium; assembly: GCA_947456625.1. Classification (GTDB taxonomy): domain Bacteria; phylum Bacteroidota; class Bacteroidia; order Chitinophagales; family Chitinophagaceae; genus Sediminibacterium. The sequence goes on from CANGQJ010000014.1 coordinate 23,528, forward strand.
CAATGATTATTTAACATCAATAAATCAACTAAATTATTAATTTGCACTACGCTGATAGCTTGGATTTAGTAACTTTATCCATACTCTAAAGAGTAAGTGCGCCAAACGCATTAAAAAAAATTAAAATATTACAAACTTAGCACGTCTAAGTTTTGTCATAAATAATAATTATGGTTAAGCATTTGAAATTAGTTCGATTTAGATTTCCTTTCATGTTACTCATGGTACTAATGAGTTCCATTTTATTTTTTGCATTTGAGTCTAACAGTATTAATAGAAATACTAGAGTTAGAACTGATGCTCAAATGGTATACGTACCAGGTGGCGCTTATTACATGGGAGCAAGTGACGAGCAAATTGATAATTCTTTAATGAACCACAAAAAATTGGTTTCTGTGGAGGGCTTTTGGATGGACCGAACCGAGATTACCAATCAACAATACCGAAAGTTTGTAAACTATGTTACAGACTCTATGAAATATTTAAACTACTATTTAGGTAGCATTAAAATTCCTTACAACGATACCTTAAAAGTGGATTGGAGAAAAGTGGATTTAATGAACCGTAGTTTAGCGCAAGCCAAAGCACCAAAGGCTTTGGAGGTAGCTTCCACTAAATTAGCCGAGCTTTTATTAGACCCCGAAGATCGTTTCAAAGGAAATATTTTAAAATTAAAACCAACTGCTTTACAATACACTTATGCTTTTTATGATTTAAAAAGAGCAGCAGTTGAAACGCGTTCGGAAAACGGTTTAAATAAAGCCATTCACTTATACAAGGATACTTTAATGACGCCTGTTTATCCAGACACTTTAGTTTGGGGAAGAGATTTTTCTTATTCTTACAACGAGCCTTTAATTCTACAATATTTTTCAAAAGCGGCTTACAACGATTATCCAGTAGTTGGTGTTACTTGGAAACAAGCAACTGCATTTTGTCATTGGAGAACGGAGCACAGTGATTATTACCAAGGAAAACCTGGTAAGAAAGATGCAATGATTGATGGCCTTTATCGTTTACCAACCGAGGCCGAGTGGGAGTATGCTGCAAGAGGAAATGCAAAAGTAAATGCCATGTTCCCATGGGGTTCACCATATGCGCGTACAAGAGAGGGTCGTTTAATGGCCAACTTTAAACCAGGTCGTGGTGACTATTTTGGTGGCGATACTAAGTTTGATAAAATTACCCCAACAAAGGTTAAAAGCTTTACCGAAAACGGGTTTGGCTTATACGATATGGCTGGAAATGTGGCCGAGTGGACCAGTTCAAGATACGACGAAGCAGTGGACAATATTCTTGGCGACTTTAACCCAGATTATCAATACAATGCAAAGGACGAAGATCCTGTTTTAATGCAGCGTAAATCCATTCGAGGTGGCTCATGGAAAGACATTGCATACAATTGTCAAGTAAGTACACGCAGTTACGAATATCAATACAATGCGAAATCATATATTGGTTTCCGTTGCGTACTTTCTGCACCTCCTAAAAACTAAATTTTATCCCCCAAGTAAAATAAATCCCCCAAAAACTAAAACAAATTCATCAATCACCATTCATTAATAAATTAAATTTATGAGTCAAGAACAAAAACAAAAAAAGGATTTTAAATACTGGGTAGATAAAGCCGTATCAATTGGGGCTGCTGTAGTAATTGTGGGAGCGTTATTTAAAATTTTACACTGGCCGTTTGCAACACAGTTACTTACTGTAGGTATGTTAACCGAGGCTGCCATTTTCTTAATCTACGCCTATTTACCTTCTGATGATCATGGTGGTCATGGTGACGCTGCTGGTGGTGGATCTGCAACACTTGATAGCACTGAATTAATTAATGCTTTAAACGAGGTTAAAGCAACAATTGAAAATACAAATAATAATTTAGGAACAATCAATTCATCTACTGAGGGTTTAAAGAATTTGAACACTAAGTTTGACGCAATGGGTAAAACGCTTGACGAGTTAAACCATTTTTATGGTAGCTTAAAGAATTTATCTGAAACAATGACTAGCTCTGCTGGTGAAGCGGCTCGAACTAAAGATCAATTAAATGCTTTAGCAAATAATTTGACTGAGTTGAATCAAGTTTATTCAAACATGATTCACGCAATCAAAGGAAAGTAATTAATTAAAAAATTCAATTAAAATATTTTTTAGATGTCATTACCTAAAGAACCTAGGCAGAAGATGATTAATATCATGTACTTGGTATTAACAGCTATTCTTGCCCTAAATGTTTCGAGTGAAATCTTGAACGCATTTAGAACTATAGAGGAAAGCTTTGTAAGGTCCAACAGTGGACTTGAAAGCCGTACCACAAAACTTATCAATGCATTTGATGAGCCTTCTATTATAAAACAATTTGGAGACAAAGTGGCTAAGTGGAAACCAAAGGCCGAGGAAGTAAAAAAACTTTCTGAAGCTTTATACGTTCAAATTGAAAGTTACAAAGCAGAAATTAAAAAAGAGTCTGGTCAAAAAACACCAGGTGGAGAATTTAAAGAAGACGACTTAGAAGCTGCTACAAGAATGTTTGTGGCCGACGAGAAAAACGAAAAAGTAAAAGCAAAAGGTGAAGAGTTGTATAATGCTTTAATTAAATACAAGCAAGACCTTGGCAAAATAGATCCTGAAATTGAAAAATTAGTACCAAGTTTACCTGTAAACGTTTCGGTGCCTAAACTTCAAAATAAGGACAACCAAGCTATTGTGGATCGTATGACACCTCCAAACCAATGGTCTTATGTGTATTTTCACATGACACCAACTATTGCAGGTTTAGCTATCTTGTCTAAATTTCAAAACGATATCAGAAACAGCGAAACACAGTTAATTGAATATTGTTATTCAAAAGTAACTTCGGTAGAGTTGTCAACTTCATTGGCTGCATTTGCAAACGCAAGTTCAACTATGGTAATGGCTGGTGACGAATTAGTTATTACAGCAGGTTTAGGTGCTTACAATAAGGACACTAAACCAAATATTACGGTAGACGGTGCTAGCGTTCAATTAAACGCAGACGGTCAAGGAGTTTATAAGACTATTGCAAGTACGCCAGGTGATTTTACTAAAAAAGTAAATATTTCTTACAAGGACCCAAGTTCTGGTGAGCAAAAAACTACATCAACCGAAGTAAAATATAAAGTAGGTATCCCAACAGGTATTAATGTATCTGCCGATGCTACAAGATATTTTTATGCAGGTGGTACAGCAGCTCCAAACCCAATTACGATTTCAGGTGCTGTGGGTGGTGCTGGTGCAATTAATATAACTCCAGTTTCTGGTATTGCTAGTGTAGTTAAAACAGGTGCAGGTACTTACAATATTATATGTAACACACCAGGAATGGCTGTGTTTAATGTAGCCGATGGTAAATCTACACAAAAATTAACTATTAAAGTAAAAGCATTACCAGATCCTCAAAACGCTTACGTTTATGGAAGCTTTGATCCAAACGTGGGTATTGGTGGTCAAGTAATTGCAAACGAGTTTAAATTACAAACAGGTTTAAGAGCGGTACTTCCTAACGATTTTGAATTTAAAGGAGTAACCTACAAACCAAAATCATTTACAATGCGTTTTTCAGGTAAAGGATTTAACGGTACTGAAACTGTTTCTTGTAGCTCATTTGCGGGTGCTTCTGCATTATTAAATAAATGTGTGCAAGGGTCTACTGTTCAAATTATGGATATTGTAATGGAAGATAACGTGAGTGGTGAGCATAAGCTAAAGCAAACAATTGGTTTTTACCTTAAATAAATGGGTAACAACCATTGGGACTATTTTAAAAATGTATTATGAATAAGAATTTTATTAAATTATTTTTTGTTTTGTGTGTTTTCACAACTGGCAATGTATTTGCGCAAGCACCTACAAAAACAGCTGAGAAGCTTACCAATACCCCTATTGGGAAACCAAGCATGGAGGACGAAAATGGGTATACACAAGACTCTAGCTTTATTTTAAAGAAAAATTCTAAGTACAACAGAATTCCTCCAAAGTATCCTGAGCTAAGAAAAGAGGACGTTTTGTTTACCGAAACTATTTGGGAAGACATAGATGGCAGAGAAAAAAAGAATCGTTTATTTATTTATGATAAAGAAGATGAAACTGGGAATCAAAAGTTTTATGAAATTTTATTAAGAATTTTAGATACCGACTCTGCTAATGTAAGAGCCTACTCGGATGAGCGTTTTACCAGTGTGATTCCAAAAGACACTTTACTTGATATCTTAAAAGGACCATTAGTGCGTAAAGCTTTCCCTCCTGAGCCACCGGCTACAGATACAGTTTGGAAAGTATTTAGAAATTCAACTGCAAATGAGGTTCCGTTAGTTGATAAAATTTATACTTTCAGATTTAAAGCTCAATACATTTTTGATAGTAGAACCAGCAGAATGCATTACAGAATAATTGGTATTGCTCCAATTGCAATGATAGAAGGTAAAGTGCCAAGAACTGAAAAGGACGGATCTACCACCGAAGTAGATTCTACTTATCAGAAAACTTTATTCTGGTTATCTTATCCAAAATTAAGAAACCACCTTGCAAACTACATGGTATACAATCCTAATAATCAAATGAAGCAAGTGGCTTGGTCGGATTTATTAGAAGCTAGATATTTTGATGGACATATAGTAAAATCGTCCACAGGTAACTTTAATAACAAGGATTTATTTAGCACTATTAAGGATCCTAAAAAGCGTTTACAAGCTTCAGAAAAAATTAGAGAGCGAATAGACGACTACGAACAAGACCGATGGGTATATTAAAATAAATTATTTCTCAAAAGCCGCTAGTAAAATAGCGGCTTTTTTTTCGCCTATAAGTTGTGCAAGTATATTGGGCTTTGCCTCCTTAATTTTTTGTACCGATTTAAAATGTAGTAAAAGCAATTCCTTTGTTTTAGGACCAATGCCCACAATATGATCCAGGCCTGTTTCCAGCGCCCCCTTTGACCTTTTGCTTCGGTGAAACTGAATACCAAAACGGTGCACCTCATCCCTTATATTTCTAATAAGTTTATGCGCTTCGCTATGCCAATCTAAAATAATGGATTTACTATCGCCTGGGAAAAACAATTCCTCTAAGTTTTTAGCAAGGCCCACGGTTGTTACTTTATCCTGAATGCCTAGTTCGGTTAAAGCTTCCAGCGCGGCATTTAATTGTCCTTTACCACCATCAATAATAATAAGCTGAGGCAAGGGCAATTTCTTTTCCAAAACCGATTTATAACGCCTACCCACCGACTCCTTCATACTTGCAAAGTCGTTGATACCAACCACGGTTTTGATATTAAATTTTCGGTAATCGGATTTACTAGGAGTTCCATTTTTAAAACACACCATAGCCGAAACTGGGTAAGCTCCCTGAAAATTAGAGTTGTCAAAACACTCAATATGCAAAGGCGTTTGCGATAGGTGAAGTTGTTCTTTCATTTCGGCAAGCACTTGGTTTTCATCAATGGCATCCACACTTACCAATGCCTGTTTGTGTTTCCATTCTCTAAGTGCATAGTTGGCATTTTTTTGAGAGAGTGCTAATAATTGTTCCTTGTCACCAACTTGTGGAATGGTATATTTAACGTCAAATACTTTTTCACTTAATTCAAAAGGCACAATAATTTCGGTTGCCCTGCTATTTAAATTGGTTCTAAAATAGTGAATTGCAAAAGTTAAAATTGTTTCTATATTTTCCTCTAAGGGAACCGATAATGGTAAAATATGGGTTTGAATTATTCTTCCATTTTCAACCATTAAATAACTTACATATGCCTGTTCCTGTTCGTGTGCAATACTAAACACATCCATAGCATGTTGTTGTTTGGTATACACCACCGACTTTGTTTGATATGTTTCCAGTTCCTCAATTTTCTTTTTGGTAAGGGCAGCTTTCTCAAAAGCCAATGCAGTAGCCTGTTCTGCCATTTGTGTTTTTAAATTAGCAATTACTGGTTTTACATTTCCTTTAAGTAAAAGTTGTACTTGCTCAATAGATTCATTGTATTTTTCAAGTGTTTGAAATCCTTGACAAGGCCCTAAGCAGTTTCCTAAATGATACTCTAAACATACTTTAAATTTTCCCTGTTCAATATTTTTTGGAGTGAGCGGTAGGGTGCAAGTTCTTAAAGGAATGGTATGTTTTATATGATCTATTAATTCTCTAACGGCCATTACATGCGTAAATGGGCCAATATAAGTACTGCCGTCTTTAATTTTCCTACGTGTTAAAAATACCCGAGGGAAGTTTTCCTTTTTAATAACAATATATGGATAGGTTTTATCATCCTTTAAATTAATATTATACTTTGGCTGATAATTTTTAATTAATTCGTTTTCTAAAATAAAAGCATCGTGCTCCGAGTTTACAATGGTAAATTGGATATCCTTTATTTTCTGAACCAGCTCAATGGTTTTTAAGGTATGTCCATGGTTGGACAAAAAATAGGAGCTAACCCTTTTACGGATATTTTTGGCCTTACCTACATACAATAAGTGCCCTTTTTCATCAAAATATTGATAAATGCCGGGTTCCTGTGGTAGGCCTGCCTGTATTTTCTTAAATAACTCTTTTTCCATGTAATGCTCCGAAAGCACAAAAATACTTTATATTTTTGTGGTATGGAATTAACTGTAAATATACCTGCCCTTCTTTTTCCAGCAATAAGTTTAATTATGCTGGCCTATACCAATAGGTTTTTAGCTTTGTCTAGCCGCGTGCGTGTTCTTCACGATAAATATCAAACACAAGAGCAAAGGCATTTAATTTTCACCCAAATTAAAAATCTAAAATACAGGCTTAAGCTAATAAGAAACATGCAAACCTACGGGGTCACTTCCTTATTGTTCTCCATTGTTTCTATGTTTTTTATTTATATCCAATATCAAAGAGTGGCTCAATTTATTTTTGCAGTAAGCCTTATTTCGTTTTCTTGGTCTATCATATTATCCCTTGTAGAAATAAGATTAAGTACCAAAGCAATTGAAATTGAATTGAGTGATATGGAAGGGCTTGAAGACCCTTCCGTTATGGATTATTTGAAAAAGAAATTTGAAAGAGATTAGTTATTTGGTTTACGCTCTCCAATTTGTTGCCTCCACATAGCATAGTACAATCCTTTTTCTGCAAGTAATGCATCGTGATTACCTTGCTCAATTACTTTTCCTTTCTCCAATACATATATTCTTGTTGCGTGAATAATAGTGCTTAAGCGGTGAGCAATCATAATTGTAATTTGTTCACGCTCGGCCGATAGTTCACGAATGGTATCTGTAATGGACTCTTCGGTTAAGCTGTCTAGGCTTGAAGTAGCTTCGTCAAAAATTAATAAATGGGGATGTCTAAGTAATGCACGTGCAATACTTAGTCTTTGTTTTTCACCACCACTTAATTTTAAGCCACCCTCTCCAATAACAGTAGCTAGGCCATTGCCACCCTTATCTAAAATATTAGTACAACTTGATTTTTGAAGTGCTATTAACATTTCCTCCTCGCTAGCATTAGGTGCAACAAAGGCAAGATTTTCTCTAATGGTGCCTGCAAATAATTGGGTGTCCTGTGTAACAAAGCTAATTTGATTTCTTAGTTCGTTCATATCAATTTGTTTGTTGTTCACACCATTTATTAAAATTTGGCCTTCCTGTGTTTGGTATAATCCAACAATAAGTTTTACCAATGTACTTTTACCTGCTCCTGATGGTCCCACAAAAGCAATAGTTTCTCCTTTTTTGGCCTCAAAACTAATGTCATCCATGGCTTTGAAATTGGCCGTTTGGTGCTGAAATCCAACATGATCAAAAGCAATATGTTCAATATTACCAATTGCAATGGCCTGCGCTGGATTTATTTCAATTTCCTTTTTCATTAAGGCATCAAAATTATTTAAAGAGGCTTCGGTTTCACGGTAGCTCATAATAATACTACCAATTTCTTGGAGTGGTCCAAAAATAAAAAAGCTATAAAACTGTAATGATATTAACTGGCCTACGGTTAAAATTTCTTTAAAAATTAACCACATTAAAGTAAACGTAATTACTTGTCTTAAAAAGTTTACCATGGTGCCCTGAATAAAACTTAGGGAACGAATGTTTTTAACTTTTTTTAATTCAAGTGCTAAAATTTTATAAGTGTTGTTATTTAACCTATCCACTTCTTGGTTAGTTAAGCCTAAACTTTTTACGAGTTCAATGTTGCGTAAACTTTCGGTGGTGGTACCTGCTAGGGTAGTAGTTTCCTTAACAATATTTTTTTGAATTACTTTAATACGCTTGCTTAATAAGTTAGTTACATAAGCAATAGTGCCTGCGCCTAAAATATATATTGGCATAATGGACCAATGTAATTTAGTAGCGTAAATAGAGATAAATACAATGCTTACAATAATTCCAAAAACTACATTAATAACGTAGCTTATAAATTTCTCACAATCGGCTCTGGCCTTGGTTAAAATAGATAAGGTTTCCCCACTTCGTTGGTCCTCAAATGCTTGATAAGGCAATTGCATGGAGTGCTTTAAACCATCTGTAAATAAGGAAGCTCCAAATTTTTGTATAATTACGTTTACAGTATAATCCTGAAATGCTTTTGCAATTCGACTTACCATGGCAGTGCCCACTAATAAACCTAAAATACTTCCAATCCCTTTTAAGAACTCAGGTTGGGTTCTTAAATTCCCTGCTGCATCCTTAAATGGATTTTTTGCAAATTCGTCAATTAACCTTCCAAATAACATAGGATCAAACATGGAAAATGTTTGATTAATTGCGGCAAGTATAAAGCCAATGATTACTAGTTTTCTAAAAGGTTTTAAATACTGAAATAATATCTTCATAATTATAATTTTTGCTCGTCGGCAAATAGTTGATTGTATTGGTCAATGCAAGCTAGCACTTCGTCTACGCCTACTTTTTTTTCTGCGCTTGTTATAAAACCTTGTGGTAAAAAAGGAAGGTTTTGTTTTAAAGTCTCAAACATGGATTCCACATTTCGTGCCACCACGCCCGGTTTTTCTTTATCAGATTTTGTAAATATTAAAGTATAAGGTATTTCCCATTTCACCATTTGCTCTATAAATTCTAAATCAATTTTTTGAGGGGAATGCCTGCTATCAATTAAAACAAAAACCCTATTTAAATTGGGGCGCTTTCTTAAATAGTTTTCAATCATTTGCTCCCATCTACGGCGGCTACTTTGTGAAACTTTTGCAAAACCATATCCAGGTAAATCTACAATATACCATTTATCCCAAGGGCCTTTTGCATTGGAACTTAATACTTCAAAGTGATTTATAAGTTGCGTTTTACCTGGCGTGCCCGAAGTTTTTGCTAAATTTTTTTGATTACACAAAGCATTAATAATGGAGGACTTACCAACATTACTACGCCCAATAAAAGCATACTCGGGTTGCTCCAGTTTTGGACACTGCTCATAGCCTGGGCTAGATATTAAATAACTTGCTTTGTTAATCTTCATATAAATAGAACCTATTTGGCTTGACCAGGTTTTGGAGGTCTTTGTAATTTTAAACTATCGGCAGGGTAGTTTGCCTGTATGGTATCCATAATTTTTTGACACCAGTTTATTAATGTTGTTTTTTCGGCCTCGGTTAAAATTGCTTCTTTATGAATTAAAGTATAAGAACTCAATGGCATTTCACCCTCTTGTACTTGCTCTATCACTTCTTTTAATTTATGATTTTGTTTACCTACGCGGTAACTAGCAAATTCGTTAAAATTAATTTCACTTTTCCCTTCGTCTACATGATGGCCTAACCAAAGTCCAATTGGTTGTATATTAGCGTACCAAGGATATACTGTTTTGTTACTATGACAATCGGCACATGCTTTAGTAATAATTACACTTACACTATCGGGCATTGGATATTTTGTTGAAATATCATTGGATTTATTTCCAGAAACATTTTTTGCAGGGTGTATAAATTGTATTGCAATAATGACAACACAAATGCCAATTAAAATTTTCTTTATCATAAAACTTAGTTTAGTTAATTAAAACATTTCCTGTCATTTCCTTTGGGATTGGAACTTGCATCATGTTTAAAATGGTAGGTGCTATATCGCCCAATTTGCCAGCTTTAATAGTGCCTTTCCAGTTATTATCAATAATAAAGAAAGGAACCAAGTTGGTGGTATGCGCTGTGTTAGGGCTGCCATCCTCGTTGATCATGTAGTCTGCGTTGCCGTGATCGGCAGTTAGAAAAATAGTGTAGCCATTGTTTAAACCGGCGGTCACAATTTGCTCCACACAAGCGTCTACTGTTTCAACGGCTTTTACAACAGCGCTAAATACACCGGTATGGCCTACCATGTCGGCGTTTGCGAAATTTAAACAAATAAAATCGGGGTTGCCTGCGTTAATTTCGGGTAGTAATTTTTGCGTTAACTCCATGGCACTCATCTCGGGTTGTAAATCGTAAGTAGCCACTTTTGGAGAAGCCGCCATAATACGAGACTCGCCTTCAAAAGGTACTTCACGTCCACCGCTAAAAAAGAAAGTTACATGCGGATATTTTTCGGTCTCTGCAATTCTAATTTGTTTTTTATGATTTTGTGCAAGCACATCACCCAATGTATTTACTAAATTATCATTTTCAAAAATGACGTGTACGTTTTTAAAAGTTTCATCGTACTTAGTAATGGTGGTATAATGTAAGTTTAATTTTTTCATTCCAAATTCAGGGAAATCCTTTTGAGACAACACTTCGGAAATTTCTCTACAACGGTCGGTTCTAAAATTAAAACATAATACTGCGTCGCCTTCTTCAATACTTGCAATAGGAGCGCCATTTTCTGTAATCACGGTTGGCTTTATAAATTCGTCGGTAATATTATTTGCGTAGTTTTCTTTAATTGCATTTAATGCGCTAGTTGCGGTAGGGCCTTTTGCATTGACCAATGCATCATAAGCCAATTGAACTCTTTCCCAACGCTTGTCACGATCCATGGCATAGTATCTGCCACTAAGGGTTGCAATTTTTCCAACCGATGTATTTAAATGTGCTTGTACATTTTCTACAAATGCCAAACCGCTTTTAGGATCGGTATCACGACCGTCGGTAAATGCATGAATGAAAACTTTTGTTAAACCTTGTATTTTGCAAATATCACAAATAGCTTTTAAGTGGGAAGTATGCGCATGTACACCACCGTCACTAACCAAACCTAATAAATGCAGTGGCTTATTATTTTCCTTTGCGTATTTAATGGCTTCAAGTAATGTTTTATTGCTAGCTAGTTCGCCATCACGAATGGCAACATTTATTCTTTGTAATTCTTGATAAACTATACGTCCTGCACCTAAATTTAAATGTCCCACTTCGCTGTTGCCCATTTGGCCATCGGGTAAGCCAACGTCCTCACCACATGTAATTAAAGTGGAATTAGGATACTTGCCATATAAACTACTTACAAAGGGAGCTTTGGCTTGTTGAATTGCATCCGATAAAGGCACTTTTCCAAGTCCCCAACCGTCCATAATTACTAATATTACTTTTTTTGACATAAACTAATTATTTTGGTCTACTAAAGGTCTAATTTTGTTAAATTGTAGCTTTAATTTAACTGTCCCAAGCAGCATGCAAATTTAAGCAGTTATCCTTAGAACTAATATTAAAAAATGAAACAGTTACGTCAAATATTGCTTTTTGTAGTTTTTGCTTTCTTTAGCACCGGATTAAAGGCGCAAAGCGAAACCGAGTCTATTGCTCAATATTTGCAAACCGCCAATTTCAACAATTTATTGTCTTATTGGGATACCCAAGTAGAGGTGAATTTGCCGGATCTAATTGGTCAAAAACAATACAACGCTAAAGAAACAAATGAGCTATTGCATAGTTTTTTCAATAAAAATAATATCATAGGTTTTGATAAAAATGCAGCCAGAAAAGTAGGCACTACTATTTATTTAACAGGTAAACTTATTTCAAGTAATGCTAAGTTTAATATTACGTTACTTCTGCAAGAAAATAAAAAAGGAGTTAGTATTGTTAGTATAAGAATAAGCTAGTTTTAATTAAAAGTTCATGGGTAAAAAAAATAACATTGGATCCCCTTTAGTTTATAGCACCAATCCGGATTATAAACCTGCAAATAATGAGCAAGAGCAGGTGGAAACATTAGCGCCTGCATTACAGCCATTAAGAGTGATACTTGAAACAAAACATCGTGCAGGTAAAACTGTTACTATTGTGTATGGTTTTGAGGGACAGGAAGCTGATATGAATACTTTGGGTAAGGCCTTAAAAAATCATTGCGGAACAGGAGGTTCGGTAAAGGATGGAGAAATTATAATTCAAGGTGATCACCGCCAAAAAGTATTCCAGTATTTAAAACAAAAAGGATACGCAAAAGCAAAGCTATAATTGCTAAAAATATATTTCCAAATTACACCTTTGTTTTAAGGCACTCACCAAAGGAAATTGCTCCGCAATGCGCTCATATTTTTGTTTACTATTTAAACGCATATGCAAAGGCACGTCCTCTTTTTCGCCAGCCTCCACTAGGATATCAAATTGAATAGCTCGGTTATTAAATGCTTCCCAAATTTTTTCTAAAAAGCTCATGCGTTCCTGCTCCACAAATTTTTGAGCAGTTAAAGCGCCTACGGTTACCGTAAAATGAATGTCATCAATGATATTTAAAACAGCCACTTTAAATGTACCCGAGGAAGCATGTTTAGCGTTTGCCTCTAAGTAAATAGCATACTCATCCCAACAAGTTTTTAATAATTGCATTTCAAGTGGCTGGGATTCTTTTACTTCTTCAATGTCATATTCCTTACCATATTTTTGTTGCAATACGGCTAGTAAATTTTTCTTAGGTCCTGTATCTCCGCTGCTTGCAGCAGGCGGAATAACGGGTATTGGATTGGCTTTTACATTAGCTGCGCTTGCACTAATGTTTGCACTTGTGCTAGTATTTGTGGATGCAATATTACTTGTACTTTTGTTTGTATTTGCAGCAATAGCAGGACTATTGGTATCCTTGGTTTCAATGACTAGTTTAGCCTCTGCGTTTACAAAACTATTACTAAGTGGTACTATTTTTTTTAATCGAATAGGGTACTGTGCGTCAACTAGTTTTTTTTTTACTATTTGGTTGTCATCCAAACTTAATTCAATGGCCTGCGCTAAAAAATTTAATTTAATTAATGCCATCTCTACATGAAGTCGTTTGTTGCGCGCCATTTTAAACTGAATCTCGGCTTCGTTTAAAATATTTAAAGCACTTACTAAATAAGGGGTGCTAATTTCTTTGGCCGTATTTACGTATTGATCTTTCCAGCCTTCAATGGATTCAAGTAATCCAGCGCTTGCGGGGTCCTTACAAACTAAAATATTTCTAATAAAACTTGCTAAGCCTTCTAGTACCATATCGCCTTCAAATCCTTTTTGATTGATTTCATCAAAAAGCAACATGGCTCCTGTTAAATCCTGCTTGGTTAAAAAATTAATTAGTTTAAAAAAGTAAGCCTCGTCTAAAATGTTTAAATGCTCTAAGGTATTGGCATATGTTAATTCCCCGTTTGAGAAACTTACAATTTTATCTAAAATACTAAGGGCGTCACGCATACAACCCTCGCTTTTTTGCGCAATTAATTGAAGTGCATTACGCTCGGCTTTAATATGTTCTTTGCCAATGATTTCCTCTAAGTGTTCAACGGTATCATTGGAGGTAATTCTTTTAAAATCAAAAATTTGACACCTACTTAATATGGTAGGTAAAATTTTATGTTTTTCGGTGGTGGCTAAAATAAAAATAGCATGTGCAGGTGGCTCCTCTAATGTTTTTAAGAATGCATTAAATGCACTGGCACTTAACATGTGCACCTCATCCACAATATATACTTTGTATTTACCAGCTTGTGGTGCAAAACGAACCTGGTCCACCAAAGTTCTAATATCGTCTACGGAGTTGTTGCTTGCAGCATCTAACTCATGAATATTTAAACTCGCTCCTTTTTCAAATGAAGTACAACTATCACAAGTATTACATGCTTCTCCTTCTTTAGTAATATTAGTACAGTTAATTGTTTTAGCTAAAATACGTGCACAAGTTGTTTTACCCACCCCTCTAGGACCACAAAATAAAAAGGCATGCGCCAAATGATTATTTAAAATGGCATTTTTTAAGGTAGTTGTAATATGGGACTGTCCCACAACAGTATTAAAGTTTTGGGGCCTATATTTTCGGGCTGAAACAACAAAATTATCCATAGTAGACGCGCAATATACACATTATCCCCTTAAAATATAAGTGCGTTTTATGCACATTAGGTTGGATTATTTTTGAGCTCCTGGGGCTTGGTATTCCATAACCGGGTGACGTTCAAATGGGTGTGTATTTTGATCAAAAATATACCTGTAAGTAACCATATGACGGCTAGGTTTGGCGCCTAAACTTTTATAAATATTAACCATTTTGGGGTTCCAGTCGGCAGCCCAACCCATTTCATATTCTTGGTAGGTTTTAATATCATAAAGTAATAGGGCGCATGAATAAATTAAAAAGCTATCAATGCCTAAGGACTGATATTTTGGTACTACACCAAAAGCAATTCCAGTTAATCTGTTATTGGCGCCTTTCCATTTCATCCACAACAAATGTAGTTTTTGTTTTAGCCCAAGTTTACCATTAAAATATTTAAAGTACTGGTTTACATCTGGGATATTAATGAACATAGCAATTGGTTCCGCATTATAATAAGCAAACCAAATAACCCTTGGATCCATGATAGGTTTTAGGGTTTTGAATAATTTCATGATTTGCTCAAATGTAATGGCCTTAGCCTCGCCATGTTGTGCCCAAGCTGCATTGTAAATAGTTACAAAATCCCTTGCATACTTTTCTAAATTGGATTTGTCTAAATATTTTGCTTCGTAACCAGCTTTTGCTTTGAATTTTTCGTAGCGTTCTTTAAAACGGGTAGGAAGTCCTTCAAATATGTCAAGCCTATAATAATATTGATTGTAAAAATTTTCAAAACCATAGTTTTCTATAAGGCTTTGATAATAATCTGGATTAAAAGACATGCCATACATAGGTTGTTTGTCAAATCCTTCCACCATAAGCCCCCACCATTTATCACGGTCGCCAAAATTAACGGGACCATCCATGGCTTCCATTCCATTTTCAATTAACCAATTTTTTGCAGTATCAAATAATAAATTGGCAGCTGCTTGGTCATGGACACAATCAAAAAAACCAACACAACCCACTGGATAATGGGTGCCCTTGTTTTTATATTTTGGATAATAAAATGCTGCTATACGACCAATGGTCTCGCCATTTGTGTTTTGCAGCAACCAGCCTTTTGCAGCGCCACCTTCCTTAAAAAGTTTATTTTTAGAAGGATTAAAAACGGCTTCTACTTCATTGTCTAATGGACGAATATAATTGGGATTGCCTTTATTAATAGTGGCATTAAATTCCAAAAAAGCGTCTAGTAGTTTTGGTGTATTAATATGTACAATTTGCATACTAGTAAGTTAGAATTTTTTTAATACGCTTAATGCAAATATACCAGCAGTTTCGGTTCTAAGGCGGGTGTTACCTAAATGAATTGCTTGGTAATTATTTTTTATTGCCAACTCAATTTCGCTAGGGGTAAAATCACCTTCGGGCCCAATTAATACAATACAATCACTGCCAGGTTCAATGGCTTTAATACTTTCTTTGTGGCCAGGCTCGCAGTGCGCAATAAATTGTTGCTTGGCTTTATGTTGTTCTATAAAACTTTTAAGGGCAGTAGGAGCGGGTAAATTGGGAAGCCATACTTGCTTACTTTGTATCATGGCCGACTGTAAAATGTTTTGCATTCTGTCCATTTTAAAACGCTCATGTATGGTACGTTCGCAAATTAAAGGAACAATAGTATGAATGCCCATTTCGGTTGCTTTTTCAAAAAGCCATTCTAAGCGGACCGCATTTTTTAACAAAGAAATTCCTAAAACTATTTTTTGTTCCAAAGGACTTTGTGTTTTATGCGCAGTAATATTTACGGTAGTGTTTTTTTTATGTGCTAATGTAATAACAGCTTCAAAAATTTCACCCATTCCATTGGTTATTTCTAAAGGGTCACCTTCCTGCATTCTTAATACCTGCACACAATGCTTGCTGGTGTCCTCACTTAGGGTATAAGTGTTGCTGTGATTGGTAATTAAGGGTTCGTAAAAATAGGGTGCCGACATAAACTTGAATAGTTTTAAAGAAACTAAAGTAGCAATTTAGTTGCAATTAAAAAGGACTGTCGTCACCAAGGCCTTCGTCAAACTCTCCACCATTCATTTTGCTTCCCTGAATAAAAAAGCGACCACCGTCACCACCCGCTGCAGGGTCATTAAAACTAGATGCTGGTTTATAGTTGCTTGGAAGTCCAGGTAAAGTACCTGAGTCGCCATCCCATTCTTCAAAACGTTGAATGTCTAGGCGGGCTCTTAATTTAATTAAATCCAAGGATCCGTTTCTGTGTTTTGCAATTCTAATATGCGTTTCGCCCTGTGTACTTTCGCCCATCTCATTACTCATTACTTCGTAGTATTCAGGACGGTAAATAAACATTACCATATCGGCATCCTGCTCAATTGCACCCGATTCACGAAGGTCACTCAACTGCGGCATCTTACTTTCTTTTCTGGTTTCCACCGCACGACTTAATTGAGAAAGCGCTATGATAGGAATTTGTAATTCTTTTGCCAGTGCTTTTAAACTTCGAGAGATATTACTAATTTCTTGTTCACGATTAGAATTTCTATCACCCGAGCCACTCATTAATTGTAAGTAGTCAATGATGATAATTTTTACTTGATGCTTGTTAACCAACCTTCTTGCTTTGGCTCTAAATTCAAAAATGTTTAAAGCGGCAGTGTCGTCGATATATATTGGAGCAGTCTCTAGTTTTTTAATACCCTTACTATGTAATTGCTGGTATTCGTAATCTTCTAATTTACCTCGTGAAATTTTTTCCATTTTAATTTCACTCTCCGCACTTAAAATTCTTTGTACCAATTGTGATGCACTCATCTCCAAGCTAAAAAATCCAACAGCTTGCGGTTTGGTAGGATGCAGTGCAGCATTACGTGCTAGGTTTAATGCAAAGGCAGTTTTACCTACCGAAGGACGAGCGGCTAAAATAATTAAGTCGGTAGGTTGCCATCCGTAAGTGATACGATCAAGTGAATTAAATCCACTAGGCACGCCCGAAATTTCATCCTTCTTAGTCCTTAATTCATCAATTCTATTAACGGCGTCGGCTAATGCATTTTGAATATCAACGAAATTCTTTTTTAAATAATTGTTTGTGATATTAAACATTTTAGTTTCGCTATCATCAAGCAAATCAAAAACATCGGTGCTATCCTCATATGCGTTTGCAATTACTTCACCACTAATTCTTATAAGTTCTCTTTGAATAAATTTCTGTAAAACAATACGTGCGTGTGCTTCAATGTTGGCAGTAGAAACCACCACATTGGTCAACTTTGAAATGTAGTAGGCACCACCCACCATATCCAACTGCTCGCGTTTTTTTAAAGCCTCTACCACCGTTAGCATGTCAATGGGCTGATTGTCCATTTGCAAGGCTTGCATGGCCTGAAAAATCATTTGGTGCGCATCGGTATAAAAACACTCTGGTTTTAAAATTTCGGTAACGGTATCAAACGCACTTTTTTCTAAAAGAATTCCTCCAAGTACGGCTTCTTCCAATTCTTTAGCCTGAGGTGGAATTTTTCCATACATCATGGAACTAATATCCACATTGGTACTCTTTTTGCGGTTTTTAGTATTGATATTGATATTTGGAATAGACATAAAATTCAACTGTTTTCTTAATGCGAAAATCCACTCTAAAAAGGAGATCATGAAATTTATTTTCATTTTTGGATATCCACAAAAACCTTCAACCGCAATGCACATGATTTTTGGGTTATTCACCTGTTTTGCACCCAAAAAATGGGGTTATTCACTTTAGAGGGGACAGGGGGTCAAAAAAATGCTTATTTTTGAAGCCATACTTTAAAGTGCTTATATGACCATTAGTTACAATTGGCTGAGTGAATATTTACCTAAAACAATTAGCCCGGAACAATTATCTACCATTTTAACTTCCATTGGTTTGGAAGTAGAATCTTTAGAAAAAATAGAAAATTTTAAAGGTGGTCTAGCAGGTTTGGTAGTAGGCGAAGTTGTGGAGCTAAGTCAACATCCTAATGCCGATAAATTAAAATTAACTAAGGTAAATACCGGCGGGGATAGACCCTTAAATATTGTATGTGGTGCAAGCAATGTAGCATTGGGTCAAAAAGTGGTGGTTGCGCCCATTGGCACTACCATTTATCCAAAGTCTGCCGAGGCTGGAATTACAATGAAATTGGCTAAGATCAGAGGCGAAGAAAGTGAGGGTATGATTTGTGCCGAAGATGAAATTGGGATTAGTGATGATCACGGTGGTATTATAGTTTTAGATGCAAGCATTAAAGCAGGTACTCCTGTAAGTAAATTGTATGAATATTACGCGGACTGGGTTTATGAAATTGGCCTTACGCCAAACCGTATGGATGCCATGAGTCATTATGGTGTTGCAAAGGATGTTTGTGCTTATTTATCTTATCATGAAGCACCCACAAGTGCAATAAGTCCTTACACTAAATTGTCTAGCAAAGATGCTAGTGTAAAGCCTTTTAAAGTAATTATTGAAGATCAAAAAGCTTGTGCACGATATAGTGGTTTAGTTTTAGAGGGGGTGCAAGTAAAAGATTCGCCTAATTGGTTAAAAAATAAATTAAGCGCCATTGGGGTGCGCAGTATTAATAATATTGTGGATGTTACTAATTATATTTTACACGAAACTGGACAACCACTTCACGCATTTGATGCGGCTCAAATAAAGGACGCAACAGTTGTGGTAAAAAAATATCCTGCTGGAACTTTATTTGTTACACTAGATGGAACAGAACGTAAATTAGCTGCAACCGATTTAATGATAAGTGATACCGAAAAGCCTTTGTGTATTGCAGGTGTTTTTGGTGGATTAAAAAGTGGAGTGTCTGCAAATACCAAAACCATATTTTTAGAAAGTGCATGGTTTGAAAACATACATGTGCGTAAAACATCCCTACACCATGGCCTTAGAACCGACGCTGCTACTCGTTTTGAGAAGGGTGTAGACATTGCAGGTACGGTAAATGTTTTAGAGCGTGCTGCATGTTTAATACAGGAAGTGGCTGGCGGAAAATGCAGTGAAGTAGTGGATGTATATCCTAGCCCTGCAACAAAAACATTGGTAACACTTAGCTATGCATACTTAAAAAAATTAAGTGGTAAAGTGTATGCCACAGAAAAAGTAAAAACTATTTTAACCAGTTTGGGATTTGAGCTAATTAAGGAAACAGCAGAGCACATTCAAGTAGCTGTGCCTTATCATAAACCAGATATTAGTTTACCTGCCGATTTAGTGGAGGAAGTTTTAAGGATTGACGGTTTGGACAATATTGAAATTCCAAGTGCAATTACCATGAGTCCTTCGGTAGATCCTTTAGAGCATAAAGAAAAGTTCAAAGAAAAAATTGCCAATTATTTAGTAGGTCGTGGCTTTACAGAAATATTAACCAACTCCATAACCAATAGCGCTTATTTTAGTGAGGAAACTTTAGCCACCTCGGTTAAAATGATTAATAATTTAAGTGCCGATTTAGATGTAATGCGTCCAAGCATGCTAGAAACTGGACTTGAAACCATTGCTTATAATTTAAACAGACAAAATAATTTCATTTCATTTTTTGAAATGGGAAAAGTATATGGCAAATCCAATAGCGGAAAATATTTTGAAGCCGAGCAATTGGCCATTTATATTTCGGGTAAACAACATGCCGATGGTTGGAGAGCAAAAGGAACTGAACAGGATTATTTTGTAGCAAAATCAATAGCACAAAGTATCATTGATTTATTAGGCATTAAAGGGGTAATTTCCCAAACTTCAACAAATGGATTAACCGAATTTATTTGGAATAAAAAGAAGTTAGGTGCTTTGGAAATGATTGGCAGTAAAAAGTTACAAGCCTTTGGTATCAAGCAAGCAGTATATTATATCAACTTTGATTTAACCGCTATTTTAAACGCATATCAAAGTAAAAATGTAGTGTACAAGGAGGTTTCAAAATATCCTTCGGTAGAAAGAGACCTTGCCTTAGTAATTGCAAAAACAGTTGCTTATGACACTATTGATGCCTGTATTAGAGAAGCAAAATTAGCTGCTTTAAAAGACACCCGTGTGTTTGATATTTTTGAAAGTGAAAAATTGGGGGCAGGTAAAAAATCAGTAGCTATTAATTTTGTTTTTAATGCTGCCGATAAAACTTTAACCGATGTGGAGATTGACGAGATGATGAAAAAATTAATTCAACTTTTTGAGAAAAATATTCAGGCTGAAATAAGAAAATAAGTATATTCAAATAATTAATGTCCTACCATGGTTGATTTAAAAAATGCTATTGCACAATTGCAGGTAAAGCTTTCCGCTTTATTAAAGCAGTACCTGCATTTAGAAAAAGAAAATCAACAGTTAAAAGCAACTATTTTGGAGCAAAACCAAGCGCTTCAAAATTCTGATTTAAAACTTAAGGAGCATCAAGCGCAATTAACTGCAGCACTCATGAACCAAGGCGCAGGCATGGACCCAAATGAAAAAGCCAAATTGGTTAAAAAAATTGACCAATACATTAAAGAAATTGACCAAAGTATTAATAACCTCACTCCATAATCTCACAACGCAAAGCCATGTCTGAGCAACAAAGCAATGATAGCGAATTAATCCCCGTAAATATTACTATCGCCGATCGTAATTATAGGGTTAAAATTGCTCCAAAGGACGAGGAGGCAGTTCGTAAAACTTCGGCCATCATTAACCAAAAAATGGTGGAGTTTAAGAATTTATACGCTGGTAAGGATATGCAGGATTATATTTCTATGGTGCTTTTGTGGTTTACCACCGAGCAACAGTCTGGAGGCCAAAGCCTATATGAGGTCGAAGCCCTTCAAAATCAAATTGAGGCCCTAACTGCTAGCATTGAAAAACTGCTCCCTGGTAACTAATTCTTAGGTCTAAGACCAAATTCCAACAAACATTCCATTATTTGTTTATCTTCGTAGCTGAACCTTTGACGCATTATATTAAATCGTAATAGGTTGTCTTGCTGTATCAAATGAAAACGAAGCTGCTGAGATGACTATCAACGTATTATCTATAATATTTCAAACCGAAAAAGGGGCAGTATGATTTTTTTTAAACAACAAGATTTAAACAATGGACCAATCAATATTATTGATCATCATAGGAGCGTCTTCACTTGTAGGTGGACTCCTAGTAGGCAAATTATTATTTGCACGTAATACCAAAAAGCAAGTAGAAGATGCCGAAGCGCAAGCAGCTAGCATTTTAAAAGAAGCAGAGTTAAGAGCAGAAACTGTTAAGAAAGAAAAGCAGTTAGAGGCAAAAGAACGCTTTGTACAATTAAAGGCCGATCACGATCGTGAAATTTTAGAGCGCAACAAAAAAATTGGTGAAGCCGAAAATAGAATTAAGCAAAACGAATTAAATATTAATTCGAAAGTAGCGGCGTTGGACAAGCAAATCAAAGACAACGATGTAATTAAAGAAAAATTAAATCGTGAAATTGATTTAGTAAATGTAAAGCGTACCGAATTAGAAAAGCACCAAGAAGAGCATATTCGACGTTTGGAAAAAATTGCGAATTTAAGTGCCGAAGATGCAAAGCAACAATTAATTGAAAGCCTTAAGAACGAGGCCCAAACACAGGCTTTGGCTTTACAACAAGACATTATAGAGGATGCTAAACAAAAGGCAAATAAAGAAGCGCGTAAAATAATTATTCAGTCTATTCAACGTACCGCTGCAGAAGTAGCTATAGAAAATACAGTAACTGTATTTAATTTAGAGTCCGATGAAATGAAGGGACAAATTATTGGTCGTGAAGGTCGAAATATTCGTGCCATTGAAGCGGCAACAGGTGTAGACTTAATTGTGGATGATACACCGGAAGCTATTTTATTATCTTCATTCGATCCACTACGTCGTGAAATTGCACGTTTATCATTACAACGTTTAGTGGCAGATGGTCGTATTCACCCAGCACGTATTGAGGAAGTAGTAGAAAAAACACGTCGTCAATTAGAGGAGCAAATTGTAGAAATAGGAGAGCGTACCGTAATTGAATTAGGTATCCATGGTTTACATAAGGAGTTAATTAGGATTGTAGGTAAAATGCGTTTCCGTAGTTCTTATGGTCAAAACTTATTAATGCACTCACGTGAAACTGCAAACTTATGTGGTATCATGGCAGCTGAATTGGGAATGAATCCTAAATTAGCTAAGAGAGCAGGTTTATTACACGATATTGGTAAAGTGCCAGACGAGGAAACAGAATTAAGCCACGCATTATTAGGGGCTAAATTAGCAGAGAAATATGGTGAGAACCCAGCAGTGGTAAACGCTATTGGTGCCCACCACGATGAAATGGAAATGCAATATGTAATTTCTCCAATTATCCAGGCTTGTGATGCCATTAGTGGTGCAAGACCAGGGGCAAGAAGAGAAATCATGCAACAATATATTCAGAGAATCAAGGACTTAGAGAACTTAGCCATGAATTACCAAGGGGTAGAAAAAGCTTATGCCATCCAAGCTGGTCGTGAATTAAGAGTAATTGTGGAGGCCGAAAAAGTGACCGACCAAAGTTCAGACCAATTGAGCTTTGAAATTGCACAGAAAATCCAAACCGAAATGACCTATCCTGGTCAAATTAAGGTAACCGTAATACGTGAAAAGAGGGCGGTAAACATTGCTAGATAGGCACATAAAGGGGTAAATTGGCCTAAATGGCCTGGAATTTAATATTTGGTTGAAATAATTTGGATAATAGCTAGGGTAACATTACCTTTGCCGTCCGCAAAAAACAAGAATTATGAGCGAAGCAGTAAAGTTCGTACACGAGCAATTAACAGCAAAAAAGGACTACCCAGCATTTAAAGCTGGTGATAATATTACCGTAAACTACAAGATTGTAGAGGGTGGTAAAGAGCGTATCCAAAGTTTCCGTGGTGATGTAATTAAAACACAAGGAAATGGGGCTACTGCATCTTTTACTGTTCGTAAAATCTCTGATGGTGTAGGTGTAGAGCGTTTATTCCCTTTCTTATCTCCTAACATTGATGGTATCGTGTTAAATAAGTCTGGTAAAGTACGTCGTGCTAAATTATACTACTTACGTGATCGTAGTGGTAAAAGCGCTCGTATCAAGGAAAAAAGATTCTAGTACTCAAAAGGCCAAAACCTTATTGAAATATATTAACGGACTCCATTTTGGGGTCCGTTTTTTTTAACTTATAATTTACTTAAATCCCCAAAATTTAGGCATACTGTTTTATAATTACCTTACCTTTAATATTCTAAATTTAACGTTATGGGTAACTTAGGATTTCAAGAATTATTAATTATTGGTGTAGTTGTTTTAGTAATGTTTGGCGGAAGAAAAATCCCTGAATTCATGAAAGGATTAGGAAAGGGTATTCGTGAATTTAACGATGCTAAAAACAATGTGAAAAAAGAGTTGGAAGACGGCATCAACGAGAAGGACGAAAAAGCAAAGTAGTGCGTTTTTATACAATAAAAGACTACCATGCTGCTATATTAGCTGGTGAGACGTCTTGTATCCAAGCGGTTAATTTTTTCTTAGAACAAATTAATCAGCAAAGTCATTTAAATTCTTTTTTAGAAGTATATGCTCAGGAGGCAATGCAGCGCGCGGTTGAATTAGATCAACTTAAGGCAGCTGGCAAACCTATGGGGAAATTACATGGTGTTGTAATTGGTATAAAGGATGTGCTATGTTATGATGGACATAAAGTAACTGCAGCTTCCAAAATTTTAGAAAACTATACCGCAGTTTATTCTGCTACCGCAGTTCAAAAATTATTAGACCAAGGAGCCATTATTATTGGCCGTCAAAATTGTGACGAATTTGCAATGGGCAGTAGCAACGAAAACTCGGCCTATGGTCCAGTTAAAAATGCTTTAGACAATGCACGTGTTCCAGGTGGTTCTTCTGGGGGGTCGGCAGTAGCCATTCAAGCAAACTTATGTATGATAAGTATTGGCTCCGACACAGGAGGCTCGGTTCGTCAACCAGCCGATTTTTGTGGCGTGGTTGGACTTAAGCCAAGTTATGGTCGTATTTCCAGGTATGGTTTAATTGCATATGCCTCTTCCTTTGATCAAATTGGAATATTCTCACACACCGTTACCGACGCTGCCTTGGTTTTAGAAGTAATTGCTGGCGAGGATAATTTTGATAGTACAGTTTCAACCAAAGGGGTTCCTGCATATTCAAGTTTGGTTGAAGCCAAAAATGGTTCCCCTAAAAAAGTAGCCTACTTTAAACAAACACTTTCTCATCCAGGTTTAGATCCAGAAATTAAAACACAAACTCAAAGTTTTTTAAATTTACTTGAAGCAAAAGGGTACACTGTTGAAGCTATTGATTTTAGTTTATTGGAATATTTAGTGCCAACGTATTACGTATTAACAACTGCCGAGGCTTCTAGTAATTTATCTCGTTTTGATGGTATCAAGTTTGGACATCGTACCAAAGATAATATTCAAGACCTTACCGATTTATATAAAAAATCCAGAACCGAAGGATTTGGCGAGGAAGTAAAACGGCGCATACTACTTGGCACTTTTGTTTTAAGTGCTGGTTACTTTGATGCTTACTTTACCAAGGCACAACAGGTTCGCAGAAAGCTGGTAGACTTAACAAATAATTTGTTTACAAGCTATGATATTTTAGTTTCACCAACTGTACCAAGTCCTGCATTTAAATTAGGGGAGAATAATCACTCTGCTACCGAAATGTTCTTAGCAGATATTTATACAGTTTATGCCAACCTAGTAGGCATACCTGCTATTTCGGTCCCATTATTTAAACACAGTAATGGTATGCCATTTGGCTTGCAAGTAATGAGTGCCTCCTTTAATGAAACAGGATTATTGCAGTTCTCTAATGAAATAATGCAGTCCAAATAATGAAGGATATGAAATTTAAGTTTCATTTTAACCCTGTCTTATTTTTAAAAAGAAGCTTTGTATTTTTTGCAATTACTTTATGCCTAGTTGCTAATGGTCAAACAGGTAATTCAAAAACCGATAGCATACAAAATGAACGTGTAGGTTTTTCAAGTTTGTTTAAAGTTACCACCACCAATTTAAAGGATAAGCCTTTTAAATTTGAATTAAATACCAAAGCTATTGGCTTTATTCAAACCTACATGGATAAGCAGGGCCCAGAGCTTATTAAAATGAAAACCTGGGCAAGACCTTATTTTAATTTATACGATGAAATATTAATTGCCAATGGCATTCCAGTTGAATTAAAATATTTAAGTGTAATTGAAAGTCATTTAAGTTCCAACTTGGTTTCTTCTGCAGGTGCAGTGGGTCCTTGGCAACTAATGCCCAACGAAGCTACTAGGCTTGGATTGAAATTAAGCCCCATTGACGAACGTACCGATTATTATAAAAGCACAAAGGCGGCTGCCACCATTTTAAAGGAGTTGTATGAAAAGTTTGGGGACTGGCTACTCGTAGTTGCAGCGTATAATGGGGGAGCAGGCAGGTTAAGCAATGTGATACAAAAAAAAGGCACCAAGGATTTTTGGCAACTTCAGTATGACTTACCTCTTGAAACCAGAAATCATGTAAAAAAGTTTATCGCCACGCATTATGTATTTGAGGAAGAAAATACAAATGCATTTGATATAGGAGAAAAATTAAATGCAAAAACTTCTGCTGGTATATTGTTACAAACCGATATCAAAGAAATAAAAATTAGTGGTCGTTACCGTGCTATAGTAATTGCTCAATACTTAAATGTTTCAGAAAAGGAATTGCTAATTTTAAATCCAAAATTAAACGAGGTGGTTGCTTCGGGCAAGGTATATACTCTAAAGTTGCCTTCGGATAAGGCTAAAATATTTGAGGCCCGTAAAAATGATATTTTACAGGCCTCTTTACAATCTTTGTATTCCATTAAGGAATAAATATTTTATCTATTTTGAAAGACTAGAAATCGTCGTCAAATTCGTCTTTGTCATCAAATAAATCATCGTCATCTAAATTTAGGTCATCGTCAAGTCCAAGATCGTCGTCATCATCACTTCCTTTTTTTCCTTTGCCTGCTTTTTTAGTTGATTTCTTTGGCATATCAAATTCTTCAAAGTCAGGATCCCAGCTATCATCCTCTTCGGTTTTACCCCAATCATCGTCTACCTCTTCTCCCTCATCCACATCATCGTCCTCGTCAACTGCTTTTTTCTTTGAACTTAATTTGCTCACTTTTTCCGCTGAATCAAATTCAGAAACTTTACTAGCGGACTTTTTTTCTTTAATTGTTTTTACTGCCATGGTTCATTCAAAATTACGTTGTAAAATTTCAACCATTTTTTTTATTTGCCAAATAAAAAAGGACTTTTTTTTAACATTAAAATGTCTTAAAAAAAGTCCTTTTTGAAATTAAAGATGTATAATTTGATCACGGTTTGGTCCGTTGGAAACGAATTTTACAGGAACACCTAAATAAGTATTTATAAATTCAATATATGACTTCATGGTTGCAGGTAATTCCTGCTCGGTTTTTAATTTAGTAGAGTCGGTGTTCCAACCTTGCATTGTTTTCCAAACAGGTGTAACTGGTGTTCCAACTAATTGAAAAGGAACATAGTTTATTTCCTTGCCTTCCATTTCATAAGCTACACCTAGGTCTAAGGTTTCAAATGAATCTAAAATATCCGCCTTAGTCATAATAATTTGTGTTACACCATTAATCATGCAAGTATATTTTAATGCAACCAAGTCAATCCAACCACAACGACGTGGGCGACCAGTGGTAGCACCAAATTCACTTCCAATTTTTCTTAACTCCTCACCCTTAGCGTCGTGTAGTTCGGTTGGGAATGGTCCGCTACCAACACGGGTACAATATGCTTTAGAAATTCCAAATACTTCGCCTATTTGTTTTGGAGAGATACCTAAGCCAGTACAAACACCAGCCGAAATAGTATTGCTGGAAGTTACAAATGGGAAAGTGCCAAAGTCAATATCTAACATAGAGCCTTGAGCGCCCTCTGCCAATACTTTTTTGCCTTTTGAAATTTGATCATTAATAAAGTATTCGCAGTTTATAATGTTTAATGTTTTTAAGAACTCAATGGCTTCAAAAAACTCTGATTCCATTTCACTAATGTCCTCGTTAAAATTATAGCTATCTAAAATTTTCTGATGCTTCATTCTTAAGGCAATGTACTTGCTAATAAATTTCTTGTCAAGTAAGTCACCCACTCTTAAAGCATTACGGCCTGTCTTGTCCATATAAGCTGGCCCAATTCCTTTTAAAGTAGAACCAATTTTAGCTTCGCCTTTTGAAAGTTCCGAAGCTTTATCCAATGCTCTGTGTGAAGGAATAATAATATTAGTACGCTCCGAGATAAATAAATTCTTTTTTACATCCACGCCCATGGTGGCTACCGCGTCACACTCTTTTTTTAAGGTTACTGGGTCCAATACCACACCATTACCAATGATGTTTATTTTATCCTGGTGAAATATTCCAGAAGGAATTTGATGCAACACCATTTTAGTGCCGTTCACATATAAGGTATGTCCAGCATTTGGACCACCTTGGAACCTTGCAATGATGTCATATTTTGGTGCAAAATAATCCACTATTTTTCCTTTTCCTTCGTCGCCCCATTGAAGTCCTAAAATTACGTCTACCATGATTTGTTGTTTGAGGCACAAAAATAAGTCTAGATAATAGTATTACCTATTTATCCCAAAATAAATTCCTAACAAATCATGCCAATAAAATGGGTGCATTTTTAAATAGCCTCAGCGTCAAACCTATTCACCTGCTGAATACCATTTAGGGACTTAATTTTTTCCACCAAATCCTCTAATTCTTCCTTATCGTGTACGTATACTTTAATGGTGCCCTCAAATAAACCTTCCTTAGACTCGATAGTTAGGGCGGCAATATTTATTTTTAGCTCTCCACTAATAATATTTGTGATCTTATTTACAATACCCACATCATCTAAGCCTATAATACTAAGGCCCGTTAGGAATGAGATTTCTTTATTTTTTGCCCACTTAGTTTTAACTACGCGGTGTCCATAATTGGCAAGCAACTGAGTGGCATTAGGGCAGGTGGTACGGTGAATAATTAATCCTTTACCTGTACTTACAAATCCAAAAACATCATCGCCAGGAATTGGATTGCAACATTTTGCAAGGGAGTATTTAATTTGATCACTGGACTCGCCAAAAATAATTAACTCCGAGTCCTTTTTAGGAATTTGCTTTTGAGTACTATGATCCTGATTTTGCTCGCTAACCACCACCACAGGTTTTGGGGCCTCAATACGATCACCTAAAACTTGAAATAATTTTAATTCTTTTAGGTCAATATTTTTAGTGGCAATGCGGTAAAGTAAATCAAGCTGACTATTTAATTTATAATAGTTCATTACTTGATCAATATTAAAAGGATTATACACTGCGCCAATGCCCTCTAGTTTTCTTTGAAGGGTATATTTTCCTTCCTCTGCAATTATTTTCTTTTCCTCTCTTAATGCATCCTTGATACTGTTTTTTGCCTTTGCAGTTACAACACTATTTAACCAATCCTCACTTGGTTTTTGTTTGTTACTTGTAATAATTTCAATTTGATCTCCACTGCGCAGTTTATGGCTAATGGGAACTAATTTATGATTTACTTTGGCACCAATACATTTGGATCCAATAGCAGTGTGAATGTAAAATGCAAAGTCCAATGCCGAGCTATTGGTAGGCAACATTTTTACATCGCCTTTTGGCGTATACACATAAATTTCTTCGGCTAAAAAGGAGGTTTTAAAATCTTGTAAAAAATCAATGCCTCCTTCGTCCTGGTTACCCAAAGCTTCTCTAATTTGCATAAACCATTTATCAAAACGGTCTTCGCTTTGTGAGCCCTCCTTGTATTTAAAATGCGCAGCCAAACCTTTTTCTGCAATCTCATTCATACGCTTGGTGCGAATTTGAACTTCTACCCATTTACCTTGTGGTCCCATAACCGTTGTGTGCAATGCTTCGTAACCATTGCTCTTGGGGTTGCTAAGCCAATCCCTTAAACGCTCGGGTGAGGGGAGGTACTCGTCGGTAATTAAGGAGTAAACTTTCCAACACTCCTCTTTTTCTTTTTCAATAGGCGCGTCCAAAATAACTCTAATGGCAAACAAGTCATATACTTCTTCAAAACTTACGCCTTTCTTTTTTATTTTATTCCAAATAGAGTGAATGCTTTTTGGACGACCATAAATTTCAAAATCAAAACCCGTGCTGGATAATTTATCTTTTAAGGGTCTAATAAATTCGTTTATATATTTTGTACGCTCTCGTTTTGTTTCTGCTAATTTTTTTGCAATTTCCTTGTAGGTATCTGCCTCCAAATATTTCATGGACAAATCCTCTAGCTCGGTCTTAATATTATATAGCCCCATACGGTGCGCTAGTGGTGCATACACCCAAATAGTTTCCGATGCAATTTTTAATTGCTTTTCTTGCTTCATGGAATCCAGGGTACGCATATTGTGTAAGCGGTCCGCAAGTTTAATAAGTATCACCCTTGGGTCGTCGGTAAGGGTTAATAATATTTTTTTAAAGTTCTCGGCTTGCTGACTACTATTGGTATCCATTACCGTAGAAATCTTAGTAAGCCCGTCTACAATTTTTGCAATTTCATTTCCAAACTCGTCCGAAATATCTTCTAATGTAATATCGGTGTCCTCTACCGTGTCATGTAATAATGCACAAATAGTACTACGTACACCAAGGCCAATTTCATCCACGCAAATCATAGCCACAGCAATGGGATGAAAAATATAGGGCTCGCCACTTTTTCTGCGCATGGTTTTGTGCGCATTGGTCGCCATTTCAAAAGCGCTTCTTAAAAGTTCTTTATCTCCTTTTTTAATTTTAGGACGCAGGGCGCGAAGTAGGGCACGATACTTTCGAACAATTTCTTTTTTTTCTTGTTCTTCGTCTAAGTTGTAACCCGTTACAATGGTTGGTTTAATATCGTTTTCGTTGTAATCCACTTATTACGAAAATACATAAAAGCGGGATGATTTTTACAAAGAACACCTACTATAATGTAACTTTACCCCCATATGTCCACAACGCAGACTAAACCCATGTTTAAAGGCTCTATTTTAAAAAGAGTTTTTTCCTTTGTAAATCCCTATCGCTTTATTTTTTGGAGCAATGTGGTCCTTGCAATAGTATTGGCTTTTGCAACTCCGGTGAGGCCTTTTTTAATTCAGTCTACCGTAAATATAGCCATTGGTAAAAATGTGGTGCTTCCTGCTTGGGTTCATTTTTTTATTCCAGTTGCAGCATTTAGTGAAGTCATAAAATTAATTATTGCTATTACACTTTTTCAAGTTGGGTTTATCATTTTTGAAACCGTACTTCGCTTTTTTTTCTCTTTTGGAATGGCATGGCTTGGCCAACAAGTGGTAAGGGATTTACGCAATAAAGTGTATGATAAAATTATGCATTGGGAAATGCGCCAGTTTGATCAAACCCCTATTGGCACTTTAACAACACGCACTATAAATGACATTGAAAGTATTAATGATATTTTTTCAGATGGGCTAATTCCCATACTTGCAGATATGTTAACTATTGTAGTAACACTTACTACCATGTTTGTAATTAACTGGAAGCTTACCTTAATTTGCTTAATTCCTTTTCCAATAATGCTGGTGGCCACTTACTTTTTTAAAGAAAGTGTTAATAAAAGTTTTATTCAAGTACGAAATGCAGTGGCTGCTTTAAATGCATTTGTGCAAGAACATATTTCGGGGATGCAAGTGGTGCAAGCTTTTGCAGCCGAGGAACAGGAAATGAAAAAATTTGTTGCAATTAATGAGCGACATAAACTTGCAAATATTAAAGCCATTTTTGCTTATTCGGTTTTTTTCCCGGTAGTGGAAGTAGTACTTGCTTTAAGTATTGGATTAATTGTATGGTGGGTAGCGGGACAGTCCTTGGATGCAGGCATGTTGGTTGCATTTATTTTATTTCTCAATCAAATTTTTAGACCTCTTCGCATGATTGCCGATAAATTTAATGTCCTACAAATGGGCATGGTGGCAGCGGAGCGTGTATTTAAAGTTTTAGACAACGAGGATGTAACAGCAAACAACGGAACCTATGCGCCAACAAACATTGCAGGTAAAATACAATTTAACAAAGTACATTTTGCATACAGTGAACCTAGTTGGGTTTTAAAAGGAATCAATTTTACTGTGCAAGCAGGTGAAACCGTTGCGTTAGTGGGACATACGGGTAGCGGTAAAACTTCTATCATTAGTATTTTAAATAGGTTGTATCCTTATCAAAGCGGACAAATTTTATTAGACGATCATCCCATTGAGGACTATGCTTTGGACAGGTTGCGCGCATCAATTGGAGTAGTATTACAGGATGTGTTTTTATTTTCTGGCTCGGTGTATGATAATATTACACTTCGCAATCCAGCTATTAGTAAGGAGCAAGTGCATGAAGCTGCCAAGATGATAGGGATGCATGATTTTATTATGCAACTTCCGGGCGGTTATGATTACCATGTTATGGAAAGAGGAGCTACTTTAAGTTTGGGACAAAGACAATTACTTAGTTTTATTCGTGCACTTTTATACAATCCGTCTATTTTAATTTTAGACGAAGCCACTTCCTCCATTGATACCGAAAGTGAACAATTAATAGAAAAAGCCATTGACGCATTAATTAAAGGAAGAACTTCTATTGTTATTGCACACAGGCTTTCAACTATCCGAAAAGCCAATAAAATTATTGTTTTAGACAAGGGTGAAATTGTAGAAATGGGCACCCATAATGAGCTATTAAAGCTGGGCGGATTTTACGCCACTTTAACCGAAATGCAGTTTGCGGAAAAAAAATAAAGCTCAATTTTCTAGTGCATTGATTTTCAGCATTTTAGAATTATTAACATTTTTAAAAAGGAGCTTAAGATTCTATTAAAAATTGCACATTTTCCACTGCTTTCTTCCTATCTTTGCCGCAAATTTTGAGCACATCATGTCTTTTTTACGATTAAAAACATTACTGGTAGCGAGTTTCAGCTTAATTGCTGTATTGAGTGTAACAAATTCATTTGCCAATGAAAATGCAAATGAGGGTGTAAAAGAGGCTGCGAAAAAACAAGAGGGTAGCTTTAATGTTACGGAAACAATTCTAGAGCACATTAAGGACGATCATAGCTGGCATTTATGGGGGCATACTTCAATTCACTTACCCGTGATTTTAAAAACGTCAAAAGGGTTTGAATTATTCTCTTCTGAAAAATTAGTAGACGAGCATCATGAGCCAGTGGTATACAAAGGAAATTTTGATTACAAATTAATTGATGGCAAAACAAAAATAGTAGACGCGAGTGGTAATTTAGACAAGGAAGCTAGCAAACAACTTTGGGATTTATCTATTACTAAAAACGTTGCAAGCTTATTTGTATCGGTACTTATTTTGTTAGTGGTATTATTAAACTCCGCAGCTGCTTATAAAAAAACAGGCGTTAAATCGGCACCTAAAGGTTTACAATCTTTTATGGAGCCAATTATATTGTTTGTAAGAGACGAGGTAGCTGTTCCAAATATTGGAGCTAAAAAAGCAGGCAAATACATGCCGTTTTTGTTAACCATTTTCTTTTTAATTTTAACGAATAACTTTTTAGGTTTAATTCCTTTTTTCCCAGGAGGCGCTAACGTAAGCGGTAATATTGCATTTACTATGACACTTGCGGTTTGCGTATTTATTGTAGTAAATTTAAGTGCCAATAAAAGTTATTGGGAACATATTTTTTGGATGCCAGGTATGCACTGGAGCATGAAATTGTTCTTAGCACCTATTGAATTAATTGGTGTATTCACAAAGCCTATCTCTTTAATGATTCGTTTATTCGCGAACATTACTGCAGGTCACATTCTAGTATTAAGTTTGATTTGTTTAATCTTCATATTCAAAACGGTTTTTGCTTCTGCTATTGCGGTTCCTTTTGCAGTGTTCATTGGTATGATCGAGTTGTTGGTTGCATTTTTGCAAGCCTTCATCTTTACCATGCTTGCTGCAATGTATATTGGAATGGCAACCGAGGAGCATCATCACGAGGCACATGAAGGAGCGGCTCATCACTAAAAATAATTAAAGATTTTTTCAATAACAATTAAAACGTAAAAAAATGGTAGTAGGAAGTGTTGCCGCAATCGGCGCTGGATTAGCTGCTATCGGTGCCGGAATTGGTATCGGTCAGATTGGTAAAGGTGCTGTAGAAGGTATTGCTCGTCAGCCAGAAGCTGCTAACGAAATCCGTTCTAACATGATTGTTGCTGCTGCGTTCGTTGAGGCCGTTGCCTTGTTCGCTGTGGTTGTTGCCTTATTAGGTAACGGATAATCA
>CANGQJ010000015.1 GCA_947456625.1 Bacteroidota bacterium
ATTAGTTATGTAGCCAATTATATGGACTGTATTGACGGCCTAGGTGCTTCCGGTAAAGGCGCGCACGCACCCGGTGAAGTTATTAATTTAAAGGAGTTTCCTATTTTAATTAAGCGCGCTGCCTTAAGTATTTATAGGTTGAGTAGATAGAATTCATTGAATTATAAGAGCTTACATACTATTTATGCTAAAAATTCGTTATTTAATAATTAGCCAATAATAGTTGTAAAAATATATCCTTTATAATTAATACCTTTGTATAATTATAAGTTTATTTTAATTTAAGTAATTCAAAAACAATGCATAATATATATAATAAAATTATAGTTTTATGTATATTGTTATCTTTTCAAATAGTTAAGGTTAGCGGCCAGTCCTATCATATTGGTGGAATTGGGGATGAATATATGCGAATATTGCAGTTACAAGGTAAGTTAGATCCTAACATATCCTTTACTTCAAAACCTAATTACGCAAATAATACTATATCTCAGGACAGTGTCTACTCTTTAATTGATCCTAGTTATGAACCTTTAAAGTACATTAGTACTAAGTACTTTACGTTTAAACCATTAATGGCTAACGTAAACATGAAATATAACTCATTGCAGCCTTATGGTTGGAATGACGAGGGTATGATTCAAGCAAAAGGACTCCAAACTTTAACTAGATGGGGTGTATATTCAAAAATAGGCCCGCTTAGTTTTCAATATATGCCTGAGTATGTAAATGCCGAAAATCCTCCATATGATATTAGTGGGGACTATGGTTCAATTCCATCTAGTAGATATATAAAAAATTTTACAGGGCAGTCAAGTATTCGTTTAAACATAAAATCGGTTTCATTAGGTTGGTCAACAGAAAATTTGTGGTGGGGTCCAGGAATAGAAAACTCAATTATGATGAGTAATAATGCCCCAGGCTTTCCTCATTATACCTTTAATACTACAAAGCCAATAAAAACAGCAATTGGTTTTTTTGAATGGCAACTAATAGTTGGAAGACTGAACAGAGATTCCTCTTTAGGTTTCGAAATGTTTAATAATCAAAAGTATAGTCCATTTAATAAACCAGCAATCCTTAATGGCATCAATTTAACATACCAGCCAATTTTTTTTAAAAATATATTTTTTGGTATAAATAGAACTTTTCAAGCCGACGAGAGTATAACAAAAAATTTAAGTTCTTCGCAATTTTATAATTACTTTCCTGTATTTTCTAGTTTTTTTAAAAGTTCTGTTAAAACAGATGACGGAGATGTAAGAGACCAAAGATTAAATATATTTACACGTTTTCTTTTTCCTAGATCTCATTCTGAGTTTTATTTTGAATATGGTTGGAACGATCATTCAAATAATTTTAGAGATTTTTGGATTGATCCAGAACATTCTTCAATTTATCTAATTGGGTTTACTAAATTAGTCCCTTTACATGATAACAAATGGTTTGAAATTAATACTGAAATAACTCAGACATCACAAAGTCCAGATTACTTAGTTAGAAATGCTGGAGATTATTATTATTATGATAACGGTGGTTACTCAAATGAAAATCAAATTTTAGGAGCGGGAAGTGGTAGTGGAAATAATCTTCAAATTCTTAAAATAAATTATATTGATGGGTTTGATAAAATTGGTATAAAAGCATTAAGATTACAGCATCAGCCTACATCTTTAGTAAATTATGGTCCGTTTGAGGCATTTGGAATAAGAACAATAAAATGGAATGACATATCAATTGGTTTAATAGGGCAGAAAAAATTTCAAAATTTAATTTTAAGTTCTGAAATTCAATTTGTGAATTCAAGCAATTATGCATGGATGCCAACAAGCCATTTTAATTTATTTTGTAATTTAAATATAACTTATTTGTGGTAGCGCTTTTAAAATATAAAGTTTTTGTAATTGCAATTTTATTACTAATATATAACACAACTAATGCACAAAATGTTGGGCTTGACAATATTTCATTACAAGATATTCAAAGGGTAAAATCATTATTAGATTCTAATATAAATTATAAGTCATTTGCAATTAGGAATAGTACTTTTACTCAAAATTTTGAAAATATAAATTGGAAAAAATTAGAAGTAACTAATTTTTCCTTAGAATATTTACATCAAAATAATAGTACACAACCATATGGTTATAATGATGGAAGTATAGGTACGAGTGTTGGAACTCAACTTTATATAAATCCACAGTTAAACTTAAAATGGGGTCGGATAACCCTACAATTATCTCCAGAAAAAACTTATGCAGATAATAGTCCCATTGATGGATTACCACAAAATTTTGAAGGCTATCAAAATGGAGATGCATTTTGGAGGAGATATTATGAAATTTCAGAAAACATTATTGAAAATCCCGAAAGGGCATATAAAAGGTATTCCGAAAATTTATATCCTGGACAAAGTAATTTATTGTATAATTCTAAAACAGTTTCCTACGGAATTTCAACCGAAAATTTATGGTGGGGACCTGGAATAAATCATAGTTTGGTTTTAACAAATAATGCTCCAGGGTTTCCTCATGTAACAATAAATACACATAAACCAATTAAAACAAGTATAGGTAATATTGAATTTCAATTAATTGGAGGTAGTTTAACAAATTTGGATGCACCACCTACAAATAACGATAATCCTTTTGCAGCACAATACAGTTTAAAGAAGCCTAGTTTAGATAGGTATATAACAGGTATGATTTTTACTTTACAACCAGAAACGATAAAAAATTTGACTATTGGTATTGCTAATATGGCATACATGTACAAAAAAAACATGAATGGTTTTGAGGATGCTACACCCTTTACTAATTTTACTAAATTTACCAGATTAAAACAAAGGCCAGCACTAGGTAGTGTTTTTATTAGTTATGCTTTTCCAAAGGACCATGCAGAATTTTATTTGGAATATGGAAGGAATGACCGTGGCGCAACCCCTATTAATATATTTTATGATAGTATTCCAACTGGTTATATTGGAGGAATTAGAAAATTATATCCACTAGGATTAAATGCAAATAATGGTACAATTGCTTTAAATATTGAAATAGTACATTTACAAATGCAAAATCCAAATCAAATATGGACTAGTAATTTATCAGCAAAAAAAACAAGTTGGTATACTAATGACCAAGTACCACAGGGCTACACTAATTTTGGACAAATTATTGGCTCAGCTGTTGGACCTGGAAGTAATGCACAAAACTTAAATATTGCTTGGGTAAAGGGTGTTAAAAAAATTGGACTTGGCATAGAGCGATTAGTACATAATAAAGATTTTTACTATTACAATTACTTTAATGGTTTATCATATCCCGGACCAAATTTTAAATATTGGGCAGATCTTACATATGATTTAAATTTTAGATGGAATTTTGGGAACTTAATATTTTCAGCTGATTATAAATTATCAGATTATTATAATTATATGTGGACTAAAACAGGACTTGGAGGAATATATGGTCCATCTGATACAGATAAAAAAAATATTCAAATAGTATTAGCTGCTAAATATATAATTTCAAAAAATAAAAATAATGGAAGCAAGTAACCAAACATTTAACTTAGGTGAAATTTTTAATAAAATTAATTTATTTATAAAATTTTATTTATCATCAATAAGATTAATTTTATTATGTTTATTTGCATGTTTGTTATTTTCCGCATTTTATTATGTATATGAAAAGCCAGAATATCAAGCAGATACCACTTTTGTTTTAACAGAGAGTGGAGGATCAAAAGGAGGTGGATTGGCTAGTTTAACTTCGCAATTTGGGATTGACTTAGGTGGTTTAGGAGGAAGCTCAAGTATGTTTTCAGGAGAAAACATTTTTGATATTTTCAAAACAAAAATTATAGTAGAAAAAGTATTATTAACTAAGTATAATGAAAATTCAAATAAAACACTTGCAGATGTTTATTTAGAAAAATTTTATAAACGCAGATTTTTGAAATTTTTACAAATTAACAATAATATTAGTTTTGAAAATTATAATTTAAATTCAAATTCAGATAGAATGAAGGATAGTATTTTAGATATGACATATAATCAAATCATAACTAATAATATTAAAATAGATAAATTAAATAAAAAAGGATCAATTATTAAATTAAGTGTAATATCAAGAGACGAGCAATTTTCAAAAATATTTACTGAGCGTTTATTGGAAGAGGTTAAAAAACTATATATAAAAATTAAAAATTCAAATACACAAGAAAATATAAACAAATTACAGTTCAAAGCCGACTCTTTAGAAACTATACTTTCTAATAAATCTTTTCAAACTGCTAACTCGCAAGTAATAAATATAAATCCTGCAATTAGAAAAATTGGTGTTCCCGCAGAGCTAAAACAAAAAGATTTGACCATTGTAATGACCATTTATGGTGAAGTAATCAAGAATTTAGAATTATCCAAAATGACACTAGCACAACAAACACCAATATTTCAAGTTCTAGATGTTCCCAGATATCCCTTGTTAAATAATAAAACTAAATTAAAAAATATTGTTTTTTATGCCCTCATTATGGGATTTGTGATAAGTTTAGTATTATCAATAGTAAAGTTTTTTCTTAAATGAAAAACGTTATTGCATTAAGGAGTTATGGCGATTATGTAATATTATTGAATAGTATTAAAAATGTCTCAAACATTAATATCACAGTATACGCTTCTAAACATTTAGAGGCCCTACATAATGCAATTTATAAACAAGCTATTTCAAATATAAATTTTGTTTTTTTAGACCTTGGTGTTAAAAATGGAATTTTCCCTTTTTTTACAAATATTCATTTTTTTAGTATTGCCAATTTACGTTCAATTATGGCTTTAAAAAAAGCTTTTAAAAATATTAATGATAATTTTTCTGATTATTATCTAGAACAAAAAAAGCGGACTATACTATTTAATTTATTAACTTTTAATAGTTTTAAATATATACATAACTCAAATAATAACATTTATGAATCCTATCAACTTTTTTTCGAATCTAAAAACAATATTGTTGATAGTCAAATTCCTAAAAATAATTTAAATGTGGTAATTTTCCCAGATTCGAGAAAAAAAGAAAAAGAAATAGCCCATAATATTATTAACAAGATTTCTAAATCCTGTAATCATAAAATAAAAATCGCCAAATTCGGAAACAATAATACGCAAGGTGAAAGTATTATTATATATGAAAATTTTATACAGTTAATTCAAATTATAAAGGATGCTGATTTTATAATTTCAAGCGATAGCTTACCCGCGCATTTAGCAAATTATTTAAATAAACCTCATTGGGTAATTTATAATAATACAATTAATAACGAGTGGCTAACGCCATATTGTATATCAAAAAACACATACTGTTTAAGTACTAGTATAAAGCAATTAACTGAAATTTTAAAAAATTGATTATGTTAAGTTATTTAATTTGTTCTATAAATGAAACCGATCGCTTAGATAATATAAATGAATTAAAGAATAAATTACCTGGTAACATAACTATACAAGCAATTTATCCAACAATTACTCGTATACCTTTTTTAGAAAAAATTAAATATTTATCAAAACAAAGAACAGGAAAATTACTTAGTAATGCCGAATTAGGCTTATTGCTTTCACATAGGAATGTCTGGAATTCATTATTATCAAGTAATAATAATGAAGCGCTCATTTTAGAATCTGACAGCAAAATTGATAATTTAGAAATATTAATTAATAATTTTAATAAAGTACATGAAAATTATGATATATTTTTTTGGGGAGCTTATGATGGCAGAATGAAACTTTATGAAAAATCTAAAATAGTAATAAACGAACAATATTATATAGGTACTCCTGTAATAAATTCGGTTTATTGCACTTATGGATATTCAATTAATAAAAATGCAGCCACTTATTTACTTAAGCAGTCATCACAAGTTAATTTTCCGGTTGATTATTGGAAAATTCGTTTAAAAAATTCAACTTTAAAAGTTGGTGGAATTTTAAGTCAAGTAATTAGCACAAATTCTCAATTCAAAAGTACAGTTCAAAAAAAATCATACAATATATATAATACTAGAATTGTGAAAAAAATTATTGATTTTAAAAATATTTTAAAAGCAAAAATAAGTGTATAATAATATTAAATTATATAAGAAACTTTTACTTTTTGTTTTTGCCCTATATGTATACTTTGGTAAAGGTATTGCATACAGTTATTTAGCAGAATTAATTTGTTTTGTTGGTGTTTTACTATTAATTATAAATAGAAAAGAGATTAATATTCTTTATCAAAAAAGAGCATTAATCCTAATATCATTTTTATTTATTAATATATTTTATGTTTTTAGAGGAGTTTTGCATTATAATTATTTTGATGTACTAAGAGATAGTTTTGTTTTAAATTATATTTTATTTGCCTTTATACTATTTTTATTTCATGATAATTTCTTGGATTTTATACAACAAATTTTAAAAATATATAAATATTATCCTTTTGTACTTACTATATTGTATTTATTATCATTAAACCGCTTTTTTGGTAATATTACAATTTTTGGAGGGAATCATTTATTGTATTTTAAGTTTGGTGATATTGCAGTTAATTTAATTATATCTTTAATTTTACAACTTTCTGGATATTTTAATTTTAATAAAAAACAAGAAATTTACAATTTAGCACTTATTGTTTTTCTCTTTTTAATTGCCTCATCCTATAGTAGAGGTGGAATGTTGGCTTTTATGCTTGCATTATGTATTTTTTTGATTAAAAATAAGGATGCTCAATTAAGAGAGCATATTAGGGGTTATTTAAAATACATAATTTTATCTTTTATTATAATTATCCCTCTAGTTATTATTTTACCCTCGGATGAAAATTTTCAAGGTAGGAAAGCCGGTTTTGATCAAATTACATCAAACGTTACAAGTATCGTTAGTGATGAAGAAGGCAGTACATTAAGTGATAATAAAATTTGGAGACTTTTATGGTGGGCTAAAATCATAGATTATACATTTGCAGGTGATTATTTTATTTCTGGCAAGGGGCTTGGTATGAGCTTAGCAGACGATGATGATATTTTATTTGAATCGGGAGATACCGAATTAAGATCACCACACAATTATAATTTAACCATTTTAGCTAGGTATGGAGTGCCAGTATTTGCAATTTGGATATATTGGATTTTTATTAGTTTTAGTAGATTAAGAAATAAAAATATTGCAAATTTCAAATTAATCATGATTTGTATACAAATTGCCTTTATTTTTAATGCAAGTTTTGATGTATTTTTAGAAGGACCAATGGGTGCATTCCCGTTTTGGTGTTTTGTAGGAATAGATTTTATATGTGAATCCAATGAAGTCTATGATAAAAATACTAAATTAGAATTAGTAAACTAGTATATTAAATGCGGCAACTAAAGTCATATATTTTAAACAATGAATTATATTTAAAAAATCTTTTTTTTACTTTTTTTTCGCAAGGTATCACTGCTATTTCATTAATAATATTAACCCCCTTACTTACTAAATATTTAGGATTACAAGAATTTGGCACTTATGGTGTTATTTTAAACATAATTGCATTTTCAGCAATATTTGATTTAGGTTTAAATACTGGTTTATTAAGAAAATATATTCTAAGCGATAAATCCAATAACGATTTAATAAGTAACATTTTTAGTTTTTTCCTTTTTTTAGGCGTAATACTTTTGCCAATATACTTTTATTTATTTCATTTAGTTTTGAGATTAAATAATACAGCTTTAATAACTATTTCAATTTTAAGTACAGTTGTAATTGTACAAAATGTAATAATATTATTTTTTGATACATTAATTCAAGGATTAAATCTCATTTTTGTTTCTAAATTATTACGAGCTTTAAAATTAACCTTTGAATTTTTTATAACTATTTCATTTTTACGAATATTAAACTTACCATTTTTACTTTTAATTACAACAACTATTAATTTTTTATATATAATTTCACTCTATTTTTACGCAAAACATACCCATAAAATTGAATTAAAAATTAGTAAAATTAATTGGTCACTTTTAATTTCTCATATAAAATTTTCATTCTGGTATTTTTTAGCCTCCTTAGCATCAGTTTTAGTTTTCAATACTCAAATTATTCTTATTAATAATATTATTGGTGGTTCTGAGGCCGCTAGGTTTTTAATTGTCACTCGTTTTTTTGATATTATTCGAATTGCTATGACCAATTTTACTCAAGTACTAACGCCTAAAATTATTTATATCGAGTATGATAATAATTGGAAAAAAATAAAGGACCTTTTTTTAAATGTTTTAAAAAGGTTATCTATCCTTACTATTATACTATGTATATTTTTATATTTTCTTGGACCAGTAATATTTATCAAATGGAGTAAAATATCAGATAGCTCTGTGATATCCTTATTTTATGTCTATATAATATTTATAGCATTAATAATTATTGATAATGTATCGTATATTTTTTTATCTGCACTTAAGTTAAACAAGACAACTACAATTGTATCTGTTATACAAGGTATATTCACATTAATACTAACAATTATTTTTGTAAAGCATTTTGGAATAATTGGAGCTATTTATGCATCCCTACTATCTTTTGTATTAACAAATATGTTATTTAACCCTTTATATTTAGTAAAATCACTCAACGTTAAATTAGTTTAGACCAAAACTAATTCCAATTTTAAAAGTTGTTTCGTTAATTTTTAATTGATTTGTGTATTTTTTATCAATAACAAGTATACTTGCATTTAAATATAAATTATGTAAATATTCATATGCAATTTGTCCGTAAAAATCACTTCTGTTGTATTGGTAGTCAAATAAAAATCTTGGTTCAGGTTGAACTAGGTATTGTTCATAAATAGTACCAGCCCCTCCTTTTCTTATTTTATCAAATAGTAATTTAATTTTCAGCTTTGCTATAGGATTGTATTTTAAATATAATGTTGACCTATCAAAATTATTTCCCATCCAATCTCCTAAATAATTATCATATTGTGTATATGATTGTGCAGGAATAAGGTTTGAATATACAAATGGGTTAACCCTGGTATACTCAGCTCCCAATGTTAAATAATTTACAAAGGCATCTGTAACAGAACCGCCTAAGGTAAATCCTAGTTGATTTCTACTTTTTACTTTATCAAATATTGCCGATACTTTTATTTCATCTATAAATAATGAAGCATATAAGTGAGTATTTTTTATTTGATTTCTTGAATTTAATTGTAAAAAATATTGTCCATTAGATCCCGCGTTAATTAAATAATTACTACGATTATTATCATAAATTTTAAATAAATTAAATGGCATTAAAAAGCCAATATCCAATTGATCACTATAAACAACCGATTCTCCTATGGATATATCTAACCCTTTTGCAGGTTTAATTGTAATACTATGCAATGCAAAAAATTTAGGTATATAAGTATACCTTATATCTCCCATGACATTATTTGTATGCGTTGGATATGTTTTTGTAGAATCAATTATATTTGAATTTAACCAAGCATTTGTATAGTTAAAACTTAACCATTTAAATGGATTATAGTCAAATCTTAAGTATGGAAACGATGGTGCAATATCGGATAATACAATTTTGCCTGTTTCACCATATCCCCAGGTAATATTGTCCTTCCCTAAACTTAAGGACCCATTGTTCCAATTATAGGATACATTAGTTCTTATTTCACTATAATTAATTTGAGTATTTGTGTGATCCCCAATAAGGATTATTCCTTTTTCGGGATTAAGGCTCCTGTAGATATTATTAACATTACCTGTTTCTGTATAATCTCTATAATAAACCTGGTAAGACCAGTTTTTTGATTTTCCCAATGCTCCCCAAATTTCAAATCCATTACTAATTTGGTTTATTAATTTACCACTTCCACTTATGGCTTCTATTCCAAATATTGGATCGGCATGAAGTTCAAATTCAGTTGAATTTATATTTAAACTTCGCCACCTATTGAAATTATCTTTTTTTAAAAATGAAATTTTTGCTATTGAGGAAGTATCATTTTTTATGGGAAATTCTTCTAAATAAAAATTTAATTCATTTTTTTCTATACTAGACAATATAGTATCAACATTTTTAATACTTAATAAAGCATTTTTTATTTTAGTTCTAGTTACCGGCTGTATAATATCATCAAAATTTACAATTCCTTTTTGAGCCATTCTAGTTATAAATGGGTAAACTCCAGAACGATAATTTTCCCAAGTATTTTGAGCTTTACCATTAAAAAATGTAATTATAAAAACAAGACTAACAATTATATTTTTTTTCAATGTCTAAATTGATAATTTAATTAATATGCATTTTGATCACCTCTAAAAATATTCACAACTGTTTGAATAATTATTTGCAAGTCTAACCAAAAGTTCCACCTATGTATATAATATATATCAAAGTTCACTCTTAGTTGCATTTCATCTATTGTTTTAGTTTCGCCTCTACAACCATTTACTTGTGCCAAACCGGTTATTCCGGGTAAAACCATGTGTCTTAACATATAATTATCTACTGTTTCAATAGATTGTACATTAAGTGGAGTAGGGTGTGGCCTAGGACCAACTACGGACATATTTCCAATTAATACATTCCAAAATTGAGGAAGTTCATCCATATTTGTTTTACGTAATATTTTTCCTATTTTAGTTATGCGAGGATCATCCTTATAAGCT
This sequence comes from Bacteroidota bacterium, assembly GCA_947456625.1. Taxonomy (GTDB): domain Bacteria; phylum Bacteroidota; class Bacteroidia; order Chitinophagales; family Chitinophagaceae; genus Sediminibacterium. Next base: position 10,690 of record CANGQJ010000015.1, read on the forward strand.
TGATTATAATTACCTTCTTCATCAATGTCAGAACTATCTTTTATCATTGATCTAAATTTGTAACAAATTATTTTTTTATTATTTAAACCCCATCGCTCCTGCATAAAAAATACTGGACCTTTTGAAGTTATTTTTATAATAAAAGCAATTAATGGAAAAATAAAAATCCCTATTGTTAAAAAAAATACAGTTGAAAATATAATATCAAATATTCGCTTTAAAGTTTTATTTTCTTTTTTATCAAGTGGTAAATGTCCAATATTTACCACTGGCAAAGTTCCAAGATTATTTATAAAAACCGATGATGTAGTATAGTCGTTTAAATCGGGTAATAATCTAGTTCTAATATTATAATTATCACAAATGGCAATACAATTTTGAATTTTTTCTGTTTCAGTTTTTGGCAATGCTATAAAAACTTCGTCAATTTCTAAATTTTTTATAATTGTTTCTAATTGATCTAAATTTCCAAAATAACTTGCCTTGTTAGAAAGTTTGTCCGACTCATCTATATACCCTACACATTTGTAACCATAATAATAATACTTACTTACTGTATCTAAAAAATTTATTGCGGTATTTGTAGAACCAATTAACAATACTTTGTCGTAAAAATTTCCTTTATTTAAAGCAGCATGTATTTTTTTACGAATAGCATACTTTGTTAATATTGTTAAAAAACTTAAAACATTTACATAAACTAAAATAAATTTAGAAGGAAATTTATGGTTTAGGTTTAAAAAGAATAAAACGGAACTGATAGAAACTACGAACAAAATACAGTGATATATAATTTGAACTATTTCCTCAGAAAATTTATTTGACCTCTTTTCAACATAAATTTTAGAAAATAAAGACATTGTAAACCAAATTATTATACTTAATAATAAAAATGGGTAACTAAATTTTTTAAAATCAGATACATATATAGTATTAAAAGTTATAATATAAGAAATACTAATACATAATATATCAAAAAAATAACTTATATTTCTAAAAAAAGGCTTTTGGACTTTCATAAAAATGATAATCAAATTATACCCGAAGTTAATTATTTGATTTTTAAAACAATGGTAAATTAGAAACTAATTTTTGTACATTTTATCTTTACAAAATGTACTAAATGATATATAATTGTGGTAATTTTGTTACTCCCCAAATTTCTAAATAAACTGTTGATTATTATCTAATAATAACCTAACTATATAGGTTTATTGGACCATATTTAGTATTTTTGTTATAGATTGTTTTATAACTTTTTAGTCACGTATATTTTTATAATATTTATGTGACTTAGATTGGCGGAGCCATGTAAATTTCTTAAAAAATATCTTTAAAATTAAATCTCAAATTATGAGAGTGTTCAAATTGGTGCTTTTTGTTTTTGTAATGTTATTTGTAACTGTTGTTTCAAATGCACAAAACCCATTAAATGGTCAGGATTTAAGCCAGGTTAAGGTGGACGCTTTAACCGAGACGCAAATCACTCAAATTAAAACGGAGCTTACAAAGCGTGGTTTAACCATTGACCAAGTGGAAAGCCAAGCAATTGCAAAGGGCATGTCCCCCACCGAGTTTGCAAAACTTAAGGAGCGTGTGAATAACCCTATTAGTTTTGCTAAAAAAGCAGCTGCAAATGTTGCTGCAAAAACTCCAGTAAAACCAGGAGCTGCTAATGGCAAAGACACCTCCAGTGTAAGCTATAATTATGATTTAAATACATTGGTTTATGGCTCGGAGCTGTTTACAAAAACCAATAATGGCAATACCGTTAATAAAAGTCTTGCCACACCTGTAAATTATGAAATTGGGCCTAACGATGTTTTAAAGTTAGTGGTATACGGTGTACAAGAATACAGTAGTGATTTAACAGTTAGCAAGGAAGGACGTATTGCGATAGATAATGTTGCACAAGTAAAAGTTAGTGGTTTAACAATAGAGGCTGCCACTACCAGAATTAAACAATTAATGAGTAATAGTGCTTATCCTAGTTTAAGATCGGGTGAATCCAAATTAGCATTAACTGTTGGAGATATACGAACTATTTATGTAAACGTAATTGGTGCGTATAAAAGTGGTACTTACAATGTATCCTCCTTATCTAATGTAATTAGTGTATTAAGTGAAGCAGGAGGACCTAGTACAATTGGCTCCTACCGTGAAATTGAAGTGATTCGTAATAACAAAGTAATTGCAAAATGTGATTTATATAAGTTTTTACAAAACGGGGATCAGTCCCAAAATATTGGTTTAAAGGATAACGACGTTTTAAGAGTACCTCCATATAAAAGTAGGATTGAAATTCAGGGGGAAGTTAAACGCCCAGGCATATTTGAAGTATTAGGAAGCGAGGAGTTTGCTCAGGTATTACAATACGCAGGCGGCTTTAGCGATAACGCTTATACCGCCATGGTTAAAGTGGTTCAAAAAAATGAAAGAGAAAAATCTGTTAAGGATATTGTTAGCGGTGATTTTAAAACCTACAAACCAAAAGGGGGTGATCAAATAACAGTTTCAAAAATTATTAATCGTTTTCAAAACCGTGTAACCTTAACCGGTGCTGTTTACCGCCCGGATGTTTATGAGTTAACACCAGGCATGCGTGTTGCGGATTTAGTGCAACGTGCCGATGGCCTAAAGGAGGATGCTTTTATTGGACGCGCTCAACTAATTAGGACTAAACCTAATTTATTAAAGGAAATGATTAGTGTTAACTTAACCAAAGCCTTACAAAAGGATCCTAAAGAAAATATTGTGTTACAAAGGGAGGACGAACTATATGTAAATTCTATTTTAGAATTAAGGGACTCCTTAACTGTGGATTTACTAGGTGAGGTAAGAACACCAGGTAAGTTTAACTACATTGATAGCATGACTGTTAAGGATTTAATTTTAATGGCAGGTGGTTTTACTTATGCTGCCAATAAACATGTGGAGGTAGCAAGGCTTACGCAGTATGGCGATAAAGTAGTGGATAACCAAGTAACTACTATTTTAAGCACCGATATTAACGGTGATTTAAGTTTTAATAATGGGCAAGAAAATTATGTTTTACAACCATTGGACGTAGTAACTATTACCAAAAAAGTAGGATACACTTTACCTGAGGTTGTAAGTATAACAGGACAGGTGCAAAGTACAGGTAAATATACTTTAAGTAGTAGGGTGGAAAGAGTTAGTGATATTGTAAAACGCTCGGGTGGTTTAATTGGACAAGCCTATGGCGAGGGCGCTTATATTCGCCGCCGCCGTTTTGATATAGATTCTTTAAAATCCGATGAAACAAAAACAAGTATCGAGCTTGCTTATACCCGTAAGTTTAAAGCAAAACAAGAGGCCGATAGGGCATCGGTTTTAACAAGCGCTGCACCAACAGTTTCGGCAGGTGGTATAACTACAGGTGATATTGATTTAAACCCTCAAACAAGGGGAAATAAATTAAAGGACACTTTAAATGCGTTAATTAAGGAAAGGGAAGAGGACTTTTACCAAATAGCAATTGACATTAATTACATTATGAGCCACCCTGGCAGTGAAGTGGATTTAGTGTTAAGAGATATGGACGAAATAGTTATTCCTAAAACCGATAACCGTGTAAAAATTAGTGGTGGTGTGTTAAGGCCAACTAATATTGTTTATCGTGAAGGCTTAACTATTGGGGAATGTATTAGTGCAGCAGGTGGAATTTCCGAATATGCACAACGTGGCAGGGCTTATGTAATTTATGCCAATGGAAAATCACAACGCACCACACATTTTGGATTTTTTAGAATTAATCCCGTAATTAGGCCAGGAAGCGAAGTAGTATTACCAGAGACAGATGCTAAAAAGGATAAGCCATTAACTACTATAATACAATTTACTACAGTAATTGCTCAGGTAGTTGCTGCTATTGCTACTATTAGTTTGTTAAAAAAATAATCTCAGAAAATATTAATTAAATAAAATGATTTCAGAAAATAATCAAATTGATACCGACGAGATTTCACTAAAAGAGCTTGTTCTTAAAATTAAAGAATGGACCACTTTTTTAAAAAGCAAGTGGAAAATTATTTTATTGGTGAGTTTTATTGGCGCCACAATAGGTGTGGTATATGCATTTTTAGATAAGCCTATTTATAAAGCAGTACTTACTTTTGCAATGGAGGAAGATAAAGGCGGCGGCGGAGGAGGGTTAAGTGGTGCTTTGGGACTTGCAAGTAGTTTTGGAATAGACCTTGGTGGTGCAGGGGGTGGTGGAGCTTTTACTGCAAGTAATTTAACAGAACTTATGAAAAGCCGCTTATTGGTGGAAAAAGTATTACTAGAGCCCATAAATATTAATGGGAAAAATACCACTCTAGCCGAGTATTATATACAAATAAATAAACTTAGAGAAGACTGGGACAAAAAACCTAATCTTAAAAATATTCAATTTTTACCAGGCTCAAACCCAGCTTACTATACAAGACAACAGGACTCCATTTTAAAGCAATTTCATAAAAGTTTAACTGACAAAGAAAATTTGAATATAATGCAAAAGGACAAAAAAGTCACCATTTTGTCCATTGAAGTTACAAGTGAGGATGAGTTATTTTCAAAATTATTTTGTGAAAACCTAGCAAAGGAAACTTCTGATTTTTACATTGAAACAAAAAGTAAAAAGGCAAAAATTAATGTAGATGTTTTACAAAAACAAGCCGATAGTGTTAGGGGTGAGTTAAATGGAGCTATTAATGGGGTTGCTTTAGAAGCGGATAATGTCTATAACTTAAATCCTGCTTTAAATATTAGAGCAGCACCAAGTAAAAAAAGGCAAGTTGATGTTCAAGCCAATACCGCTATACTTACAAATATTGTAGTGCAGCTAGAACTTGCAAAAATTACACTAAGAAAAGAGACACCGCTAATTCAACTAATTGACAAACCTATTTTACCTTTGGAAAAAGAGAAAGCAGGTAAATTAAAATCACTTATTTTAGGCGGCGTTTTAGGTGGTTTTTTGTGTGTATTTTATTTGATTTTTGGAATGATTTTCAAAAAATTAATGAATTAGTGTGGTCCACACTAATTTGGAGTATTTTCAAATACTCATAAATCATTAATAAGTTGGAAATCAAATGCTTTATATGTTTGATTTTTTATTTATGGGTTAATAGAAAAGGTTAAAAAATAGGTTAAATGTGCGCAGTTTTGTACGTTATTTTAGAGAATAATATATGAAAAAGAATATTTTAATTACAGGAGGAGCAGGTTTTATCGGATCGCATGTAGTGCGTTTGTTCGTCAATAAATATCCTGATTATCAGATCTTTAATTTAGATGCATTAACCTATGCAGGTAATTTAGAGAACTTAAAGGATATTGAAAAAGCATCGAACTACCATTTTGTAAAAGCAGATATTTTAGATGCTGCTGCATTGAAAGATATTTTTGCAAAACACACTATCACAGATGTCATCCATTTGGCTGCAGAATCTCATGTGGATAGAAGCATTGTTTCGCCTTTGGATTTTGTGTACACCAATGTGATTGGCACAGTGAATTTATTAAATACCGCGAAGGAATATTGGAAGGGTGATTTAAGTTATGAAAAAACGCATGATGGCTCTTGGGACAATCAAAGAGACCATTTGTTTTACCATGTTTCTACAGATGAAGTATATGGTAGCTTAGGTAAGGAAGGTTTGTTTACAGAGACCACACCGTATGATCCAAATTCTCCTTATTCGGCAAGTAAAGCAGCGAGCGACCATTTTGTAAGAGCTTATGGTGAGACCTATCATTTACCAACCATAATTTCAAACTGTTCTAATAACTATGGTCCAAACCATTTTCCTGAGAAATTAATTCCATTATTCATACATAATATCATTACTAAAAAACCATTGCCTGTATACGGAGATGGTTTATACACACGTGATTGGTTATTTGTAAAAGACCATGCGCGTGCAATTGATTTAGTATTCCACCAAGGCAAGCGCGAAGACACTTATAATATTGGTGGATTCAATGAATGGACCAATATTGATTTAGTGAAATTATTGTGTAATCAAATGGATGAGAAACTAGGAAGAGCAAAAGGAGAGAGCGAAAGCTTGATTACTTATGTGAAAGATCGTCCAGGGCATGATCGTCGTTATGCGATTGATGCTACAAAATTGAATAAAGAATTGGGTTGGAGTCCATCGGTAAAATTTGAACAAGGTTTAGCAGAAACAATCGATTGGTATTTAAACAATGAAGATTGGTTGACCAATGTAACCAGTGGCACTTACCAACAATACTATAACGAAATGTATACCAATAGATAATGAAGGGTATTATATTAGCAGGTGGATCAGGTACAAGATTGTATCCTATTACCAAGGGGATTAGTAAGCAATTAATGCCTATCTATGATAAGCCTATGATTTATTATTCTTTATCTGTGTTAATGTTAGCAGGTATTAAAGAAATTTTAATTATTACTACACCAGAAGACAATGATCAATTTAAAAGATTGTTAGGGGATGGCGCAGAAATAGGATGCAAATTTAGTTATGCAGTGCAAGCGGTTCCTAATGGACTAGCACAAGCATTCGTGATTGGTGCCGATTTTATTGGTAAGGATAAGGTTTCTTTGGTCTTAGGAGACAATATTTTTTATGGTGCTGGCTTTAGTAAGTTGGTTCAATCATTTAACGATTTAGAAGGAGCTGCCGTATTTGCCTATGAGGTCAATGATCCTGAAAGATATGGTGTGGTAGAATTTGATGCAAACAACAATGCATTGTCGTTAGAAGAAAAACCAAAAGCGCCTAAATCAAACTACGCTGTACCTGGCTTGTATTTTTATGATAACGATGTGGTAGAAATTGCCAAGAATATTCCTGCTTCACCAAGGGGGGAGTATGAAATTACAGACGTTAACAAAGTATATTTAGAGCGTAAAAAATTACAAGTGGGTATTATGAATAGAGGTACTGCTTGGTTGGATACGGGTACTTTTGAATCATTGGCTGATGCTTGTGAATTTGTACGTGTGATTGAAAAACGCCAGAGTCAGAAGATTGGATGTATTGAAGAAGTCGCCTATAGAATGGGTTTTATTGATAAAGCACAATTGATGTTTTTAGCAGACAAATATGCCAAAAGTGGTTATGGTGTATATTTAAAAAAAATCAAATAAAGATATATGAAGAACAACTATTTTTCGAACATTAGACTTGATCTTATTAAGTTAATTACTAAAAATCAAATAAATAATGCGTTAGAACTTGGAGGTGGAGATTTTGACACTTTAAAGCATGTAGTAGAAAAGTTTAATTGTAATGGAGTAGGTCTTGACATTAGAATTCCAGAAAATACCGAAAGGATAACATTTTATCAGTGCGATTTAGATAACATTGAGACTAATAATTTTTCATTTAATCAAAAATTCGATTTAATAATCGCAGGGGATGTTTTAGAACACACCATATATCCTGATAAAATTTGTAGATACTTACAAGGTGTTTTAGACGAAAATGGAATATTCATTTTATCTGTTCCTAATATTAGAAGTATAAGAGCATTTTATTGGATATTTGTTGCTGGGATATTTCCAAGAGAGCCAAATGGATTGTTTGATAAAACACATCGTAGTTGGTTTACCTATAAAAATATGAGAGACATACTTGAAGAAAGTGGATTTGAAATTATAAATTATAAACCACTTGGAAGACTTCAAAAATTATTTTTTGGTAAAAAAACTATATTTTCAGAGTTCTTAGCTTTGCAACATTGTTTTGTAGTAAAAAAAGCAACTCTTTAAATTATGACGATAATTTTTATTAGTATAGTAATAAATTTTTTTATTGAGACGCTTTCTTGGTATCTAAAATCTATTAGTTTGCCTGGTAATATGGCAAAATCTATTTCTATATCTAATATGGTTTTGTACTCTTCCAGAGTTTTTAATTATCTTTTTATTACTTCAATTTCGTTTTATGTAGATAGAAATCTAAATCTCAGGCTATTAGTTGTTACAATACTTTTTTCAATGTATTGTAGTTTTATTATTCATTTAGTTTTTTTTACTTCACAAAACTCGCTGCAAATTTTACATAAAAATTTTATTTTCTTTTTGAAGCCATTTAGTAAAATAAGGTCAACTGTTTCCCAACATATTTTTTATAAAGTAGAACGTCGTGTATTAGATATTAAAATTTTGATTTTAACTACTTTGTCATCTTTACTTTTCTCAGTAACTCTTGTTGGTCCATATCTATTCATTTACTTTTTGCCAAATTATAAATTAACAATAGTTAGTATTGGAAGTATTGGAAATTTTTTGGCTACAATTCCGCTAATATTTTATGTGGACTATATAATGTACTCATATATGGATAAGGCAATTTTGATTGACTATTTGTATAGTTATATTCTTGGTAGAGCCTTCGGTTTTTTGTTGTTTGCCATTTTATTAACTTTTTTATTCTTTAAATATTTTAGTTAATAATATGATATATTCTGTAATAATTTTGTACAATCCTGATATAAAAGTCAATGAAAGAATTGATTTGATTTCAGATGAATGTGATAAAGTTATTGTAGTTGTTAATAGCGATATAAATTTTGTTTCGAGAAGTGGAAAGTTTAAAAAAAATGTACAATTTAATTATCTCGAAAGCAACATTGGTCTTGCTAAGGCTTTAAATATTGGAATTAAAGAATGTTTAAAGGATCATAATTGTAATTATATCTGTTTGTTTGACCAAGATACAACTCCACCGAAAAATTCTATAAAACATATAGTAGAAAAATTTAATATTTCAAATGAAAAAATTGCTGCAATTGGCCACTCATTGGACGATAGAAAGGATTTAGAAAAGTTTGTTGAAGTCGAGGATATATTAACCTCCGGGACCATTGTGCCACGTAATGTTTTCGAAAATGTAGGGTTAATGGATGAAACATTATTTATTGATTACTTAGACTATGAATGGTGCCTAAGGGCTAGGGCTTCTAAGTATAAAATATATTCTGCGACTGAGCTAGTATTAGATCATAAATTAGGTGATGAAAGTCTAAACTTTGTTTTTTTTAAAAAACCTTTTCATTTAAATAATATCAGGCATTATTATATAATTAGAAATGCATTAATCTTAATTAATCGTTCTTACATCCCATTAATTTGGAAAGTAAAACATTTCGTTAAAACAGTTTATAGAATTCCTATTTATATACTTTATTCAAAGGATAAAGCGAAAAAAGCCATATTGATATTCCAGGCGATTAAAGATTTTAATATAAATAAAGAAATTTATAAAATGCCAAAATATTGAAATGTATTTGTTTTTAGGGGTATTTAGTTTTTTGCTTTATTTTGCTTTAGTTCAGAAAATTGCTTTTAAATCAAAAATAATAATTGCTTTCTTATATATTATCTCTAGTCTTGTGTTCAAGGTTTTAGTTAATGAAGCAAGTATGCCAGACTATAATACCTATTATGAGGCAATTGGTCAAGAGAAAGGTAATATAGAATCACTTTTTTTATTTTCAGAACCCTATTATTTTCAATCGGTTAATTTTTTGAGTAATTTTTTTTCAAAGGAAGTTTCAATAAACATATTTTATTTAATTAATTTTTTAATTACTAATGTTTTTTTTATTTGGCTTGCTTTTAAAATCGATATTCCGATTTGGAACAAAGTTTTATTATATTCTCTTTATTATTATTTTTTCAGTTACATTTTACTTAGAAATACACCATCTTATATTTTAGTAGGATTTTTATTTTATGGCATAAGTAAAAATAAAATTTTTAAGCTTTCGTTTTTAGCATTTTTGAGTCATTTAAGTAGTCTACCAATTATTGTAGTTTCTTTTTTTCGAAATAAAAAAATAGACTTTAAGTTTGCAATTTTAGTTTTGTGTTTGTTTTTTGGATATGGGTTTATTATAAACCTTGAGGTGTTGAACATTTATGAAAAATTCAATGGGTATGCAGAAGGAAACGAAAATAAGCTCAAAGTCTTTCATTTAGTATATTTCGTTTTTTTTATACTTTTGAATTTATTCATTCTAAGAAAAGAGAAATATGGATTTCTTAATTATACTTATTTGTTATTAGGATGTATGTATTTGATCTTGCAAAATACGAATCCTGTAATGGGTTATAGATTTTCAATCTATCTAATTTTATATATATTTTTAAATCCTAAATTTAGATTAAGTTATAAAGCTGAAAGGCTTTTGGATAGCATTTCTTTTTCTTTTATAGTTATATTGTTTTTTAACATAAATGAAATATTCAGATGAATGTACTAATCATAATGGCAACTTTCAATGGCGAAAGGTATTTAAAAGAGCAAATTGATAGTATACTAGAGCAATCTAATATTAATGTCTACTTGAACATATATGATGATTGTAGTATTGATAATACATTAAATATTATAGAAAATTACCATAATCCTTATATTAAAATAGTTCAAAATTCTGTTTGTTCGGGTAGTGCTGCTATTAATTTTTGTAATGCTATATCCAATTTAAAGGATATTGATTTAAATAATTTTTCTTACATAGCACTTTCTGATCAAGACGACATATGGGATCAAAATAAAATTTCTACAGCTATTCAAAAGTTGACGGAACATGATGCGTCCTTATATGCCTCAAACTTAATCATGTTTACAGGAGAAAGCTCTAATAAAAATATTGAGGGGATTATTAAAAAAGATTATGAACAAAAAAAGTATGATTTTTTGTTTGAAGGAGGCAGTGCCGGATGTACCTATGTCATGGAAAAATCTTTTGTTTTAAAACTTAAAGAAGTTTTAAAACAAACTAATTATCTGAATTGGAAATATTTTTCTCATGATTGGTTTATTTATTTTTTCGCTAGAACAAATAAATACAAAGTTTTTTTTGATTCAAGTTCATTTATTTATTACAGAATACATGAATCAAATGCACATGGACAGCTTAACATACTTTCATTTAATGCATTATTGAAACGAGTAAAGTTGTTTCGAAGTGGATGGTATTTAAATCAAATTAATGGTTTCGAAAACTTACTTTGTGTAAATAGTACGGAATTTAAAATATATCAAATGTTTAAAAAGAACTGGATATCTCGATTATATGTTTTATTAAATTACAGCTTTAGTTTAATAAGAAGCCCTAAAAAATTTGTACAATTTTTCGTTTTAAATTTATTTTATTAATGATCATACATACGATTCTATTTTTACATTAAAATCAAATTATTTTATGAAAAAAAATGTATTGGAATACTTTAGAGAATCTGTTTTAAAGTATCCGGACAAAATTGCAGTAATAGATGGTACGGATGCTATTTGTTTTTCTGATTTAGATAAAAAAGCTAAATGCTTAGCTTCTTTTATTTCTTCTAAATCAAGTTTAAAACACAAACCTATAGGTGTTTATCTTCCAAAACAAATTAATAGTATAATTGCAGATATCGCTATTACTTATAGCTCTAATATATACATGAATTTGGATGTCAAGACTCCAAATACAAGAATTAATAATATATTAGATTTAATAGAGCCTATTTGTATTATTTCTGATTCTAAATTCATATCACAGTTAGACAAGCCAAATGATAACTGTATTTTAATTAATTTAGATGAAATTAATTTTGATGAAGAAGTAATTGCCGATAATCTTTGCATTTCAGAGGCAGTTCAAATTGATACAGATCCTCTTTGTATAATAAATACCTCAGGTTCTACTGGTACACCAAAGGGAGTAGTTTTAAATCATAAAAGCTTTATTGATTTTGTAGAAATTTCTAATGATATTTTTAAATTCAATGACAGCGAAATTATTGGGTCCCTGTCTCCTTTAGTTTTTGATATCTATAGTTATGAGTTGTGCCTTCTAATGTCAAACGCGTCAACTTTAGTTATTTTGCCAGAAAACCTTGCTTCGTTTCCATTTAAATTATTAGAAATTTTATCAAATAAAAATGTCACATTTCTTTTTTGGGTGCCGACCATAATGGTAAATATCGCAAATTTAAATTTATTGAATTCTATCTCCTTACCATCTTTAAAAACAGTTTGGTTTGCTGGAGAAGTGTTCCCAACAAAGCAATTTAATTATTGGAAGAATTCTTTACCTCATGTTCTTTTTGCTAATTTATACGGACCTATAGAGATTACTTTAGACTGTACATATTTTATTGTTAATAGAGATATTAAGGATGACGAGCCTTTGCCAATAGGCATTCCTTATAGAAATACTGATGTTTTTATTTTAGATGATGAAGATCGATTAGTAATTGATAATAATGTTGAAGGGGAGTTGTGTGTACGTGGAACATCATTAGCAATGGGTTATTATAATAATCCAATAAAAACTTCAAGTGTATTCGTACAAAATCCATTAAATAAGGCATATCCTGAAACAATTTACAGGACTGGTGACATTGTTTTAAAAAATAGTTTAGGGGAATTTGTTTTTAAAGGCAGAAAAGATAGTCTAATAAAACATCTGGGGTATAGAATTGAGTTAGGAGAAATTGAACATGTTGTTGTAAATACACTTAAGCTTGTTAAAAATGCTTGTCTAGTTTATCAATCTGAAAAGAAGGAAATCATTTTATTCTATGAATCTGATCATGAAATAGAACCTTCGAATTTTAGAAAATCATTATTAACGGCTTTGCCTAAGTACATGCTTCCAACAAGATTTGTTAAACTTGCCGAGCTGCCTAGAAACACAAATGGGAAAATAGATAGACTTGCCTTAAAGAATTTAAACTAATGAAAATTGAGTTTAGTCAGATATCTGTCGATAATCTTAAATCAATTGTAAGTACTTTTTTAAGTAGAAAGCCTGTGTTGTCTAATTATTTTATTCAAGATTTAACAGGTTTTGATTTTTTTCAATCTTTTAATACTTTGTTTTTAAGATTAAAAGAAAACAATTACTATAGAATTTATATTATTTCGTGTGATTTGTCAGAATTAAATTTTTTACTTTTAGAATTAAAAGGGAATATAGTGATTAATGTTCCAAGTAAAATTGAACCTTTAAAATGGATTGAAGTTCTGGAAAATTCAGGTTTTTCTAGAATTGGAGTTTATGAAAGGTATACAAATTTTAGTTTTGATACCAATGAGAAATTTGGCGCTTTTTTTGCTGAAAAGTCAGACTTTGAGTTGTTAAAAAAACAACTTTATGATAGTTTTGACCCAAGAATTGATTGGTTACCTCAGGATGCTGAACTGGCTATGATGATCAATAATAAACAAATAATTGTTAACAAGGAGAATGAGGTAATTACGGGATTTATAATTTTTACTTTGTTTGGGAAAAAATGTTATTTAAACTGTTGGCTAGATTTTAGTGGAAACGGGTTGTACTTGTTCTCTAATATATTAGCTTTAATGAAATCTGCTGAAGTTAATTATTATTATTTTTGGGTGAATCAAAAAAATATACGAGTAAAAAAAATGCATCGCTTGCTTGGTGCTAAACCTGATGGATTAATAGATTACACATACTTTAAATCATAAAAATATGAGCATAACTAATTTTATTAAAGATTTTTCAGAAAACTTCGAAGAAACCGATGAGAGCCTTTTCTTGCCTAATACAAAATTTAGAGAATTAGATGAATGGGATTCACTTACAGGATTAGCTGTCTTAAACATGTTAAAGGTTAAATATTATAAACTTATAACAGCAGAAGAATTCCTTAAGATATCTACAATTGAAGAATTGTATAACTGTACAATTTAAATGAGTTATAATCCATTTACTTTATCAGGGAAAGTTATTCTTGTAACAGGGGCATCTTCTGGTATAGGGAAGTCAATTTCAATTGAATTAAGTAAAATGGGTGCACAGCTCATTATTTCTGGTCGCAATGAAGCAAGATTAATTGAAACGATGAATTCATTGCAAGGGATTAACCATACCTTTGTGTCTGCTGATTTAACAATCGAGAGTGAACTAAAAATATTAATTGATCAACTCCCACAACTTGATGGATTGGTGCTTTCTGCTGGTATAGTAAAGACAATGCTTTTTCAGTATATTACTTTACAAGACATTAAAGAAGTTATGGATGTTAATTTTTTCTCACCTGTAATTTTAATTAATATGTTAGTTAAGCTAAAAAAGATTAACAAAGGGGCTTCAATTATATTTATATCGTCTATTTCTGGCAACCTATGTACATGGGCAGGGAACTCAATATATTCTGCCTCAAAAGCTGCAATAAATGGTATTGCAAAAGGACTTGCCTTAGATTTGGCTAAAAAAAGTATTAGAGTTAATACCATTATGCCAGGAATGATTGAGTCTGATATTCTTGATAATAATATAATTACAAAAGAACAAATTTTAGAGGATGTTAAAAATTACCCGTTGAAAAGATATGGGAAAACTGATGAAATAGCTTACGCAGCAATTTATTTGCTTTCTGATACTACTAGGTGGGTCACAGGGACAAATTTACTTATTGATGGAGGTTACACTTTAACATAATTTATTATGAACGCATATATAAAAGCTATATCTTATTATCTCCCTGAAAAAGTTTTTTCAAATCAAGAAATTATTGATAGGTTTCCTGAATGGTCCGCCGATAAAATTACGAAAAAAATCGGGATTGCTAATAGACATATAGCTGCGTCAACTGAAACTGCAGGTGATATGGCAATCAAATCTGGACAAAAATTGTTTTTAGAAAATAGTATTAATAAAGACGAGATTGATTTTGTTTTACTTTGTACCCAAAGCCCAGATTACTTTCTACCCACTACAGCTTGTTTAATACAGGATAAACTAGGGCTTTCTACAAATTGCGGTGCATTAGATTTTAATTTAGGTTGTTCGGGTTATATTTATGGATTAGCTTTAGCTAAAGGATTGATTTGTGCAAATATTGCTAAAAATATATTACTTATTACCGCAGAAACATATAGTAAACATATACATCAAGATGATAAGAAGAATTTATCTATTTTTGGTGATGCAGCTGCAGCAACACTTGTCTCTAATGAAGGATTTGCTGAAATTTTAGACTTTAATTTAGGCACTGATGGTTCCGGCGCTGAAAATTTAATTGTAAAAAATGGAGGTTTTAGAAAGAGTATTATTGGAGAAAAAGAAAGTCCAGATAAAGATGGAAATTTCAATAACCCTAATTACTTATTTATGGATGGGGCCGAAATTTTCAACTTTACCAGTGATGCAGTTCCAAAATTAGTTAATGAAAATTGTCAAAAGAATAACTTGGTCAAAGATGATATTGATCTTTTCATATTTCATCAAGCCAATAAGTATATGATCGATTATTTAAGAAAACTGATACTTATTGATAAGAATAAGTTTTATACTTACATTGAAGATGTAGGGAATACAGTCTCTTCTACAATTCCCATTGCATTAAAAGAAGCTAGAAGTGAGGGAAGGTTAACAGGTAAAGTTCTTTTAGCTGGGTTTGGAGTTGGTTATTCTTATGGTAGTGTAATTTTAAATATAAATAAATAATCATGAAGGAGAAAATAGTAAAAATACTAAATGAAATCAGACCTGAATTTGATTTCGAAACAAGTCAAAATTATTTTGAAAATGGAATGCTAGATTCATTTGATGTGATAACATTAGTTACAACTCTAGATGAAACTTTTTCAATTTCGATTGAAGGGGTTGATATATTATCTGATAATTTTAATGATTTAAATAAAATTATTGATCTTCTTCAAAAATATGGAGTAAATCATGAATCTTAGCTATAAAAATAAAAGTATTGAGGGCATCTTAACAATTATACCTCAAAAAGAAGTAAGTTTTGAAGATGAAATGCATAATTATAACTTTCCAATTGAGAAATCTAGGAAGTTAAAATTGGCTATGGGCTATGATAAACATTGTATAGTAGAAGATAATGTATGCTCTTCAGATTTAGTTGTTTTTGGATTAGAATACTTATTTAAAAATAATTTATTAAATAAGGATGAACTTGATGCCTTAGTTGTAGTTACACAAACGCCTGATTATATAATGCCTCCAACTAGTAATGTAGTTCAGGGTAGACTCGGGTTAAAGACAGACATGATTTGTCTGGATATAAATCAAGGTTGTTCCGGATACATTATAGGTCTAATACAGGCATTTATGTTATTGGACCAACCTGAAATTAAAAAAGTAGCCGTATTAAATGTTGATGTATTAAGTAAGAAGGTATCAAGACAAGACAGGAATAGTTTTCCCTTAACTGGCGATGGGGCATCAGTTACTATTGTAGTTAATTCTGATGAAAATAAAATTATTAATGGTTTTATAAAAATGGACGGCACCTCATATGATTCACTAATTATACCAGCAGGTGGTTCAAAATTACCCTCCTCCGCAGAAACTGGAATTTTAGATGAAGACAAAGCCGGAAATTTTAGGTCATTAGATAATCTTGTTATGAAAGGAGATGAAGTTTTTCTATTTGTTCAAAAGGAAGTTCCATTGATGATTGATGAATTAATGGAAGCGAGTGCTTTTACAAAAAATGATGTTGATTATTTCATGTTTCATCAGCCAAATAGATTTATGTTGCAAAAGTTAGCAGAAAAAATGAAAATTCCTTTTGAAAAAATGCCTAACAATATTGTTGCTAATTTTGGTAATTCAAGTGGAGTTACAATACCAACTAATATTAGCTTTAACCTTGGTGCAAAATTAGAGAATTCCATGCAAAAAATTTGTATGGCTGGTTTTGGTGTGGGACTTACATGGGCTTCACTTTTAATGGATGTAGGAAATTTACGATATAACAAAATTATAAGATATTAAAATTATATATATGAAAACAAAATTAATGGAAGAATTGTCCGAAATACTTGAAACAAGTGTTTTGTCTGAAAATGATAAATTAGCTGATTTTGAGTGTTGGGATTCACTCACAGCACTTTCAATAATTGCCTTAGCAAGTGAAAATTATTCAGTAATAATTTCTAATTCCGATCTGTCAAAGATTAATACAGTTAAAGATTTAGTAGAAACAATTACTAATTCTAAATAATTATGGAGTATAATGTTTTTCACTCACTTTCTAATAAATTTATTTTATTAACTGGAGCCTCCTCTGGTATTGGAAGAGAAACTAGTATTTTACTATCAAAATTGGGTGCTAAATTATTATTAATTGACATTAATGAGATTGGTCTCTTAAAAACAATAGAGTATTGTCCGAATGAAACAATCCCTCTTGTTTTGGACTTAACAGATTCTGAGACGTTGAAAATTAAAATAATTGATTTAGTTAAAAAACATGGAAAGCTAGATGGAGTTGCTCATATTGCTGGTAAGCCATCAATTGTACCGCTTAAATCTATTTCTCAAAGTTCAGCAACTGAAATTTTTCAACTTAATACATATTCTGCAATTGATTTGGCGAAAATATTTGTTAATCACAATGTTTTTTCTGGACAGTCTGGCTCAATTGTATTTATATCATCAGTATATGGATTAGTAGGATCATCTGCTAATGTCGCTTATGCAAGTAGTAAAGCTGCACTTCATGGAATTACGAAATCACTTTCAATAGAATTGGCACCTAAAAAAATTAGAGTTAATTGTATTGCGCCTGGATTTATCAAAACAGAAATGATGGCTAATAATAAAGATAAATTTAATGATGAGTATATTAGTAAATTAGATAAGATGCACCCTCTCGGACTAGGAGAAGCGATCGACATTTCATATATGATAGCATTTTTATTGTCAGATTTGTCTAAGTGGATGACTGGATCAATTTTATCACTTGATGGAGGATTTACAGCACAATAGTTATATGAAAACATTTACACTAATTACGGGATCTTCATCAGGAATTGGGCAAAATATAGCAATTAAGTTGTCGAGTTATAAAAATATTATTTTACATGGAAGAGATAGGAGCAAACTTGAGAAGGTGAAAATGATGTGCTCTAATGATAATGAAATTTTAATATGGGAAAATGATCTTAAAAAGATCGAAGAAATAGAAAATTCTTTATCAAATTTCATAAGGGATAATAATATTTTAATAAATACTTTCATTCATTCTGCTGGGTATATGAAAATGTTGCCATTTAAAATGTCAAGTTTTTCTTTAATTCAGGAAACGTTAAATGTCAACCTAATTTCAGCCATGCTGATTTCTAAAATAATAACTAATAAAAAGATTAACAATTTGGATTTGTCTTGTATAATTTTCATTTCAAGTAATATAAGTAATTTTGGAGCTAAAGCTTTGAGTATTTACGGGGCTTCTAAAAGTGCTCTTGATGGTTTCATGAGAGGTTTGGCAATCGAGTTATCAAGTCGAAAAATTAGAGTAAATTCAATTTTGCCAGGGGGCATTAAAACTCCAATGACGGAGAATATCTATAATGATAGTGAGTTAATTTCTAGGATTGAATTGCAATATCCATTAGGTCTAGGTGAATCTAATGACATTTCTAATTTGGTTGAATTTTTGATTTCAGATAATTCACGTTGGATAACGGGACAACAATTTGTTATCGATGGAGGTAGAACTATCAACATTTCTGGATAATGATGTATATTAATAGAATTACAAATTCTCCCGTATCTTCAAACTGCTTTGTCATCCATACCGATAATACGAACTCATGCATTATTGTAGACCCTGGAAGTGAATTTGATTCAAATATAATTGAATACTTAAACGAAAAAAAACTAGTTCCTGAATATATAATTTTAACACACGAACATTTTGATCATATTTGGAGTACACCTTTATTAATACAAAAATTTAAAGTAAAAGTAATTTGTAGTAATAAATGTGGAGAAAGAATTATCGACAAGAAAAAAAATATGTCATTATTTTATAATCAAATTGGGTTCGAACTTGAGAAACCAGACTTGATTGTAAAATCACTAGATGTTTTAATATGGAATTCAGTTGATTTTACTTTTTTAGAAACTCCAGGTCATACAGATTCAAGTATAAGTATTTTAGCAGAAAATAATTTACTAGTCGGTGATTTGATGATATATGGACATAAGACAGTAACTAAACTGCCTTCAGGTAATAAAATAGATGTTATTAATAGTTTGAAATTAATTTATGAACTTGTCAAGGACAACACAATCGTAGTTTATCCAGGTCATGGGGATATTTTTGAATTAAATAATACTAGTAAAGAAAATTTTATTTATGAATGAATTAGTAATAATCGGTTCTGGAGGACTTGCCTCTGAAATAAGCGCATTTATTCGTGATTACAACAGAAATAATGCAAATAAGATAATAATTAAAGGTTATTTGGATCAAACAGAAAAAATTTTTCTTAGTAACAAAAATAAATATAATTTTAAGAGCCCTTATCTGGGGTCGAGTGATACATATGAATTTTCGAATAAAGAAGACTATATTCTTGGTTTTTCGAACATTGATTCTAGGAATAATTTCTTTATTAAAAACAGAATGGTGGATCTAAATTTTATTAATATTATCCATCCAACAGTTATTATGCCAGAAACTTTCAATATTGGTGTTGGAAATGTAATTTATCCCCATACTGTAGTTGGTCCCAATACTAACATAGGTAATTTTAACACATTTACTTCATATAGTTTTATTAGTCATGATTGCTCAATTGGAAATAATAATTTCTTTTCAACTTCTGGTCTATCGGGGAATGTTTCAATACAAAACAATAATTACTTTGGTATTAGAGCAACTGTTTTGCCTTCAGTAGTTATTGGCTCTAACAATACTATACAAGCAGGGATGGTAGTAGATAAAAATGTTGAGAATAATGAAACCGTATTTTACAGGTATAAAGAAAAAGTCACTATCATAAAAGCATAAAATTAATATTATTAATGAAATCAAAAATTTGGTTATCATCTCCTCATATTGGTGAAAGTGAATTAAAATATGTTAACGAAGCTTTTGTAACAAATTGGATTGCTCCTTTAGGACCGCATGTAAATGCTTTTGAACATGGACTTCAAGTTCAAACAAAATCTAGCCATGTTGCAGCGTTATCATCCGGAACCTCTGCTATTCACTTAGCGTTAATACTTTTGGGTGTAAAAGCAGGTGATATTGTATTTTGTCAATCATTTACTTTTTCTGCTTCAGCCAATCCAATTGCATATCAAGGAGCTATTCCAATTTTTATTGATTCGGAAAGTGAAACTTGGAATATGGATCCTATATTATTAAAATTTGCATTGGATGAGGCAAAGCAAAATGGTAAATTACCAAAAGCTATAATTCCTGTTCATTTATATGGCATGCCTGCTAAAATGGATGAAATACTTTCAATTGCAAATGAATATGGTGTCCCTGTAATAGAAGATGCTGCAGAGGCATTAGGTTCTAGTATTGAAAATAAACCTTGTGGTAGCTATGGTGAGTTTGGCGTATTAAGTTTCAATGGAAATAAAATAATTACAACATCAGGAGGTGGAGCATTATTATCTGAGAATGCAGAAATGATTGAAAAAGCTCGTTTTCTTGCTACTCAAGCTAGAGATTCTGCTCCTCACTACCAGCACTCGCATATAGGGTATAATTACAGAATGTCTAATGTTTTAGCTGGTATCGGAAGAGGTCAATTAGAGGTTTTAAGTGACCGTGTTGCATCTAGAAGAAATAATTTTGAAAGATATAAACACTATTTTTCAAAATATAATATTGCTGGATTTAATATACATTTTCAAGAAGAGCCAGAAGGATATTATTCAAATCGTTGGCTTACTTGTATTTTAATTGAGCCTACTAAAAATAAAGGGTTAACTAGAGAAGAGATTAGATTAGCAATGGATAATGAAAATATTGAAACGCGTCCATTGTGGAAACCAATGCATCAACAACCAGTATTTTCCACTTCAAAAAGTTATTTAAATGGAGTGTCAGACAAGTTATTCGAAAATGGATTATGTCTTCCAAGCGGCTCTAATTTAACTGAGCATGAATTTGAAAGAATATTTAATTGTTTAGATAATATTTTTTCTAAACATAACTAATTTATGTTCAAACATTTTATAAAACCCTTGGGAGATTTTTTTAGCGCACTCTTTCTTTTAATTATCCTTTCCCCAATTATACTGCTTACTGCTATTATTTTATTTCTTGCCAATAATGGCAAGGTTTTCTTTTTTCAGCAACGACCAGGACTTAATAAAAAACCATTTAAGATTGTAAAGTTTAAAACAATGAGGGATGCATTTGATCAAGAAGGCGTGCCTTTACCAGATGATGATAGATTGACTAAGGTTGGAAGTATTGTCAGGTCTGCATCATTAGATGAGCTATTACAATTGATAAATGTATTAAAGGGAGACATGAGTTTAGTAGGTCCAAGACCACTTTTAATGCAATATCTTCCAAGATATAGTCCAGAGCAAGCAAAGAGGCATAATATTAAACCTGGAATTACAGGTTGGGCACAAGTAAATGGCCGAAATGCAATTAGCTGGGAACAAAAATTCAAATATGATGTTGATTATGTAGAAAAACAATCTTTTACTTTGGATATAAAAATATTATGGATGACATTCCTCAATGTGATACAACGAAAAGGAATTAGTGCTGATGGCCATGTGACAATGGAAGAGTTTAAGGGATAAAATATCACTAGTTATTATGTAAATCTAAACCCGCTATGCGGGTTTTTCTATTTAATATATACTTAAATTTGTACCATAGAACCACACCAATGAAAAAAGCCCTAATTACTGGTATTACTGGACAGGATGGAGCCTATTTAGCCGAGTTTTTACTCAATAAAGGCTATGAAGTGCATGGCATTAAGCGTAGATCCTCTTTATTCAATACTCAAAGAATTGATCATATTTATGAGGATCCACATATTCCAGATAGACACCTTCATTTACATTATGGGGATTTATCGGATAGTACCAACCTAATTAGAATCATACAGGAAGTACAACCCGATGAAATTTACAACCTAGGTGCAATGAGCCATGTGCAAGTAAGTTTTGAAGAACCTGAATATACAGCGAATGTTGACGGTATTGGTACATTAAGAATATTGGAAGCAATTAGACTATTAGGCTTAACGCAAAAAACAAAATTTTATCAAGCATCTACTTCTGAATTATACGGGTTAGTTCAACAAGTTCCTCAGTCAGAAACTACACCATTCTATCCACGTTCTCCATATGGGGTTGCTAAATTATATGCCTACTGGATTACAGTAAACTATCGTGAAGCTTATAATATGTATGCTTGCAATGGTATTTTATTCAATCATGAATCGCCTCAACGTGGTGAAACTTTCTTAACACGTAAAGTAACTCGTGCAGCTGCACGTATTGCACTAGGTTTAGATAACTGTTTATATGTAGGTAACTTAAACGCACAAAGAGACTGGGGTCATGCAAAAGATTATATTGAAGGTATGTACTTGATGTTGCAACAAGATAAGCCAGAAGATTTTGTATTGGCTACTGGAATAACCACTAACATTCGTGAATTTGTTAAAATGGCGTTTGCTGAATTAGGTATTGACTTAGGCTTTAAAGGCATTGATGATAAGGAAGAAGGTTATGTAGTTAAGAATACAGGAAGCTACAAATTAAAAGAAGGTCAAGTAGTTATTAAAGTAGATTCAAAATACTACCGTCCTACAGAGGTTGATTTATTAATTGGTGATCCTACTAAAGCTATGACTAAACTTGGCTGGAAGCCTAAATATGATTTAGCTGCCTTAGTGAAAGAAATGGTAGCAAGTGATTTAGAAATATTTAAGAAAGAGTTATTGCTCAAAGAGAATGGCTATACCGTAACCAAAGAAAGCGAATAGTCTCTATGGAAAAATCTTCTAAGATATATATTGCTGGACATCGGGGAATGGCAGGTTCTGCAATCGAACGTAAGCTAAGGGCTGAAGGCTATACTAATATTATTCATAGAACTTCCAATGAACTTGATTTGCGCAATCAGGACTTGGTGAATAGCTTTTTTAGAGTAGATAAGCCGGACTATGTAATTTTAGCTGCTGCTAAAGTTGGAGGAATTCATGCCAATAATACTTATCGTGCTGAATTCATCTATGACAACCTAATGATGGAAGCCAATATTATTCATGCATCTTATCTGAATAAAGTAAAGAAGCTATTGTTTCTTGGTTCATCATGCATTTATCCCAAAATGGCACCACAGCCTTTAAAAGAGGAATATTTACTAAGTGGCTATCTAGAATCTACCAATCAGCCCTATGCCATTGCTAAAATTGCTGGTATTGAAATGTGCGATAGCTACCGTGATCAATACGGATGTAATTTTATATCAGCTATGCCAACTAATCTGTATGGCACCAATGACAACTACCATCCCGAAAACTCACATGTGCTTCCTGCATTAATTCGTCGTATTATATTAGCTAAAAAGAATATTGATCCCAGTGTAATTATATGGGGTACAGGCACTCCCCGTCGTGAATTTATGCATGTAGATGATTTAGCTGATGCTTGCTATTTCCTAATACAAAACTATAATCAAGCTGGCCTAGTAAATATTGGTTGGGGCGAAGATGTTACAATACAAGAGCTTGCTACGTTAATTGCTTCGGAGGTTGGTTATACCGGCTCACTTGAATTTGACACTACTAAGCCTGATGGTACCCCTCGTAAATTAATGGATACGACTAATCTTACTAAACTAGGTTGGAAGCCTTCGATAAACTTAAAGGAGGGGATAAGGATGACTATTAATGAGGTTGTAAATAAGTTTTAGATATTTCATTAGATGAATTAGAGGCAATTCACTTTTTAAATTTTAATTAATATTTTCATATGTATGATATTGCTATAATTGGAGGTGGTATTGTAGGACTTGCAACAGGGGTAAAAATTCTGCAATCAAGACCTGATTTAAAGATTGTAATTCTAGAAAAAGAATATCTGGAGCGAAAATCGTTTTTATTTGATTTTAAAATTATAGTCAAAACCTTTACTAATGTTTTATTTAGCAAAGGAGTAAGTCATTAACATTAATAGCATATTTATAAAACTATCTTTTTGCCACCTTTTGGTGGCATTTTTATTAGTACTAAATTATATTTCAAACCAAAACATTAGTATTTTTTCATATTTTTGCAATATGAAAATTACATCCATTACAACCGCTCAAATACCAGGTGTTAATCTTATAAATTTTGAGCGCTTTACCGATAAACGTGGTTTTTTTACCGAAACTTTTAGGGCCTCCGATTTTATTAATAATGAATTAAATATATTCCCTAAAGGGATATTGCAAAGCAACGAAAGTTACTCGCGTCGTAATGTGTTAAGAGGTTTGCATTTTCAATGGAATCCGAATATGGGTAAATTAGTGCGCACTATTACAGGTCATATGGTGGATTTGATTTTGGACTTACGTCAAGGTTCACCTACCCAAGGGAAAATCATGGCTTTTAATATGCCTGCTAATTCAAGCAATGGTAGCACTAGTTGGATATGGGTGCCAGAAGGCTGCGCGCATGGCAACTTTTTTTTAGAAGATTCCTACATCGAATATTTTTGTTCAGGTTCCTATAATGGGGAATGTGAAGCAGGAGTGTCCCCATTTGCTGCCGATATTGATTGGAGCATTTGCGATCCTAAATTAAAAAACTTATTTTTTGATTTAAAAAACTCCTTTATTGCAACCGATAAGGACATTAACGGGCTCACCGTAAAACAGTGGTTGGACCGTGAGGATGCTAAACAGTTTACCATTTAATTTGCAGCTGTAATGAGCCAAACCAATAACCAAAATATTTTAATTACTGGCGCAGCAGGAAAACTAGGAAAAACAGTACTTGCTTTACTACCAGGAGCAATTGGTGCCACTAGGCAGGATTTTGATTTAAGCAGCGCAACACAAATTGAAACTTATTTAAACAAGCACACAAACATTACAACCATATTACATTGTGCAGCAATGATCTCACCTCCAAAAATTAATGAAGACATTGCACAGGCAATAGCATCCAATATTATTGGGACCTCCTTATTAAGTGCGCAGTGTTATAAAAGAAATATACGCTTGGTTTATATTAGCACCGACTATGTTTTTTCCGGTGAAAAAGGATTGTACAAGGAGGGTGATGAACTTTTACCCCCCAATAAATATGCATGGTCCAAACTAGGAGGGGAGTGTGCAGTTCAAATGCTTGATAAATGGGCAATTATACGTTTATCCTTTGGCCCGGATGAGTTTCCTTATAAAGCAGCCTTTATAGACCAATTTACTTCCCGAGAATCTGCCTCGGTTATTGCGCAAAAAATAAAAAATATTGTACTTTCAGACTACAATGGGGTAATTCATATTGGCGGTATTAGAAAATCGGTTTATGAATATGCCTTAAGTTTGGGAGCTCAAAACATAGATAAAATAAGCATTAAAAATATGACTGTAAAAATGCCAACGGATACCTCCTTGGATAGCAGTTTATATGATAGCTTATTTAACAAAAAGTAAAAAATGAAAAAAATTTTATTAGCAGGCGGTGCAGGATATATAGGAACCGAACTTTGTAAACGTCTACTTCGTTTAGATTACAAAGTAACAGTTATTGATGACCTATGGTTTGGCAACAACTTGGACCCGCGCGTAGAGCTAATAAAAAAGGATTTATTCACTGTTACGCATAACGAGCTCAAAGGATATGATACCGTTATTTTTTTAGGAGGCGTATCCAACGATCCTATGGCCGAGTTTTCCCCCTCCGAAAATTTTATTCAAAATGCAGCTTGCCCTGCTTACTTGTCCTATGAAAGTAAAAGAGCTGGAGTTAAGCGTTTTATTTATGCATCCTCCTGCTCCGTATATGGTTACACCGTGGACGAATTGTATGACGAAAAATCACCTACTACCTGCGCCTACCCTTATGGAATTTCAAAATTGCAAGGGGAAAATGGCGTAATGCAATTAAAGGACAATAGTTTTTCGGTAATAGCTTTAAGGCAAGGTACTGTTTGTGGATACAGTGATCGTATGCGTTTTGACCTTGTAGTAAACACCATGTTTAAAAATGCAATGACCTTGGGTGAAATCACCGTTAATAATCCCTCCATTTGGAGACCAATATACCATATACAGGATGCATGCTCGGCTTTTATACGTGCTATTCAGGCGCCCGATAATATTTCGGGGGTGTTTAATGTAGCTTCGGATAACTACACACTAGGACAAATAGGGGATATAGTTGGAGTAGAAATGTCTCGCAATTTAGGAAAAGAAATTAAAGTACATATTAATGATGTACAAGATTTTAGAAACTATAAAGTTTCCATACAACATGCTAAACTAGCCTTAGGTTTTACCCCAGTGTATGGTATTAAGGATATCATTAATGATTTATTTATTAAGGCATCCAAATTTGAAAATTACGAAGACGACAAATTTTATAATATTAAGATTTTCAAAAGCCTAGGTAAATAATAAACTTTATTAATAGTTTAATAATAACAAAGTGAATAAAAAAAATTTAGTAGTAATAACCTGGGACGGTAAATCAAAACCTTTTGAATGTGTTTGTTTTGATACAATACCAAATTTTGAAATATTATTATTTAACCATACTGGTGAATCCAAGGACGCTCCTGGAGAAAACATAGTTTGTGATAGGTATCTATCTGCAAAGACCGAAAATAAAGGCCAAATTTTTTATTATATAAATGAATATTTGGAAAATAAGAACTTGTCATTTAATTATATTGGAATTATAGATGATGATATCATTTTTAAAATCTCCGATTTTAATTATATGCTACATGTTGCATTATTACATGAATTAGATATTTTCCAGCCTTCAATAACAAAAGACAGTTATTTTAGTCATCGTAAGTTTGTAAATAAATCGGGAGTTATGATATCCTTTATTGACTGGATTGAAATAATGGCTCCGTTTTATAAACAAGAATTATTTGTTGCATGTAAAGACTATTTTTTAATGACCATTTCAGGGCAAGGAATAGATTGTTTTTTAATGCCTGTGATTCAAAAAATTCAAGATAAATGTAAAACAGCTATTATACACTCAATTACCATAAAACATTATAGACCTATAAGAAGTCATCAGAGAATTTATGGAAATGGTTTAAATAATGAACAAGAAATTGAATTAATAAGAAAAGAGGCAATTAAACTTACAAATAACACATTAGTTGCAAATAAATTTGACAATAAGTTTAGACGACAAATTTTAAAACAAGGAAACTCATTTCTAATAAGTCTTGAGAGGAATTATATGAAAATTAATTACATGATTCAAAATATCAAAATATTAATTAAAGAACAGGCGCATTATTAATTTTATTATACCAATTATTTGATAATCAATTAGTTGTGTAAATTCATATTTTTTTAATATTACTAAAGGATCCAAACTATTTCTTTAACTTTGTTTTGGATATGTTAATGCTCTAATTATGAGCCATTTATTAACCAGTTCAACTCCCCCCAAATTGAATGAATCTAAACATAGTATGTTTACAATTAAGAATTTTAGTGTAGTACCAAAATTTGTGATTCTGATATTGGATTTGGGTGCAACGGCTACCGCACTTTTTATAGCCATTTTAATTCAAAAAAATGTTGCGCTGCAGGCCATTGATCTTGAAAATTTATTAAACTCGGTCCTGTTTATTCTCTTAATAAATGCGCTGGTTTTTATTACTACCAAATCCTATACCGGTATTGTAAGGTACACTGGGGTGCAGGATGCCGTGCGCATAGGATTTGCAGTTGCGCTTTCCTCCTTTATAATACTAGTTATAAATACCTTAGCACTAGGCTACAGTAAAATACTTTCCTTAACCAACTTGGTAATTGGTTTATATACTTTATTAAGTTTCTTTTTCTTAATTTCCTATAGAGTACTTGTTAAGTATTTATTTGCTTATGCCAAGAACTACAAAATGAAGAAAAAAAATGTAGTTATTTTTGGCGCAGCCGATACGGGTGTAGCAACACAACGTGTGCTTGAAAACGACGCTCAGTCTAATATACAAGTAATTGCTTTTGTAGACGATGACCGAAAAAAAGGAAGCAAAAACTTAAACGGCGCACCCATTATTTCCTTTGCTGCTTTAAAGGAGCTTGTTGTAATGCAACCCATTGATGAGTTAATTATTGCCAGCTATACCATGCCCACTAAACGTAAAAACGAGATAGTAGATTTTTGTTTGGATCATGATATTAAAGTATTAAGTGTACCGCCTTATTCAAAATGGACCGAGGGTAAATTTACAAGCCGTCAGTTACAATCCATAAAAATTGAGGATTTATTAGAGCGTGACCCTATTAATATTAACAACAACCAAATACGTGCGCAAATTAAGGGCAAGCGTATTTTAGTTACTGGAGCAGCAGGATCTATTGGTTCGGAAATTGTGCGTCAGTTAATTCCCTATGCCCCTGAGTTTATAGTTTTATGTGACCAGGCAGAAACACCTTTGCACCATTTGGAACTGGAGATGCAGGAAAGCGGAACACGTGTTAACTGCATTAGTTACCTAGCCGATATTACCAATGCCACTAGGATGAATAATATGTTTGAGGAATTTAAACCTCAGTACGTATACCATGCGGCGGCATATAAGCATGTTCCTATGATGGAATTATGCCCAACCGAGGCCGTGCGCAACAATGTAATAGGCGTTAAAGTGGTTGCAGACCTTGCTATTAAACATGGCGCCGAGCGTTTTGTTATGATATCCACGGATAAAGCCGTTAACCCAACAAACGTAATGGGTGCAAGCAAGCGTATGGCCGAAATGTATGTACAAGCGCTTTCCAAGGATGCTAGCCTTGGCACTAAATTTATTACTACTCGTTTTGGTAATGTATTAGGCTCCAATGGATCGGTAATTAACCGCTTTAAAGAGCAAATAGAAAAAGGCGGTCCAGTTACCGTAACACATCCCAATATTACACGTTACTTTATGACCATACCCGAAGCCTGCCAGTTGGTACTAGAAGCTGGAAGTATGGGTAATGGTGGGGAGATATTTGTATTTGATATGGGACAACCAGTAGCTATCTCGGACCTTGCTAAAAAAATGATACGCTTGTACGGATTAATTCCAAACATTGATGTGAACATTACCTATAGCGGTTTACGCCCAGGTGAAAAATTATACGAGGAGTTATTAAACGACGAAGAAAACACTACGCAAACCTACCACGATAAAATTTTAATTGCTAAAGTGCGCGATGTTTCCCTAGAGATAGTTAAACAGTGCACCATTGAGCTAGAACATATTTTAGTATCCACCAACGATGAAATGAAACTAGTTAGCAAAATGAAAGAGCTAGTTCCCGAATACATTAGCAACAACAGTGTGTATGAAAAACTAGACACTACTGTAATTTCCATTGCTCAGTAAAACATCCTTTATATAAATTACAATTAATGAAATTTTTTATATCACTATTTTTAACTTTACTTATATCTAATTTATCAAATTCACAAGATAGCTTAAAGCCTTTATTACCAAATGATACTTTAAAAATTGGCCGATTACAAATTGTTAAAATAAGTGGTGTAGAACAAAAGGATTGGACAACTGTAATTAATAATTTAGACTTTAGTGCTTTAAAAGTTAATTATTTAAAGAAAAACCAAGAACAAAAAAACTTAGAGACAAGTTGGTTAGCTTTTGATTTTGGACTTGCTGGATACATGGATTATACAAAGTATACTTCCATAAATGCTTTTATAAAACCTGCAATTGGGCAACCACTTACATACAGAAAAGTGCAACCTAAAAATAGTTCTACCAACGTAAATATTTGGGTGGTTCAACAAAAAGCTAATATATACAAGCATATTTGGTTTTTAAAATATGGCTTTGGTTTTGAGATGTTCAACTATTATTATGCTAATCCCATTGATTTTAGAAACAATGACAAAGCCTATATTAGCTTGAGCACAAATACCTATTCAAAAGATAAACTTTATTTAAACTATATTACAATACCTGTTCTATTATCAAGAAATGTAACAATTAAAAACTTTCAGACAATTTCATTGTCGGGAGGACTGTCTTTAGGTTATTTGTATAATGCAAGAAATAAACAAATAAGTGAGGCACTTGGTAAACAAAAATATGAAGGCGACTTTAACTTTGGAGATTATAAATTAGCAAGTATATTTCAATTGGGTATAGGTAGCTTAAAGTTTTATGCTAGCGCATCACTAAATAATACATTGGATAATTCAGCTACTGCACCACAATCCTTTTACCCGTATACTTTTGGTATGCGCTTTTCTAAATTCTAGTACTTTTTCTTATCTCTTATTTCCTTAGTGTATTTTTTTAAGGAGCTAAGCTCGTTAGGGTCTAGGTTAGCCCATGCGATATCAAGTATTTCCTTATAATAATCCTGCATAGCTGGAATAAATGGGTTTGCAAAATTTGGTTCTGATTCAAACGCTGCCGAATAATCCCTTAAATTTTTATAATCACGCGTACTTACAATATTAATTTTTCTTTGCTTTAGGGCTACGTTTTTAACCCAAATTTTTTCTTTAGTTAGCGGCTCGCTTAATGATAGTGTTACTTTTCCTGATAAAATAAAAAATCCGTTCATTTTGTAGTCAGTCCTGTATATAGCAGTTTGTTTTTTCCCAGAAACTAAAATTTCATTACCACTCCAGTTTATGTTTTGATCGTTTAAATCAAAATCTATTTGTACGTTTAACAGCAAGTCGCTCTCTACTTTATCCGTATACAAAGCACCCTCGTAGTTTTCAAATGGTCCACGCACCACGTAACCTTTTGATGTAAGTGATTCATTTATATCCCCAACCATGAATTTTGAAAAATCATTAAAAATGCGGTAGTCGGCATATTTAAACTTTTCGTTATAGCGCGGCTCAATTAATAATATTTTTAAATCATTGGAACCAAACTTGGCATGAGCCGGAGGCGCATAAACATAACTTGGAACTTTAAATGTTGGTGCAGTTGGAGTAACTGTTGTAATTTTTTGTTTTGCCGAAGCAGATACCAAAGCAGCATATGCAACAATCACTATTAAAGACAAACTTAGTTTTAACCAATTTTTCATAAACTCTTTTTTGAACGCTCTGTAAATAATAGGGTAAATATACTAAATCCTATAAAATAAACTAATATGTCAATGATATCGCCGGTTCCAGGCAATATCCCAAGCATTTGTAATAGCTCAGTTCCAATAATTACTATAAAGGTGAATAGCTTTATTAATTTAGGCACTAGGTTCCAGCTTCCCCATACTGCAGTGAGCATAAATAAAAAGGAAATTTCCCATAAAAGGTCTGGTAGCCAGTTGGCGGCGGCGCTAGCCGCCTTGTTGCCTGCTGTGTCGGCGGCGGGAGCCGCCTTATGTATTCCTAAGTAGGATTCGTAAACCAGTGTATCCTTTTTAAAATAATAATACACTAGTACGCCAACTACTAATAATAGTATGGCCAGTAAAAAGTAATAAATGCGTTTATTCATAAATTGTTTTATGAAAATAAATATTTCATTTAATTGAATTATGGCTTTACTTAAATGATGCGTTAATTAAATTTCCAACATCCTGTACAGATTTTAGTTTATTAATCTCATACGTATTAAATCCGTAGAACGCCCCAAAAGTGTAATTAGCTTTTATCCCACCTCCAATATTACCATAACCATGATCACCTGTTAAAATTATTTTAAATCTATTTTCCTTAGATAATTTTTTTAAAAAAATTAATAATTTATCATTTGTAAATTTCCAATAAGCTAAATATCTTTTTGGATTATTTTTTTCTAGAGTCTTAAATTCGTTGAAATATTCATAAGGATCATGAGGCATAAGTAAATGAATATAATAAAACGACTTATTACTATTATTTTTTACTAGAATATTTGGTACTGAGTCAAGAATGAATTGATTATGTAAATTTTGTTTAATTATTAAATTTTTGTCATTGTTTATATATTTAATATTTATCATTGATTTATCAAAAAATTGACCAGTAATTGAAGTAGGGTAGTAGTAGTATAATTTAGTAAACCTATTTTTATTTCCAAAATCCAAAATACCGTAATTATACACACTTATTTTTTTTGTTAACAAACTGTCATATAATGAAGATTTTATAATTTTTTGCGCCCAAAAAGCGGAAGATAAGTTTTTCTTATTTTGAACTTTCAAATTAAAATTAAATAATGAACTCAAGCTGTGAATAGTGGTTGTTTCTTCAGAATAAAAATTATTTATTGTAAACCAATTATATTGTTTCAAGCTATCCGATAACGAATAAATATTTCTGTTTTTGACATAATTATAAACTTCATCAGGACTAACATATCCATCTATAATTATTAAAAGTGTAGGTTTGTATGTAGTACTTGATGAGTCCGAATTAAAAAATATATGATTATTATTTATA
Source organism: Bacteroidota bacterium (assembly GCA_947456625.1). Classification (GTDB taxonomy): domain Bacteria; phylum Bacteroidota; class Bacteroidia; order Chitinophagales; family Chitinophagaceae; genus Sediminibacterium. Next base: position 43,056 of record CANGQJ010000015.1, read on the forward strand.
TTAATAAAATTCTTATTTTGGTTTATTTTGTAAACAATCATAACAAATGAAAAAATTATAAAAAAAGTTTTAATAATTCTATTCAATTCCATTTTATTTTTAAAAATTTCAAAATAAAATTTCACAATTATGCAAAATGATACAACAATTATAAACCAATGATTTAATAAATACGATGGCTTAAATAATTCAATTATTTTATTTATTTTTTCGACAATGATCTCTCCATAAAAAATACAGATAATAAGGCCATGTAGCAATGAATTAATTATAACTTTTTTATTTATTGGCGTAAGTAGCTTTAAAAAAATAGCATGTAAAAATATTATAAAACTTGCTATTGCAATAGTATTAAAAATATTACTTAATGGAGATATAAATTGATCAATGCAAATAATACCCAAATAAGGCAATATTAAATTAATTAATGAAAATTTATTTGGATCGGTAAATCTGTTTAAAATTCTCACAAATTTATTTTTTCTCTAAAAATAATAATATACGATCACTTTCTTTTAAAGCACATATTTCAATTACATTAAAATATAATTTTAGCGCATTGACATAATTATCAAATGTGTAATCTATTATATTTTTACAACTTTCGTTGTATAGTTTAACAAAATTATTATCAGTAATTGGAATGTATTCTGTAATGAGATATCTTGTTGTCAATATAGAATACATTTCAGAAATTTGAGAAAAACTTAATTTTTTTGATAAATAAAAATGATGTTCAATTGCCAATGCAATTAACATTTCAGACTTAGATCTACTTATAAATGATTTGATTTCTTTTAAATTTACACCCATATTTGGCGTAGTTTCAGTCAAATCCTGAACAAGCGTAAATAAATTAGTTGATTTATCTATTTTTATTTGAGATTCTATTAAATCAACACAATAATCATTTGACTCTACAGCAATTACTTTATTTACATATTTAGAAGCAATATGACTAAACTTTCCAGTATTTGCTCCGATATCTATTACAGATTTAGGAAGACATTTTGCTATCCACTTTTCAACTATTTTTTCTTTGTTTATTATATATGCTTCAGAATAAATATCACTCGAATAGTAATTATTCCAATTATATTCTAATTGTTTTGGTTGCTTCCATTTTAAAAGCATTTTTAAAATCATCCCAAATATTAGTTCTATTTTTTCTTTATCAAAACCATTTCTATTTTCGAGTGAAATATTATTATTTCTAATGAATTTTGAGTGAAAATGTATATTAATTAAAATATTTAAATTAAACCAAGATTTAAATGGTAATTGTTTACTTATAAAATCAAGTGAAAATCCGTTAATACTAGTTCTAGTTAGTTTTGACCATTTTTGTCCATTATAATGCATTAAAACAAACGGGCTAAAAAATTGACAACAAAACTGATAGTATGCTTTAAATTTATCTCCTTTTTCAAAAAATGAAAATGATGATGTATCTATCATAATAGAATTCCCTCCATATAATACAAAATTGTAAGGCGTAGCATCTTTAAGTATCATGCCAAACTTTAATGCAATTTTATTTATTTCTATATATGCTATTAAACTTTTTTTCCATTGAGAATATGACCATTCAAATGGATAACTTTGAAATGGTATTTGAAACGGCCTTAAAAACTTATATACTCCTTCGCTAATTTCATGATCTGTAATTTGTATTTCTTCATGTGATACTATTAACTCTTTCTTTACTAATTCATCATAGAGACCTGAATTAATAAAGTGGTCATATTCTAATTTGTATTTTTTTAATATATATCTGTAATATATCCCATCTTTTAAAATTACTCTTGCATCAAAATCCTTATAAGATATATAATTTGGACTAATCATACTTTTATTTACTAGCTTCTTTTTTAAATATAATTTTTATTTTATCTTTTATATAAGTAACTACCTTTTTATAAAATACTATAATAGTTAAAAAACTTGAAATTATTGCCTGAAATAATAAACTTCCAGAACCTGGATCAATATATAATATTATCATAATACTGTTTTACAGAATTAAAAGTTATTAAATTTAAATAGTGGGGGACGAAAAAAAAGCAATTTTACTATTCAAATATAACTTAAATAAATTTATATCACTTGCCGGGGGGGGGGGGGGGGTGAATTTTAAAAATTATTTCAATTCTTATATTTAGACAATAGAAATTCGTAATGGTTTAATATTTAAATAAACCCACCATTACTACTTGGCTAATTTAGCAAGCTCTCCGGGGCTTAGTAGTCGAGTATGATCCAGCAGCTCAATAATGGCCATTGTTTTTTGAGTTTTTATATTAGCCAGGCCCTCTAAAATTGTGTAGGAGTCCTTAAGTAAATAAAACACATTGGTACTTAAATTAATGGTTTTAGCATTTTCATAGGGCTCCCCATAATTGGACTCACTAATATAATTATTAAACAGCTGGTTAATTACATTTAGCTGTTGCACATAATTAGTAATACAATTTGGAACGCCTTTTAAATTGGTATTGCCTGCGTCCGCAGCATGAAGCGGTTTATTAAAACTGTTTTGTAAGTTAAAACTATGTTGCAAGCACCATTTATTAAGCAGCCTTATTTTACGTGCACTATTATTTGCAATCATATCGGCGCTTAGTTGGTACACAAGGCCATCGGTTTGGTAACGTAGGGTATTGTAAATAGCAAGAGCACTATCCTTTTTTAGTTGTTTACTTAAATAAAGCTCGGCGGTGTATTTTATTTGCACTAGGTTATTAAATAATCCCATAGGGATGGTTTTTGGTTGGGGCTGCGCTTGCGCAGACCCAACACTTATAAAAATGCACAATAAAATACTTAGTGTAAACTGTTTACTTATCATATTAATTAGTTTATTAAATAAAAAAATTGGCGTTCTCAAGTAAACCTTCGGTTTGAGGACTTTGGTCATAGCCATTATGTTGCAGCTCCCTGTTAACTAGTTGCACAATTAAATTCATGGGCTTACTATTGCCATACTCAATTAAGTTTTTAATTAGGTAATAAGTAAATGCGCCGTTAAACTTATTATTAATATAGGCGTCTGCACTAAGCTCATGGGACTCACAAGCACTAAGTAATGCACCGTTTAGTGGAGCGATAATAGGCGGTAGGTTTTCAAATAATTTTTTTAAAGGTGAGGTATTGCCCTTAAGTAGCATCATGTCCTCATTGCCTGCTTTGGAAAAATAACGATACCTGTTATCAGATGGCGTTAAAGGTTGTGGGTCCCTGGATAAATCCTCGGCATGGCAACTATCCGAAATCCAAATAAAGTGCACTCCCTTAGGAATGCCTGCAAATAAATGCGCAAACTCCTTATCCCTTAAAGTAGTTTCATTGCTGCCATTATAATCATAGGGGCAAATAATTTCATCCAAACCATCCTGTTCTAATTTATTAAATAGGGTAGGTGCTTGTGCACCATGACCACTATAATGAAACAAAAGTTGGTCTCCCGCTTGTGCGCCATTTACGAGCCATTTAATTTGTTCCACTATATTATTTTTAGTGGCTGCTTTGTCTGTTAATTTTTTAATATTTTGTTTATCGTATACTTTATTTTTTTCTGAAATAAAATATTCCATATCTAAAATATCATTCACACATCCTCTTAATTCATTTCTTGGATCGGGGTATTTATTGATACCTACAAGCAGTGCTTTGTTTTGCATAAAATTTAGTTTTGTTTATTGAATGTATTATATAAATAGGCCATACCAAATTATATTTATACTTTCATGTACACAGAAAATCAGCAATTATAGAAACGTTTCTATCGTGTTTAAATTAAAATAAAGCCTGCGTTGTGTTGCTGCTTTTTTCTATTTAGAACAAACGCTAAAAAATATTTTACAAAAAATAATTAATAAAAATTCTTTATGAAAAAAAATACCTCTTTGGGATTATTAAAAAGTTTTATTCTTTTTTGTATTGCACTTATTTTATTAATAACCACGGCGCCACTTGGGTTTATTTATGCATTGGTGCGTCAATTGCTTTTTGAAAAAGTAAAGTCACTTACAATTTTTTTCACCGAAATTGCTTTGGTGTTAGACGAAGCGGGTAATGTGGTAATGCAGCATTTATTAAACGATACACTTTTAATTAAAAACCACAATACTTATTATTTTGGAAACAAGAAAGAAACCATTAGCAGTGTGATAGGAAAAAATGCTTTAACCAATACATTAAGTGGTCTTGGCAAAGGGCTTAATGCGCTTTTAAATTTTATAGATAAAAATCATTCTTTTAATTCTATTATTTACGACGTTAAATTTTGGAAAGAAAATAACTAAGTCCTTATTTACTATATTTGCATATGCATTCAAAAGTGAACATATTAGGTGTACATGTAAGTAATATTTCCAATCAGCAATTATTGGAGACCCTTACTAATAGTATTGTTCAAAAGCAAAAATTACAGGTTTGTATTACGCCGGTAAATTCGGTGCTGGCTGCTTTAAAAAATTCACAGGTGTTACAAGTGTACAATAATGCACAAATTGTATTGTGTGACAGCGTACCTTTAAAATGGGCTGCGGGTTTTTTAAATACCCCCATTACGGAGCGTATCACGGGGCTGGACTTACTTCCTAATTTGGTTGCGCTTTGTGCTCAAAATAATTTTAGTATTTTTTTATTAGGTGCCTCGCCTGGTGTGGCGGAGCAGCTAAAGCAAAAAATAATTGCCCAGTATCCCAATTGCAATGTGGTTGGTATTTATGTGCCGCCTTTTATGAAAGTTTTTTCGGAGCAAGAAAATAATAATATGGTGAGTGCAGTGAATGCCGCCTCCCCCGATGTTTTACTTGTTAGCTTAACTGCGCCTAAACAGGATATTTGGATTGCACAAAATTTAAGCCGTGTTCATGCACCGGTACAAATTGGTATTGGTGGTGCCTTTGAGGTGATGGCTGGTTTAGCAAAACGCTCCCCTAAATGGATGCAAAAATCAGGCCTTGAGTGGTTTTATCGTTTTATTCAGGAGCCCAAGCGACTTTTCCGTCGCTACTTTATAGAGGCCCCTTTGTTTATTCCGCTTATTATAAAGCAAAAGTTTTCTAAAAAGTTTTAGGTTTTTTTTGATGTGGGGCTTCGTATTAATACTTAACAATGGTATTTTAATAAATACTTATTTGCAGCTTAATGGTTTATTAAATTAATAAATTTATTTTTTTGTTTCTAACAAACTGCTTTTTTTGAAATTGATTTATAAGTCAAGTGGGCTTTGCTGAAACGCAGTGATATCAAAAAGTATATTTTCTAGTAATTGATTTAAAAGTCAAATCCTAAAAAAAGAGAATTCGTGATTCATAAATTCTAAAAATGAGAAATCGCGATTATAAATTTATAAATCCAATAATTAAAAATAGTTTGTTTGAAAACACCATAAGTATTAAATAATTTGAAACATTATGAAAAGTGAATCTAGAAAAAAATCATACAAGGCCTCGCCACATCAATTAAAATTATTTAAAACAAGAATGAATAATGCAATGGCCAGAACAATTCAAGACTACATTGAGGAAAATAATTTAACAAAATTGTCATTTGCGCAACTCATGAAAAAGGACCCTGCCACTATTTCAAGATGGTTAAGCGGCGATCATAATTTTACCATTGAAACGCTTTGTGATATTTCGTTTAAAACACGAACTCCAATCACCGAGCTACTAAACTGTCATTATTTGTTTCAAGGCTATTGGACCAATCCCCAATTTACCGCGCTTTGTGAACGCGTAAACTAAAAAGAGACTGCCAACCTAACTTGCGTTGATAGGCTTTGTGGTCCCGCCAAGAATCGAACTTGGATCTAGTGTTTAGGAAACACCTACTCCTTTAATATTGGTTTTTAGAGAGATTTTAGACGTAAAATCACCCAAAAGTGTGTAGTAAGTGTGTAGGTAAATGGGTTTTTGCTACACACGCTGCATCACACCTCACCAATCACTTTATGGACTAGTCAGGAAGGTAATGTGATTTTTTTTCAATATTTTTTCAATATTTATTTGGTCGGACAAAAAAAAGTATTACCTTTGTGTTCGAAACAACAAACAAATGGTATTTTCAAATAAAGTAATAACGAGCAACAACACATTCAAACCCTTGAATGACGAGTATTTGACTCTTATTAATAAGATGACAATTAGTCCTAAAATGAATTTTTCAGGATTAAGAATACTACCAGAAGAGTTGTTTAATAAAATGAGTCGTGCTGAATTTGGTAAATGGTGCTTGACTGATTCCGATATTAGCTTTGATGGTTTTAAAAGTGAATATGAACTGATTGAAAGTGAAATTGTTAAACATATTAGTCTTCTAAAGGGTTTTTATCTGGGCGAAATAGAGTGTGGGGAGTTGGTAAAGCAGAAATTTACTTTGATGGAACAATTATACGCTTTACAGGGTATTTCAATACCATTGAGAAAGTTGAGTTTGATAGTTGAACCTGATTATACCGCTAGTACTGCAATTCATTCACGTAGTAAAATTAAGTACGCTGTTATAAAGGCGTATTGGATTAATCAAGCTGGTGAATTGAAAAGGATTTTAAATAAGAATGTTGGTAATAACGAATGGGATTTTGTAGAAGTCGCTACAAAGATGTTTGCCGCATTTGGTTTTGAGTCCTTTGTACCTGCTAAACCAATGGGAGATGGTATATTAGTAGATATGGTGATAATGAAGAACAATAAAAAGTGGATAGTTGAAATAAAGTCAAAGGATAGGGATGCTTTTATTAAAACCTTTGTTTCGATGGAGCTTTGGAGGATGTATAAAAAGGAATATGGGATCACAGATTAAATTTTTTTTATAACCGATTTAGAAAAAGAAAAGGCCACAGCTTTTTTTTTGCCCTAAATTATGGTAGTACAATAAAATGTACGACCAACAAAAACAAGTTGTATGTCATTAAAAAACTCACCCGCTGCAAAGGCAGCAAGAAGAGAAGCAAAAGCGGATAGACAATCTGCTAATGCATTAGTATCTAATTATTTAAACCCTAAAACAAACGACATGGGAAAAACAAACACAATCGGAGTAATGGTAAAAGTAAAAACCTATTCCGGAGTAGACAATTTCATTGCCTTTGAAACAGACAATGAAGAATTTTTACCGATTTACTATTCGGTAATGAGTACAGGAAGATTAGCAATTTTACAAGCTAAGTTTGGTTATGAGATTGTAAATCATTTTGAAAAGCAATTACCACCAAGTTTTGATTTTTCTATGAATGTATTACAGTTTATATCAACTACCACCTACCATCAATGTATCGCTAATAACGGCGGTCAATCATTTGGTGTAGTTGTTGATTTGGATGAAACCAAAAATAAAGCTGCTGTCGATTTAATGGAATTCGATAAATGGAAGAATTTATTAGACAAGGAGTCTGGTAAAGGATCTAGCAAATTTTACTGTTAATTAATTATTAGTATGAATACAAAAATTAGAAGTCCAGTGATGGGTGGATTTGGCACGCTGTGCTGCGAAACAAAAAAGGGTGCTGTAGGAGCAACTACAAACACCCAAGAACAATTATTCAGTTAAAAAAAATTGTATGCAACAAAAATATAAAAATCCACAGGAGTTATTAAATCTTATTACTCCTGAGTTGATTTCAATATATGAAATCGACATCACATCAATTAAAGTCGACCTTGAGGAAGAAGGTATGCTAAGTCCAGTTGTTTTATCTAAGGATGGAATTCCATTAGACGGGTATAGACGATTATACGCGGCAGTAAATCTTGGCTGGATTGAAGTTCCATATTTGGAAACCAATTTAGAAACAACCGTAGATAATCGTGTTACCTTAAATCAGAGCAGAGAAAAAACTTGGAAGGACGAAAGAAGCGATTTTAAAATCTCGTTTAAAACGTTTGCTACTAAACAAGGTCAGAGAGATCCAGCAGTAAAGTATGATCGTTATGAGCAAATTAGATTAAGAACCAACAGCCGTTTTAAAGATCCGAAGACGTTGAAAGACGTTGAATGGATACTTGACAATGAAAGCGATACGTTGGAAATGTCAAAGTGGTTGTTTTATTACCGAAGCGATGTTTCATCTGTTAGAGCGTTTATGGAATTACCCAACAAGGACAAGTACCCTGAACTTGTAAAAAAAGTAATGGAATTCACATTGACGCCAAGTGCTGCTTTAAAGCAAGTTGAGTTATCTGTTTCAAAATCGGTTGATAATTCCTTTGTAATTCCTGTATCAAAAAATCTTAAACCAGAATTCCACTTTGGTGAAAATGAAGAGGTGTTGTCAACGCTCAAAGAAGATGAAATTAAAGCAATATTCATTGAGGCTGATACCTTTAAAACTCATTTGCCAAAGAAAGATGGATCGAAGGGTAGTGTAGAGCAGTCTGTTACGGATTACGCAACTCAGTTGGGTATTAAAATTAGAAACTACACCAACAGTAGATTAAGTAAAAGTGGGAGCGTATTTGTCTTCTGCAAAGAGTCATATGATAATGGATGTGCACGTCAAATTCCTAATAACTTAATCACTTTAATTAGTAAAGAATCTGGCATGACTTATAAACAAACCATTTACATTGCTCATGATGAATTTAAAAATGCAACGAAAAATGACAATAGACTTGGTGATAGTATCACACATTTGTTATGGTTCATTAAAGACAAGACAATGTCGAATATGAATGCGCCAAAGGTAATTCTTAGTGGCTCAGAATTAAAAATTGCAGATGAAAATTCATTTGCTTATAAGTTGTGTTCTAACTTTTTAGATAATCAGACTTATGTAGATTTAGTAAAGTCTAATAATCCCAACGAAATTGTAAAAATTCTAAAGGATGATAAGTCTAATCAGACGTTAAAAAATCTTTCAGCATTATTGCCAATCAAATTATCAACTAAGGAAGGTGATTTAGTTGTTGATTTATCAATGAAAAATGATGTTGCAGGTTTGGCTACTTTGTTAAACAGAAGATATATTGGCGTGTCCTCAAAAAAACAAGTCGTTGCAAATTCTAATGCAAGTATGACTGCATTAACAACAGCTTTTAAGAAAGAATTGGTTAAGTCCTTGGTTTCTCCAAAAGCAAGTGAAAGTAAAAATGTAGGCAATACCAAAAGAAGAACAAACAATCCAGTTTAATCAATTAATACATGGCGGTGTTAAGGGCACCGCCATTTTATTACCCCAACCCGAGCAGTTGTAAGCACGAATGACAGTTATATTAGCATTCGGTGCTGCTCACTTTAAAAGTGAATGGATCAGTACAGTAATCATATTATCAGTGGTGATACACAGCAAAACAGTGTGGTTCTAAATCAGTTGTCTGTAGACAATGTGAGGGAAGTTCCATTGGATAGACTGAAGCTGCCAAAATCGTTGCCGTCATTTAAACTGAGAGATATACTGACTATTGCTGATAAAATTGAAGCAGGCGTAATTGACGAACTGTTAATGGTAAACGAAGATTTTATGATTGTAAAAGGGTTAAAAAGGTTTTATGCGCTAAAACGACTTGGAAGAAGTCGTGTTCGTGTATGTATTGGCTGTAACAAAAAGTCTGTTGCAGACGAATTATTCTCAATTAGAAAATAGAACAAAATGTATCAATTCTTTTTTATACGTAAGTCAAAGAGTAATCCCAAAATGGGAACAATCTATAAAGCGGTATATGACGACCGAAAACCAATTAGTAGAGATTCACTTAAAATTTCAATCCCTTTAAAACTTTGGGATGAGAAAAGGCAGCAGGTTAGACAGAGTTCAGAGATTGAGCACGAAAAGGTTAATTACCTGCTGAATCAACACAAGTCAAATTTCTTAGCCGCTAACAAAAAAGCAGTTAAAATCAATAGGGAATGTTTTATTGAATTTGCATTAGATTATTTGGAAAAGAACTATTCCAACGTGGGGACAAGAATAAAATACACTACCGTAATTAAATCATTACAAAAATATGTTAGTGAGGTATTGGGTATGAATACGCTGCCGTTTGAAGAGCTGCGTAAAATAGATTTTATCAATGGGTATAAGAAATGGGTTTTTAAGCGTCAGTATAAAAAGCGGGACGATACTGTTATTAAAAGAACCAGAACTGTATTCAACTACGTAATCGTAATTCAAACCTTTGTTAAAAGGTATAATGAATTGAACCCAGAGAAGGATGAAATCAAAACCATACATTATGCAGTCGGTGTTGAAGATTTTGATATTGTTGAACCTAAGATGTTGTATCCCGATGAAATTAAACGACTGATAGATTATACCTACAGTTCTTACAGAAAGACTGACAAAACCATGCACGCAAAGTATCAGTTCTTATTTCAATTTTTTGCCAGCGGGTTAAGAGTAAGTGATATTCTGCTACTAAATTATAAGCACTTCACTAAAGGCAGAATTGAATTTGTGGTAAAGAAGAGTGGCAAGAAAATTAGTATTCCTTTTATGTATAATGCTTGTAAAATGTTGGGGTATTTCTATCCCAATGAATATGAGGCGGCAGTAATAGAGAATCCACTTGGTGATATTGATTTGATGTCATATGAGGTTGAAGAGCTAATAAGTGTTAATTCAAATAAGAAACCATTAGCGGACTTAACTATAAAAGATTTGGTGCAGTTTAAACAGTTCTTAGATGATGATAGGAGTAATGATAATACAAATAGGTTAAAGGTGCTGAAAGACATTGTTTCCAGGGTTGAAAAACAGGTAGCCAATTCTATGTGTAGGATTATCGGTGAAAAACCTAGTGGTTTGGTATTTGATTATTTAGAATATGAGGATTTTAAGGATTTGAGGATTATGGATAAGAAGGAACTAACCAAAGCGCAGACGTATAAATTACATCGTGGTAGAACAAAATACAATGGAAGATTAACAAGGATTGCAAAAAGAATTGGTATAGATAAAATCACATCACATGTTAGTCGTCACAGCTTTGCTTACTATATGTTAAGTACAGGTGCTACTGTTGAGGAGATTAGTTTTGCATTGGGTCACGCTTCTATTGAGATTACACAGTCATATATTAAACAGTTCCCAAGTAAGTATAGCGATGACGCAATTGATAGGTTTGGTTCAAGTTTTAGTATCTAAATTACCAGCCCTGCCTGCAGTTAGTCCTGCAGGAAGGAGATGTATGTATCCGTTCTTATATATACGTATATATGAAGGGGGGTATGTAAGCGACGATACCTCAAAAAAAATCCTGGGCAATTTCGTCCAGGATTTCAAAAAATGGTGGTGCTAATAAAAGTGATTATTTGCTAGTATGTTCCACGCGGAGCAATCGTTAGCTCAGACATTCAGGATACTTTAATTTGTAAAGTTCAAATAAAGATTCACGTACGATGTCAGATTTTTGACGGCGTGTAATACTGCATAGTTTTTCTAATCTTTCTTTTTCTACTGTATCAATTCTTAGTCTTACAAATTCGTTTTTGGTAATGTCTTTTTTGGTTCTCATATATCTTCTTTATATATAAATATCAGGGAATGGTTAAAGTTTGTTCCACTTGCCATATTTTTTGTAGGCACAATGGATTTTGGTAGTTCTCGCAGTATTTATTATAAAATGGAATACAATGGGAAACAAAAACAAACAAACTAAAGGAATCTGGATACCTGAAGAAATCAAGGTTGATAAAAAATTAGACTGGACTAATAAGGCGTTGCTTTCAGAAATCTATTCACTTTGTGAATTACCTGATGGTTGTATAGCTTCAGATAACCATTTTGGAAAACTACTGGGTATAAAAAGACCATCAGTTAACAAAAGAGTAAATAAGTTGGAGGAGTTAGGGTATATCACCGCTAAAAATCATTACAAAGGAAAACTATGTATAGGGAGAACAATTACAAAGGGTAGTTCTGTTAAGAAACATACCATAGTTCCTGAAGTAGAGGAAGTTAGTTCTCATGATAGTCAGGAGGTAGTTCTTGAAGTAGAGGAAGTTAGTTCTCTTGAGAACACAACTAATACATTAACTAATTCAGATATAATAATTCAAGAAACAATCCAGTATACTGGTGAAGTTAAAAATTCTGCAATGTCAATGAATCAATTTTTAAATTCTAGGTATGAAGAACTAATATTTGAACTAGTAGAAAAATCTAGTTTAGGGCAAGATGTTTTCTTTTATACTGAACCAGCGAATTTAGATATGTTTAGGGCTGCAGTTGATGAAAAAGAATATAATTTGGTATATCCAGTTCTTGTTAACGTAATAGATATTGGCAGGAAATTATATGGTAATTAAAATCACCCTCAACGAAGAGGTGAGTGGAACGAACCATGACGAAGTCTCACGACTTCAAAACCCACCCCCAATTCCGCTCGCCCCCTCCCTTAAATTACTAAACGGAATAGTCCCAAAAGTGGTTAATTCTTGTACCATTTTATCGGGAGGAGTTAAGCGAATTGTAATTGAACGAAAATCACACAATATATTTCCTTTGTATTTCAGCACTACCGATAGGAGTATTACGAACCTAAAATCAACTAAACGGAATATTCAGGAAAGTGAGTTGTGGGAACTAGTTAAATATTGAGCTATTCGTGAATACCGAACACTTTAAAATTAATTTCCAAATTAGTGTATTAATGTATCACATAGTGATATTTATATTAAACAACAATAATGAAATTAGTACCACTTACAAATGAAAAGAAATCTAATCGTATGAAGATGATTATCACAACCGAACAACTAAACACGCTTGCTCAAAACGTCATCAACGAACAGGAGCAAGGAAAAATAAAGAATACCCATTTAATTAAAGTAAATAATGCAAAGAAGAAATAAAAGAAAAGTAAGACATCAAGAAAAAGTGGTATTTGTATTAGATAGAAACTCGCAGAACAGAAATACTCCCAAAGCAGAAGGAACTTATAACTATGTAAGAAGCATGGTTGATATGATGCTCCGAAAAAGCGGTGTTGATACAGATGAGGTTTTTGTGGGTGGAAGGAAAAGAGACCTATGTATGTGGATTTCAGGGATATTGGAGTTTTACCAATACAGTGAGATTAATATACAGGACAACACCCACTTTTATGACCTTGA
>CANGQJ010000016.1 GCA_947456625.1 Bacteroidota bacterium
GCTGAGGACATGCATCCAAAGCTCTTGATTTACTTTTCGCCCTGATGATCTCACGGCCTTTTCTAACTAATTGCTGAATAGTAGGCATTTATTATGCTATTTTGTTCAATTCGGTTTATAAAAAATTCGGACGGCAAAGGTAATGGCTGAGAACGAATTACCAAAATGTTTATTGGCTAATTTTAAAAAAATAAAGCAAATTACCCTTTTTGGGCAATTAAATACTGAAAAAATAAGCTTTAATAAATTACAACAAACTGATATTCAACTGTTTATTTAAATATGAAGCAGCCAGCCATGTTTATCAACAATATTTCCCATTCGAATGTCATTTAATTGTTTTTTAAGGGCTGGAGCCACTTTTAAAGCATTTACATCAAAATCCATTACATAATCTCCATGTGCAAGTCTTGAAATATAAGACACTACTGCGGCTGTTCCTACCCCAAAAACTTCTTGAAATAATCCTTTTTTGTGTGCATCCACAATTTCAGCAACCGATAAGAAACGCTCTTCCACTTCATAACCCATCTCTGTTAATAAAACAATTGCAGAATTTCTAGTAACTCCTTTTAATACCGTTCCTTTTTCAATACTAGGTGTAATTACTTTCCCATCAATTACAAACATCACATTCATCATACCTACTTCCTCTACAAATTTATGTTCAATAGCATCGGTCCATAAAACTTGATCATAGCCATTTTCTTGCGCAAGAGAAACCGGAAATAAACTAGCACCATAATTTCCACCATTCTTTGCAAACCCAACGCCACCAGGTGTTGCACGTGTATAATGTTGTTCAATTATAATTTTCATAGGTGCTGAAAAATAAGGACCACTTGGACCTAAAATTATCATAAACTTATATGTATTTGATGGACGCACTCCTAAGAATGGATCCATTGCAATCATAAAAGGTCGGATGTATAAAGATGCATCTGGTTTATTTGGGATCCAGTCTCTTTCTAAATTTATTAATTGCTTCATGCCATCTATGAAAAGCCATTCTGGTACGGTTGGCATTTGCATACGCTGGGCCGAAGTATTAAAACGAATAAAGTTTTGATCTGGTCTAAAGACTACAACTTCACCATTGTCATTTTTGAAAGCTTTAATACCTTCAAAAATAGTCTGCCCATAATGTAAAGTAGCGCATGATGGATCTACTTCAAACGGAGCGTAGGGCTTAATTTGAACGTTTTTCCATTCGCCGTTTTCATAATCAGCAACCAACATATGATCGGTGAAATTTTTTCCAAAAGCAATTTGATCCATATCAAATGTAGGAAGCTTAGGATGTTGATTTTTAATTACCGGGATTGATACAATTGACATAGACTTGCTTTTAAAATAACAATACAAAGTAACAAAAATAAGATTTAATCTAAAAACTTACACGTGTTATTTTTTCAAATCAGGCAATTGCGTTAATTTTCCGTCCAATGTCAGATCAAATAACAATATTGCCAGCAGCAGCTTTAGTTTCTTTGTATAAGGATACTTTGGTAATACCCAATCCGGAAATAAAATCTGGCGTTCATAGTAACCTCATACAAAATAAGGAAACACCTTCCCCTGCTTTGGAAGTTGAAGTAAAAACAACAGTTGTTAAAACAGCAGGTCCTTTAAAATATTTAGGAGATCATCACAAAAAAATATTGGTAATAGTAAATGACCCAAATTCGGTTTATTTAAATGAAGCCGATTTTATTTTATTAACCTCTATTTTAAATGCTTGCAAATTAACCATTGCCGACATTGCATTGGTTAATATTGGAAATCAGGAAACCAGTTTACATCAGATACTAGAAACCGTTCCATCCCAAATAATAATGTGTTTTGACATTGCACCAGTTGAGTTAAAAATAAAATTACCAACAACATTATATAAATTAAACGAGTTAGGTGAATCGGTTTTATTTTTTAGCAAACCCTTATCTAGCATGCAAGGCACAGGATCAGAAGCAAAACTTGAAAAAGGAATACTTTGGAATTTACTTAAGAAAGTTTTTAAATTATAGATAAGCATTTGAAGTATGTATCATTTAATTTTTGCAACCAACAATCAAAATAAAGTAGCCGAAATACAGTCCTTAGTGGGATCCGATTTTAATATCCAATCCCTTAAACAAGCGGGAATTGATATTGACATTCCAGAACCACATGACACTTTGCAAGAAAACGCTTTTGAAAAAGCAATTACCATTTTTAAAATCACAAACCAAAATTGTTTTAGTGAGGATACTGGATTAGAAATTGAAGCACTAAATGGATCACCAGGTGTAAAAAGTGCGCGCTATGCTGGCGAAGGCCGCGATTTTCAGGCCAATATTGATAAAGTACTTTTAAATTTATCTGGCAAACAAGACCGAACTGCGCAATTTAGAACAGTGATTTGTTTATTATGGAATGACGCACATGATAAATTACAAACACATTATTTTGTTGGAATTTGTAAAGGGAAAATAGCAACCGAAATGCAGGGTGAAAAAGGATTTGGATATGACCCTATTTTTATTCCTGATGGAGCCAATAAAAGCTTTGCTCAAATGAGTATGGAAGAAAAAAACACATACAGCCATAGACAAAAAGCGGTGACACAGCTTTT
This sequence comes from Bacteroidota bacterium, assembly GCA_947456625.1. GTDB lineage: Bacteria > Bacteroidota > Bacteroidia > Chitinophagales > Chitinophagaceae > Sediminibacterium. Next base: position 2,612 of record CANGQJ010000016.1, read on the forward strand.
TGAGTTTCTTAGAAATTTAACATAAAATATTATTGCGTGATTGGCGTTTCTGCATTCCAAATTTTCCAACTTTCCAAAGCTTGAATATGTAACATCTCCAAGCCGTTTTGAGTACTTGCCCCTTGTGCTGCTCCTTTTTGTAAAAATAAAGTTTCACTTGGATTGTATATTAAGTCAAACAAATGATGTTCACTTGTAATTGCATGGTAGGGTATATCAGGCGCCTCATTTACATTAGGGTACATACCTAAAGGACTGGTATTAATAAGGAGTGTATGTTTATTTATTGTCTGGGGTGTAAGTTCATTGTATGCGATACAATTAGCTGCTATACTAGTTCTAGAAACAAATTGATAAGTAATATTTAAATTTTTTAACACCCACTCTACTGCTGCTGCTGCACCACCTGTTCCCAATATTAATGCATGGGTATGTTGAGGTTTTAAAAAAGGCATTAATGATTTTTGAAAACCAATTACGTCGGTGTTGTAACCATATAATTCCCCATTAAATTTTCGAATACAATTACATGCATGAATACTTTGCACTACACTAGATGGATGTTGCAAAAATGGAATCACTTCTTTTTTATAAGGTATGGTTACATTTAAACCATTTAAATTTGAATTGTCATTCCAAAGTGCTGCAAACTCATTCATAGACGCAATAGGATAATTCGCATATTGCGCATCCAAGATATTTTCTTGTTGAAATTTATCTTTAAAATAACCCTGTGAAAAAGAGTGTGATAAAGGATAGCCTATTAATCCAAAATGTCGCAAACTTATTTATTTAAATATAAATTAAAAGTATCACCTCTTAGTCCAATACGCATTGCTTCCAAAGGTATCACCTCGCTAGGTGCTATATTTCCTAAGTTCACATTACATCCAATAAGTTCTAAGAAATATAATTGTTGTGCTTTTTGTGGCGCTTCCCATAATATTTTTTCGGCAGGAATTTTGGTCAAAATTTCTTGAACTAAACCTTCTCGTACTTCACCACTGCCACGATATATACCCACATTGCCCGCTTCACGCGCTTCTGCAATTACATATTCAGATCCTGCACTGAGCTCGGCGGTCATAAGTTCTATCCATTTATAAGGCGGAATAATATGTGCAGCATCCTTGCTACCTACTTCACTTATTACTTTTGAAATTTTTGCAATTTTTTCAATGTAGCCACATTTTTCAGCATGGGGAATTTCTATAGATCCATCACTCACTTCAATTAAACCAATTTTATAATCCTTACACATGGCGATATAATCATCAAACTGATTTCTGATCACAAAGGCTTCAAATAAGGTACCTCCAAAATAAACAGGTAAACCATGTGATTGATAAAGTTCTATTTTTTTTCTCAAATTGGGTGTAACGGCCGAGGTTCCAAAACCTAATTTAACCACATCGGTATGCGGACCTGCAACACTAATAAAACTTTCAGCTTCGGAAAAACTTAACCCTTTGTCCATTACCATTGTTAAACCACTTGAACGAGGCTTACTGGTTCTTTCTGGAATTTGAGTCAAATTAAAATTCATCATAAATAGTAGCTTATATATTACAAAGGTAATTTAAAAAGCTTAAGATAACTTACCCTTCTTGTATTGTGTTATTAATTCTGCAACCTTTGCATCCTGCATCATTTCAGGATAAAATTTTGTTAGCTTATTTACTAACTTAGAAGATTTTGATAACGCCATTTCGAGTTGCAACAAGCCTTCGGCTGTTTTACCCATCATATATAAAATAGCGCTTCTATAAAATATAAATATTACTTTTCCCTGTGTAGACATATAGGCAATTTCGGTTTGCTCCAATGCGTCCGCAAATTGTTTATTAGCAACTAAACATTTAACCAAGTATTCCCATCCTGCAATTTGCTTTGGCTTATTTTTTACAACTGTTCCAAAACAAATAGCGGCTTCCTTATAACTATCCATATTCATATAACATTCTCCTAGTAAAATATGATATTCGTTAATATGTTTGTGAATGCGCATTGCATGCTCTAATTGCTTTACAGCCTGCTCCCATTGCCCTTCCTGCATATAAGTAGCTGCAATTTTTTGATATAGTCTGCTGTCGTCCGAATTCAAATGAACTGCTTTTTTATAATGAAATCTTGCTTGTGCATAATTTTTCATTCGGTGATAGCAATGTCCAATAGCTTCATAAATGACATCTTCGGGACGGGATAATTCCAATACTTTTTCTAATGCTTCAATGGCTTCTCTATATTTTCTGATACGCAAATAGGCATCCCCCATATTGCGATAAGCATAATCAAATTTTTCATCAATCACAATGGCATATTGATATGCGTCAATTGCTTTTTCATGCAACTTTAAGCCTTGATATGCTGCGGCCAAATTAAACCAAGCCAATGCATTATAAGGTTGCTCGTCTATGATGCTTTGATGTAGCTTAATACTTTCTTCGTTTCTACCTGTAAAATCGGTCCAGAAACAAATTTTATACAAAGCCTCTTCGTTCATAGGATCATCTTCCAATACTAACTGCAAACAATCAAACACTTTATCAAATGCTTCATGATCATCATACACATCGGCGAGTTCAAATAATACTTCGGTTCGTTCTGGACCCTCAAATAAATGAAGTGCCTCTTGCAATAAAACAATTGCTTTTTCGGGTTGATCTAAGGCTAAATAAGCATCTGTTTTTAAAATAAATAAATTCATATCCTTATGATCATACAATGCAGCAGTATTTAATAGCTTTAATGCTTCCTTGTATTTTCGGGTGGCCAGTAATAAATCCGCCTTTTTTATCATAAGTAAGGCCGAAAAAGGATATTGATCCAAGGCCAAATCGGCAGCTTGTATGGCTTCCACTATTTCATCTTGCTCATCTAAATGTTCTATGATACGCTCAAAATCGTCCTCTTCAATATATGCATTGGCTCTGCCCTGTTTTAGGTTTTGGTACCTAAGCATTAACTCTTGAATATCACCTCCTTCCTCTTCCTTATGACGATCAAACATAGTAGTATATTTTAATCAATTAATAAGTTACTGATTTTCAATGTTTTATAAATAACATTGTGTTGCTTGATAACTCAATATACTATCCCCCTTCCTATTAACCATATTAAATTGTGCACAAAAAGGGGCCAAAAAAGTTAAAATTATTTTTTTTGGTTCAAAGGATAAACTATTACCTTCGTATTTACCATGCCAACTGTAAAAAACATATTATTTACTTTATTTGCTGCCTGCTTTATGCTTGTTTCTGCAAATACATATGCTAGTATTTTTGTTACTGGTACTACAAGTGGTATTGAAATAAAAAAAGTAACTGAAAAATACTCTTTAAAAAATTTAAACGCTTTATCCCACAAAACAGCAAGTTTTGCAAGTTTAAAATCAAGTTTAGAGTACAAAGGTTTTGCAAGTACCAATAGTATTTCAAACGTTAATACTGCTGCTTACTTAAAATACAATAAAGGAAATGTTACTTATGTAATTCCTTATCACTACAAAGTGATCCTTCCTAAGTTCAAGACACCTTCGGCTCAATAGTCTATAACTGTTTCCCTTACCATTTTTTTAGTGCTTATTTTTAATTAGTCAATCGACTGATACCTTTCCTTATTAACATTAAATTGACTTAATGAAATTGGACTAAGATCAATTTTAGTTGCTTGGTAATGCAATGAAGTTCCACTATTTGAAATAACTGTGTATGCCAATACCAAGCCAGGCACTTCTTTAAAAGCCAATTCATAATTATTAATTGTGGCTGCAATTTGATTAGTGTACCAGACAAAATAAGTAGTGCCATCTGACCATTTTAACGATAACTGTTTACAACTATAATCTAGTATGTTTACTATTGAATCAGGATTTAGAAACTTTATCGAAAGTAAATTGGGGCTATTTATTGGAGGGTAATTAATTACTTGTAAAAAATGACTGGTACCAATATCCTTGGTAACTGTTGCTTTACTTTGCTGTTCACTAAAATATAAAGTCTGTGTTAATTGAGGTGTTTGTAAAACGGTTTTACACTGATCCCCCTTTACATACACCATCTTAAAACCAAGTGTATCATTACTATTTGTCTTTTGAATAACAAAACTTAAGGAGCACTCCCCTACTATTTTTGTTTGCGCATTTATTTTATAAAATGACAACAAAAAACAGACAATCATTATGGGGGTAATGCGACTGATCATGAGGGGGTATGTGAAAAGACCCTATTGCAGGGTCTTTTATAAAATATTATTTTTTGTGTTTATCTTTTAAGTCTTGTACTTTTTTCTGAGCTTCCATCATTTGCTCATATTTGCTTTGCCAATTACTTTTCTTTTTTGGTGTCTTACGTTTAACATCAATCTCTGCTAATATTTTATCATGATTGATGATGAACTTTTGAATAATTAACTGAAGTAATAAAGTTACAATATTAGAAACAGTGTAGTACCAGGTTAATGCCGATGGAAGTCGGTTAAAAATAAACAATAACATTACAGGGAAAATATAAGGCATATATTTTAATGCCGGATTATCCTGTGTTGGTGTCATTGACATGTTGTAAACAGAAATTAAAACACTAGTAATTACTGCAGTTAATGTGAACAAGCTAATGTGATCACCAAAACCCATTGGGACATTAAATGGCAATGTAGCAATTACATCATAGCTTGACAAATCCTGACTCCATAAAAAGGACTGACCTCTTAATGAAATATTAGAGTTAAAGAAACTATATAATGCAAAGAAAATAGGAATTTGAAGTAATGCTGGGATACAACCACCTAGTGGATTTACGCCAGCTTCTCTGAACAATTTCATTTGTTCCATAGCAAAACCTTGTTGATCATCACCCAGTTTTTTCTTGATCTCATCCAACTCGGGTTTTAACACCTTCATTTTAGCACTACTCAAATAACTAGAGTAAGTTAATGGAGATGTTACCAAGCGAATAAATATGGTAAGTAGTAAAACCACCCACCCATAATTGCTTACAAAACCTGCAAAGAAATCAAATACAGGCATAATTATAAACTTATTAATTGGGCGTACAAATGAATAAAGGTCTCTTCCTAAATTCACAATTTTCTCCATTTCAGGAGCCTGTGTTTTTAAGATTTGAAACTCATTGGGGCCAAAATATAAAGACAAAGGAATATTTACCACTGCTCCGTTTACCTTGTTTTGCAATTGCGCTTGCATGGTTGCAAGACCAGTGCTAGAATCGGTTTTTCTTTGCCAATCTAATTTACCAGCACCAAAACCATCCTTTGCAATTAATGTAGTGGTAAAAAACTGTTGGACTAAACCTACCCATTGTACCGGTTTTTCAAATGCTTTAGTTGATTTACTAGAAATATAATCAAACTCATTTCCTTCGGAAAAACAAACATTAGACACTTGGCGCTCATACTGTGAAGTTCGCTCTTGTTGGTATGCATGAATGTCCCACAATAAATTTATTTGACCATTGGTTAATAACTGATCTGCTCCGTCTAATTGTACATTCCAATCTACATTGTATTTGTTAGGTTGCAAAGTAAATTGGTGGCGAATGGTTTTACCAGAAGGCGTTGTCCAAACATATTCAATTTTTTGAACCCCTCCATTTGCAGGTGTTACATTTACAACTGGAAAAATAATTTGATTAATTTGAGCTGTTTGATTGTTGCCAATATTCACAGGATAATTAAGTGAACTGCTATCTCCTAATTGTACAAATTGCTTTTTGGAATTCTTATACTTTTTTAAAATTACGCTAACAACCTGCCCTCCTTTATTGCTAAAATTAACTTTAACTAATTCGTTTTCTAAACTTGTAATTTGCTCTTTTACAGAATCCAATTGAGCAGCTGCTCCCAAACTTGTATCTGCCTTAATTGGATTTTTTGCAGCTTCGGCTTTTAAAGCTAAGGCTTTTACCATTTCGATTGAATCCTTAATATGCTTATTATAAGCTTGCATTTCGGTTTGTTGCTTATTCGTATACCAGAAGTAGGTAAAAAATAAACCAGCTAATAACACAAAGCCAATGACCGTATTTTTATCAGTATTCATATTCAATTTTTAAACGTAAAAAACCTGGGGCAAAGATATGAGTTTTAAGGTACCAAACTACGCATTTAAAGTAGTGTGCTGCTTGGCTGCAGCTATAAAGTGCACAAACAATGGCGCCGGTGCTTCTACGGTACTTTTTAACTCCGGGTGGTATTGAACGCCAATGAAAAAAGGATGATTAGGTAACTCAATAATTTCGACCAAACCGGTAGCAGGATTTACCCCACTTGTTACCAGACCTTTTTCATGAAAAGCATTTAAATATTCGTTATTAAATTCATAACGATGGCGATGACGCTCATTGATAGAAGTGGTGCCGTAAATTTTATATGCTAAAGTATTTTCTGTAATAGTACATGGATAAGATCCTAAACGCATAGTTCCTCCCATCATTGTAATACGTTTTTGCTCCTCCATCATATTAATTACTGGATCGGGACTATTTGGATCCATCTCAACCGAATGTGCTTGCTTTAATCCTAAAACATTTCGTGCAAATTCAATTACGGCCATTTGCATTCCTAAACATATTCCAAAAAATGGCAACTTGTTTTCTCTTGCATATTGTACTGCAATAATTTTTCCTTCAATACCTCTATTACCAAAACCAGGAGCAACTAACAAGCCGTCTAACCCGTCTAACTTTTCATTTACATTTTCGGATGTGATGTTTTCACTATGCACATTTACCACATTCACTTTTACTTCGTTCATGGCACCTGCATGAATAAAACTTTCGAGTATGGATTTATAAGCGTCTTGTAACTCAATATATTTTCCAATTAAACCAATATTTACAGTAGACTTAGGATTTTTTAATTTACTTAAAAAAACATTCCATTTTGTTAAATCGGGCTCCTTGTAATTTTCAATTTTTAATTTCTTTAAAACAATTAAATCCAATTGTTCTTTTTGCATTAATAATGGTACTTCGTAAATAGTACTTGCATCGGCTGCTTCTATAACAGCTCCTGCCTTTACATTACAGAATAATGCAATTTTACGTTTAATGTCGTCATTTAATGGTTCCTCTGTTCTACAAACAATTACATCGGGATGTACCCCTGTTTCACTCAACATTCTAACGCTATGTTGCGTTGGTTTTGTTTTTAATTCTTTTGCTGCTTTTAAATAAGGGATTAATGTTAAGTGCACTACCATCACATCCTCTTCTGGTAATTCCCATTGTATTTGACGAACTGTTTCCACAAAAGGCAAACTCTCAATGTCACCAACTGTACCACCTATTTCTGTAATGACTACATCATACTTTCCTTCTACACCTAATAATAACATACGACGCTTAATTTCGTCGGTAATATGCGGAACTACTTGAACCGTTTTGCCTAAAAACTCCCCTGCTCTTTCCTTATTAATTACGGTTTGATAAATGCGTCCTGTTGTAACGTTATTCGCTTGTGAAGTAGGTGTATTTAAGAAACGCTCATAGTGCCCTAAGTCTAAATCGGTTTCGGCTCCATCCTCGGTTACAAAACACTCACCGTGCTCATATGGATTCAAAGTTCCGGGATCCACATTTATATAAGGGTCAAATTTTTGAATGGTAGCGCTAATTCCTCTAGCTTGCAATAACTTAGCTAAGGAAGCTGCAATAATACCCTTTCCTAAACTACTTGTTACGCCACCAGTTACAAAAATATACTTTGCCATAATTTTAAATTCGTCTAATATTGAAAAAGGAATTCCTGCAATAGTAGCCTATTGAGGATGACCTATTCAAAGGTTTTTTAATGTGACCGTCTTTTTTTAGGAGAAATACTTAGAGGTCATACAAAAATAAGCCAAAAAAAGTCCCTAAAAAAATCAAGCTCAACGAACAAACAATAAATGTTTATAAGTGTTATATAAAAGTGAACATCTTAAATTAAAATCAACAAAATTCTATGAAAAAACTACTTTTTGGCCTTACAATTGCCCTTATTGCAGGCAGCTTAATGAGCTGGCATTGGGAAAAAACCCAGTTTGAACCAGTTAATAAAGCCAATGTAATTGAGTGTTTAAATATGGAAACACAACAGGCTTATAAATTAGAGGCGTCAACCCCTGGTTTTGCAGCTTTACACCCAGCTCCTGTAGTGGTAAATCCTGAGAATTTATTGGGTAAAATGACCCAATTTGAAGCAGCCGATGGCAAAACTGCAAATGCTTATTTTATTCCTTCTAAAAAGAAATCTAAAAAATGGCTAGTAGTGATTCAAGAGTGGTGGGGTTTGAATGATAATATTAAATTAGAATCAGATAAATATTATGCTGCACTTGGCGACATGAATGTGATTGCAGTGGATATGTATGACGGAAAAGTTGCTGCCACACCCGATAGTGCCATGAAATTAATGAGAGGTGCCGACATGGCAAGAATGAATGCAATCATACAAGGTGCTATTAAATATGCTGGAGCCGATGCTGCAATTTATAGTGTTGGTTGGTGCTTTGGTGGCATGTGGAGTCTACAAACAGCAATTATTGCTGGGCCACAAGCAAAAGGAACTGTAATGTATTATGGTAGACCAGAAACCAATATGGAAAAATTAAAATCCATAAAATGTGATGTCATAGGATTTTTTGGGAACCAAGATCAAGCGCCCTCTCCAGCTATGGTGAATGAGTTTGAGAAAAACATGAAAGAAGCTGGCAAAAACTTATCTGTAAATAGATACGAGGCAAATCATGGTTTTGCAAATCCAAGCAACCCTAGCTTTAATCCAACTGCAACGGCCGATGCCTATGCAAAAGCAATTGCATTTTTAAAATCACATTAGTATTTAAAAAAAATGATACTTAAAAAAAAGCTGAAAATTTATTTTCAGCTTTTTTTGTTTTAATTACTTTACATATCATCTTTAATTTTTCGATAGCTAGCAGTTAACCCACGAATTAAACTAGAGCTAAATCCTTGGTGCTCCATTTCGTTTAAACCAGCAATGGTGCAACCCATTGGCGTAGTAACCTTGTCAATTTCTTGTTCTGGATGCGTATTTTTAGTTAACAATAAATCGGCTGCACCTTTCACCGTTTGTGCTGCAATTAAAGAAGCTTGTGCTGCACTAAATCCAATTTCAATTCCTCCTTGAATATTAGCACGGATATATCTTAATGCATATGCAGTGCCACAAGCACCTAGCACCGTTGCAGCATCCATTAATTTTTCATCAATCACAATACTCTTTCCTAATTGATTAAATAATGAAGTAACATATTGCACTTGATCCTTGGCTTTGGTATTAGCACAAATACAAGTCATACTTTGCCCAATGGATATTGCCGTATTAGGCATGGCACGGAACAATGCAAAATTAACGTCCAACATTGCTTCCAAATCCTTAATCCAAACGCCAGTAGCAACACTAATAACCGTGTGCTGTGCAGCATTTAATAAGGGTTTTATATCTGCTATAATATCTTTAATTTGAAAAGGCTTTACAGCAAGGATAACATAATTGGCTTCCTTCACTGCTGCTTTATTATCGGATGTAATTGCAACACCCTTGTCTGCCAAATGTTGTAAAGTTGCTAAGTTTCTTTTTGTAATAGTAATTTGATTTGCTCCAACAAACCCACTTGCAATTAAACCCTCTGCAATAGAAGATCCTAAGTTACCTCCGCCAATAATGGCTATTTTATGATTGGACATAAAAACTGAATTTGAAAATGATTAAAATATGATGTGTGTGGTTTTTAAAACAAACCCTTGCACACTTATAAAAAAATTAATAACCCTTTGCGGGAACTAAATAATTGGCAACATAGTCCTTAACCCCATCCTCTAAACTACTAAATGGTTTATCATAACCAGCAGCCAGTAATTTATGCATGTTTGCCTCGGTAAAATATTGATATTTATCTCTAATGTCAAGTGGCATGTCAATAAATTCAATATTTGGCTTTAGGCCTTGCGCAATAAAAGTATTAGCAGCTAAATCATAAAAGGATCTTGCCTTTCCAGTGCCTAAATTATACAATCCATTTAATTTTTTATCCCAGTTGGAAGAAAGCATTTTTTGAACCATCCAGAAAATTACATGCACCACATCTTTCACATAAACAAAGTCACGTAGTTGTTCGCCATCTTTAAATCCATTATTGTGGCTTTTAAATAATTTTACAAGACCCGTTTCTTTGATTTGATTAAAGGAATGAAATATCACACTTGCCATTCGCCCTTTATGGTATTCATTTGGACCATACACATTAAAAAACTTTAAACCAGTCCAAGTTGGAGGAGTTGTATTTTGTGCAATTGCCCATTTATCAAATTCGTTTTTACTTACACCATAAGGATTTAATGGAACTAATTGATCTAAAATAGCATGTTCATCGTTGTAGCCATTTTCCCCTGCACCATAAGTTGCAGCAGAAGAAGCATAAATAAATGGGATTTGCTTTTCAGTAGCATAATGCCAAAGTGATTTAGAATATTCCACATTTAATGCTTTATGAATAGCATAGTCAAATTCGGTGGTATCGGTTCTCGCACCTAAATGCACAATTGCATCAATAGTAAATTCTAAATTTGTTAGCTGCTCAATAAAAGATTGTCTTTCGATTATTTTTATAAATTGTTTTTGCTCCCAGTTTTTTCGTTTTGATTCCACACCAAAATCATCCACCAATAGCAATTGATTCCATCCTTGTTCATTAAAAAATTGAACACAGGCCGAACCAATAAAACCAGCAGTTCCAGTTACTACAATGGTTGGTTGTTTTGACATGTATAATTTATTTAGCTAATTGTTTTTCAATTGCGGTATCGTAATTGTTTTTCCAAGTGGTAATAGCACCCCAATTTTCACCTTCTACTACAACTTCACTTGCAGTTACTTTACCAATTAAAGTTGCTTTAATCCCATGCTTTGCAGCAGCAGCTTCAATTGCAGCCACATTTGCTGCATTAGCCGAAACTACAACCCTACTTTGTGCTTCACCCAACCAGTATGCATCCTTTCTTAAACTGCTACCATTACTAGAAACTTCAAATCCTTTGTTGTTAAAGAAAGCCGATTCCAATAAAGTAACTATTAATCCTCCTTCACTAATATCATGTGCACTTTTTACTTTTTTATCTTTAATTAAGTTAGCAACCAATTGTTGTAAATTAAACTCTTCGTCCAAGTCAAAATATGGCGCTTGTGAATGCGTAACTCCTTTTATTTTATTCAAGTATTCAGAAGAGCCAATATCGTTTCTTTGCTCACCTAATAAAACAATTTCATCTCCATCGTTTTTGAAATCCAAAGTCATACGGTTTTTCATATCCTCCACAATACCCACCATACCAATTGTTGGTGTAGGGAATACTGGACCATCTGGATTTTGATTGTAAAAACTTACGTTTCCACCAGTAACTGGTGTATTAAATTTACGACAAGCGGCACCCATTCCTTGAACTGCTTTTACAAACTGATAGTATACTTCTGGATCATATGGATTTCCAAAATTTAAACAGTTGGTTACTCCAATAGGCTCACCACCACTACAAACAATATTTCTTGCAGCCTCGGCAACCGCAATCATAGCGCCAGTTTCAGGGTTTGCATAAACATACTTACTATTACAATCAACAGTCATTGCAAGCGCTTTGCCTGTTCCTTTTGCAAGCACTACAGCAGCATCACTTGGCGCATTGGTACTTGTATTTGCAGCTCCCACCATACTATCATATTGGTTGTATATCCAACGTTTTGATGCAATGTTTGGAAGACTTACTAATTCGGCAACAGTTGCTTTTAAGTTGGTGGTATCTACAACCGAATTCATATCAAATGCGTTTACTTTAGCTAAGTAAGCAGGTGCTGAATATTCACGTGAATATTGTGGCGCACCGCCGCCTAATACTAATTCATATGCAGGTAATGAAGCTTCTAATTCACCATGCATATAAAAACTCAACAATCCATCGTCGGTCACTTCACCAATATTACTACATGATAAATCCCATTTTTCAAACACTGCTAATACTTCGGCTTCTTTTCCTTTTTGTACACAAATTAACATGCGCTCTTGACTCTCACTTAATAATAATTCCCATGCTTTCATGTTTTGTTGACGCGTAGGTACTTTGTCTAAATCAATGCGCATTCCTACTCCACCTTTTGCACTCATTTCGGCAGTGGAACAAATAATTCCTGCTGCACCCATGTCTTGCATTCCAACAATACCGCCTGTTTCAATCACTTCTAAACAAGCTTCTAATAATTTTTTTTCTTGAAATGGGTCACCTACTTGCACCGCAGGTAATTCCTCTACACTATCTGCTGTAATTTCTGCAGATGCAAAACTTGCACCACCAATTCCGTCTTTACCAGTTGCACTTCCTACAAAAAATATTGGATTGCCTTTTCCCTCTGCAGTGGCACTCACTGTTTTACCAGCTTTCACAATACCAACACTCATTGCATTTACTAAAGGGTTGGTATGATAACACTGCTCAAAATATAATTCTCCACCCACTGTTGGTACGCCAAAACAGTTACCATAATGACCAATACCATGCACCACACCCGCTAATAAACGTTGTGTTTTTTTATCTTCTAATTTTCCAAAACGCAAACTATTTAAAGATGCAATTGGACGTGCCCCCATAGTAAAAATATCTCTTTGTATACCACCCACTCCTGTTGCAGCTCCTTGGAATGGTTCCAATGCACTTGGGTGATTATGTGATTCTATTTTAAACACCACACCATAATCATTTCCTATATCCATTAACCCTGCATTCTCTTCACCAGCTGCCACCAACATTCTTCCTCCATCACGAGGTAATGTTTTTAACCACTTAATTGAATTTTTATAACTACAATGCTCGCTCCACATACCACTAAAAGCACATAGCTCAGTGAAGTTTGGGGTACGACCCAACTTTTGTTTTATTAACTCAAATTCTTCTTCGGTTAACCTAAGCTGTTTTGCTGTTTTTACAGTGATTTCCATTTAATTAAACTTATTACTTAAAAGATGTCGCGAAGGTACAAAATGAGGCGCTAAGCATTAAATGGAATTACCAACATATTAAACGCAAATGAAACTGCTTTGAAAATCAATGAATTATAGACCTAGTACTAATTATAATATTTTTTAATATTTACATTTTATACACATTTGCCATTTTTTTGAAGATAATTTTAAAATGATTTGACATTTCTTACTTATTTTCGTGCTCACAAAGCAAATATCAATTAATATTACTTATATATTTTATTTTTTTAATATTTAAACATTCGTACCATGTCTAAATCTAAATTGGAGTACATCTGGTTAGATGGTTACCAACCAACACAGTCTTTAAGAAGCAAAACAAAAATTGAAAACAACTTTAGTGGTAAACTAGCAGATTGTGATATGTGGAGCTTTGACGGTTCTAGTACCGAGCAAGCATTAGGCGGTTCTTCTGACTGCTTATTAAAGCCTGTATTCATTTGTAAAGATCCTCAACGTAAGGATGCTTACTTAGTAATGTGTGAAGTTTTGAATGCAGATGGAACTGCTCACGTATCAAATGGTCGTGCAACTATTCAAGATGATGATAATGATTTCTGGTTTGGATTTGAACAAGAATATTTTTTATGGAATCCTGCAACAAATAAGCCATTAGGTTTCCCAGAAGGCGGATACCCTGGCCCTCAAGGTCCTTATTACTGTTCGGTTGGAGCAAACAATGCATATGGTAGAAATATTGTAGAAGAACATTTAGATGTATGTTTAGAAGCTGGATTAAATGTGGAAGGAATTAATGCAGAAGTTGCTGCTGGACAATGGGAATTCCAAATTTTTGCAAAAGGTGCAAAAGAAGCAGGTGATCAAATTTGGGTAGCAAGATATTTATTAGAAAGAATTGGTGAAACATATGGTGTATCTATTAACTGGCATTGTAAACCATTAGGTACATTGGATTGGAATGGATCGGGTATGCACGCTAACTTCTCTAACACTACATTAAGAACTTGTGGCAAGCGTGAAGTGTATGAAACTATTTGTGAGTCCTTCCGTCCATTTGTGAAAGAGCATATTGAAGTGTATGGAGCTGACAACCATTTACGTTTAACGGGTAAGCACGAAACTGCAAGCATTCATGATTTCTCATTTGGAGTTTCTGATAGAGGTGCGAGTATTCGTATTCCAATTGGAGCAGTAGAAAAAGGATGGAAAGGATGGTTAGAAGATCGTCGTCCAAACTCTGCAGCTGATCCTTACAAAGTAGCTGCAAGAATTATCACTACTGTGAAAACTGCAAAGGTTTAATAGCCTCAAAATTTAAGGTTTTTTAGAACAAGCATTCATAAATTGTGTTTTGAATTGTAATCCCCCAAGAAATTGGGGGATTTTTTGTGCATTATTGATTATTTATTTGTTATTGAACTAAGAAATTGGTGGTAATTTTGTCTTTCCCCTATAAATTAAAAATTATATCATATGTCTTTAAGAAGCGATGCAGTGAATCACGTGAGTCATCAAAAAACAACATCACCCGATATAAAGGGTGCTAAAATTACTGGCGTATTTGGAGAAAATGTTTTTACTTTAAAAACAGCAAGAGAATACCTGAGTGAAGAAGCTTACAAAAGTTTAACAGCTAGTGTGAAAGGTGGAAAAAAAATTGATCGCCAAGTAGCAGGACAAATAGCCTCTGGTATGCGTGCTTGGGCTGAGCAAAAAGGAGTAACACACTACACTCATTGGTTCCAACCATTAACAGGATCTACTGCAGAAAAGCACGATTCCTTTTTTACTTTAAAAGGAGATGGTACTGCAATTGAAGAATTTGAAGGAGCAGCATTAATTCAACAAGAACCCGACGCTTCTTCATTTCCAAATGGTGGACTGAGAGCCACTTTTGAAGCAAGAGGTTACTCGGCTTGGGACCCTTCTTCTCCCCCATTCATTATAGAAATTGGCAATGGTAAAACATTGTGTATACCCACCATTTTTATTTCATACACTGGCGAGTCATTGGATTACAAAGCGCCTTTAATGAAAGCAGTTGAAGCTGTGAACAAAGCTGCTGTTACTGTTTGTAATTATTTTGACAAGAACGTGACTAAAGTAACACCAACACTTGGTTGGGAGCAAGAATATTTTGTAATTGACGAAGCATTGGTAAATGCACGTCCCGATATAGTTCAAACGGGTCGTACCGTTTTTGGATTCACGCCTGCAAAAGGTCAACAATTAGAAGATCATTATTTTGGATCAATTCCAGAGCGTGTGTATGCATTTATGCGTGACTTTGAAAATGAATCTTATAAATTAGGGATTCCTTTAAGAACAAGACATAACGAGGTGGCCCCTGCTCAATTTGAGTGTGCTCCAATTTTTGAAGAAGTAAACATTGCTGTAGACCATAATATTTTATTAATGGATGTAATGACAAGAGTTGCAAAGCGTCACCGCTTAGTAGTGTTGTTACATGAAAAACCATTTGCAGGTATTAACGGAAGTGGCAAGCATAATAACTGGAGTTTAGCAACCGATACGGGCGTGAATTTATTGGCACCAGGCAAAACCCCTAAAACCAATTTAATGTTTTTAACATTTTTTGTTAACACCATTAAAGCGGTTCATGATTATGCAGATATTTTAAGAGCATCCATTGCTTCTGCTTCTAACGATTTTCGTTTAGGCGCTAACGAAGCACCTCCTGCAATTATTTCTGTATTTATTGGAGAGTATTTAACAAAAGTATTGAACGACGTAGAAAGCCGAGTGGGTACTAAATTTGACGAACAGGATGAAGCAATTTTGAAATTAGATTTACACCGTAGTATTCCTGAATTAATGATTGACAATACGGATCGTAACAGAACTTCCCCATTTGCATTTACAGGAAATAAATTTGAATTCCGTGCAGTAGGCTCAACTGCAAACTGTGCATTGCCTATGACTATTTTAAACACCATTATCGCAGACACTTTAAATAAATTTGCAGCAGAAGTAGATGCCTTAGTGGAAAAAGGAGACAAAAAAGAAATTGCAATTATGCAGGTAATTCAAAAATACATTGTTGCAAGTAAGAAAATTTTATTTGAAGGTGATGGCTATAGCGAAGCATGGCATAAGGAAGCAGAAAAAAGAGGCTTACCAAATTTAAAAACTACCCCAATAGCTTTAGATGCCATGGTAACCGATAAAGCTAAAAAAGTGTTTTTAGAAAATGGTATTTACACACATGCGGAATTAGAAGCGCGTCATGAAATTGAATTAGAAAAATATATTAAGAAAGTACAAATAGAAGCGCGTGTAATGGGCGATCTAGCTACCAATCATATCATTCCAGCTGCTATTAAGTATCAGAATGAGTTGTTGAAAAACGTAAGTTTATTACGTGAAGCTGCATTGCCAGAAAAATTATACAAAGGCCAATTAACTTTATTAAAAGACGTAAGCACGCATATTCAACAAGTGTATGAAAATGTGCATGCTATGGTGGAAGAAAGAAAAGTGGCAAATAACATGTCAGATTCTCGCGAAAAAGCAATTGCTTATGAAGCAAAAGTAAAAGCGCAATACTTTGATACCATCCGTTACCACGTTGACAAATTAGAGCAATTGGTAGACGATGAATTATGGACCTTGCCTAAGTATAGAGAATTGTTATTCTTAAGATAATTTGATTGAAAATATCAAGGATATTCCCCAGAGGTAATCCCCCCCACTTAGTCCCGAAGTAATTTTGCTTCGGGATTTTTAGTTTAAGCCTTGGCAAATATTTTTAACAATGATTATGCAAAGGCTTAAATAAAGAATGCATTTTGCATATAAATTCTTTGGCGCTCGTTCGCAAAACGCTATATTTTTTATTAAACTTTTAATAGTCCTTAACTTTTATACGCTAAGAGGGTTGCCCACTTTTACTATTCGTTACGCTATGCTCAACGTTTGCCTCAGAATTCATATGCATAATGCCTACTGAGGAACCTAAATGTTAATTAAAAAGGAGCAATAATAACTTTAAATAAATTGATCATGTATAGCGTTGGGCGATTCAGAAGAATTAAAGTGCACAAGATATGCTTAGTAGTCAATGTAAATAAAAATGCCCCGAAATGATCGAGGCATTTAAAATAAGATTTATTAAAAATTACTTCATCGTAAAGGTCTCTAAAAACTTAGTAGTAAAATTTCCTTTTCTAAAATCCTCATTCTGCATTAATTGTAAATGAAAAGGAATAGTTGTTTTCACACCTTCAATTACATATTCGCTTAATGCACGATACATGGTATTAATTGCTTCCTCACGTGTTTGTGCCACCGTAATTAATTTACCAATCATTGAATCATAGTAAGGAGGAATTACATAACCTGCATACACATGACTGTCTACACGAACACCATGTCCACCTGGGGTATGCAATACAGTAATTTTACCTGGTGATGGGCGGAAATCATTATAAGGATCCTCGGCATTAATACGACATTCAATAGCGTGTAATTTTGGTTCGTAGTTTTTACCAGATATTTTTTCGCCTGCTGCAATTTTAATTTGCTCTTTAATTAAGTCATAGCTTACTACTTCCTCGGTTACGCAATGCTCCACTTGAATACGGGTATTCATTTCCATGAAGTAAAAATTGCGATGCTTGTCTACTAAAAACTCAACAGTACCAACGCTTTCATAATTAATTGCAGAAGCTGCTTTAATAGCAGCATCTCCCATTCTTTGGCGAAGGTCGGGTGTCATAAATGGAGATGGCGATTCCTCCACTAATTTTTGATGTCTTCTTTGGATAGAACAATCACGCTCACTTAAATGACACACATTTCCGTATTGGTCCCCAGCAACTTGAATTTCAATATGTCTTGGTTCTTCCACAAATTTCTCCATGTATAAACCGTCGTTCTTAAAACTTGCACCTGCTTCCATTTTAGCAGTTTCGTATGCTTTTTCAATTTCATCCTCTTTCCAAACAACACGCATTCCTTTACCACCACCACCTGCTGTTGCTTTTATAATTACTGGATATCCTATTTCTTTTGCAAGTCGTTTTGCTTCGTCAATGCTTTCTAATAATCCCTCACTTCCTGGAACCACTGGAACCCCTGCTTTAATCATAGTTTCTTTTGCAGTGATTTTGTCACCCATGCTATTAATCATGTCCGGAGTGGGTCCAATAAATTTAATACCATGATCGGCACAAATTTGAGCAAACTTAGCATTCTCTGCTAGGAAACCATAACCAGGATGCACTGCGTCGGCATTGGTAATTTCACAAGCAGCCATGATATGCGGAATATTTAAATAAGACTCTTGCCCTTTGGGTCCACCAATACAAACCGCTTCGTCGGCAAACTTAACATGTAAACTATCTTTATCGGCAGTAGAATAAACAGCAACTGTTTTAATTCCCATTTCTCTACAAGTTCTAATAATACGCAAAGCAATTTCGCCACGATTGGCAATCAATATCTTTTTAAACATTTTGTTGATTTAAAGTTGAAAATGGGACTATGCAGGTTGCACCAAGAATAATGGTTGATCATACTCAACAGGACTTGCATCCTCAACCAATACTTTTACAATAGTTCCTTTTACTTCAGATTCTATTTCGTTAAATAGTTTCATTGCTTCAATGATACAAACTACTTTACCTGGGCTTACCTCCGTACCCTCTTCGGCTAAGAGTGGTTTGTCTGGAGAAGCTCTGCGGTAGAATGTTCCAATCATTGGACTTTTTACAGTAATTAAGTTGTCGGCTACGGCTGGCACTGAGGCAGCGGGCGTCGCTGGAGCGGTTGCTGGCGCAGCAGCAACTGGGGCTGGTGCAGCTGCATATACAGGCGCTGAACTTACTGTGATTTTTTCCTCTTTTTGTTTGATGGTTACTTTGCCATCCTTATCCTCGATACTAATTTCACCAATATTACTCTTGTTTACTACCTTAATAAGGTCGTGAATTTGTTTTAAGTCCATGTTTAGCAATTTTGGGTAAAATTGGGGTATTTTTAGCGAAAAACACAAAAAAATGACCTTTTTTTATCCAAAATGAGCCAATTTGGGCATAAAAATAGGGAACCATTAATTCCCATATTCATGTAATAACTTCCATAAAGTAAATAAAATGCCCCCGTTTATGGGGGGCATTTTTTGCTACTTTATAAATCCTTAAATAAAAGTAGGATTTATAAAGTTACGCCTTTTATGATTTTTTAACAGCCTCCCATAAACGGGGGCTGTTAAGTGTAAGCTTACTTTACTCTTTCTACGTATTCTCCGTTCTTAGTATTAATCTTGATCTTCTCTCCTTCATTCACAAACAAAGGCACCATTACTGTAGCACCTGATTCAATGGTTGCTGCTTTTAAAGCTCTTGTGGCAGTATCTCCTTTAACGCCATTCTCACAATAAGTGATTAAAACGTCTAATTTTTCCGGTAATTCTGCACCAATTGGCAATTCGGTTTCAGTATTCATAAATACAAATACTTCAGCGCCTTCGATTAAATATTGAGGTGCGTCAATCATTTCCTCCGCCATTACTATTTGCTCAAAAGTTTCGTTATTCATTAAATTATAACCGCTGTCATCCTTGTAAAGGAACTGGTAGGTTTTTTTCTCAACCCTTACTGGATATACGGTTTCACCACTATTCCATGTTTTTTCAATAGATCTTTTGTTGTCTACACCCTTTAATTTAGCCCAAATTTTAGCTGCAGCTCGAGCAGTCTTATTCTCACCAAACTCAACTACAGTGTATAAGTTATTGTCTAATTTTAAGATCATCCCACGTGTAATGTCGGAAGTTGTTGCCATAATTTTTGTTTTAAATTTTTCGTTGCGAGGGACAAAAGTACTACTTGAAAGCCATTTATAAAAAAACCTATAATTTTTGTTGGAAAATAAGGGTAAAAAAAGGGGTTTTAGCCTATTTTTGCGGCACAAATAACAAATTCAGTCCACATGTCAGTATTAGTTAATAAAAACTCTAAAATTATTGTACAAGGTTTTACCGGTACAGAAGGTAGTTTTCATGCGTCTCAAATGATCGAATATGGTACGCAAGTAGTTGGTGGTGTTACACCAGGTAAAGGTGGTTCAACCCACTTGGATCGTCCTGTGTTTAATACAGTAGCTGATGCAGTTAAAACAACTAGTGCAGATGTGAGTATTATTTTTGTACCTCCTGCTTTTGCAGCCGATGCTATTATGGAAGCAGCCGATGCAGGTATTGCTTTAGTAGTTTGTATCACAGAAGGTATTCCTGTTCAGGATATGGTAAAAGTGAAAAATTATTTATTAGGAAAAACAACTCGTTTAATAGGACCAAACTGTCCAGGTGTTATCACTGCCGAAGAAGCTAAAGTAGGTATCATGCCAGGATTTATTTTCAAAAAAGGAACTATTGGTATTGTATCAAAGAGCGGAACATTAACCTATGAGGCTGCTGACCAAGTAGTGAAAGCTGGTTTAGGTATTACTACAGCAATTGGTATTGGTGGTGATCCAATTATTGGAACAACAACTAAAGAGGCTGTTGAATTATTAATGAACGACCCTGCTACAGAAGGTATTATCATGATTGGTGAAATTGGTGGTAGCATGGAAGCCGACGCAGCTAATTGGATTAAGGACAATATGAAAAAACCAGTAGTTGGATTTATTGCTGGTCAAACTGCTCCTGCTGGTCGCCGTATGGGTCATGCTGGTGCAATTATTGGTGGCGCAGATGATACTGCAGAAGCTAAAATGAAAATTATGGCTGCTTGTGGTATTCATGTTTGTGCTAGCCCTGCTGACATTGGAAAAACAATGGCAGCTGCTTTAAAAAAGTAATTTATAAAAATAACTAATATAAAATCCCTGCTCTTAATAGTCAGGGATTTTTTTTTAATATTACGCATTGAAAGAAAAAGTAAAATATTTAATTGTTGGCCAAGGCCTTGTGGGTACTTGGATGTCTTATCATTTAGAGCAAGCAGGTGTTTCTTATAAAATAATTAATGACCCCAATATTCAAAGTGCAAGTTCGGTTGCCAGTGGTGTAATAAATCCTGTAACAGGAAGGCGTATAGTTCAAACCTGGATGATTGAAACCATCCTACCCTTTGCAGTGAATGCCTATAAAAAAATGGAGCAGCAATTAAATATTGATTTCATAAAACCCAGCCCCGTTATTTTATTGCACCCATCACAGCAAATGCAGGAAAGCTTTGAATATAGGTTGCTACATGATAATGTTTACTTATATAAGCAAGACCCCAGTAAATGGAAGTTATTTTTTGAAACCCCTTTTGGTATGGGCGCCATTAATAATTGTTACTGGATTGATTTAAATAAAATGATTTCAAGTTGGCAAACATTTTTAGCAACTGAAAATAAATACATTACCGCTCATTTTGAAATGAATGATGTAAATTTTTTAGAAAATGAAATTGTTTGGAAAGAAATTATTGCAAGTCAAATTATATTTTGTGATGGTTTAAACTCCATGAATAATCCCTACTTTAAAGCACTCCCTTTTGCCCCTAATAAAGGCGAGGCTTTAATTATAAAAGTACCGGGACTTTCTAAAGAACATATTTATAAAAATGCGGTAACCATGGTTCCTTGGAAAGATGATTTGTTTTGGGTTGGCTCCAGTTATGAATGGGAATTTAACAACATAGCACCAACCGAGGCGTTCAAACAAAAAATAACTCAGAGCTTGGACCAGTTTTTAAAAATTCCATATGAAATTGTAGACCATTTAGTGGGCATAAGGCCTGCAAATACACAGCGCAGACCATTTATAGGAGTCCACCCAATTCATAAGCAGTTGGCAATTTGTAATGGCATGGGCACCAAGGGATGTTCGCTCGCACCCTATTTTACAAATGAACTACTGCAATTATTGGAACACAACTTGCCGGTGGAACCCGAAGCAAGTTTAAAACGATTTGATACTATTTTAACAAGTTTAAAATAAATATTATTATTTTCATTGCTCAAAATATACAATAGTTATAAAGATGCCAGAAAATCAAAACCAATTTTATAATATTCCAATTGCTTATCGCAAAATGGAAAACTTACATATTATTTTTTGGCTTTTTAAAGATATTGCATGGTGTATGGTATGGAGACCTTTGGGTATGATTATGATTGTGCCTACTTTATTTATTTCAATTGTAATTGCATGGAGAACGCGACAAATATTTTCGGAGCTATGTCACAACCTAGCCATTGTAGTATGGATTAGTGCCAACTCCTTTTGGATGTGTAGTGAATTTTTTGGAGTGGATAATAATATTGTATTTGGCACAGTTACTGTTAAACAATTGGCAATGATTCCGTTTTTAACTGGAGTTTTAATATTAGCATACTACTATTTAATACACAAGCCAAAACATAAAACAGAAGATATTACTTTGTAAATGCTACAAGTACTTTTTTAATTTATGGGCTTGAATAAATGTTACAATTCCAAGTAAACTAATTATTAAAAAAGCCCATCTTAACCCTACTGCTTGTGAAATGAATCCTATAATGGGAGGACCAATTAAAAAGCCAAAAAAACCAACACTAGAAACCGAGGCCAAGTCAATGCTAGCCCTTCCTGGCCCTGCATTTTTACCCACTGTTCCGTAAATAGTAGGTATTACCGAGGATACCCCAAATCCAACAAACATAAATCCAATACTACTAACAATCATATTAGGATAAGACACAGCAATAATTAGTCCAAGGGTAACTACAAGACCACTTAACATTAATTGTTTCCTAGCTCCCCAATAATTAATTAAACGATCGGCAAACATTCGGCCTGTTGTCATGCAGGCCATAAAACTTATATAACCAAGGGTACGGAATTGCTCCTCCACTTTTACTACTTTTTGAAAGTACACTCCACTCCAATCAAACATCATTCCTTCACAAATCATATTACTTAAGGCAACCAATCCAAATTGTAATAATAATGGACTTGGCTTATTCCACATTTTTGATACAGGTTGTGAACTAGTTTCTCCTGGTAATAAATATTTTCTTGAAAAAAATAAAAAAACCCAACCAACTAATGCAACCGTCATAAATTGTTGCAGTGGAGAAATTTGTTTTGCAACAAAAAAGCCTCCCAATAAACCTCCTGTAAATCCTGCTAAACTCCAAAATCCATGAAATGTGGATGTAATACTTTTATCAAAATGTTTTGACAAATTTGCTGCTTGTGTATTTACAGAAACATTAAATAAATTACCAGCCATTCCAAATAAAAATAAACATATAGCAAGTTGTGTAATGGTAGTAGTTAATCCTAAACTTATAAGTGCTATTGGATAAATTAATGCAGCAATACTAACAATTTTTTTACTACCATGTTTGGCTGTTAAACTTCCCGAAATAGGAATGCCTAAAAACGAGCCAATAGGAAGAAAAAACAATAGCCCACCAAAGGCGCCATCACTTAATCCCAAATGCATTTTTATATCTGGAATACGACTTGCCCAACTAGAAAAACAAATACCTGTTAGAAAGAAATAACCCGAAAGTATAATTCGCCTCATTTTTAATGAAATCACAGTGTCTACCATAGCGCAAAGATGGGGTTTTTCTAGGAATTGGGCTATATTTGCAGTCCAAACCTATTTCAAAAATTTCTTATGTATCGTACACACCATTGTGGAGCATTAAATATCCAATTTGTAGGCCAACAAGTAACCCTAGCGGGATGGGTTCAAACCATTCGTAAATTTGGTGCCATTACTTTTGTGGACCTTCGCGACCGTTATGGAATTACCCAGTTATTATTAGGTGAGGAATTACAAGCACAATTGGATGCGCAACCTTTGGGTCGTGAATTTGTATTGCAAGTTAAAGGAACCGTTATTGAGCGTTCCAATAAAAATGCGAATATCCCAACTGGTGAAATTGAAATTAAAGTAAGTGCGTTTAAAATTTTAAACGCATCTATCGTTCCTCCATTTACCATTCAGGACGACACAGATGGCGGAGATGATATTCGTATGAAATATCGTTTCTTGGATTTAAGAAGAAACGCAGTAAAAAAGAATATTGAATTACGTTACAGTGTAAACCGAGCAACACGTAACTATTTACATGAAAAAGGATTCATGGATATTGAAACTCCTTTTTTAATTAAGTCAACACCCGAGGGTGCTCGTGACTTTGTAGTGCCAAGTCGTATGAATGCAGGTGAGTTTTATGCATTGCCTCAGTCCCCACAAACATTTAAGCAATTATTAATGGTAAGTGGTTATGACCGCTACTATCAAATTGTAAAATGCTTTAGAGACGAGGATTTAAGAGCCGATCGTCAACCCGAATTTACGCAGATTGACTGTGAGATGAGTTTTGTAGAACAAGAAGACATCTTAAATATGTTTGAAGGATTAATTAAAAGCATATTTAAAGACGTTAAAAATATAGATTACACAGAAACGGTGCAAAGAATGACATGGGAGGATGCGATGTGGAATTATGGTAACGACAAACCAGATATCCGCTTTGGCATGGAACTTTGTAATTTAAAAAAACCAGGTCATGTGTTTTCGGATAAGCAGGACCAAGCTGCATTAATTAATGGCGTGGACTTTAAAGTATTTGATGAAGCCGAAACCGTTATTGCCATTGCAGCTCCTGGTTGCAGCGAATACTCTCGTAAGCAAACCGATGAATTAACCGAATGGGTAAAGCGTCCTCAAATTGGCATGAAGGGTTTGGTGTTTATTAAGTGTAATGCCGATGGTAGTTTTAAAAGTAGTGTAGATAAATTCTATTCTGAAGATAAATTAAAAGCAATTGCAGCCGCTGCCAATGCAAAAGCAGGTGACTTAGTTTTAATACTTGCAGGCGCTGAGGAAAGAACCAGAAAAGCAATTAGTGAATTACGTTTAGAATTAGGCAAACAATTAGGATTTAGAAAAGAAGATGAATTTAAATTATTGTGGGTTTTAGACTTCCCCTTATTTGAATATGATGAAGAAGGCAACCGATGGGTAGCAAGGCATCATCCATTCACTTCACCTAAGCCAGATCATATTGATATTATGATTAACAATGCCCCTGAAATTAAGGACGCAGCAAAATATTTAGAACACCCATATGCCAATATCAAAGCCAACGCTTATGATATGGTATTAAATGGGAATGAAATTGGAGGTGGTTCTATTCGTATTTTTCAAAGAGCATTACAAGAAAAAATGTTTGCTGCCTTAGGTATGTCGCCCGAGGAAGCACAACATAAATTTGGATTTTTGTTAGGTGCTTTTGAATATGGTGCACCTCCTCACGGTGGTATTGCATTTGGCTTTGACCGTTTATGTGCTTTATTAGGTGGCAGTGAAAGTATTAGAGACTTTATTGCCTTCCCTAAAAACAATAGCGGCCGTGATGTAATGCTTGACGCACCAAGTAGCATTGACGATAAGCAATTTGACGAATTGCATATTAAACTTAATTTGAAATAATGACATGTTAGAAAATATAAAATTATATAAGGTACTTACTATTATATTTTTACCAATAGCATACCTATTTGCCTTTATTGATGTCTTGTTTTTAATGTCTGCATTGGCAAATCCTGGAGCATTAATATTAGTTTTTGCATTAGGCTGTTTAGTTCTTTATACCATTTTAAGTAATCGATTTTTAAAACTTGGCATTGAAGCAGAACAACCCCTTAGTTTAAAATCCAGAGACTGGATTAAAGTAAATGCAATGGTTAGTTTAGTGCTTTGTGGTTTATTTTTCTTAGATGGCATTAGTGTGCTTATTTCCTCTAATCAAATATTATACAAATACATCGACGACTTTATTTTACAAAAGCCAGGCATTCCTAAAGAAGCTACTGCTGAAATGTTATTATCTCTAATTAAAGCTATTTCGGTATTTCTTTTAATTACAGGTGCTATTGGCCTTGTGCACATTACCATGACCTTAAGATTTATTAAAAAATACGGTTATCTTTTTGAATAGGTATTTGTGTAAATTTATACAATGAACCATGCCATCCCTTTAGCTGAACGATTACGACCTACTACTTTAAAAGAATTGGTTGGACAGGAACATTTGTCTGGAGAAAATAGTGTTTTACAAAAAGCAATTCAAAAAGGCAAAGTGCCTTCTATGATTTTATGGGGTCCTCCTGGAGTTGGGAAAACCACACTAGCTAATATTATTGCAACTACATTTAAAAGCGCCTATTATCAATTAAGTGCCATTAGTAGTGGTGTAAAAGAACTAAGAGAAGTGATTGATGAAGCAAAGTCAAAAGAGGGAGCCATTTTATTTATAGATGAGATACACCGATTTAATAAAGGACAACAAGACGCATTACTTGGAGCCGTAGAAAAAGGCATCATTACCCTAATTGGTGCTACTACCGAAAATCCAAGCTTTGAAGTAAACAGTGCCTTGTTAAGTAGATGCCAGGTTTTTATTTTAAAAGCTTTGGATAAAACTGGTTTAACAAAACTAGTTCAACAAGCTGTGAAAAAAGATGATTTGTTTAAAAATCATTCAATTCAAATTAAAGAAACCGAAGCCTTGTTTCAACTTTCTGGTGGAGACGGACGTAAATTATTAAACTTACTGGAGCTTGCAGTAGAAGCATTAATTGGAACGAATCAAAATAATGAGGCTTTAATATTAACAGACGAATGGGTGATGCAAGTGGCGCAAACTAATATAGCACTGTATGATAAAAATGGAGAACAACATTACGATATCATTTCTGCATTTATAAAAAGCATGCGCGGCTCCGATCCCAATGGTGCCATTTATTGGTTATCACGCATGATTGCTGGTGGTGAGGATGTAAAATTTATTGCTAGGCGAATGCTCATATTTGCAAGCGAGGATATTGGCAACGCCAACCCAAATGCATTACTACTAGCTAACAACTGCTTTGATGCAGTGAATAAAATTGGTTACCCCGAAAGCAGGATAATATTATCACAATGTGCCATTTACCTAGCAAGTTCTGCAAAAAGCAATGCCGCTTATGAAGCAATCGCAAACGGATTATCCATAGTTGATAAAACAGGTAACCTACCAGTACCATTGCATTTACGCAATGCCCCTACTAAATTAATGAAAGACTTAAATTATGGGAAAGACTATAAATACTCTCATATGGGTGAAAATAATTTTTTGGAACAAGAATACTTACCGGACGAAATTAAAGGAACTGCATTTTACACGCCTCAAAAAAATGCAAGAGAAGAAGAACTTAAAAAATTCTTGCATGACCGTTGGAAAGGCAAGTATGGATATTAGATTTATTTTCAAAGTTTAAAAAACTTTGAAAAATTCTTTAGTTATTAAGATATCTTTTCTGGAACAGCGCGCCCAACAATTCCTGCGGCAGCACCTCGGTCACCACCCTCGTGGTATTCCGCATCCTCATTTACATCCCATAAATCATATACTTCAGTGCCAGCAATAATATTTTTAGCAGCTAGCATTGCTGTCATCATACTATGATCCTGGTTATTGTATTTATGCATACCATTACGACCCACTAAGTATAAACCTTTGTATTCTTTTAATGCTGCTCTAATTGTGTTTAAATGATCCTTGTAATCATGATCATAAACTGGATATGCTTTAGGTTGTCTTACTACATAACCATCCACAACGGCCTCTGGTTTTGTTAATCCAATTTGATTAATTTCCTTAGTGCCTAAAGCAATTAAATCCTGATTGCTACTTGTCCACAAACCATCCCCTTCAAAACAAAAATACTCTAATCCATAACAAGCCATTTCGGGATCCGGTACCATATAAGGACTCCATGATTTAAAGTTTTGAATACGTCCCACTTTTACATTAGGCTCGTGAATATAAATCCAGTTATCATTAAATGCATCCTGATCCTTACAAATTAAAACAACCGTTAAAAAATCACGGTACTTTAACTCACTTGCCGCGTGTAAAGCTGCTGGTGAAAATGCGGGGGACACTGCAGGAATTAATTCACGCATTGGTGCACTTGATAATACATAATCAAAACCTTCAAGTACAGTACCATTGCTTGTGTATACTTTCCAAGTCGCTCCTACTTTTTCAATTTTGTTTACCCCTGTGTTCATTTCAATTTTCACACCCAAGGCCTTGCTCTTAACCACACACTCTTCCCACATCATACCAGGACCACGTTTTGGATAGCGGAAAGAATCAATTAAAGTTTTAATTACATCCCCTTTACTTTTTTTACCACTTGGTTTAAATAATGCATTCCATACTGCACTACTAAGGGACAATCCTTTTATACGTTGTGCTGCCCAGTCGGCCGAAATTTCTTTACATGGAATCCCCCACACTTTTTCGGTGTAAGTTTTAAAGAAAATATTAAATAAACGCTTACCAAATTGGTTTGTAACCCAGTCCTCAAAATTTTGAGGATCCTTAACAGGAAATAATTTTGCATTTAAATAACTCATCACACATAAAAAGCTTTCCCAAATCCCCAATTTTAATAAGGCTTCAAATGCTGCTAATGGATAAGCAAAAAACTTTTTATTATAAAAAATACGAGAGCTTCTTGGACGCTCTAACAATTCATCATTTAAAATTTCGGTCCAAAAATCCTCCACTTCTTTTGACTTGGAAAAAAAACGGTGACCTCCAATATCAAAATGGTAGCCTTTGTAAGACTCTGTTCTTGAAATACCACCAACATATTGTGGGTCCTTTTCAAAAACGGTTACCTCTTGACTTGCTTTACCCAACAAATACGCAGCGGTTAAACCTGCTGGACCTGCTCCTATAATGGCTACTTTTTTAGTCATGGTGGGGAATAATTTGGGCAAAATTGCAAAAATATATTGGGATTGCCATAAGTATTGTAAAAGAGTTTGGTTTAAGCCTTAATTTTGTGGATATGTCAGAATTAAACTCAATAAAATGGAGCACAAAGCATTTCTCTGAACTTACCGTTCAGGAGCTTTATGCCATATTAAGACTTCGTAGCGAAGTATTTGTTGTAGAACAAAACTGTGTGTTTTTGGACATGGACAACAACGATCAAATTGCTTATCACACCATGGGTTGGCTAAATGAGGATTTAGTAGCCACCACCAGATTGTTTGATGTGGACCAAAGTTATACTGGATATCAAAGTATTGGTCGTGTGGTAGGCTCTCCAAAATACAGAGGCATTGGTGCCGGTAAAGCATTAATGCAATATTCAATTTCAGAATGTGAAAGATTATTTGGAAAACATCCTATAAAAATTGGAGCCCAATTATACCTCAAAAAGTTTTATAGTGAACTTGGATGGGAACAAGCTGGCGAAATGTATTATGAAGATGAAATTGAACATATCCCAATGATCAGAAAATAAATGGGCATAATTAATTAACACAAATGCATTTATCCATTCATTTCAATTTCCAAATATTTAGCGGTATGCGATTTTGATTTTTTAATCATCTCCTCTGGAGTACCCGTAAATTGAATTACCCCGCCTGCACTTCCTCCTTCTGGCCCCAAGTCAATAATATGGTCGGCCACTTTTATCACATCCATATTGTGTTCAATAACTAAAACAGTATTCCCCCTATCTACCAACCTATTTAATACCCCAATTAATAAGTTGATATCCTGAAAATGTAAACCGGTGGTAGGCTCATCTAGTATATAAAAAGTTTTACCCGTGTCTTTTTTGCCAAGTTCGGTAGCCAACTTTACACGCTGTGCCTCGCCCCCACTAAGTGTTACCGCAGATTGTCCTAAAGTAATGTACCCTAAACCAACATCCTGTAATACTTTTACTTTTCGGTAAATAAAAGGAACTGCTTGGAAAAATTCACAAGCTTCCTCTACTGTCATATTTAATACGTCACTTATGGACTTGCCTTTGTATCTTATTTCTAAAGTTTCTCGGTTATAACGCTTGCCGCCACATTTTTCACAATGCACATATACGTCGGGTAAGAAATTCATTTCAATTACACGCATACCACCTCCTTCACAAACCTCACATCTTCCTCCTTTAACATTAAAGGAAAAACGACCACCTTGGTATCCTCTAATTTTTGCTTCCGGAACCGATGCAAACAAAGTTCTTATATCGGTAAAAAATCCACAATAAGTTGCAGGATTACTTCTTGGTGTACGCCCAATTGGAGATTGATCTATTTCAATTACTTTATCAATATGTTCTAAACCTGTGACCTTTGCATAAGACATTGGTTTAGTCTTACTATTATAACAATGTTGAGAAAGAATGGGATATAAGGTTTCATTAATTAAAGTAGATTTTCCACTTCCGCTCACACCCGATACCACAATAAATTTTCCTAATGGAAAAGTACAATCAACTTTTTTTAAGGTATTTCCAGTGGCACCTTTAATTGTTATAGCATCTCCATTTCCTTTTCTGCGCTCGGCAGGTACTTGAATCATTTTCTTACCCGCTAAATAAAGTGCGGTATCAGATTTAAGTTTTAATATTTCCTTGGGCGTACCTTGTGCAACTATATGTCCTCCGTGAATTCCAGCTCTTGGTCCAATATCTACTAAGTAATCTGATGCCATCATAATATCCTTATCATGCTCCACTACTAACACAGTGTTACCAATATCTCTTAATTGTTTAAGTGCAGTGATAAGCCTTTGATTGTCCCTTTGATGTAGCCCAATGCTTGGCTCATCTAAAATATAAGTAATGCCTTGTAACTGTGAACCAATTTGCGTGGCTAACCTTATACGCTGCGACTCGCCACCACTAAGTGATTTTGATGGCCTGCTTAATGATAAATAGGAAAGTCCCACATTCATTAAAAAAGAAATTCGATCATTTATTTCTTTTAAAATTCCTGTTGCAATTTGTGTGTCTTTTTTATCTAATTTTTTTGGAAGTGCTAAAAACCAATTTTGTAAATCATCCAAATGCATATCGTTTAAAGCAGCAATATTTTGATCATTAACTTTAAACCATAAACTTTCCTTTCTTAGTTTAGCACCATTACAGGTTCCACAGGTATTTAGCTCCATGTAAGTTTCCACCCAAGCTTTTAAATGATCGGTACTTTGACTGGAGGTAAACCACCTTTTTAACATAGGGACAATACCTTCGTAACTTCCTGTGTAGGCATCTGGAATGTTCTCGTCATTTAAATCCAAGTCCAAGCTATCACTAATATTTTTGTCTCCAAATAATATTAAATCCAATTGCGCTTTAGATAATTCCTTAATTGGTTTATCTAAACTTATTTTATGTTTTCTTGCAAACTGTTTTATTTGAGTAAACACACTAGCTTCCCTGGATTCACCCAAAGGATGAATGGCCCCCTGATTAATACTTAAAGTTTTATCAGGCATTAATAAACTCATATCAATAGCATAAACATTACCCAACCCTTTACATTGAGGACAGGCTCCGTAAGGTGAGTTAAATGAAAAACTATTTGGGGATGGTTCCTCGTAACTTAATCCAGTTTGTTCGCACATTAATTGTTTTGAGAACTGAGTTAGTTTTGTTTTACCCTCTTCTAAAACAAACATTAAATCATTCCCCATTTTTAAACACTGTGTAACACTTTCGCCAAGCCTGTTTTTCATAGCATCGGTCACAGGAATTCTGTCCACCACTATTTCAATGTCGTGTATTTTATAACGATCTACCTGAAACTTAGGTCTTAGTTCAATAATTTCTCCGTCTACCCTAGCTTTTACAAAACCCTTTTTACGAATTTCTTCAAAAAGCTCTCTGTAATGACCTTTACGTCCTCGCACAACAGGTGCTAATAAATTTATTTTCTTTTCTTTAAATTGCTTAAATATATTTTGAACAATTTCGGCTTCAGAAAATTTAACCATGGGCTTGCCAGTATTGTAACTATACGCTTTCCCAACTCGTGCATACAATAATCTTAAGAAGTCGTAAAGTTCTGTAACGGTTCCTACGGTTGATCTTGGATTTTTGTTGGTAGTTTTTTGCTCAATAGCAATTACGGGCGAAAGTCCTGTAATTTGGTCAACATCGGGACGTTCCATGTCCCCCATAAACTGACGTGCATAGGCACTAAAACTTTCCATATACCTGCGCTGTCCCTCGTTGTATAAGGTATCAAATGCAAGGGAGGACTTCCCACTACCACTTACCCCTGTAAAAACAACCAATTGGTTTTTGGGTATGGAAATGTCAAAATTCTTTAAATTATGCTCTCGGGCACCTATTACTTTTATTTGGTCGTTTACTTGGCTCATGCTTATATGGTAAAGGTATAACAACCATTTAAATAATTAGTTTACTGCATGCTATAAACATTCTGTAATTTTGTAAACATTAGCCTTTATGAGCATGTATTTAAATGTGAATAAATTATTTAAACTGGCCATTGTACTATGTCTAACAATGGCAACATTGCTTTTTGCGACAAGTTATATTTTGTCAAGGGAAGCTGTGTTTTTAATGTTTAACAGGGACTTGGGTTATTTAGGAGATTTCTTTTTTAATATTTGCAGCC
The DNA here is from genome assembly GCA_947456625.1 of Bacteroidota bacterium. Taxonomy (GTDB): domain Bacteria; phylum Bacteroidota; class Bacteroidia; order Chitinophagales; family Chitinophagaceae; genus Sediminibacterium. Next base: position 35,090 of record CANGQJ010000016.1, read on the forward strand.
ATTTAGCCGAAGGATGGATATGGATCCCCTATTTTTTATTTTTAGTGGGCTGGTATAAAAAGGACGTCTTATTTATTTTATTAAATTTTTTAATCTCTACTTTATTAACTCAAATTCCTAAAAATTTTATTTGGGACAAAGTAAGTAGGCCCATGGCTAGCGGCATACCTACTAGTCAAATTCATACCGTTAAAGGTGTGGAAATGCATTTATGGAATAGTTTTCCATCGGGACACACTGCTACTGCGTTTACTATTTTTTTATTGACGGTTTATTTATTCCCCAATAAAAAAGTATTGACATTGGGATTTATATATGCAATTTGCGCTGCTTACTCCCGAGTTTATTTAGGACAACATTTCCCATTAGATGTAGCAGGCGGAATTATAGTGGCAGTATTAACTATTTTTACAAGTATTTATATAAGAAAAAATGAAAAAGTCAATTTTTAAGCTTGTAGGTTTTATACTTGCAATTTTATCCTTTAATTTATTATTTGCACAGGATACCACTCAAAAAATTATTGAAGGCCGATACAACGATAAAAGCCAAATAAACAAACCTTATGTTATTTTAATTTCAGCCGATGGTTTCAGGGCCGATTTTACAGAACTCTATGATGCTAAATTTTTAAAATCTATTTCAAATATAGGAGTAAGAGCAAGTGCCATGACACCATCTTATCCTTCACTTACTTTTCCCAATCATTATACCTTGGTAACTGGAATGTATCCCTCACATCACGGCTTGGTTGACAATACTTACTTTGACAAAGCATCTGGTCAAATATACAGTATGGGGAATACTAAAATAGTTGGTGAAGGAAAATGGTATGGAGGAACACCACTATGGGTACTTTCAGAAAAACAAAAAATGTTATCTGCAAGTTTTTATTGGGTAGGCTCGGAAGCCGATATTCAAAATACAAGACCTACCTATTATTATGTATACAATGAAAAAATAGATATTGCAGCTCGTATTAAAGTGGTTAAGGATTGGCTTAGTTTACCAGAAGAAAAGCGACCACATTTAATTACATTTTATTTTCCACAAGTGGACCATGAAGCACATACTTATGGACCTAATCATCCAAAAGTTGCAGAGGCAGTTAGTTTAATTGATAGTGCCATAAATGCTTTACAATCAAACTTAGCTACCTTAAACCTGCCAATTAATTATATTTTTGTTTCGGATCATGGTATGACAAAAGTAGATAATGACAATACTTTAACCATGCCAAAAGCTATTGACACTGCAGCTTTTAAAGTACCCTGGGGTGACGCTTTAATACATTTATATGCAAAGGATATCACAAAATTAGAAAGCACTTACAACGAATTAAAAAAAGACAGTTTGGTAAGTGTTTATAAGCTTGACGAAACACCTACATATTGGCATTACACAAAAGCCGATGATCGTTACAACCGAATTGGCGATTTAATTGTGGTGCCGCATTTGCCAAAAGTTTTTAATTTCTCTACGCGCAAAACTACATTAGGTAAACACGGATTTGATAATCACTTGTCGGATATGCGTGCGAGTTTTATGGCATGGGGACCTGCATTTAAAAAAGGACTTTACATTAATGAATTTGAAAACGTAAACGTATATCCAATAGTTGCAAAAATTTTAGGTCTAGACTATGACGAACAAACTATTGATGGAAAATTAAATATACTTGCTCCAATTTTACAAGTTGCTCCTAAAAAAATGAAAGCGCCCACCAGTAATTAGTCGTGAATACAACGAACCGAAAATCCGCCTAATTTTCCCTGACTACTTGCTGCAAAGGAACTACTATTATCAATGAGCGGCCAGGTATATGCATTGCTTGAACCTAATGAAAGCTCAGTGTTTGTCCAAAAATAGGTGGACTGATACAAGTGGCTATAACTAGCCGATCCCATATAACCTGCACCAACTGCTTTAAAATTATATTTATCTGTTCCACCCCCGTTGCTCCAGTGTCCATAACCAGTTTCCTTTAACGCATTTCCGTCCCCACCAATGGTTGCACTTAAAGAAACAAAGTCTGCACTTACAGGAACATGCCAACCAACAGGACAAATATTTCTAGATTCATTTACAGCATACCAATTGTAAAGCCTTCCATAAACTGCATCGTTGGCCGAATTGAAGTTAATGGAACAAGAAGCGGGTGTGGTGAGTCCCGCAAATGCCGACGCACTGGTATAATAAGGTATGGCATCTCCATTGGCATAGGCACTGGTTGATAAATTACTTAACGCCCAAACCTGTCCTCCAATAGTTTGAGGCCCAATTAAATATCCCTGTGGCACTACTTGCGCAAAAATTAAATTTGAAAAATTAAACGCAATTATAAAAAGTAAAAATATTTTTTTCATCTTAAAAGTTTTGAACAATGGTGGTGTAATAAGTAGTTCCATCATAAATGAGGGTAACAATATCGGTTTTGCCAGCTGTATTGGTTAAATTAGGAACTACCCCACCAGCCCATTTCCAAGCAACCGGAAAAGTAACATCACGCGTACCCGTAGCATCCTGTACAAATTTTATTAAGTAAGTTCCAACAACCCCATTGGTTAATGTAAGGGTGGTCACATTTAAGCCAAGGTTTACTGTAAACACATTACCACCGCTTAAATCAATAGTAGTGGTCGTTGCAGCTGTTATTGCAGTTGGCATTGTTAGCTTAAATCTTTTAGCAGTAATATCACCCGAAGCAACAAGAGTTGTAGCTGTAGCATCACCTAAAATGGGTGTTACTAGTGTTGGACTATTAGCCCTAACTACTGGACCAGTCCCAGTTGTTGTTGTGGTACTTAATAATCCTGATGCAGTGTTGGTTACAATGCCTGCTACATTTAAGCCACTTAAAGTAATGCCAGCAAATAATGGTGATGCCGTTATTGCTACTGTCTGCCCAATGGAAACAGTATTACTACCTGTTACAGTTACACCAGTTCCTGCAATTACCGATGATTGTTTTGAATTAAATAAATTCCAATCCGATGCAGTTAAATACCCGTTATTACTTGTTGTTGCAGCACTTAATGAAATGGTATTGGCGGATCTGGCTAAAGGGACACTAAATGTTAAAGGACTTTCAAAATCGGTTCCTAAAACAGCAGCAGTTACTACACCTAATCCGTTGGCTTTTAAAACCCCATTAATATTTCCTGCACCTCCATGGCTTGCGTCAATAATATTTCCTTGCCAAGTTCCTGTTGTAATGGTTCCTAATGTTGTTATAGCAGAGGAACCAATAGTTGGTGCAGCACCAACAGAATTATAAGAAATTGTTTTAGTAGCAGACCCATCAAAACTTACTGGACTTGTTAAACCCAATCCACTGCTATTAATTATTAAAGCATTTGCAACAGTTGCAGCAATTGTAATATCGGATGTGCCATCAAATGCTACCCCATTTATATTTCTGGGTGTAGCAAATTTAGTGGCTGTGGCCGCATTACCCGTTGTATTTTGATTTAAAACTGGTACGTCATTCACTGCAATTCCTCTAAATGTAGGCACTGCATTTCCGCCACTACTTGGGCCCGCGTAAAAAACATTTGCAGCTTGTGCAGCAAAAGATCCAATTTTGTTATTAAATATATTCCAATCCGATGCAGATAAATATCCAGCACTTAAAGTGGATGCAACAGGCAAGGAAAATACACCTGTAGTATTATTATATGCCATAGGACTAGAAGCGCTAATTGCATTTCTTGCACGTGTGCTTGTATAATATAAGTTGGTACCTTCGGAAATATCTGTTGTAGTTAAAGTAATATTACTTTCGGCATGTCCATTTACAGAAGTTACAGACACTGGCATTAATAATTCCAACCAATTACTTAAACTACTTGATGGAAGGCCACTTAAAACATAGTTTTTACTATTGTCTGTTCTTATGGCAATACTTCCTACCACAGCAACCGAAAGCGCAAGCATTGCACTTTGGCTGCTTACCACATATCCACTAGAAAATGAAATGGATGGAATTTGTGATGCTGGAATTTTCCCATTACCGTCTAGTGATGCTACTCCATTTGGAACACCTATTAAACTAAGATCTATTTTATTATTAAAAATGGTCCAATCGGTATTTAATAAATAACCACTATTAAACGCATTTGCCTGAGGCATTGAAATAGTACTTGCATTATTTATGAGTGGTGCAGTAAATGAAAGTGGATTTTGAAAATCGGTACCCAAAACTGCGGCAGTTACAACGCCTAAGCCATTGGCTTTTAAAATTCCATTTATATTTCCAGCTCCGCCATAATTTGCTCCAATAATATTTGCGTTCCAATTTCCTGTTGTAATAGTTCCAAGTGTGGTTACTGCGGTAGAACCAATTGTTGGGGCAGCCCCTACCGTATTATAAGAAATTGTTTTGGCAATAGCTCCATTAAAACTTGTAGGTGAACCCGCACCAGTTCCTAAGTTATTAAAACTAATATTGTTTGCCGTGTTTGCGGCAATGGTAATATCGGATAAACCATTAAAAGAAACACCATTTATTAAAACCGGATTTAATAACCCAGTTGCAGTAGTAGCATTACCTGTGGTGTTAGCAGCATTGTTAGGAATATCTGCAGAAACCAATGTTCTAAAATTTGCACTACTTGCAACACCATTAATAGGGCCTGCAAAAATAGTATTGGCATTAACAGAACCTGCCAAACCAACTAAAGTATAATTAGGAATATTTAAAACTTGCCCATTAAGTACCGCAGCGCCTACATTTCCATTGGTGCTAAGCGAATTAAACGCATTATTGGTTGAAGCAGTAAACCTATCATAGTCCTGTTTACTAATTAAACCCGCAGTAACCGAACTAGACGATGCTAATGGGATATTAAGGGTATGGCCTTGACCTACCGAAACCCAATTTGGAGCCAACCCACTAGTACCTGGTGTAATAAAATTTTGCACCTGCACAGTTAGACCATTTAAATTATATAATTGTGCATTATTAGTAACACTACCAAGCCCTACTTTACTTGCATTAATACCAGGTGCAACTTTTGCATCGGTTACCGAAGCGTCCTGTAGTTTTCCCGTACTAATTGCATTTTGTATAATGGTTGGCGTGGTGGCTGAACCTTCTAAATCACCTGCTAATAAAATAATTCCTTTATTGGTGGTGGTAGCATCGGGTGCGCCAGCAATTAATGCAGCATCCACATAGGACTTAATGGCTTTTACCGATGGATATTTAGTGTCGTTATTATCTGCAACTAAATTAATGTCAATGGATTTATTGAAAACAGCTTCCTTTAAATTAATCCGGTTAGAAAGGTAAATAGTGTCTGTACTATTTAGTTTTGTGTTAATACGCGAAGACAAGCTACTGGTATCAAATGTTTTTAATGTGTATTGATAAGGCGTAACATATTTAATGCTATCTTTTAATAATAGGCTACCATGATAAGGGAGTAACATAGTAGCAGTATCCGAAATAAATAGTTTATTATTGATACGTTGTGAAAGACTAGAAGTATCTGTAGCATTTAATTTGGCATTGATACGAATAGACAAACTACTGGTATCAAAGGACTTTAGAGATAATTGATAAGGCGTTACATATTTACTACTATCGTTTAATACATTTTTATAAGGTAGTAACATTAAAGCCGTATCGGCGATATTTAATTTTGCAGCAATTGTTTTTGCATCTAAACCGTTTAAAGTTTGAATAGCATAAGGTACTACTCCAAATTCAACGGCTCCCAAATCAATCCACTCTTTGGTGTAATCCCAATTTAAGTCGGGGGCAACTGGCGTGATGGATATTTTTAAATGAAAATAATATTTTCCATTGGCCCAGTCTATGCCATAAATATCTTTCAAAATGGTATAAGGAACTCCTTTGCCAATGACCAAATTAAAAACACCAAACTCATTAGACATTACATTATGGTGTTCCCCATACACAACTACAGGATTAGTTAATCCTTTTTCAATACTGCACTCGATATATATTTTACGATTATTGGCTGCATTGTGTTCCTTATCCCTAGCAATGGCTTGAAAATTAATACCCGGGTTAGCAGTTTGTGAAAATCCAATGGTTTGAAGCAGCATTAACAAAAAAGCAGTAATTGCAATTTTATTAAATAATATGAATTTTGTTTTTTGCATTTGATGTTATATATAAGGTGTTAAATATTAGCGTATCATGTATAACAAATAAACTAAACTTACTACACGCATACAATGAGTCATATGCCTCATTTTATTGAAACCAAAAAAGTATCAATTTTGATTGAAACTAAATACAGCATTGTATTTGAAAGAAACTATCGTAGTTTATAATGAGTTCACGATATTTATAAAATAGGTGATATACAAGATATAATAGATACATTCGACCATATACACCAATAAATGATAAAAAAAGAAGTATATATCCTCATTATCATGTTAATTAGCTTTACGCTAAGCGCATATGCTAAGGAAATTAGCTTTAATGAACCCATAAAAGGAGCAAAAAACGCAAGCTTTCTTCTTAATATCTGGGATAGCATTAACTATAAATCAGATAATATAAAAGATCCATACAAGATTGAAACTTGGGAGCGTATGTTTGTTTTAGAATATAATAATGCCGTCAATGCGAACAACATAGACTTAGCTTTTAAACTTAGTATTCCATTAAGTTATATTTATCATTCAGAAACAAAATTTTCAAAAGGTACTCCACTGCTTGAAAATATATATGCTCATAAAACAAACCTTCCTAAAAGAATATATAAGGACATTTTAGTTAAATTAGAACAAGAATATAGAGCTGCAAATAATATTGAAAAGGCAATTCAAATACGAAAGGAACGTATTGCAAACCATTATATCAACAATTATTGGGAAATATATAAGGACTGTGGCTTATATGAGGCAGCAATTAAAGATTTAATTCAATTTCAGACAATACCTGCAGCCAATACAATAGCAAGGTTACAATATTATTTTTTACTTGGCGAACTATACCTAGACATGAAACAATATGATAGTGCTAAAATGATCTATATTAAGGCATTAATTGAAAGCAATCAACTCATCGCACTAAATAAAAAAAATAAAATTATCAACGAAGATAAACTTTCGTTTTGGGAGAGTAGTTTTTCGGGGGATATTGTAAAATGTAATATTGAAAAAGGAGAATTCAATAATGCTATTCCCATTCTTAAGAACGATATTAACAATAGTTTTCAAAACTCAGACAACAAGGCAGATAAAATGATTGTCTTAAGTCGTTGTTTAATTAATGTAAAAAAATTCAACCTAGCTCGTGCCTATTTAGATAGTGCTAGTAAAATATTGTCAGAAAAAATTTCAAAACCAATTCAACAATCTTTTTTACTTACTAACTCCGAATATTATACCGCGGTAAATAATATAGATTCTGCCCTTTTTTACTACAAATCGTATAACAATTATAGAGATTTATTGTATAAGAACATTCAAAAGAATCAATCCATATTATTACTTGCCCAAATGGAAATCTCTAATCGAAGAAATGAATTACTAGAGAGCAAACAGTCGCTAGTGGATAGTAATAAGAAAAATGATGAACAAAAAAACCTGTTACTTATTTTATTATTCTTCCTTGTCACCTCCATTACTATAAGCACATCCATTTATTTAAATAGTGTAGCTAATACAAAGTCTAAAAATAAAATAGAAGCACAGAATATAATGATCAATGCGCATTCCGAAAAAATTGAAGCTCAATTTAATCACAATGAAACATTATTAAAGGAGTTACATCATAGAGTTAAAAACAACCTGCAAGTAATGTATAGCCTATTAAACTTGCAAAAACGAAGAAATACAGACGCTGACACCATTGAAACACTCTCCTCTATACAAAATAGGATTCAAACCATGGCACTAGTACATCAAAACTTATACAATAGTGGAGATTTTGAAATGGTTGAACTGCTGAATTATATTAAAACACTAGCAAGTCATTTAGAATCAATTTATAAAATTGACAAACAAAAAATAGTTGTGAAAATTGAAATAGAGGAAAGCTTAAAACTTCCTATTGAAACCGTAGTAGCTATTGGATTAATTGTAAACGAAGCAGTTTCCAACTCATTTAAATACGCTTTTAAAAACAGTCAAAACGGGACGCTTTTAATAAAGGTTTTGAGCAATATTAACGAAATAGCAATTACAATCCAGGATAATGGAAAAGGCATTCAAAACGAACAAAAAAAGGAAAAGAGTTTAGGCATGAAACTTATTAATTTAATGTGTCTTCAATTAAAAGCCACACATACCCTAGAAACAATAAATGGAGTTACGCACCATATACTATTTAACCAAGCTTAATTATGGAAAAAAGAATTTTATTACTTGAAGATGAAATTATTGTTGCACTTGACTTACAAGAAATACTTGAGGCTGCAGGCTATTATACTGTGGTAAAACACAATCATGCTGACGCTATTGATGCCATTAAAAAGTTTAAACCGCATTTGGCAATTTGTGATATTAATTTAGGGAATGGACAAACTGGTATTGACTTTGCCATAGAAGCTAAATTATTATTGCCAAAAATTGAAATTATATATGTAACCGCTTTTAGTGATCAAAAAATGGTAGAGTCGGCAGACTTAACCAATCCTTTTAATTATATAGTTAAACCTTGGAACGAGGAACAAATAAAAGTATCTGTAAACATGGCTTTTAAATTTCTGATGGATAAAATAAATAAAGAAGGTCTTATTAATACTCTAAGCATTTCGGAGTATAAAATACTGGATTTAATTGCGAAGCAAAAAAAGAGTAAGGAAATTGCGGATATTTTATTTATTGCCGAAAAAACGGTTAGAAATCACAGATATAACATAATCAAAAAGCTTAATTTGCCTAACGATAATAATAGTTTACTAAAGTGGGCTATTACCCATTTTAACAAATAAGCAAATACAAACCCAGCTTATATTTGAGGCTTAGGCCCTATTCTAAATAGTTTCTTTTGAACGTATTTTGTACGTATTAATATTATTATTAATAATGAAAGAAACTATATACAATGAAACCATTCAAAACTATAACTAAGTTACTTGTCTTAGTTATTATTACAAGTAATACTTCAAAAGCACAACAACTAAATAAGGGTTCCTTTTTTAAAAATACAATTAGTACGCACCTGTACTTAATAGGCGGAATGAATTTTAGCAAACAAAGTATTACTTTAAATACTTACAATTCAAAATTTAATTACGACTTAAACGATTATCAAAAAAATGTATTCAAGCCAGCCTATTTATTAGGTGTTCAATACCAAAATAAAATAAATGCAACTAGCAATTACGCATTTTCGGTGGTACTCAATAAACTGGTTACTGGCACCAATTACACCAGCATTAATAAGCTAGCACCTTTCATTAACAATTTTACAAAGTTTAAAGCCGAAGATCAATTTATAATGCTAGACATCAATGCCTATTTAAAACAACTCATTCCTGTTGGAGATACCAGTAAATATAAATTTTATGTAGTTGCTGGGCCTTCCTTAAACATGCGTATATCGGAGCAGAGCGCCGATAATTTAATTTATACAAGTTACAATCGCTATTACTTAAGTGGTAACGGCGGGCTTGAATTTAATAATCAAGGATATTATACCCTATTTGTTCACTATAAATATGCGCTAAACTCATTTACAAAAGCACCTATTACCACAAATTTAAATAGTGTTGAAATGGGTGTAATGATAAAAACCAGTAACCTATTTTAATCCACTACTATGCAAAAAATAAACATAAAAAAAATAACTTGGATTAGTTTTGTTTTATTACTACTAAGCGCTTGTTCAAAGGATAACACCGGATTAGATGTACAGGTTTCTTATCAATTTATTGCAGATAAAACCTGGTACCTAGACTATGCGCAAACCACCACCGGAACTACTACAAATACAAGAACTTATTTAGGCCAACCTACCTATTTTATTAATTATTTGAAAAATTTATCTACCACCGATTCGGATGGACTTATTGGTGTTTATAGCATAAAGCAAACTGGCAATAAATTACAAATACAAGTGGCAGCAAAAACATTAAGCGGTAATAATAGCAATTACACTTATGAAATTGAAAGCCTAGGTGCAAGAAACATGATTCTTAGTTATGTAAATAATAATGTAACCACACAGTTGTTTTTTAGTACCCAAAAATAAATATACATGACGCGTAATATCCCTCTTTTAAAAAAGTGTATACTGGTATTTTGCTGTTGCAATGGTTTGTTTTTTACAAGCCTAAAAGCCCAGGGATTTATTATTAGCAGTATGGGCTACATGGCAGGTACTTCTAATATAGCCAGTCCCATTAACTTTAAAAGTACTGCAACCTGTATAGATGTTCAAACAGGTATTGCGGTTTTTAATAGCAGCCCAGCTTTTGGTGAGTTTGCTATTAACTGCAAAATTGGTCAGGTTTTTAATAGTTTAGGGCTAAAACTATTTCCAAATCCAGTTACATCTAATGCAATACTAAAATTTACAAACACCCCCTTACTCACCCAAGTTTATAAATTAAGCATTTGGGATGCGCAGGGGGAATTAATTAGCACTAGCAAAGAAAATGGCTATTCCCTATTTCAAGGCCTTCCTATTCATCTTAATAATTTAAGTGCAGGTACATACATTTTAAAACTAGAGTCCACCCAAAGCCTAGACGCTATAAAATTTTTTAAAATTAATTAATCACTACTAATTCCTAAAGCAATTTAACCATCCCATGATTCAAAAATTTTTTAAACTTTCGCTACTAGCCTTAGTAGCATTTTTATTTTCAACCCCTTATACAGTAAAGGCTCAGAGTTCAAATATGGGTATTTTTTTTCAAGCAATTGCTAGAGATAATATGTCTAACCCAGCAAAAGATCGTAAAATATATGTACAAACCAGTATTTTAAACAACTCAACCAGTTCCACTTCCCTATTAACCGAAACGCATATTTCCAAAACCGATGCTGCTGGTATTTTTAGCATAAGTATAGGACAGGGAAATAAAACAGGAGGCACCCTTTCTGGTCTTTCGGCTATTCCTTGGGCCAATGCCCCCATTTATTTAAATGTGAAAATTGCAATTACACCAACAAGTCCAGATATTAATTGGGACTATAATAAAGAGTGGATAGATTTAGGCACCAACCCCTTTGGTACCGTTCCTTATGCTTTATACGCTGGTGGTACTGCATTAAACGATAACAAATTAAATATAGCAGATACCGCTTTAATGCTTGCGCCTTATGCAAAAGCGGTTTCTAATTTAATAAAATCAACCGCCACTCCAGTGGTAAATGTAGATTCGGTTAATATTAAATTAAACACTAAGCTTGCCATTAAGGATAGTAATACTTTATACATAACGCCTTACACCCTTTCGTTAAAAAACTTTGATACAAGTTTTATTTACCAAAAAATAAATACAAAACTAAATAATACCGATACATTATTAATGTTAGCTCCATATGCAAAAACAGCAAGCCTCCCTAATTTACTTGCTCCTAAAATGAACTTGTTGGATACCGCAAATATGTTAAGTCATTACGCTTTAAATTCAAATTTAAAAACGGTAGCGTTTTCGGGTAACTACAATGATTTATCCAACAAACCTGCTGCATTAACCAATATAGTAAACTCGGTTAATGGATTAAATGGCGATGTGATTGTAGATAAAGCCACTTTAAACATTTTTTATGTTGATAATACCACCGATTTAAACAAACCGGTATCTACCTTAACAGGAATTGCCTTAAACACTAAAGTAGATAAAACAGCAATTAATGCTGCAAATGGAGTTGCAGGCCTTGATGCAAACACTAAAATTCCAACTAGTTTACTTCCTGCAATATCATTTACCTCGGTAAGTATTGCACACAACCAAATAGAAATGCAAAGTATTGGAACCAATTCATTAAAAGGTACCGTTGCAGTTAGGACCGATATTAGTAAAACTTTTGTACTTGCCGTGGATCACTCTGGCCTAGTAAGTGATTGGATTGAAATGCTTACGCCTGGCGCACCTGTTCAAAGTGTAAATGGCCAATTAGGTACCGTAAATTTAACCACCTCGGATATTACAGAGGGTAGCAATGAATATTATACCAATACCAAAGCCAGAGCTGCCATAAGTAGTAACCTTCCAATAAACTATAATATTGCTACTGGTTTAATTACCGCAGACACAAGTAATAGCAATGCAGGATTGGCAACTAAATATGCATTACAACATCAAAACAGTTTATTAACTGCAAGCATAAATAACAAGTTAAATCTTTCGGATACCGCAACTATGCTTAGTGCTTATAAAAATTATGCAATTAGTTTAAATAATAATAAACTAAACGCTAGTGATACCAATTATTTATCAAATCGAATTAATTTAAAAGAGGCTGGCGCTAATAAATCAACAGATATAAATTTAGATGGCAGCTCCTTAATTAAATTTCCCACCACCAATGCTGTTAAAAGATATGTAGACAGTGTTGCTGATGTTTTAAATACAAATATTGTAGCCTCCAACAATGGTATTGTTTTACCCGATGCAACAACAAATGCAAAAGGAATATTAAAACTTGCGGGCGATTTAAGTGGCACTGCCAGTTTACCAACTATTGCAAATGGTGCTATAAATACAACTAAAATAATAGATGGCGCTATTACTTCCGCTAAAGTACTAGACGCTGCCATAACAGATAGTAAAATTGCTTCCGGTATTAGTGCTAGCAAAGTGGGACTTGGTAACGTAAACAACACCACCGACCTTGAAAAACCAATTAGTACGCTCACACAAAATGCACTAAACTTAAAACTAAATAAAACCGACACCAGCGCAATGCTTAGTGCGTATTTAACCAACATTCATACTACAAATAATGCACTATCAAATAAATTAAATACAAGCGATACCTCCGCTATGCTTGCTGCTTATAAAAATTATCAAATTACTTTAAACAATAACAAGCTAAATATTTCTGACACCAGCACAATGCTTAGTCCGTATTTAACAGCACTTCATACCAAAGAACAAATTTCAAATAAATCAAACGATGCTACACTTGGAGGCGGAAGCCCAAGTGCAACGCTTTACCCAACGCAAGCGGCAGTTAAACAATATATAACTAATAATGCAGGTAGCGGCTCCATTAGCGCTACAAGTATTGTTGGAGTGGTGGCTATTGCCAATGGCGGCACTGGCCAATCCACAGCCAATGCAGCATTAAATGCACTTATACCAGCTCAAACAAGTAATAGTGGCAAGTTTTTAACCACGGATGGTACCAATACTAGTTGGGGAAGCTCTAGCGGAGGATGGTCATTAACAGGAAATACCGGCATGGTGGATGGCACCAATTTTATTGGCACTACCGATGCGCAACCTTTAAATTTTAGAACTAATAATATTAAATCTGGCCGTATAGATGTTAGCGCAATTATTGGACAAACAAGTTTTGGATATGGTGCAGGAGCAAATGCATTGAATAATAGCACGAGTCCTTTTGCAGGAACCCGAAACACAGGCATTGGTTACCAAGCTATGTACAACACAACCTATGGTAAAGAAAACGTTGTTTTAGGTTATCAAGCATTATATAATAATTTTTCTGCTTCAGGTTCCACTGCAATTGGATACCAAGCCATGCTCAATGCATACAATATAAGCACTTCATCTTCTTATAATACCTATAATACCGCAGTGGGTTATCAAGCATTACTAGGTTCTACTACACTTGCAAATAATAATGGTACAGCAAATACTGGCATTGGACATCAAGCTATAAGAAGTAATGCAAGTGGCGCTAATAATACGGCCCTTGGTTATATTTCACTTTATGCAAATACTACAGGTAATGATAATACATCCATTGGATACAATGCACTTAGTTCCATGAATACGGGAAGTTCCAATACTGCAATAGGTGCAAATGCTGATGTCACTGGAAATGTAAGTAACTCCACTTCTATCGGGTATGGAGCGACAACTGCAGCTGCAAATACGATACAGCTTGGAAATGGAACTGTGACCAATGTAAATACCGCTGGCTCAATAACAGCTGGCGAGGACGTTAGTTTAAAGCATTTAAAAGGAACTACCGCAAAACCTACCGTTAGTTTTTATGGAGTAAATGTTGGCATTGCTGATGCAGTTATTTCAGGTACAGATTTGGGAGGCAATATCCAATTTACAACTAGGTCATCTACTAGTAAAGATTATGGCATTTTTTCAATAAATTTTGCTAAAGCATATTCAAGCAATAATCCTGTTGTAGTATTAACAGCAACAAACGCTGCTGCATCGTTACTTCCTATATATATTAACGCTAGTAGTGGCTTTTTTTATGTATTTCCATCAAGTACAGCTCCTACGCCTAACACAACGTATAGCTGGAATTATATAGTGGTCCAATAATTTTATTCAATAATAATTTGAAACTTATCAAGCAAACCAGCTAATTGATGCACACTATGTTTTGACTTTTTAATTTTATTGGTTTCAATATCAATTGAATAATTAAAAGAGCTGCTCAGGTTGGCACGCTCTATATTGGTGAATGAAAAAATGGCTGCGCTTAAATCACAGTTATTAAAAACACATTCGGTTAAATCCGTTTCGGTAAAGTCTACTTCGTTTAATTTGGAGTTTACAAAAATCGTTTTTTTAATTTTTGTTTTATAAAAACTAGCATTGGTTAAAATACAATCTTCAAAGGAAAAAGATAATCCAAATGCATTGGCATCCCCAAATTGCATGCCTATCATTTTGCACCCTTTAAATTTGATGTCTCTTATAATGGTGTTGCTAATTTTTACCAAGCTTAGGTTTGCATTTTCAAAAATGCTATCAATAAAAGTAAAGTTGGATAAATTTGTATTGGAGAAATTGCAATTGATAAAAGTACAATTTTCATACTCCCCTTTGGGCAGGCCTTCTATGGTATAGTCGATGTTTTGAAATTCTTGATCTTGGTAAAGTTGCATGAGGTGTCTATTTACATTTGCTAAGATAGAAAATTAATGATGGCCGTCGCTTTGCTCATCACTCCAGGATTAGCTCACTTCGTTCGCTGATCCTGGAGTGGGCGTTGCAAAATGCGTAAGTGGTTCGAATCCTGTCTTCCCGAATAGTTTTATTTTATTACCTGAACCCGATTTCATTGCGTAGCAATGATAAGCGCAGTTTAAAATTTATATAACATCAAGCGAGCTTGTGTTTAAAATTTTTTCTGCGCTATGCCTTTGGCAAATAGGTTCAGGTTGGGGCATAAAAAAAGCCAGTATTGCTACTGACTTTTTTGTCGGGAAGACAGGATATGAATGTGCTTGATAATCAATCAGTTAGATGTGCCAATACCCTACTTTACACCTATTTTTGGTAGGAATTTCCTACCTCATATACTAATTTATATTATATTTGATTATGGGTATTTCTTTAATGATAGTCAAAAAGGATAAAAAGAAACAACAGAATAAGGTTGTGTATCCTATCTATGTAAAATACTCATACAAA
>CANGQJ010000017.1 GCA_947456625.1 Bacteroidota bacterium
AAGGCTTCTATGGTAAACGTAAAAACGTATATACCGTTGCCAAAAACGTATTAGAGAAAGGTTTGACTTACTCATATGTTGGTCGTAAATTAAAGAAGCGTGAATACCGCACTTTGTGGATTGCACGTATTAACGCAGCAGTAAGAGAAGAAGGTTTAACTTACAGCCAATTCATTAACTTATTAGCTAAGAAAGGTTCTGATTTGAACCGTAAAGTATTGGCCGATTTAGCAATGAATGAGCCAGCTACTTTCAAAGCTTTAGTACAATCAGTGAAGGCTTAATTGCATCATTAGACATATTTAAAAGCCTCGAGATTTTCTCGGGGCTTTTGCTTTTTAAAATGCCCCATAAACGCGCGCATTTTTTTACCCATAATGTCCATTCAAAGAACTATTTTTGTGCTCTTAAAAATATCAGCTAACAACCCCAGCTTAAGTAATGAACAATACCTACACCTCCCTGGTAAATCAAACCTTTCACTTTCCGCAAGAAGGCTTTGATAAAAATGACAATGGTTATTTGGAGTTCAATGGTTTGGATTTAAAAGCAATTATCGAAAAACATGGTACGCCCTTAAAGTTAACCTACCTGCCAAAAATTGGTATGCAAATTAACAAGGCTAAGAAAATGTTTGCGGACGCTTTTAAAAAACATAAATATGAGGGACAATATTTTTACTGTTATTGTACAAAAAGTTCTCACTTTTCATTTGTAGTGGAAGAAGCTTTATCGCATAATGTTCATTTAGAAACTTCTTACGCTTACGATATAGAAATTATCAATCAGTTATACAAGCGCAGAAAAATAAACAAGGATATTTTTATTATCTGTAATGGGTACAAACAAAAAACATATACTAGCAGAATTACAAAATTAATTAATAGTGGGTTTAAAAATGTAATTCCAGTTTTGGATAATGTGGAGGAGCTTCAGTTTTACAAACGCAATGCCAAACAGCCTTTTAAATTAGGTATTCGTGTTGCGGCCGAAGAAGAACCAAGTTTTCCTTTTTATACTTCACGTTTAGGTATTCGTGCAAAAGACATCTTAGAATTTTATGTGGATGAAATTGAAGGTTATGAGGATAAATTTCAATTAAAAATGTTGCATATCTTTTTAAACAAAGGAATAAAAGATGATATTTATTATTGGTCAGAATTAAATAAGATTATTAACCTATACTGTCAATTAAAAAAGATCTGCCCAGAATTAGATTCTATAAATATTGGTGGCGGTTTCCCAATTAAGCATAGTTTAGGTTTTGAGTATGATTATAGTTTCATGATTAATGAAATTGTATCCAATATTAAAAAGGCATGTAAGAAAGCAAAAGTACCAATGCCAAATATTTATACTGAATTTGGTTCTTATACAGTAGGTGAGAGCATGGCACATATTTACAAAGTACTTGCCGAGAAAAAACAAAACGACAGAGAGTGTTGGTATATGATTGACTCTTCTTTTATTACTACGCTCCCAGATACCTGGGGTATTGGCGAGAAATTTTTAATGCTTCCGGTGAATAAATGGGAAAACGACTATCAAAGAGTGGTATTAGGTGGTATTACTTGTGATAGCCACGATTATTACGACTCCGAAGAACATATTAATGAGGTTTTCCTTCCTAAATTAAAAGATGCTGAAAAAGGGGACAAAACCGAGGAAAATAGCGAGCCATTATACGTGGGATTTTTCCATACTGGTGCCTATCAGGACCAAATAAGTGGATATGGTGGTATTAAGCATTGTTTGATACCTTCTCCAAAGCATGTGATTGTAGAAAAGGATCCTAAAACTGGGAAAATGGTGGATTGGGTATATGCAAAAGAGCAATCCGCTCAAAGTATGTTAAAAATATTAGGTTACCTACGTTAGTAATTGATAATGAATTAATTAAGGCCTTAAGTAACCCTTAAGGCCTTTTTTGCGCCATTTAGTCCCATTTTTGGCATGTTAAATCTAAGTTAAGTGCCAAGATGGCTTGAAAACAAATTTGTAGGGCATTTTGAAAATCCCTAATTTTGATTCAAATAGAAGAAGATATGTACCCTGAAGAGATAGTATTACCAATGAAGGCTGAATTAGTTGATAATGGATTTGAAGATTTAACTACAGCATCTGAAGTTGAAAGTGCGATAAAAAATGAAGGAACTACATTAGTTGTTATCAATTCTGTTTGTGGTTGTTCGGCAGGTGCTTGTCGTCCAGGTGTTTTAATGGCTGTTGCTAATGCAACTGTTAAACCAAATAGGATTACAACAAGTTTTGCAGGATTTGATTTAGAAGCAGTAAATAAAGTAAGAGAATATCATTTACCTTATCCTCCTTCATCTCCAGCAATAGCGCTATTCAAAAATGGAGAATTGGTAAGTATGGTGGAAAGACATCATATCGAAGGGACTCCTGCTCAAGTGATCGCTCAACATTTAATTTCATTGTTTAACCAACATTGTAATTAATAAAAATATTAAAGGTTTTTTGTTTTTAGATGGGTTAGTAAAATACGGCCGCACTTTCTAGTGTGGCCCTTTTTTTTGATAGTGATCATAACATTAATGAATATTTCTTGGTAACATTGCATTACTCAATCAAACTTAAATATGTATCCTAATTTATATTATTTAGTACAGGATTTACTTGGATTAAAACTCAATGCCTTAAAATTGGTTAACTCCTTTGGATTCTTTGTGGCATTGGCTTTCGTGGCATCGGGATATGTATTATATAGCGAGTTAAAACGCAAGGAAGCATTGGGAGAATTTATTTCAATAGAGGAGTTGTTTGTGCAAGGTGCACCTGCAACAACAAGCGAACTAATATCCAGCTTTGTATTTGGATTTTTATTTGGCTTTAAAATTATTGGTGCATTTGTCATTGAAAACGCATTAAATAACACCCAGGCATTTATTTTGTCTTTACAGGGAAGTTGGGCAGCAGGAATTGCAGTTGGTGCTATAATGAGTTTCTTAAAATGGAGAGAAAAAGAAAAAATTAAACTTAAACAGCCTATTACAAAAAAATATATGGTTTGGCCTCATGATAGAGTAGGCGATATTGTTTTACAAGCAGCATTATGGGGATTTATTGGGGCCAAAATTTTTCACAACTTAGAAAACCTGGACGATTTTGCTAAAGATCCTATTGGTTCATTAATTTCTTTTAGTGGACTTACTTTTTATGGCGGATTAATTTTAGCAACCATTGCAATTATAATTTACATACGTAAGTATAAAATTCGTGTAATTCATTTTGCTGATGCTATGGCACCTACTATGTTATTTGCATATGCAGCAGGACGTATTGGATGTCATATCAGTGGAGATGGAGATTGGGGTATTCCTAATTTATCACCCAAGCCATTTGCCTGGTTGCCTGATTGGATGTGGGCTTATACTTACCCGCATAATGTAGTTAATGAGGGGGTAGCTATCCCTGGTTGTATAGGAAATTACTGCAGCCAGTTGCCTATACCTGTTTACCCAACTACTTATTACGAAATTATAGCCATGTTTATCTTATTTGGTATCATGTGGATGGTTCGAAAAAAAATTACCCAAGCCGGGATATTAACTGGTATGTATTTAATATTTGCTGGTGGGGAACGCTTTTTGATCGAAAAAATAAGGGTAAACAACAAAATTCACGCTTTACCTTTTGAGCCTACACAAGCCGAATTAATCTCAATTTTCTTAATTTTGATAGGGATTGTGTTTTTAGTTTACTCTAAAAAATGGTTCCCTAAACAAAATTCAATAGCCTAAAATATAAAATATGCCATCATTTGACATTGAAAGTTCTGTAGACATTCAAACCCTAGACAACGCAGTGAATGTTGTAAAAAAAGAAATCACTAATAGATTCGATTTCAAAGGGATACACGTTGTAATTGAATTAAACAAAAAAGACTTTAATATTAAATTGGAGTCCGATTCTGAGATGAAAGTGCAACAAATTGTGGATGTACTATTAAGCAGATCTATTAAACAAGGAATTGATGCCAATGCATTTGACTTGTCTAAAGAGCCTCAACCTAGTGGTAAAATATTCAAAAAAGACGTACCAGTGCGCAATGGATTAAAGCAGGAAGACGCTAAAAAAATCGTAAAATTCATCAAGGATAAAGGTTTAAAGGTACAAACCGCTATTATGGATGATATAATTAGAGTAACTGGCAAGAAAATAGATGATTTACAGGAAGTTATAAGTGCTTGTAGATCAGAAAACTTTGGTGTGCCATTACAATATAATAATATGAAGTCCTAATTATAAGTTTAATAGCTCAAACCCTTTAAAATTTGGCTAAAAGCTATAATTTGACTAAATTTGCGTCCTATTAAATAATTGTACGGCAAAAACCGTGCTTCCTTAAAAATTCATAATAATGAAACAAGGTATCCACCCAGAAAGCTACCGTTTTGTAGTTTTCAAAGACATGAGTAACGGAACTGCTTTTTTAAGCAAATCTGCTGCAGTAACTAAAGAAACAATTTTATTTGAGGACGGTAATGAGTATCCAGTTATCAAATTGGAGATTTCAAATACTTCACATCCTTTTTACACAGGTAAAAACATGTTAGTAGACACTGCTGGACGTATTGACAAGTTCAACAAGCGTTACGCAAAGAAAAAATAAAATAACGCTTTTAAAGCAATCTATTTTATACCATATTCAAACCCTTTCTTACTTTGGTAAGAGAGGGTTTTTTGTCAAAAAAAGGTACTATATACTTACCTTTGATAACCATTAAATTTACACAATGCATAAATTAGATATTCTTGCTTTTGGTGCCCACCCCGATGATGTGGAATTAGGATGTGCTGGTACTTTATTGGGTGCTATATTTGAAGGGAAAAAAGTGGGTGTCATTGATTTAACAAAAGGGGAATTAGGAACCAGAGGAACTACATCTCAAAGGTTAAAGGAATCGCAATTAGCTTGTGAAGTAATGGGGTTAACCATTAGAGAAAATTTAGGAATGGCAGATGGTTTTTTTGAAAATAATAAAGAAAATCAATTTGCAATTATTGAAACCATAAGACGATTTCAACCTTCCATAATATTTTGTAATGCACCTGAGGATCGTCATCCGGATCATGGAAGGGCTGCAAGTTTAGTAGCTGATGCGGCTTTTTTATCAGGACTTGCTAAAATAAAAACCTCACATAATGGAATTGATCAAGAAGCATGGAGGCCAACACAGGTTTTTCATTATATCCAATCACGTAATTTAACACCCAATTTTGTGGTTGATATTACGGCTCATATGGACAAAAAAATGGAATCTATTTTAGCACATAGTTCACAATTTTATGATCCCAATTCTAAGGAGCCTGAAACTTTTATTTCTGGCACTGCATTTTTAGAATTTGTCAAAGGACGCGCAAAGGAATTGGGGCAACAAATAGGAGTGCAATATGCCGAGGGTTTTATAACAAAAAAGTTATTGGGCATAGGAAGTTTAGATGCTATTATACAAAACAAAACATAGGCGCTTTTTTATATTAAATAGCTAAACATTAAATAAACATATTCATTACTTTATATTTTAAAACATGGCAATCGTTAAAGTTGGTTTAGTTCAAATGTCTTGCACGAGTGATGTACAAGCAAACAAAACTAAGGCTGTTGAAAAAATTAGAGAGGCAGCAAAGGGTGGAGCAAATATTATTTGTTTGCAAGAGTTGTATACCTCGCTTTATTTTTGTGATGTAGAGGCCTATGAAAATTTTAAATTAGCAGAACCAATTCCTGGAAAAACAACAAATGAACTTTCTTTAGTTGCAAAGGAATTAGGTGTAGTTATTATAGCTTCGTTATTTGAAAAAAGAGCGGAAGGTTTGTATCATAACACAACTGCCGTTATAGATGCAGATGGCGCCTATTTAGGCAAGTATCGCAAAATGCATATTCCTGATGATCCTGCTTATTATGAAAAATTTTATTTTACTCCAGGTGATTTAGGTTATAAAGTATTTAAAACAAAATTCGCTACCATTGGTGTTTTAATTTGTTGGGATCAATGGTATCCGGAGGCTGCTAGAATTACCAGTTTAATGGGAGCCGAAATGTTATTTTATCCCACTGCTATTGGGTGGGCAACTGCTCAGGACGAGTCAACCAATATCGAGCAATATAATGCTTGGCAAACCATTCAAAGAAGCCATGCAGTTGCAAATGGAGTTCCTGTAATTAGTGTAAACCGTGTAGGCTTAGAACAAGACGGACTCATGAAATTTTGGGGTGGCAGTTTTGTAAGCAATCCATTTGGAACATTATTGTATAAAGCATCACATGATAAAGAGGAAGTTGCAGTGATTGATATTGATACCGAAAAATCGGATAGTTATAGAACACATTGGCCTTTTTTACGTGATCGCAGAATAGATTCTTATCAACCCATTACTAATAGATATATAGACGAAGAAAATGCTTAATAGTGCACCCACCCCTAAATCCTTAGGATATTATTTTCCAGCCGAGTTTGCAAAACATGATGCCATGTGGTTAAGTTGGCCTCATAAAGAAGAAAGTTGGCCTGGTAAAATTGCAAGCATTTATCCTTCTTATTGTGCATTTATTAAAGTAGTTGCATTAACTGAAAAAGTTTGTATTAATGTTGTAAACGACAAAATGAAACAGTCTGCTTCTAAAATGTTAGAACTCGCTGGTGTGAATATGTCTCAGGTAAGTTTTTATTTACATCCCACTAATGATGCTTGGTGCAGGGATCATGGCCCCAGTTTTTTAATTAGAAAAAACAAAGAACAACCTAAAGCAATTATCGATTGGAATATAAATGCTTGGGGTGGAAAATATCCTCCATACGATTTAGATGATGCCATTCCAACTCATATTGGTAAGGCTTTAAATTTACCTGTTTTTTATCCCAATATTATTATGGAAGGAGGCTCAGTAGATTTTAATGGTGCAGGGGCAGTGCTTACTTCTAAGTGTTGTTTATTAAATCCAAATCGTAATCCTGAATTAAGCCAAGATCAAATAGAAAGATATTTGTGTAATTACTATGGCGTTGAGCAAGTGTTGTGGGTATCGGAAGGTATTGTTGGTGATGATACCGACGGCCACATTGATGATACCGTGCGATTTGTAAATGAGGATACTGTAGTTACTGTGGTTGAATCTAATGTTTTGTCAGATAATTATGATTTACTGCAACAAAATTTAAAGGAATTAAAAGCAATGCGATTGCAAAATGGGAAACAATTAAATATTGTTGAATTGCCAATGCCCGCCGATGTGATTTATGATGGACAAATGCTTCCAGCTTCTTATGCTAATTTTTATATCAGCAACGGACATATTATAGTTCCAACTTATAAATGTGCACAGGATGACAAAGCCATGCAAATAATTCAGTCTTGTTTTCCAACTAGAGAAGTAGTTGGCATTGATTCTACCGATATTATTTGGGGACTAGGTAGTTTTCATTGCTTAAGTCAACAGGAACCAAGTGTGGATCAATCATAATGAATTAATCCTTATGATTTTAATTAAATCACAGACATGAAATCAGTTTTATTAAAAACAAGTGCCTTATGTTTATTGCTATTTGTATTAGCATGCAATGGTTTTCAATATCAGCAAACAAATGATTTTTATAAAAATCAGTCCAAGCAACTCCTAAAAGATATTAAAGCACAACCCTTTGATATTAGTGATTCTTCCAATGGGATATATGCACCAAAATGGGTAGGTACCACCAATTTTGATTTACGCAAACCTAATTTTGTGATTATACATCACACTGCCCAAAATTCTTGCGATCAAACTTTAAGGACTTTTACTTTAGAAAGGACTAAAGTTAGTGCACATTATGTAATTTGTAAAGATGGAACAGTTCATCATATGCTAAATGATTATTACAGGGCTTGGCATGGTGGCATTGCAAAGTGGGGGAATAATACCGATATTAATTCTAGCTCTATTGGCATTGAAATTGATAATAATGGTTTTGAGCCTTTTGAGCCAAAACAAATTAGTAGTTTATTAAACTTGTTAGCTATTTTAAAAAATAAGTATAAAATACCAGCTACTAATTTTATTGGTCATGCCGATATTGCACCTACCAGAAAAAACGATCCAAACATCAATTTTCCTTGGTCATTACTTGCACAACAAGGGTATGGAATTTGGTTTGAACCTAATTCAAATTATAATTTACAAAATAATATTTCAGTGCCTTATGCATTAGCTTTAATTGGTTATGATGTAAAGGATACTACTGCTGCTATACTTGCTTTTAAACGACATTTTAGACAAGACAGTACTGCTATTATTAACGAATCAGATAAATCAGTAATGGCACAATTAATTAAAAATAAGTTGGATATTAAATAATTTGTTTACTAACAAATGTTAGCGTAAATTTATACAAAATAATGGTATGGATTTTAAACTAACCGAAGAGCAATTAATGATTCAAAATGCTGCTCGTGAATTTGCACAACAACAATGTTTACCTGGCGTTATTGACCGTGATGAAAACCAAATGGTACCTAAAGCTCAATTATTAAAATTGGCTGAACTTGGTTTTTTAGGAATGATGACTAGTACAAATTATGGGGGTGCAAGCATGGATACCATTAGTTATGTTTTAGCCATGGAAGAAATTAGTAAAGTGGATAGTAGCGTAAGTGTTGCTATGAGTGTAAACAATAGTTTAGTTTGTTGGGGAATTGAACATTTTGGATCAGAAGATCAAAAGAGAAAATATTTATCACCACTTGCTAGTGGTGTAAAGAATGGTGAATTATATGTAGGTGCATTTTTATTAAGTGAACCGGAAGCTGGAAGTGATGCAACACATCAACATACCAGTGCGATTGATATGGGAAGTCATTATGTGATTAATGGTATTAAAAATTGGATAACCAATGGATCTACTGCAAGTGTTTATTTAGTTATTGCACAAACCGATTATACCAAAGGACATAAAGGAATTAACGCATTTATTGTTGAAAAAAATACACCAGGGGTAACTGTAGGGGTTAAAGAAAACAAAATGGGTATTAGAGGAAGTGATACGCATGCCATTTCATTTACCGATGTTAAAGTCCCAAAAGAAAACAGAATAGGTGAGGAAGGTTTTGGTTTTAATTTTGCAATGAAAACGCTTAATGGTGGAAGAATTGGTATTGCAGCTCAAGCATTAGGTATTGCAAGTGGAGCTTATGAATTAGCATTGGCGTATAGTAAAGAAAGAAAAACATTTGGCAAACCAATACATGAACATCAAGCGATTCAATTTAAATTAGCAGAGATGGCTACAAAAATTGAAACAGCACGTTTATTATGTTATAAAGCAGCTTGGGAAAAGGACAACCATTTGGATTATACCACTTCAGCTGCAATGGCAAAACTACATGCAAGTGATACTGCAATGTGGGTCACAACCGAAGCTGTCCAAATACATGGTGGTTATGGTTTTGTAAAAGAATTTCATGTAGAGCGTTTAATGCGTGATGCCAAAATTACTCAAATATATGAGGGAACAAGTGAGATACAAAAACTGGTAATAGGCCGAAGCATTACAAGGTAAATTATACAATTTGGCCTAATTTTGCCTTATGTCAATTAATAAAGAACAGTACCTAACCATTCAGGAACATCTTGCACCACATAATGTTGAACTTATTGCAGTAAGTAAAACTAAACCTAACGAAGATATTCAAGCTTTATATGATTTAGGTCAACGTGCTTTTGGGGAAAACTATGTACAAGAGTTAGTTGATAAGGAAGCAAGTTTGCCTAAGGATATACAATGGCATTTTATTGGTCATTTACAATCTAATAAAGTAAAATACATTGCTTCATTTGTACATTTAATACATGGGGTAGATTCTGAAAAATTATTACAAGAAATTAATAAGCAAGCTGCTAAACACAACAAAATAATTGATTGCTTGCTGCAAGTTCATATTGCCACCGAGGAAACAAAATTTGGTTTTGATGGCCCAGATTTACATCATTTTTTAGTTAGTGGAAGGGTAGCATCGTATACGCATATTCGCATAAGAGGCCTAATGGGTATGGCTAGTTTTACAACAAATGAAACCCTTTTAACACAGGAATTTACTACCTTAAAAACTTACTTTGATAATGCTAAAATGGCTTTTCCTAACGCACAATTTGATACTTTAAGTATGGGAATGAGTTCCGATTATAATTTAGCAATTGTACATGGAAGTAATATGGTACGTATTGGAAGTTTGTTATTTGGTGCTAGAAATTATAATAAATAATTATTTATAAAATAATAAAACTTGTTTTATAAAAAAGGAGCCTAAACCAAGGCTCCTTTTTTAAAGTTGTATTTTAGTGCTTATTTTTTGTATACAAAATAAATACTATTTTGATTTTGAAACACCGTTGTCAAATACCAATTGTGTAAATGCTTTTACTCCAATTATAAATCCAGACTCATCTAAATAAAAATCAGGCGTATGGTGCGGACCTGCTTTTTTAGGATCGGTTCCTTTTGGAAGTGCACCAACATTGAAAAAGAAACTTGGTGCTTTAGCTGCATAAAACGAAAAGTCCTCTGCACCAGTTACCCAAGTGGATTCTGATACATTTTCTTCACCGGCCGCTTTTATTAAAGAAGGTAAAGTTTTCTTCACCAAAGCTGGATCGTTATAAGTAACTAAAGTTTTTGTTTCAATATTTACATCGGCAGTAGCACCAGAGCTTTCTGCAATTGTTTTCACAGTATGCTTAATTCTTTCATGCACTTCTTCTTGCATTTTGCTATCAAGTGTTCTAATGGTGCCAGTCATTTCGGCTGTTTCAGGAATAATATTAGAACGTACACCACCATTTATAGTTCCTACTGTAATAACCAAAGGAGCTTTAGTTAAATCCATTTGTCTACTTACAATATGTTGTAACCCTTCAATAATTTGTGCCGAAGCAGCAATAGGATCCACGCCACCCCAAGGTTGTGAACCATGACTACCTTTTCCGTTAACTTTAATAGTAAACCAGTCGGAAGAAGCCATAAATGCGCCAGATTTATATTTAATAGTACCTACTGGAGTTTGAGACGAAATATGAATACCATATACCGCTTCTACTTTAGGATTGTCTAATGCACCTTCCTTGATCATTAATGGTGCACCGCCTTCCTCAGTTCCAGGCGTTCCTTCCTCAGCTGGTTGAAATAAAAATACTACAGTACCAGGAACGTCCTTTTGTAAGTCGCTTAATACTTTAGCAGTTGCCATTAACATAGCTGTATGTGAATCATGTCCACATGCATGGCTTACACTTACTTTTTGACCATTGTATTCACTTGTAACTTTAGAAGCAAATGGAACAGGTGTTCGCTCAAATACTGGAAGCGCATCAATATCGGCACGTAATGCAATTACAGGGCCAGGTTTACCACCTTTTAAAACGGCTACAACACCAGTTTTTGCCACTGGATATCGCACTTCCACATTAGGCAAGGTTTTTAAAAATTCGGCAATGTATTTTCCAGTGTTCACCTCTCTGTTAGATAACTCAGGGAATTCATGAAAATGTCTTCTCCATTTTATTAAACTAGGCTCCACTTCGTTTATTAAAGTGTTATAGTTTTTAGGTAAATTTTGTGCTTCACTTGTAATAGAACTTACTACAAATAATGCAAGGAGTAATTTGCGCATGTTTATTTTTGTTTTGTTTTTTATATTTATTAATAGGATTTTTTATGCTTGGAATTCACCATAAACAGTTCTTAAGGTATCTGAAATTTCACCTAGTGTACATAAATTTTCTACAGCCGCTATTACCAATGGCATTAAATTTTCGGTACCTTTGGCTGCATTTTTTATAGCAGCCAAGCAACTGTTCACTTTGTATTGATCTCTGATTGCTTTTATTGTATTAAGTTTTTCAATTTGTTCCTGTCTAATTTTTTCATCAATTTTTAAAATAGGAATAGCTGATGATGTATCTGATTTAAATTCATTTACACCTACAATAATTTTTTCTTTAGATTCAATCTTTTTTTGATAACTATAAGCACTGTTTGCAATTTTGTTTTGCATATATCCATTTTCAATGGCAACAACACTTCCCCCCATCTCATCTATTTCTTTTATTATTTTATTAGCTTCTAATTCAATTTGAGTGGTTAAATTTTCAATAAAAAAACTGCCTGCTAAAGGATCTACAGTTTCAGTGATGCCACTTTCATATGCAACTATTTGTTGTGTTCTTAATGCAATGCTTGCTGCTTCCTCGGTAGGTAGCCCTAGTGCTTCATCAAAACCGTTGGTGTGTAAGCTTTGTGTGCCGCCTAGCACTGCAGCTATTGTTTGTATTGTAACTCTACTTATATTATTATGTGGTTGTTGAGCAGTTAACGTAGCTCCGCCTGTTTGTGTATGAAACCTTAGCATAAGTGCTTTGGGATCGGTAGCTCCAAAATCCCTCATAATATTTGCCCACATTTTTCGCGCTGCTCTGAACTTAGCTACTTCCTCAAATAAATTATTATGAGCATTAAAGAAAAAGGAGAGACGCTTACCAAAAACATTAATATCCAATCCTTTTTCAATTGCAGCTTTCACATATGCTTTCCCATTGCTTAATGTAAAAGCAATTTCTTGTACTGCGGTACTTCCTGCTTCTCTAATATGATATCCAGAAATACTTATACTATTCCATTTTGGAAGATTTGTTCCACACCATTCAAATATATCCGTAATAATGCGCATGGAATATTTAGGAGGATAAATGTAGGTTCCTCTTGCAGCATATTCTTTTAAAATATCATTTTGTATGGTGCCGGATAACTGTTTAATATCAATTCCTCTTTTCTTAGCAAGTGCAACATACAATGCTAATAAAATAAAACTTGTAGCATTAATGGTCATGGAAGTACTTATTTTATCTAAAGGAATATCTTTAAATAATACTTCCATATCAGCTAGCGAACTTACCGAAACGCCCACTTTTCCAACTTCCCCCTCGGAAAGCATATGGTCGGGATCATATCCAATTTGTGTTGGCAAATCAAAAGCAACACTTAGTCCCATCACACCTTGAGAAAGTAAAAAATGATAACGTTGATTACTTTGCTCGGCAGTTGAAAAACCTGCATATTGACGCATTGTCCAAAGCTTACCTAAATACATATCTGGTTGAACGCCTCTTGTGTATGGGAAATCACCTGGCATTAAATTCCCATCAAAATTTTGAGGCAAATCCTGTTGCGTATAAACTTTTTGAATGGGTATTCCGCTATCTGTCTTTTTCACATGTTCTTGCATATTTAAATTTACGAAAAAACACTATGTCCCGACCTAGTTATTATTCCTATTTTCGAAATTTTTGGGATATTAGATATGCTTTTCTTGTTGTAATTTTGTACAATAATTATATATCATGGCATTAGATACTTTATTAAGCACGCCAGTAAGTTTTACAGCAAGTGCTGTGGAGGAATTAACAAGATTAATGGGCGAGCCTGGGTTTGATCAGCAACAAAAATTACGTGTTGGTGTTAAAGGTGGAGGCTGTTCCGGTATGACCTATGTTCTTGGCTTTGATGTGCCAAAAGAAGGCGATATGCAATTCACTTTTGAGGGCATTCCTTGCTGTATGGAGGCTGCACATCAAATATATTTATACGGAATGAATATTGACTGGCAAGGAGGTTTAAATAGCCGTGGGTTTACCTTTAATAACCCAAATGCATCTAGCACCTGCGGATGTGGTACCAGCTTCGCGGTATAATTTTACTTTTACTTTAGCTTTTGCTTTTGGAATATTTTTTCCTCTGCTCTCGTTCGCATCGGAAAAAATATTCCAAAGCAATAAAGGGATGAAGCAATAAAAAAGGCCTCACGATATGGTGAGGCCTTTTTATTATAAAACGTATGCGTTTATTTCTTTTTGCTTTCTGAGCGTCCTAATGGTTTGTCTTTTGCAAAATCCACTAATACTGGAGCGGCAACAAAGATAGATGAGTAGGTACCAGTAATGATACCAATTAACATTGCAAATGCAAATCCTCTTGTTACTTCACCACCAAATATGAACAAGATTAAGATTACTAAGAATACAGTTAATGAAGTCATTACTGTACGACTTAATGTTTCGTTAATTGCTCGGTTAATAATGCTGGCGTTATCTGAACCTTTCATTAATTTAGAGTCTTCACGAATACGGTCATAAACAATTACCGTGTCATTCATAGAGAAACCAATAACGGTTAATACCGCAGCAATAAAGTGCTGGTCAATTTCTAATGGGAATGGTACTACTTTTCTTAAGAAACTAAATACAATTAATGTTACAAATACGTCGTGTAACAAAGAGAAAATAGTACCTAAAGAATATCTCCAGTCACGGAAACGAATAAAGATGTACAAACAAATTGCAATTAAAGCAAATATGGTTGCTTTAGTGGCACCTGCTTTTAAGTCATCAGAGATAGTAGGTAATACGGTTTGAGAACTTTGCTTATAAGAAGTTTCAAATTCTTTAAAGCTAGTACCCGTTGGTAATTGTTTTGCTAAACCTTTGTAAAGTAAAGCTTCTACTTCCTGGTCAATATTATTTCCTTGCTCCTTAATTTTATAAGAAGTTGTGATGTTAATTTGATTTTTAGTGTCTACTGTTTTAATAATTGGTGCTTCACCAAATACTTTCTTTAAGTCGTCTCTAACCGACTCGATATTTACTGCGCTATTAAATTTAATGGTATAACTTCTTCCTCCTGCAAATTCAACACCTTGGTCAAATCCGTTAAAGAATGATGCAATACCCATTACTAAAACAATAGCAGATAAAACGTAAGCATACTTTCTGAATTCAATAAATTTGAATGAAGCATGTTTGAAGATAGATCTTGAAACTGCTGTAAAGTATTCAAAGTGTCTGTTTTTACTTGTATAAATATCTGTGATTAAACGAGAAACTAAGATTCCACAGAATAAGGATAATAATATACCAATAATTTGTGTTGTTGCAAATCCAAGTACTGGACCTAAACCAAAGTAAGCTAAAATACATGCAGTTAAAAGGGTGGTAACGTGTGCATCCAATACTGGAGACATAGAACGTTTGTAACCATCGGTAACCGCCATTTGATAGCTCTTGCCTTTTGTTAATTCCTCTTTAATTCTTTCAAATATAATTACGTTGGTGTCTACCGCCATACCAACTGTTAATACTAAACCGGCGATACCAGGCGCAGTTAATGTAAATCCTAAAGCACTTAAAATACCAATGGTAAATAATAAGTTTAAGATTAATGCAATGTTTGCAACCCAACCACCAGTATTAAAGTATAATAACATTAAAGCAAAAATTACAAGAAAGGCAATGCCAAAAGACATTAATCCACCTTGAATAGAGGCTTTACCTAATGTTGGACCCACTTGTTGTTCTTGTACAATTTTAGCTGGAGCAGGTAATTTACCGCTCTCTAATATTTCAGCTAAATCCTGTGCAGTTTTTAAAGTGTAGTTGCCAGAAATAGAAGAATTACCTGTTATAATTGCTTCGTTAACATTTGGAGCAGAATAAACAATATTATCAAGTACAATTGCTAAAGGCTTGCCAACATTTTTAGATGTCATTTTAGCCCAAAGGGTAGTACCTACTTTATCCATATTCATTTTGATAGCTACTTTGCCGCGATCATCAAAATCTTGTGCTGCATTTGCAACGTGGTCACCCTCTAATTCAGCTTGACCATTGTCCAAAGTTTTAATTGCATAAAGTGGTAAAACCTCTTTTGCCTTTGCATCTTCGGTTTCCACTTTTCCATACATGAATACTAAGTTAGATGGGAATTTAGCTTTTACTTCTGGTAAAGCCAACCATGCATTTAATTTAGCAGAATCCTTTTTCAAAGTATAACCAATCTCTCCAGGGAAAACATATTGACCATTTTTTCCTTGGTAAGGTTGTGTGAATTGAACCAATTTTAATAATGGATTCTTATTTGGATTTAATTTAGACGTATCCAATTTAGCAGTTGCATTGCTGTCTTTTATTCCAGCTAAATTTGCTTCAATAGCTTTATCTGCTGCAGTGATTCCCGCTTGAATATCTTTATTTTCTAAAGTATATACTTCAAAAAACTGCAGGTTTGCTGTGGATTGTAAATAAGAACGTACACGCTCTTTATCACTAATACCAGCAAGTTCAATGCTAATAATTCCTTTTGTCGCATCAGGATTAATATTAGGAGAAGCTAGTCCAAATTTGTCAATACGAGTTCTTAAAATTTTGTAAGTATTGTTAAATGCAATAGTAGATTGATCTCTTAAATAAGAAGCAACTACATCATCCGAAGCATCAAACTTTAATTTACCATTACTACGAGTTGCAAATAATGGGGCTAATTTTCCTGTTGGATTTACACGAGCATATTCTTCTCTAAATAAGGAGATTAAATCGGCACGGCTGTTTGCTTTTTTAGCTACTGCATTGTTTAAAGCAGTATTAAAAGCTGGGTCTTTGGTATAATTAGCAAGTGACTTGATTAAACCGTCAAGGCCTACTTCCATAGTCACACTCATACCGCCTTGTAAATCAAGACCTAACATTAATTCCTTTTCTTTAGCGTTAGCATAAGTAGTTAAACCAAAAGCTAATTTGGTATCTTTTGTACTGTCTAATAAATGTTTGTAATATGCTTTTTGTAAGTCACTTACACTGTCATTGTACAATAATTGCTCTTCCTTGTTAGCAGGGTATACTTGCTCCGCTTTAGGGAACTTTTTTACCCAAGACGTTGCTTTTGCATCCATAGCTTTTTCATGGCTACGAACGAACCAGGTAAATGATAATTGATAAAGACAAATTAAAATAAGCGCAATCGCAAAAAAGCGCACTAATCCTTTGAGTTGCATAATAGTTTGGTTAACTGATTTTTAGTCGGCAAATATAATGGAAACGAGGGAAAAATTGGGCCAAAAAGGCATTATTTTACAGCCGTAAGCTTAATGTCAAAATACAAGGGAGCATTGCCAGGAATAGAGGATCCAGCTCCAGCAGATCCATAGCCTAATGAAGAAGGTATTAAGACTTTAATTTCACCACCAACGCCAATTTTTGGCACTGCCACTTGCCAACCTGGTATTAATTGACTTAAACCATATGTAATGGTTCCTGCGTCAAATTGATTGCCATTCATTAAAGTACCAGTATAAGTGACTGTAATTGTGTTACTTACGGTAGGGTGGGTACTATTGCCAGGAGTTATAATTTCATATAAAATACCACTTGCGTCGGTTGTATAATTGATAGAATGAGATTTAGCAAAAGAAACCATTTGGTCTTGTTCACTTGCTCCTGATTTGCTACAAGATGATATTGTGAAAATGCATAAAAATGCCGCAAAAATGCTTAAAATGAAAGAAAAATGGACTCTTTTTGTTGTTTTTGATGCTAAAATGATCATTTTTTTGATTTTATATGTTTTAATTCTTGATATCTCTGTTCATTCATTTCGGAGGTAAACTGCTGATAAATCCAACCAAATCCAAATGAAATTATTAAAATGGCTATGATAATCCAAATTTCATTGCCCCAACTGTTCACTTGCATGTTTGCTCTTTCATACCAGCTAATTTCAGAAATAATTAATATTAGCACGCCTAAACTTAAACTGGCACTTAATCCCCTTAAAAAAGATCTTCTTTTATAAGCAGGCTGAAGTCTTTCTTTTTCCCATTGGGTATAAAATTTTTCCTCTATTGGGCTTATCATATTGCAAATTTATGAAAAGCAGTTAATAATATACGAGCCATGACGTACTTTTAATTACAATTAAACAAAAGCAATTATGAGAACAATAATTCAAAAATGGGGTATTACTCTTTATATACTTTTATTATCATGTCATTTATATGCTCAAATTTTAGGAGATTCATTTTCTAGTTTTCAGTTTGCAACAAAAGTCTTATTACTTCCCACCTTAATAATTTTTTTAGCAGCGCAACAAATTGATGAAAATTTTTCAAAACAAAGATGGTTTGTTTTTATTGCCATGTTTGGATCATTCTTAGGGGATGTGCTGCTAAGTTTTAATAATTTATTTATTGTTGGTATGGTTGCATTTATGACTACCCATATTTTTAATATTGTATGTTTTAACAAAATAAATAGCATAAGTCAACCAAAGTCAAAAAAACTAATTGCTTTTACAGTGGTATTATTAAGTTTTTGTTTGTTCATATTTTTTCAATTAAAGGATGCAATGGGGGGTTTAATTTATCCCGTATTAGTGTACATGATTTTAATTTGCACTGCTGCACTTATGGCCATCCATGCGGGAGGAGATGTAAAAGGGGCTTTAATTTCAAAATTATTTTGGTTCCCAGGAATGTTATTTTTTATAAGCTCTGACACCGTTTTAGCATTTAATAAATTTGATTGGGCCATAAATCATCCAATTAAAAATATTGGGTTAGTTACTATGCTTACTTATGGTATTGCACAATTACTTTTAGTAAAAGGATATCAATTATATTTTAGTAAAAAGTAATAAGTATTATTAATGGTATTGAAATTAGTTTTTTCTAGCACCAAATAAAAAAAGCCTCAGCAAATGCTGAGGCTTTTTTTATAAGATCGCAATTTTGTTGCGAATTTGTTTTTAGTAACCCATACCACCCATATCAGGAGCACCACCACCGTGTGGAGCCGCTTCTGGTTTTGGTTTATCTGCAATAACACACTCGGTTGTTAACAACATAGATGCAATTGATGCAGCATTTTCTAAAGCAACTCTAGATACTTTAGTAGGATCTATAACACCTGCTTTAAATAGGTTTTCGAAAACTTCTGTTCTAGCATTGAAACCAAAGTCGTCTTTACCTTCTTTGATTCTTTGTACCACAATAGAACCTTCAATACCGCTATTCTTAACAATTTGGCGAAGCGGCTCTTCAATAGCACGACGTACTATTTGGATACCAGTATTTTCATCATCGTTAGCGCCTTTTAGTTTATCTAAACTTGCTACTGCACGAATGTAAGCAACGCCACCACCTGGTACAATACCTTCTTCAACTGCAGCGCGTGTTGCATGTAAAGCATCGTCTACACGATCCTTCTTTTCTTTCATTTCAGTTTCAGTTGCAGCACCTACATAAAGTACAGCTACACCGCCGCTTAATTTCGCTAAGCGCTCTTGAAGTTTTTCACGATCGTAGTCTGAAGTTGTATTTTCGATTTGTGCTTTAATTTGATTTACACGAGCTGTGATATCTGCTTTTTTACCTTTACCGCCAACAATAACTGTGTTGTCTTTGTCAATTGTGATAGAAGAAGCTTGACCTAAATAGGACAAGTCGGCGTTTTCTAATTTGAATCCTTGCTCCTCACTAATTACTGTACCAGCAGTTAAAATTGCAATGTCGGTTAACATTTCTTTTCGGCGGTCACCAAAGCCAGGAGCTTTAACAGCAGCTACTTTAATAGTACCACGTAATTTGTTAACTACCAATGTTGCCATTGCTTCGCCTTCTAAATCTTCAGCGATAATTACTAATGGACGATTTGTTTGTGCTACTTTCTCTAAAATATGTAAGATGTCTTTCATTGCTGAAATTTTCTTATCATAAATTAAGATATATGGATTTTGCATTTCAGCTTCCATTTTTTCGCTATTGGTAACAAAGTACGGAGAAACATATCCACGATCAAATTGCATACCTTCCACTACATCAACTGTAGTATCGGTTCCTTTTGCTTCTTCCACAGTAATTACACCTTCCTTACCCACTTTAGCCATTGCCATTGCAATTAGCTTTCCAATTTCGTTATCGTTGTTTGCAGAGATAGAAGCTACCTGCTCAATTTTCTTAGTGTCGTTTCCAACAGTTTGAGATTGTGCTTTTAAACTAGCAACTACTTTTTCAACAGCTTTATCAATACCGCGTTTTAAATCCATTGGATTTGCACCTGCAGTAACGTTTCTTAAACCTTCCCCAACAATTGCTTGCGCTAATACAGTTGCAGTAGTGGTACCATCTCCAGCTTGATCCGCTGTTTTAGATGCTACTTCTTTTACCATTTGAGCACCAATATTTTCAATTGGATCTTCTAAATCAATTTCTTTTGCTACAGATACACCATCCTTTGTAACTGAAGGGGATCCAAACTTTTTCTCTATTACTACGTTACGACCTTTTGGCCCTAATGTAACTTTTACAGCGTTGGCTAAAGTGTCAACACCTTTTTTCATTTTATTTCTCGCTTCTAAGTCGAAAAAAATCATTTTAGACATATAAACTTATTTTTATTTCGTTAATAAATGGTTCAAATGCAATTATACAATTGCCAAAATATCGCTTTCACGCATGATCAATAAATCTTGACCTTCAATTTGAATTTCTGTACCAGCATACTTACCATATAAAACGGTATCACCCACTTTTACAGATACTGGTTCGTCCTTTTTACCAGGACCAGCAGCTACAATAACACCACGTTGTGGCTTTTCTTTAGCTGTGTCAGGGATAATAATTCCTCCAGCTGTTTTCTCTTCCGCAGCGGCAGGCATCACAATTACTCTGTCGTGTAAAGGCGTAATGTTTAGTTTTTTAGCCGTACTCTTAGCCATACTTTATTATTTTTTGGTTTAAAAAATTGATTGGTTTATACCTATTACTTCAAGAACCTTGCCAATGACTTTTTTACTTCATAAATGAGTCAAAATTGCAGTGACAAGCATCCAAAGGGGACAGGGGAGGCAAATCTATGCTTAAATTTGTAGGTTTTAGGCTTATTTATGTAAAAAATGTCAGTTTTTTTGGAATTATTTGGATAGCTTTGCCCGCCTTATAGCTCTTATTAATATGATGAATAGAAGAAACATACGAATTAAAGTAATGCAGGTTTTATATATGCTTGAATCTAAAATTCAGGGCACATCAAACTCATTACTTACCAAGGAATTTGACAAAACACGTAATTTATTTGTCTTCTTAGTAAACCTAATTCATCAGATTGCTTTATATGCCGAAGTAGAAGCACAACAAAGAGCCTCCAAAAATTTACCTAATTCAGCCGATCTATCAGTGAATATTAAAATAGCTGGCAATAGTATTGTATGGCAAACCTTGGATTCAGAAGGCTATAAAAAAGCCTTAGAAGTGGTTAAACCTCAACAATGGATCGAAGGCGATTTAGTTAAAAACTTATTTAGGCAACTAACAGAATCAAATGATTACAAGATCTATATCTCTGAAGAAAATAGAGACAAATCCAAAGAAAAGGAAATTTTAAAATTTATTTTTGGCACTATTATTTTAGGGTCAGAAAATGCAGTGGACTATATCGACGAGCATTTTACTAACTGGGAGGACGAGGGGGATATGATGATTGGTTTTATTTTGAATTATATTCAAAAACCAAACTCCATTGATTTTTTAGATTTAGTAGGGGATGAAAAATTAAAATTTGCAAACGATTTATTGCAAACCGCTATTGATAAAAAAACTATTGCTGAGGATATTATTAAGCCTAAATTAAAAAACTGGGATCCTGAGCGCATAGCTGTAATAGATATGATATTATTACGTTTAGGCGTATGTGAGTTAGTGTATTTTGACACCATTCCAACCAAAGTAACCATTAATGAGTACATTGATTTAGCTAAGGAATATAGTACCGAGCAAAGTGGACAATTTGTAAATGGTATTTTAGATAGTATTCATAAAGAGCTAGTAGCAAATGGTAAAATTCAAAAAGTAAGTCACAAGGACAAATAGTTTCTTTATCCTATATTTGCTAATTGCAATTAATGCAATTCAAGCTATTTAAAACAAATTTAAACAAATAAAAATGACAGCAATTTTATTACAAGCTCCACAAGGAGGCGGTACTTTTCAACTAGTAATGCTTGGTGGTATTATCGTAGTTTTCTGGTTTTTTATGATCCGTCCACAAGCTAAAAAAGCAAAAGAGCAAAAGAAATTTATTGACGGCATGCAAAAAGGGGATAAAGTAGTAACAATTGCAGGCATACATGGAACTATTTCAAAGGTAAATGAGGACAACACTGTTCAATTAGAAGTTAGCCCTGGTAGTTACTTAAAAATCGAAAGATCTTCTATTAGCTTAGAGTGGTCTCAAGCAATTAACAAATAGTTTATTCAATTATAATTTTAAATCCGAAATAAGAATCCTTTAATTAGGAAACTTATTTCGGATTTTTTATGTTTAAAATTCGCGTAACTTTAAGTAGGTTAATTTATACATATGTCAGTTATAATTGGTTTAACAGGAGGTATAGGATCCGGCAAATCCACCATTGCAAAAGTGTTTGCAAGTATGGGTGTGCCTGTATTTGACGCCGATGCAGCTGCTAAAACCATTATGAACACTAATCCTATTATTAAGGAAAAGCTTATTGCTGCATTTGGGCCACAAGTATATCTTACCAACAACCAAACCAACCAATTTAATAACAACAGTCAAGTATTAAACAGGGAATTTTTAGCGCATATAGTTTTTAAGGATCATTTTAAATTGGAATTGTTGAATTCAATTGTACATCCCATTACCATTCAAGCTGCTCTGGATTGGGCCTCAAATCAACATGCACCTTATGTCATTAAGGAGGCAGCTTTGTTTTTTGAATCTGGTTCCTCCTTGGGTGTTGCCAAAATGATAGGAGTAAGTGCACCAACAGCGGTGAGAATAAATAGGGTTATGAAACGAGACCACTGCACTAAACAAGAAGTTGAAAAAAGAATGGCACACCAAATCACAGAAAGTATAAAAATGAAACTTTGTGATTTTGTAATTGTAAATGATGAGCTGCATTTAGTGCTACCGCAGGTAGTTGCAATACATGAAAAAATACTAGCTGCAATTTAAAACAACAAAATTATTACCAATTATTATGGTTTAATAATTTTATAGCACCAGCGTTTTAACCTTCCTTCAAAATCAAATGGAGTAGTTGCTTTGGTAATATCTTTTACCAGTGTACTGTTTATATTTTCAAGATCAATAATAAACTGGGTAAAGTTGGTGCTAAAATATAAAATACCGCCAGGTTTCATGGCGCGTAATGCATCATTGATTAATACTACATGATCGCGTTGAATATCTAAAATATCTTTCATTCTTTTACTATTGCTAAAAGTAGGTGGATCCATTACTACTAACTCATAATGGTTAGCTGGTAATGTTTTTAAATATTGTTTTACATCGGCATGTATAAACTGATAAGCAACTGAATTTTTTAATAAATTAATTTCAAAATTATCTTCACTCCAAGCTAAGTAAGTTTTTGATAAATCCACAGAGGTTACTGTTTTAGCACCAGCTGCAGCAGCATATACCGAAAAAGAACTGGTATAACTGAATAGGTTTAAAAAATTTGTATCCTTAGCTTCGCTCGCAACCATTTGTCTGGTAATACGGTGATCTAAAAACAAGCCAGTGTCTAGATAATCGGTTAGGTTTACTAAAAAATGATAACCATTTTCCTGAACCTTAATTATTTTGGATTCGGTTACTGCTTCTTTTTCATATTGACCTTCTCTATGTGACATACGTTTTCGCAACTTAACATACATATGATCCATAGGGACACCAGTTATTGTTGCAATAATTCCTTTAGTGTTTTCAAACCAAGCAGCATGATCCGCTTCGCTTAAGGCATGACGTCTGTTGTATTCGGCAATATAAATATACTCCTCATAAAGTTCTATACAAATAGGGAATTCGGGTAAGTCATGATCGTATAATCTCCAACAAGTAAGATTTAATCGCTTGGCTTGTTTAAGTCGGTGCTTATAATTTTTAAGCAACCTATTTTCAAACATTTGAAATTTCTCGGGAGTCACTATTTTAATTTGGCTAAAGCCTCCTTAATTCTCGCCCATGCTTTTTCAATGTTTGGCATGCTATTGGCAAATGAGAAACGAACACAATTGGGTTCACCAAATGCATCACCCATTACCGATGAAACGTGGGCGGTGTTTAACAAATACATGCTAAAGTCGGCAGCATTTGCAATGGTTTGTGTGCCATCTGATTTTCCATAATAAGCACTTACATCTGGGAAAACATAAAATGCACCTTCGGGAGCATAACATTTAAAACCAGGCATTTCGCTGACTAATTTTAAGGTGGTTGTTCTACGACGAGTAAATTCCTCGGTCATTTCATGAGACGGTTTTAAATCACCTAAAAGCGCAGTAACTGCAGCTTTTTGAGTAATTGAACAAGTTCCTGAAGTAAATTGGCCTTGTAATTTTTCCATCGCTTTTGCAATTTCTACATTAGAAGCGGTGTAACCTAACCTCCAACCCGTCATGGCGAAGCCTTTACTTAAGCCATTAATTACTACTATTTGATCTTTGATTTCTGCAAATTGAGCAATACTCTCATGCTTCCCAACAAAGTTGATATATTCATAAATCTCATCAGATAAAATAGTGATTTGAGGATATTTTTTAAATAAATCAGCTAATGCTTTTAATTCTTCTTTGCTATAAACTGCACCACTTGGATTACAAGGGCTAGAGAACATAAACACTTTTGTTTTTGGGGTAATAGCAGCCTCAATTTGAGCAGGGGTTGCTTTAAATCCAGCATCAGTGCTTGTTCTAATTTCAACTACTTTACCACGTGCAATTTTAACTAATTCAGAATAGGTTACCCAGTATGGTGTTGGGATAATTACTTCGTCGCCATCATCAACCAAAGCTAAAATTGCATTGGCTAAACTTTGCTTTGCACCTGTTGAGGTTACAATTTGCTCTGGTTTATAATCCAGGTTATTGTCTCTTTTTAATTTAGCACAAACTGCTTCTCTTAAATCTAAAAATCCAGCAACTGGAGTATAGTGAGACCAGTTGTCATTAATTGCTTTAATAGCTGCGTCTTTAATATGTTGAGGTGTATCAAAATCGGGTTCTCCTAAACTAAGGTCTATAACATCAATTCCTTGTGCTCTTAGTTCACGACCTAATTTAGCCATTTTCAAAGTTTCTGGCTCACTAAAACGATTTAATAAAGACGATAATATCATGGTATTTAATTTGTGATGCAAATTTCGCAATTTATTCGCAAACGCCTGTAAGTTTTAGGTTTTTTTTCTTTTTAACTCATAGTCATATATTAAATGGCCCAAGTTTTTAAAGAAAGGATAACCAACGCTTTCATAATCGTATTTACTGTCATTTAAGATCCCATCGCTATTGCAATATATTACCGCACTTAACATAAACTCCACTTTATTAATTGGGTCAACGATATAGCTAATATCAAGTAAAAATCCGTATGCATCACCTACTTTGTTGTATATTTTAATATGTGGTGGTAGGGGGCCTTTTTCTGCACCCATAAACATAAACTTACAATAGGCTGGCCAGTATTCTAAAGTATCGTAGGTTGGGTATTGTGATTCGGTAGGTAAGGTATGCATCCATTTTAATAAAAAGCTACGATCCTCTTTTGTTAAATTAAATCTTTGATTAATCGGGGTTTGATCATAAAATATAACAGATTGTAAAATATGATGTAAGTCATTTAGATAAATTCTATTTTTTGTAGAAAAATCTAATGGCCCATTAATTAAGGAATCATTGCTATTGTAATATCCTTTACCTAAAAAAGCATTGTAATAGGGTAAAGCTTGTTTATTGTATTTAGCATCCTGATGGTATATTTTTTTACCGTTGTCATCAAAAAAGTCAATTGCTTGTGTTTGTCTGCTTTCTTCTTGTGTTCGGCCTAACTCCAAACGATTTCTAATATATGCATCCTTATATCCTTTTTCAGCAAGCTTTTTATGAATTTCCTCTTGTCCTAAAAATTCAAATAGTCGGTTGGCAGCATTGTTATCACTTACTAAAAATATTTCCTTAATTGCTTGCTCAATAGTTTGTTTTCCATTTATAGCATAGGGATTATTATAAATAGTTTCTTGTCTTGCAGCAACACTGTCATAATATGCAGTTGTGGATTTGCTTAAACCTTTTATTTTTAAATTATTAATTTTATCCAATGCCATTATTGCCATGGGCATTTTTACAGTACTTGCAGGATAAAAATATTCCGAAGGATTTAATCTATAACTAAATTCCTTAAAACTTGGAATATTGTTTTGATCTCTATTAATTTGAGTATAAAAAATTTGAACTCGATATGTATTAGGGTTATTTAAAATAGCCTCAAATTGTGCTGGTTTTTGCTTTAATAATTTTTCTAATAAATGGGTGTCTACCTGACCATTTAATTTAGTAATAGTAACAAACATGCTTATTAATGAGCAAAGTATTTTGAATTTTAATTTCATACTCAAATTTATTAAAACTAACATACATTTGTCAATGATTATGGAAAAATTTATATCTGTTTTTGATATGTTTAAAATTGGGGTAGGCCCTTCAAGTTCTCATACATTGGGACCATGGAAAGCTGCTTTAGATTTAATACAAAAATTATATAAAAAGACAAGTTTAAATCCGATTCAAAAAATTGAAGTTAAACTATACGGATCTTTGGCAAAAACAGGTAAAGGTCATGGTACAGATATAGCTATTATAATGGGATTAATGGGGGAGGATCCCATCACAACAGATACTAGTTTATTACAAGAAAAAATAACTGAAATTAAAAATAGTAAAATTTTAAATTTCAATAACCAGATAAGGATCCAATTTGATTATAATAAGGATATTGTTTTTTTAAAAGACCAGTCCTTGCCGCATCATCCAAATGCAATGCAGTTTATAGTTACCATTAATAATGAACAATTCACTTTTACTTATTATTCTATTGGGGGAGGATTTATTGAACTTGCTGAAGTACAAGAAGCGCCAGCTTCTGATACAGCAGTTAAAGCAAATGCAGACATTCCTTTTGACTTTTACTCAGCCAATGAATTACTGCATTGGTGCATGAAAACTGGGATGAATATTAATGAAATTGTATTTGAGAATGAGAAAGCAATTTTAGATGAAATAAATATTAACAATAAGTTAGATCAGATATGGGAAACCATGTTGCAATGTATTTATAAAGGTTGTACTACTCAAGGAGTTTTGCCTGGAGGACTACATGTAAGACGCAGGGCATTTGACTTAAATAAACAATTGGTAAAAGAGGCAAATTTTAATTCCTTACAACAATGGATGCAGCTTATAAC
The DNA here is from genome assembly GCA_947456625.1 of Bacteroidota bacterium. Classification (GTDB taxonomy): domain Bacteria; phylum Bacteroidota; class Bacteroidia; order Chitinophagales; family Chitinophagaceae; genus Sediminibacterium. The sequence continues at coordinate 27,147 of CANGQJ010000017.1, forward strand.
TCAAGGAGGCCAAGACTTTAGATATACATTGGATTGTGTTAGTTGTTTTGCCTTAGCTGTAAATGAAGAAAATGCAAATTTTGGAAGGGTAGTAACAGCACCAACTAATGGAGCTGCAGGTGTAATCCCAGCTGTGCTTATGTATGCAATTCTTTTTTGCGATAAAAACAATTCAACTGATATTAGAAAATTTTTAATGACTGCAAGTGCGGTTGGTATATTATTTAAATCCGGCGCTACCATATCTGCAGCGATGGGAGGATGTCAAGCCGAAATTGGAGTATCCTCTGCAATGGCGGCAGCAGCTTTAACTGAACTTTTAGGTGGAAATCAAAAGCAAGCTTTAATGGCGGCCGAAATTGCTATGGAACATCACTTAGGATTAACCTGTGATCCAGTGGGTGGATTGGTTCAAATTCCTTGCATTGAAAGAAATACTATGGGTGCAATTAAAGCAATTACAGCCGCACAATTAGCATTACAAAGCAAACCAGATTTTGCGTTGGTAAGTTTGGACAAAGTAATTAAAACCATGTGGAATACTGCAATAGATATGAGTGTAAAATATAAAGAAACTGCTGACGGTGGACTTGCTATTCAAATTCCAATTGCTTTAGCGGAATGTTAATACAATTATATTTTTTGTAATTGTTTTTAAAGTTCGCCTTCAACAAATTCGTGATTAGAATAATCCTTTATTACATCATATAAAGTACCCCTTTCAATTGGTTGTCTTTTAGCTTGTTTTATTAATCCAACAAGTTGCTCTGTAGTCATTGCAGGTGTTTGCTCTTCACTGCCCGCCATGGAATATATTTTAGTAGTATCGTCAATGGTTCCATCAATATCATTTACCCCATAACTTAAAGTTAATTGAGCAATGTCTCTTCCTAGCATAGGCCAATATGCTTTTACATGCGGGAAGTTGTCTAAATACAATCGTGAAATTGCATACATTTTTAAATCATTGGCCATTGTGGACTCTGAAACATGGCTCATGTCATTTCCTTCGTTTCTGAATTTAAGCGGAATAAATGTATTAAAACCATTGGTCTTATCTTGTAATTGACGAAGGCGCTCCATATGGTCAATGCGGTGTTCGTATTTTTCTATATGTCCATATAATAAGGTAGCATTACTATGCATGCCTAATTCATGTGCTGTTTGGTGTATTTCCAACCATTGATCAGCGGTTGCTTTGTCGGCACAAATTTGTTCACGAATTTCGGGATGGAAAATTTCGGCTCCTCCACCTGGCAGGGAGTCTAATCCTGCTTCATGGGCTAATCGCATACCCTCCTTGGTAGAAACATTTGCTTTTCGAAACATGTATTCTAATTCAACTGGAGTGAACGCTTTGATATGTAACTCAGGACGATGTGCTTTAATGGCGCGCATTAATTCCAAGAAAAAAGTAAGGGTAAGTTTTGGATGAACACCACCAACTATATGCACTTCGGTAACAGGTTTACCATCATAGGATTTTACAATATCCAACATTTGGTCGATGGTTAATTCCCAACCTTCTTCCTTGTGTGCGTATAATTTAGAATATGAACAAAATTTGCATGAGAATACGCAAACATTAGTAGGTTCAATATGAAAATTCTTATTAAAATAAGTTTTATTTCCATGTAAAGATTCTCTTTTCCAATTGGCTAATGCACCAACATATGGTAAGGAAGATTGTTCAAATAAATAAACCCCATCGTCAAAGGAAAGACGATTATTTTGTATTACTTTATTTCCAATTTCTTGTAAACGACTGTCTTTTTCTGCACCAATAATTACACTTATATGCTTCGTATTCATAACCTGCACTATTTAAGCACAAAGTTACGAATTAGTTGAAGATTTAGTGTGAATTAACCTATTAAAATACCTGCAATACTTGCAGATAAATAGGAGGCTAATGTACCTGCTAGTAAAGCTTTTAAACCTAGCTCGGCTAAGTCCTTGCGCCTGCTAGGTACTAATTCACCAATACCACCTATTAACATTCCCACACTACTAAAATTTGCAAATCCACAAATAGCTATGCTAACTATAAATAAACCTTTTTCTGTTAATATTGGAACCGCTTTACTTGTTAAACTCTTAAACGCAACAAACTCATTGATGGTTAATTTTTGACCAAGTAATGTAGCTGCGTTTTGGATATCTGCACTGGGAATGCCCATAGCCCAAGCCATTGGATAAAATATTTTACCAAAAATGTAGTTTAAACTTAAATCTATGTGCGTATTAAAAACATGTCCTATTTTTAATAAACTCCAATCTATTAATGCTATTAAAGCAATAAATCCAATTAACATAGCAATCACATTCATGGCTATTTTAAAACCTTCGCCAGCGCCATGTGTGATAGCATCAATAGTATTACTGTATTGGCTTTTTACTTCTAATTTTACTTTCCCCATTGTTTGAGACTCCTCTGTTTCTGGAAATAATATTTTTGCAATAACTAAAGCTCCGGGAGCCGCCATTAAACTTGCTGTAATTAATTTGGGGGCTAAGTCAATACCAGCTTGAGCGCCCATATTAGCATAAACAATTAGGATTCCACCAGCAATACAGGCTAAACTACCACTCATACTTGCTAAAATTTCACTTTTTGTCATGGTTGGCAAATAAGGACGTATCATAACCTGTGCCTCTACCTGGCCAACAAATGCACTAGCTACATTACTTAGTGCCTCGGCTCCACTAACCCGCATGATAAAATTCATAGCTTTTGCAATTACTGCCACAATTCTTTGCATGATACCAAAATGGTATAATAAGGCTACTAAAACACAAACTAAAATAATAGTAGCAGTAACATTAAATGCAAAAACAAAACCACCATTTGTAAAATCACTAACACCAGTGGGTGTCATTGCACCAATACCTCCGTATACAAATGCAGCGCCTTGACGAGAGAACTGCTCAATTTTTCCCATTCCTTTTCCAATCATTTGGAAAAAATTGGTAACTGCTGGAATTTTTAATACTAATATTCCAATTACTAATTGTAAGCCAAGACCACTAGCTACTAATCTGTAATTAATATTTTTTTTATTATTTGAAAACAAAAATGCAATTCCTAGAATTAATAAAATCCCGATAAGGCCCTGAAATTTATCCATCGTTAAGTTTTAGAGTAGTAAGATAATCCGATTTTGTAAATTATAAAAATTAAAAATATCAAAAATACTAAGCAAGCACATTTAAGCACAAAATCCTGCATAAAGCAGGATTTTGAAGATTATTTTGAAGCATTTATAATTACAAATGCGCTTGAATTTTTTTGTCTAATACCGATTTAGGTACTGCACCAATTTGCTTATCAACTACTTGACCACCTTTTACAAAAAGAATTGCTGGAATAGAAGTGATACCAAAATTCATACTTAAGTTAGGATTTACATCCACGTTTACCTTACCAATATTAACTTTCCCCTCATATTGAACCGCTAATTCTTCAATTACTGGCCCAATTGCACGACATGGTCCACACCATTCTGCCCAAAAATCGATAACAGAAAGTTTATCACTTTCAATAACTACTTGCTGAAAATTTGCATCTGTAAATTCTAGTGCCATATTATTAAATTTAATTTGTTAGTGTATGATATAACAGTTCAAAAATAGTTCCAAAGTTTAATACCTGCCTATTTGACTTTTCCACTTAATTAATAATTAAATGGGGACAATTTAACTGCCAAATTGGGTATTTAGCTTATCAAGTTTACTTTTACACCTAGTTCAGGGGTTTTATCTAAGAATTCAACTAAATCATCGTTCATTAAAAACCCTTTTTCAAGCGTCAATAAGCTTGCCGAAATTTGCGCTCTAGGTTCTATAAAGGTTACTTTAAACGAAGATTTACCAGGGTTTTGCTTTAAATTTTTTTCAAAGAAAGCAATAATGTCTTCACTTAAATGGGCTGGATGTAAAGTAATTTCTATAGACCTAGTCTGATTTTGTTTTACAGTTTCTAGTAAGGACATACTTTGAATTTTAAATTCAAAATTATTTGGTTGATTATACCTTGTCCTAAAAGATCCATTGATATATACTTTTTGCCCAACCTCTAAATAGTTTTGAAATTTCACATAATCTTCACTCCACAATAAAAAGTCGGTTTTGCTAGTAAAATCCTCAATAACAAAGGAGCCAAAATTTTTACCTGTTTTGGTAATGCGATGTTGCACATCTGTAATTAAACCCGCCAGCTTAAACATTTTACCCAATTGACTTTGGTTGACCAATAAATTATCCTTTACCTCATTAAAGTCTGTGATATTAGTGAAGTTATAATGTTTCATTTCAAAATTAAAATGATCTAATGGATGCCCACTCATAAACATGCCTGTCACATCTTTTTCATGTTCTAGTGTTTCTGTTAAAGTCCATACTTCACATTCACCTAATTTAGGAAGTGGCACTTGCATAGCTGAAGGAAGGTCGCCAAATAAGGTATTTGTAGTTCCTGTACTCATTGCCTGTGTGGCCTGCGCATATTGGATTAATTTTTCCAATCCATTGGAACGGTCACCATCTGCAACATTAAAATATTGAGCACGGTGGTATTCAGGAAAACAATCAAAAGTGCCTGAGTAGGCGAGGCTTTCTAAAGATTTTTTATTTACAGCACGGGACAATACTCTTTTAATATAGTCAACCATGTCTTTAAACGGGCCATTTTTATCACGATCTAAAATAATAGCCTCAATAGCAGCTTCCCCAACTCCTTTAAGTCCACCAAGGCCAAAACGAATTTGACCTAATTTATTTACAGAAAATCCTTTTAATGATTCATTTATATCTGGACCCAAAACCTTAATGCCCATTCGTTTACATTCTTCCATGAAAAATGTAATTTTTTCAATACTGCCAGCATGGTTTAAAACCGCAGACATATATTCTCCAGGATAATGTGCCTTTAAATATGCAGTTTGATATGCTACAAAAGCATAACAAGTGGAGTGTGATTTATTAAATGCATATTGGGCAAAAGCCTCCCAGTCTGTCCAAATTTTATCTAAAACTTTTTCTGGGTGTCCATTTTTCACAGCACCAGCCACAAACTGTGCTTTCATTTTATCCAATACCGATTTTTGTTTTTTACCCATTGCTTTTCTTAAAACATCGGCATCTCCTTTGGTAAATCCACCCACTTTTTGACTCAGCAACATAACCTGCTCCTGGTAAACTGTAATGCCATAAGTATCTGATAATATTTCTTCCATTTCTGGTAAATCATATTGGATTACTTCACGGCCATGTTTACGTTCAATGAAATTTGGAATGTATGCAATAGGCCCTGGACGGTACAAGGCATTCATTGCAATTAAATCGGCAAATTTATCTGGCTTTAGTTCTCGTAAATATTTTTGCATGCCCACACTTTCAAACTGAAAAGTAGCATTGGTTTCGCCTTTTTGATATAATTGAAAAGTTTTTTCATCATCTAATGGAATGGTATCCAGATTAATTTTAATTCCATGATTTTGTTTGATTAATTCAAGTGCTGTTTTTAAAATGGAAAGGGTTTTTAGTCCCAAAAAGTCCATCTTAATAACACCTGCTTCCTCAATAACCGAACCTTCAATTTGAGTTACCCATAAATCCGAATCCTTTGCAGTAGCAACAGGCATAATTTCTGTTAAGTCCTTAGGTGCAATAATTATACCTGCAGCATGAATACCAGTATTACGAATAGAGCCTTCTAATTTTTCTGCTTCATGTAATACAGCAGCTCTTAAATCTGTGCCATTATATATTTCTCTTAACTTTTTTACATTGTCAATATCATCAGACTGATAACCTTCTTTTTCAGCTAATGACTTTTCTCCTTCCTTGGCAGTAATAGGGGCGTGCAAACATCGGTACAACTCGGTACCTGGTTTATCTGGCACTAATTTAGCAAGCAGGTTTGATTCAGATAAAGGCAAATCCATTACACGGGCAACATCTTTGATACTACTTTTAGCCGCCATAGTACCATAGGTAATAATTTGAGCCACCTGTGCCTTGCCATATTTTTCTACAACATAATCAATTACTTTTTGACGTCCTTCGTCATCAAAGTCCGTATCAATATCTGGCATGCTCTTACGATCTGGGTTTAAAAAACGCTCAAAAAGTAATTGATACTTAATAGGATCAATATTGGTTATTCCAATACAATACGCCACTACACTTCCAGCTGCCGATCCACGACCAGGACCCACAAAAACATCCATTTCACGGCCAGCTCTGATAAAGTCACTTACAATTAAAAAGTAACCCGCAAATCCCATGGTTTGAATGGTGAATAATTCAAAGTCAATCCGCTCTCTAATTTCAGTTGTAATTTCAGGATATCTTTTATTGGCGCCTTCCCAAGTAATATGTTTTAAAAATTCCCATTGATTCATGTTAGCATCCTTGTGAATCTGAAATTCCTTTGGAATTGGAAAAGCAGGTAAAAGAATGTCTTTTTTTAAATTAAGCACTTCCACTTTATCTACAATAGCATTGGTATTGTCAATGGCTTCCGGAATATCACTGAAAAGTTCGATCATTTCGTTTTGAGTCTTAAAATAAAACTCATTATTAGGAAACTTAAACCTTCGGTTTTTTATTTGAAGTTCATCATTTACAAAATCATCAAATCCTGGTGTAGATTGCTTTTCACCAGTATTTACACAAAGTAAAATATCGTGTGCATTGGCATCATCCTCATTAATATAATGGCTATCGTTTGTAGCAATTACTGGCACCTTATATTTTTTTGCAAATTTTAATAAGGTGGCATTAATAGTTTCTTGCTCTGGAATTTTGTGTCTTTGTAATTCAATGTAATAGTCCTCTCCAAAAATATCAAACCACCATTTAAATTCTTTTTCGGCGTCGGCTTCTCCATGTCTTAAAATAAATTGAGGTACATGTGCTCCAATGCAACAAGTGGTTGCAATAATACCTTCGTGGTATTTTAAGATTAATTCTTTATCTATTCGAGGGTACTTACTATACATTCCCTCAATGTATCCTAGGGAAGTAAGTTTAATTAAATTTTGATATCCGATAGCATTTTTTGCAAGTAAAACTTGGTGAAAACGATCGTCCTTATTGTCTTTTGTAAATTGTTTTTGATGCCTGTCCTTTACCATGTAAAATTCGCAACCCACAATTGGCTTTACAACAGGTTCTAAAATATCTTTTCCATTTTTGTCTTTACCAACCACCTTGGTTTTTTTCCAAGCCTGACTCACAAAATTAAATGCGCCAAACATATTTCCATGATCTGTAATCGCAAGTGCAGGCATATTGTCCGCAATTGCTTTTTCATACAAACCGTCAATAGAGGCGGCACCATCTAATAATGAATATTGTGTATGAACATGTAAATGCGAAAATGTAGGCATATAGGGTTGGACTAAGTATGCAAATATCGTCAAAATAGGGGTTAAAACAGTGCCTAATTTTCCACAAATAAGGGTTAAATTTATTACAATTCATATTGTTTTTCAGCTTCTTGACTTAACTTGCAGCAGATGATATTTAATTATTTGCATAAGGGTATATATTTTGTTGCTTTTGCTCTTTTTTTGAGTAGTTGTTCCTCTATTCAAAATTTGAAACAAACTGCAAGTAAGTCATTGTCTAATTTAAGCACCCCAAAAAAAAGTAAGCAGCTTTCAAGTAATAATTACACATCCGATAATGAGCCAATTGAATTTTTAGATAATTTATCAGTTACGCCTGGAAAAGTTTTTGTAAAAAAATCTTCATTAGGGATTGGCGAAGAATTAATTCGAAATAATAATACAGCTAATGAAGTAATGCCTTCAAATTTATCAGAAGTGGAGAAAGCAAATTGGCTTCAGTTAAAATATTCCATTAAAATGGATGTAACAGTGGAGTCTATTTCAAATATATCACTCTTAAAAAAAATAGATGAGTGGTATGGCACTCCTTATAATTATGGGGGCGCTTCAAAATTTGGTGTAGACTGTTCTTTTTTTACTTTAGATGTAATGCAAGGAGTTTATAATATTAATTTAAAACGTACTGCAGCTGAGCAATATGAACAAACCACAAGAATTAATTGGGAAGATTTAAAAGAAGGGGATTTAATATTTTTCAAAACCGAAGGCCCAAATAAAGTCTCACATGTAGGAATTTATTTAACCAATAATAAATTTGTGCACGCTTCGGTACGAAATGGGGTTACCATTAGTGATTTATCTGAACCCTATTATCAAAAATGTTTATTTAGTATGGGCCGTTTAAACATTGGTAATTAGTAATTATTTTTCAATATTTATTTGAACGTAGTAAAGCTTTTTAATTGCATCCCCAAATTCTACTTCGTTGAAATTATCCAATTTTATTAATCTTTTTTGAGGTTGATAGTCCAAGGGTAAAAAGTCAAACTGTTGACCATTGTATTTGAAATGTAAAGGTTGATCAAAGCCTGTTATGCAGTTTTTCCATTGGTAGGTTAATATCTTTTCTTTATCGTCGTAACTATATGTAAAACTTGGTATTTGAGTAGTTCTTAAATATTGGTCAAATACTTTACTAAAATTAACACCTGATTTTTTGGAAATATAATTTTCAATTTGACTTGTAGTTACACTTTGGTGGTAAAAATCTTTATTCAATCCAATTAATATACTTCTAAATAAACTGTCGTTATTAATGGATTGTCTAATACTATGAATTAATACAGCGCCCTTTGAATACATATCACCACTTCCTTGCTCATTAACACCATAATGAGCAATAATGGGTTTGATATTTGAAATCCTTTTTCTTAAACCATAGGTATATTCATTTCCAGCCTCCTTGCCATAATAAAATTCTGTAAATAAGGTTTCAGCATAATTGGTAAAACCTTCATGTACCCACATATCTGCAATATCCTTTGTGGTTATATTATTAGCAAACCACTCATGGCCACTTTCATGTACAATAATATAATCCCATTTTAAACCCCAGCCTTGTGCAGAACCCGACAAATCACGACCTAAATACCCATTGCCAAATTTATTTCCGTATGCTATGGCCGATTGATGTTCCATACCTAAATGTGGACTTTGTACCATTTGAAATCCGTCCTCATAAAAAGGGTATGGACCAAACCAATATTCAAATGCTTTTAACATTTCTGGAACTTGTGTAAATTGCTTGCGTGCTTTTGCCGAATCCTCTCTTAAAGCCCAATAATGTATATCTAAGTCGCCTTTTAAACCTTTATATTTTTCATTCCATCCAATATAGTCTCCAATATAGGGGATGATATTGTAGTTGTTAATTGGATTGGTTACTTGCCAACTATAATAGTTTGGCCTGTCCTCCTTCATAGGTCTTCCATTTGAAATTAATTTTAGTCCTTCTGGTATTTTCATAGAAACACTAGCACCTTGATCCGGCTCGTCCAGCTGGATGTCCTTGCATGGATACCAAACCGAAGCACCTAATCCTTGACAAGCTACAGATACCCATGGTTTACCGTTGGCATCTTTTTTCCAAATCCATCCTCCATCCCATGGTGGACGAACTGCTTCACGCGGAATACCATGGTAATAGATATACAAAACAAATTCATTTTTAAAATTGGTTGGGCCAGGATCTACTAAAGCAATATTTTCATTTCTTACAAATGAAACCTTTTTAGCATTTAAATCTGCAAATTCATATCCTGGGGTTGCGTTATTAATTTTAATGCTATCAATAATTAAGGGCTGTTGTAAGTCTACTTGAATTTTCTTTGCAGCTTTTACTTGTTTTGCTTTCCAAATAACAACACCCGCAATTGATTTTTTTTCAATATTGGGCTCTACATAAATGTGGTATTTTAAAATATCAAACCAATCTCTATTTTCATTTAAACTTCCACGTAGGGTATCGGCCTTAGTAAATACGGTTTGAGCATTTACAGAAATGCCAATAATAAATAATGTAAGTAAAATAGATAATTTTTTCATATCAATATTAATGATGAATGGTAGAATTTAAAAATACAAAAAACCATTAGTTAATAGCTTACTCATTGGTCTCTTTTTTAAGTTTTGCTTTAAAAACTTTTTCAAATTTTTCCAATTTTGGCCCAATCACATAACGGCAATAGCCTTGATAGGTATTGTTATTATAATAATTTTGGTGGTAGCTTTCTGCGGAATAAAATTTAGTAAAAGCAGTTACTTCGGTAATAATGGGTTTGTCCCAAGCCTTGGCTGCTGTTAATTCGACAATATATTTTTCGGCAACTTGTTTTTGATGCTCATTGTGGTAAAAAACAGCACTTCTATATTGTGGGCCAACATCATTTCCTTGTTGATTAGGGGTAGTAGGATCGTGTGTTTTCCAAAAAACGGCAAGTATGTCATCCAAGCTAATTTTTGTGGTATCATACACTATTTGACAAACCTCGGCATGACCTGTGGTTTTATCACATACCTGCTCGTAAGTAGGATTTTCAATATGGCCACCGCTATAACCACTAGTTACTTTAACAACGCCCTCTAATCTTTGATAAATTGCTTCGGTGCACCAAAAGCAGCCGGATCCTAGGGTAATGGTTTCTGTGTTTGACATATCTGTATTTATTGATTTTTTAGTGTTTTTATTGCTTTTGGTAGGTTGAGCGCAGGCCTGTAAAGTCCATAAAGCAAATAGGACCATAAATGTGCTAAATATTTGTTTCATTTTAATAATTATGAGTTTGTAATTTAAAACAATCTGAGCCTATATTTGTTCAAATGGTGTTAATGTTTATTTAACTAAATTTGCTTCTATTATTAAAGTATGCAGGTATATCCAGAAAACGCCCTTACGCAATTAGAATTTGATAAAATAACTGCTATTTTATTGAATCATTGTCAAACTCCAATTGGTAAAGAATTGGTGGAAGCTATGCGCATACATACCCATCAAAAATATATTCAACAAGCATTAAGTCAAACACAGGAATATAAATTTATTAAAATAGCAAGTCAATATTTCCCAGTTGATTTTGTTGTTGATATAAGAAAAGATATTAAACTGTTGGGAATACCAGGTGCTCAATTGGTGGGGGAACAATGGTTGTTAATTCGTAAGTTGGCGGATCACATGAATCAAGTATTCAGATGGTTTGATGCAGAACGAAAACAAGCCTATAGTAACTTATATCATATTTTAGAAGGAAGTTACTATGAAAAGCAAATCATAGATTCAATAGACTCCATTATTGATGAAAGAGGAAATGTAAAAGACAATGCTTCCGATGACTTATTAAAAATTAGAGGCCAATTATTTAAAACAAGACAAACCCTAAGGCGTGTTTTTGAAAAAGTAATAGCTAAATTGGCTAAGTCTGGTTATACTGCCGACATTGATGAGAGTTTTAGCAATGGACGAAGAGTAGTTGCTGTTTTTTCAGAATACAAACGTCAGGTTAAAGGATTTTTTCATGGCGAAAGTGATAGTAGAAAAACTGCATTTATTGAACCCGAAGAAACCATTGAACTGAATAATGAAATTTATGAATTAGAACAAGAAGAACAAAGGGAAGTTCAACGAATTTTAAGAGCGCTTACTGCGGAGCTTTCCCCTTATTCTAGTTTATTATTAACCTATGCTAATATAGTAGGCACTTATGATTTCATAAGGGCAAAGGCATTACTAGCAATTGACATGAATGGCAATATGCCTCAATTGCATAATAAAGCATCTGCCCACTTAATTAATGCATATCATCCTTTACTTTTTTTATATAACAAAGTGTCTGGCAAAAAAACAATACCAGTTAATTTACAATTGGATGACGAATCCAGAATTTTAATTATAAGTGGACCCAATGCAGGAGGTAAAACGGTTTCTATGAAAACCTTGGGGTTAAACCAGGTTATGATGCAGTCGGGATTGTTAGTCCCTATGAGTGAATTATCAGCAATGGGGATTTACAAACAATTATTTATTCAATTAGGAGATACGCAAAATTTAGCATTTGAATTAAGTACTTATTCAAGTCACTTAATGCACATGAAACATTTTATTGAAAATGCAAATGGCAAAACATTATTTTTTATAGATGAATTGGGAAGTGGTTCTGATCCTCATTTAGGAGGTGCTTTTGCGGAAGTGATTTTAGAGGAACTTTCACATAAACATGCGCAAGGAATTGTAACAACACATTATCTTAATTTAAAAGTAATGGCCAACCACAATAAAGGTATTGTTAATGGTGCCATGCAGTTTGATGAAGTAAAACTAGAGCCCTTATACCAATTGGTTATTGGCAAACCAGGTAGCTCTTATACTTTTGCCATTGCAGAGCGTATTGGTCTTCCCAAAAATTTAATCAATAGGGCGCGTAAACTAGTGGATACGCATCATTTTGAATTAGATAAATTATTAAACCGTACCGAACAGGATTTGCAATTGGTTCAACAAGAACGTAAGGAATTGAATAAAAAACTAAAAGAAAACGATGCATTAAAACAATCCTTACAACAAATATTAGATAAAGAAAAACACCATCAACAAATTACTTTATTAAAAGAACAAAATAGAGTGGCAGAGGAAAAATTTGCTTACAACAAGGACATGGACCGTAAGTTAAAACAAATTGCTTTGGATTGGAAAAAGAGTGAGAAGAAGGAAGTAGTTATTAAAAATTTGTACAATTTATTATTCAAGAAAAACGATGCTATAGTTATTAATAAATTGGCAAAAAAAGTAGATAAAAATTTTAAAGAAACCAATTCGCCAATTGTGATAGGTGCAAAAGTAAAACTTAAAAAGAATTATCAAGTTGGTGAGGTGTTAGAAATTAAAGGGAAAAGAGCTATAGTTAAAGTAGGTCAACTTCCAATGAACATTGATTTGATAGATTTAATGACAGTAGAAGAAATAAAAAATTCAAAACCATGATAATAGACGACCTAAGTAATATTTCAAAATATAAATTGGTACATCCCAATTTTGAAAAAGCCTTTGAATATTTAACAACGACCAATTTTGAAAGTATAGCACCTGGTAAATATGAGATCCAAGGGGAAGCTATTTTTGCCATGATTGTAAATGACAATGGGGTACCCATGCTGGAATCTACCGCTCAATTTGAATGCCATAATAAATATATTGATATTCAGTATGTGTTTGGTGGCCTTGAAACAGTGGGTTATAAATCTCGTTTAACCTGCGTAGAGCCAAGAGGGGAATATGATGATAAAAAAGACGTTTTATTTTATGAAGACGCACCCGATTTCTTTTTTAAATTATACCCTGGACAATTTGGTATTTATTTTCCAGACGATGTGCATGCGCCCATGATTGGAGATGGGAATATCAAAAAAGTGGTAATGAAAATTAAGGTGAATTAAATTATTTATAATGTCTGTGAAGCAAGTTGAAATAGTTTTAGCTCCAAGAGAGCCGCACTATGTAGGTGATGGATTTAGAGTACATAATTTCATCCCTAGTGGATATGGACTTACCATGCAACGCATGGATCCTTTTATTATGTTGGATTACGGGGCTAAATTTTATTTCCCGCCTAGTCCTAGCAAAGCAAAAGGGGTAGGTGTTCACCCACATAGAGGTTTTGAAACCGTAACGGTTGCTTATAAAGGAAGTGTTGCACATCATGATAGTGGTGGAGGTGGTGGTGTTATTTCAGAGGGTGATGTGCAATGGATGACAGCAGCAAGTGGTGTTTTACACAAGGAGTACCATAGTGATGCGTTTAGTAAATCAGGCGGTGATTTTCAAATGGTACAACTTTGGGTTAACCTTCCGGCTAAGGATAAAATGAGCATTCCAAAATATCAAGCCATTAGTAATGCGCAAATACCAAAAATTCCAATAGCCAATAATGGAGGTGTTGTGGAAGTTATTGCAGGAAGCTATGAAGGAAATTCAGGAGCAGCTACTACTTTTTCACCAGTTCATATGTTTAATGCAAAATTAAATAAAGGTGGAGTAGCTCAATTTAATTTACCATCCAACTTTAATACTGGTTTATTGGTAATTGAGGGTTCTATTATTGTAAATGAGACCGAGGATGTACCATTAGATCACTTTGCTTTGTTTACAAATACAGGAGAATTGTTTTCAATTACAGCTACCGAAGACAGTGTTGTTTTAATATTATCGGGGGCGCCTTTAAGAGAACCTATTGCAGCTCATGGACCATTTGTAATGAATACCCGTGCCGAAATAATGCAGGCATTTGAAGATTATGAAAATGGTAAGTTTGGAACATTAGAGGATTAATTAAATTATTTTCTTAAATTTGAATTATAAAATATAAGTATATGAAATCATTATTAATGGCTGCTTTTTTAATGTTAGGTGTTTTAAACCTAAATGCACAAGCCCCTACTCAAGCCGATATTACCAAAGTTTTAAAGTTTACCAATGAAAATTTTGATATGGGTAAAATAACTACAGGAAAACAAACCGAGTTTACTGTAGATATTCAAAACATAAGTGCAGCACCCATAACACTTGATAACGTAATGGTTGGATGTGGTTGTACTACACCTAGATATACCAAAGGTGAAACCATTGCTCCAGGCGGACATGCAAGTGTTGTTTTAGGTTTTAATGGTAGTGCTGTTGGTGGTTTTACAAAAGTGGCTACCTTGTTTTTTAGTGGTAATTTAACTAAACAAGTTAGTTTCCACGGAGAGGGTGTACAACAATAGATTTATACTATTTAATATAAAAAAGAGGTCATCCAATAGGGTGGCCTTTTTTATTGGGGGGCTTCAACCACTCAAGATTGCCGTCGCTTTGCTCCGGCATCCCAGAGTGGGGGGCTTCAACCAGTCAAGATTGCCGTCGCTTTGCTCCGGCATCCCAGAGTGGGGGGCTTCAACCACTCAAGATTGCCGTCGCTTTGCTCCGGCATCCCAGAGTGGGGGGCTTCAACCAGTTCAAAAAACAGTGGCTTTGCCACTGCCTTTTTTTGTTTTTAAAATTACTCGTTCAAGCAAGCTTGACTCGTGTTTAAAAACAAAAAAACCACGATAAATCGTGGTTTTTGAACTGGTTGGCGGAGAGAGAGGGATTCGAACCCCCGGACCTGTAACAGTCAACGGTTTTCAAGACCGCCGCATTCGACCGCTCTGCCATCTCTCCGCGGCAAATGTAGGATAGGAAACCGAATTATGCAAAAAAAATGGCCTTTTTATTCCTTTAAACAAAAGGCCTAATTAATTGACTACCATGTATCTTTACAAAAAAGCAATAAGTGAAAGAACTGTCGGCATTAAATGTGTTTTTCTGGAAATATCGATTTAGATTTTTTACTGGTATTTTATTAGTAATTGCTACCAATTACCTTGCTGTTTTGTCTCCTCAAATAACTGGCTACGTTGTTAGTTTGGTGCAATCCAAGATTCTTGGTGGAAACATAGTTAATCATCCAAATCAGGATTTTATTGTTGCTATCATCGCAAAATTTAGCGCAAATAACAATTTTAGTTTCTCTGCCCTAATTACTTTTTGTAGTATTACCATTTTGGGGTTAGCTATTATCAGAAGTGTTTTTATGTTTTTTATGCGTCAAACTATAATTGTAATGAGTAGGCATATTGAATTTGACCAAAAAAATCAGGTATTTGAGCATTATCAAAAATTAGATACCGAATTTTATAAAACACATAGTACCGGTGACTTAATGAACCGAATGTCTGAGGACGTAAGTAGGGTAAGAATGTACACTGGCCCATCCTTAATGTATTTAATTAATTTAATTTCTATTATAGGTTTTTGTTTATTCAACATGTTCACTAAGGATTTGAGATTAAGTTTATTAGTGCTCACGCCTTTGCCAGTATTAGCAATTACAATTTATATTGTGAATACTGTTATCAATAAAAAAAGCGAATTAATACAAGGACAGTTATCGGACTTAACAACCAATGCACAAGAATCTTATTCTGGTATACGTGTAATTAAATCTTTTGTACAAGAATCTGCGATGCTTGGATTCTTTAAAAAAAATAGTGAACTATATCGAAAAAACGCTGTGGGACTAGCAAGTGTAGAAGCTTTTTATACACCCACTATGTCTCTTATGATTGGATTAAGTACACTACTTACTATATATTTAGGAGGAATTCAAGCTTATCATGATCCCAGCAAAGTGAGCACCATTATTGAGTTTGTATTTTATATAAATATGCTTACTTTTCCTGTAAGTGCCATTGGACTTACAGCAAGCATGATTCAAAGGGCTGCAGCTTCTCAAAAAAGGTTAAATGAATTTTTATCAATTAAGCCCAATATTTCAAGTGGTTCGCATGCTTTATCAAAAGATATTAAAGGAGAGATTCATTTAAAAAATATTGGTTTCGTATATCCTCATTCAGGCATTAACGCACTTAAAAATTTTGAATTAACCATTAAAGCGGGACAAAAAGTTTTGATACTTGGAAAAACAGGTTCTGGTAAATCTTCTATTGCTCAATTATTAACAAGAATGTACGATCCAACCTATGGATCGGTTTTAATTGACGGGGAAGATTTAAAAAATCTATCCATTCAAGACTTAAGAAAAGCAATTGGTTACGTTCAACAAGATGTGTTTTTATTTAGTGATTCAGTTCAAAATAATCTTCAATTTGGTTTAGATAAATTAAAGAACCAAGATGATATGATTCAAGCAACTAAAACAGCAAGCGTGTTTAATGAAATTCAAAATTTGTCAAACAAATTTGAGACATTAATAGGAGAGCGTGGAACTACATTAAGTGGAGGTCAAAAACAAAGAATAGCCATTTCAAGAGCCATCATTAAGAAACCTTCAATATACATTTTTGATGACTGTTTAAGTGCTGTTGATGCTAAAACCGAACAAGCTATTCTTAGTAATCTATCCCAATACATAGCGGATAAGACAACCATTTTTATAACACATCGTATATTTTATACGTTTAAATTTGATCTTATTGTATATATAGAAGATGGTGCAATTGCTGAAATTGGAACGCACGAAAGTTTGTTAGCTAAAAATGGACTTTATGCCGAGCTGTATAGTATTCAACAGACAAACGAGGAACTGTAAAATAAATATTTTCAAAATTTCAATAATTCAATCAAATTATATATTTTAGAGATATAAAAGTAATAGTCATTATGGAGAATGGTAATTTTGAGCAGAACGATAAGAAAATAGAGAGTGTTTATAGTACAAGAATTCGTGCAGGTAAAAGAAGAACTTATTTCTTTGATGTAAGAGCTACACGTGGGAATGATTATTTCTTAACCATTACCGAGAGCAGAAAACGATTTGATAATAATGGCTATGATCGTCATAAAATATTTTTATATAAAGAGGATTTCAATAAATTTTTAAAAGCGATAACAGAGGCGGTTGATTATGTAAAAACAGAATTAATGCCAGACTTTGATTTTGATGCTTTTAATCATGAAAATGACGGAGAATACGATGGTGAAGGAAATTATGCTGCACCAAAACTACAAGATCTAACTAACTTAGCTGAAGCTCCTCAGGTAACTGTAGCAGTTAGTTCAGAACCAGAACAGGAAATAGATCCAGCTAGTATTACAGAAAAGAAACCATTGGAAGCACGTGATACACCTGCAAGTGAAGGTGATAATTTAAGTGGCGAAGAAGTTGATAAGTGGTAATTATAATTGCTTAGTCATCCAGATATCACAGCCGCAATGTCCGCTATTTCCTAGTGGTTGGTTAATTCTTTTAAAGCCTACTTTTTCATATATAGAAACGGCCTTTGATAATTCAGGCATAGACTCAAGGTATACTTGTGTATAACCATTTTTTTTTGCCCACTGCAGGGATTTTTCCATTAATAATTTTCCCAAACCACTTCCTCTAGCATCTTTGTGTAAATATAATTTTACAAGTTCACATGTATTATTGGGCAAATTTTCAGTTGGAAATATTCCACAACCTCCCACTAATTCATCATTAATGGTGGCTACAAAATAATAGGAGCCAGGTGTTCTAAATAATTCAAATAATGCATCGGTAGTTGGGTCAAAATATACGGTACCAGGTTTGTTTGCACCAAATTCGGTTAAGGCAGCTCTTATTACTTTTGCCAAATTAATATTGTCATTGGGTGCTATTGGCCTAATGTTTATTGTACTTGACATTATTATTTCCAAGATTTATATTTATTAATTAAACCATTTGTAGAACTATCATGTCCATTAACATGATCTTCATTTTCTAGTTCAGGTAAAATTTTATTTGCTAATTGTTTTCCTAATTCAACACCCCATTGATCATAACTAAATATGTTCCAAATAACGCCTTGGGTAAAAATTTTGTGTTCGTAACAAGCTATTAAAAATCCTAATGAACTTGGGGTAACTTTCTTTAATAAAAAAGAATTGGTTGGTTTATTGCCAGCAAATACTTTGAAAGGAGTTAAAAATTCAATTTCTTTTTCTGTTTTATTTGCAGCTGTTAATTCTGCAATAACTTCGGTTTGTGTTTTACCATTTAATAAAGATTCGGTTTGAGCAAAGTAATTACTTAACAATTTACTATGATGATCTCCAATAGGATTGTGGCTAATAGCAGGTGCAATAAAATCACATGGAATTAATAAGGTGCCTTGATGTATTAATTGATAAAAAGCATGTTGTCCATTGGTGCCTGGCTCTCCCCAAATTACTGGGCCTGTTGCATAATTCACCGCAGTTCCTTTACGATCTACATATTTGCCATTGCTCTCCATATTGCCTTGCTGGAAATAAGCTGCAAATCGATGCATATATTGGTCATAAGGTAAGATAGCCTCACTTTGAGCACCAAAGAAATTGGTATACCAGATCCCTAATAATGCCATGATAACAGGAATGTTTTTATCAAAAGCAGTTTCTTTATAATGATTATCTGCCTGGTGTGCCCCTTTTAATAATTGCTCAAAATGGTCGTATCCAATAGTTAAAGCAATAGACAATCCTATAGCACTCCACAATGAATATCTACCACCAACCCAATCCCAAAACTCAAACATATTTTTACTGCTAATTCCAAATGCATTAACTGCTTTTTCGTTCGTACTTAATGCAACAAAATGGGTAGCAATATGTGATTCCTCTTTTGCATGTTCTAAAAACCAATTACGTGCAGTATGTGCATTGGTCATGGTTTCTTGTGTTGTAAAAGTTTTTGATGCAATTAAGAATAAAGTTTCTTCTGCATTCACTTTTTTTAGCGTTTCTGCAATATGAGTTCCGTCTACATTACTAACAAAGTAAACTTGTGTTCCTTTTACCCAATATGGTTTTAAAGCTTCTGTAACCATTACAGGACCTAAATCACTTCCGCCTATTCCAATGTTTACAATGGTGGTAATTTTTTTACCAGTAAATCCTTTGTGTTCACCTGTATGAATGGCTTCACAAAAAGTTTTCATTTGCCTTAAAACTCTTTTAATTTCTGGCATAATATCTTGTCCATCTAACACAACAGGTGCATCCGAAAAATTTCTTAAGGCAGTATGTAAAACTGCACGGTTTTCGGTTTCATTAATTGCTTGACCAGAAAATTGAGCTTGAATTGCTTCCTGTAACGAACACTCCTTTGCAAGTTGTAATAATAATTGTTTTGTTTTATCAGTGATAATATTTTTAGAATAATCAAAAAGAATATCCGAGGTAGCAATAGAGTAGGTATCAAATCTTTTATCATCGGAAGCAAACAAGTCTCGCATATGTTTACGACTCATCTCTTCTTCAAAATGTTTTTTTAATACAAACCAGGCTTGTGTAGTTGTTGGATTAATTCTTTCTAACATGTTTACTTCTAATATTTATTATGATTGCTTATTTATAATGTATTAATAGTGTCAATAGTTTTTGATAAATCATTTTCATAAATGTCTAAATGAAATACAAATCTAACTTGAGTAGGGGTCATTGCTATGGCTAAAATGCCTTTTTCTTTTAATGCTGCTGCAAAACTGGCAGCGGTATATTTCCCACCAATTGTTGCAATTACTATATTTGTTTCAACCGGTAAAATAGATTCAACGAATTCTTTTTTTGACAACGCTTCGCTTAAAATAAGTGCATTATCATGGTCTTCACTAAGTCTGTCAATATGATGATCTAAAGCATAAATTCCTGCTGCTGCTAAATAACCAGCTTGTCGCATTCCGCCTCCAAAAACTTTCCTCCATCGGCGCGCTTTTTGAATAAATGAATGGGAGCCAAGAAGTACACTTCCAACTGGGGCACCTAATCCTTTACTTAAACATATAGAAATAGAATCGAATATGTTTCCATATTCAATTGCAGCTTCTTTTTTATAAACTATTGCATTAAATATTCTAGCACCATCTAAATGAAGTGCTAAGTTATGTTGCATGGCCACTTTTTTAATTGCAACAAAATCATTAAAATTATAACAAGCGCCTCCACCACGATTACTAGTATTTTCTAAGCTAATTAAGCTGGTAATAGGTTTATGTACATCCGCTGCATTAATCCCACTTAAAACCTGTTGTGCATTAACTCTTCCTCTATCTCCATGTAGTAGTTTTACGGAACATCCAGAATTAAATGCAATTCCACCACCTTCATATTGATAAATGTGGGATAGCTCATCACAAATAACCTCATCACCTGCCTGAGTGTGGGTTTTAATAGCCAATTGGTTGGTCATTGTTCCACTAGGACAAAATAAACCAGATTCCATTCCAAACTTAGCAGCAGTAATACGTTCTAAGGAGTTGATACTTGGGTCTTCGCCAAAAACGTCATCTCCTATAGGGGCGGCTTGCATGAATGCTAACATACCAGGGGTTGGTCTAGTTACGGTATCGGATCTAAAATCAATCATGATACGAAGATAAACCTGAAGGGGGTATAAACCTTAAAAATGGGGTCTAAAATGGTCAATTTGGGGCTAAAAAATGGGATTAACTCGTTAATAATCAATATTTGTAATTTTGATGACAAAAATGTACCTTTGCAGACTGACAACACTATACTATTTTAGTGTTTCTTACGTTATATACTTAAATAAATTCTTTGCATGAGGCAGCTTAAAATTGCTACACAGATTACCAACAGAGACTCTCAAGCGGTTGAAAAGTACTTACAAGAGATTTCTAAGATTTCGATGATCA
>CANGQJ010000018.1 GCA_947456625.1 Bacteroidota bacterium
AAAGAAGTGGAATCCAAAGATGTTACCTTATATCTTCGCTGAGAAGAAAGGTATCCACATCATTGATTTAAACAAGACTGTAGATCATTTACAAGAAACAGCTGCTGCTTTAAAGCAAATTGCTAAGAGCGGTAAGAAAATTATGTTTGTTGCTACTAAGAAACAAGCAAAAGAAATTGTAAGTGAGTGTGCTAAGAAAGTAAACATGCCTTATGCAACTGAGCGTTGGTTAGGTGGTATGTTAACTAACTTTAATACTGTTCGTAAGAGCGTTAAGAAAATGCAAAGCATTGAAAAAATGTTGAACGACGGTAGCGCAGACAGCTTAACTAAAAAAGAGCGTTTGACTTTAGGTCGCGACAAAGATAAAATGGAAAAAGTATTAGGTGGTATTGCTCAATTGGGCCGTTTACCAGCAGCTTTATTCTTAGTAGATATCGGACATGAGCATATTGCATTAGCAGAAGCTAAGCGTTTAGGAATTCAAACTTTTGGAATGGTTGATACCAACTGTGATCCAAACAAAGTAGACTTCTCTATTCCTGCAAATGACGATGCTACAAAATCAATTGCAATCATCACTAACTACATCACTGCAGCAATTGCTGAAGGTTTAGCAGAGCGTCAAGCTTCTAAAGATGATGATAGCGAAGTAGAAGAAGGCAACAACGAAAACGAAGCAAAAGCAAAGCGTATGGAAGCCGAAGCAAATGCTGAAGGTGGAAGAGCTAAGCGTGGTGCAGGTGCAGGTCCTTCTGCTCCAGGTGCTCCTAAGCGTCGTACGACTACTGGTTCTCGTGGTCCAGTAAGAAAATAATATATTATCCCAATTGGGTTATTGGTCTCTATGCAAATAGAAACTAATGACCCAATTGTATTTATTTGATAGTATTTAAGAAAGTTAATTTTAGAAAATTATAAAAATATTTTTATGAGCGCTATAACAGCACAAGACATTAATAAGTTACGTCAAGCTACCGGTGCCGGTATGATGGATTGTCGTAAAGCATTAACAGAAACAAATGGTGATTTTGAAGCAGCAATTGATTGGTTACGTAAGCAAGGTCAAAAAGTGGCAGCAAAACGTAGCGATCGTGAAGCTAAAGAAGGTGTGATTATTGCAAAAACTTCTGCTGATAACAAAACTGGTTTTGTGGTTTGTATTGCTTGTGAAACCGATTTCGTTTCAAAGAACGCAGAGTTTGTTGCATTTGCGCAAAGCATTGCTGACGCTGCAGTTGCAAACAATGTTACGAGCGCCGAAGCATTAAACGCAGTATCTATTAACGGTACTACTGTTGCAGATATGATCAATGATAAATTAGCCGCAATTGGAGAAAAAATCTCTGTTGCTAAATTTGAAAGAATTGATGCTCCTTATGTAGCTTCTTATATCCATGGTGCTTACCGTATGGGTGTATTAGTTGCATTAACTGCAGAGGCTGCTGAATTAGGTAAGGACTTAGCAATGCAAATTGCTGCAATGAATCCAGTTGCTGTGGATGCCGATTCTGTTCCTGCTGAAACAGTTACACGTGAAAGAGCTATCATTATAGACACCATGAAAGAAGATCCTAAAATGGCTGGTAAGCCAGAAGAAATGATTGCAAAAATTGCCGAAGGTAAAATTGCAGCATTCTTTAAAGAGCAAACTTTATTAGCACAGTCTTTCGTGAAAGACGGTTCTAAAACAGTAGGCGAGCACGTTAAGAGCGTAGGTGACATTAAAGTAACCGAGTTTAAACGTGTAGCTTTAGGATAAGAATTAAACCTTCAAATAAAACATACCAAAAGGGGCCTCAAAAAGGCCCCTTTTTTATTTAGGTCAAATTAAGGGCTGCCGTCCATATAATTCCAACAAAACCTTATTCAAAATTTGTATCTTGCAAGTATAAATTAAGCCCATTATGTCAACCAAATACAAACGCGTTTTACTTAAATTATCTGGTGAAGCCTTACTTGGAAATGAGCGCACAGGGGATCCATTTAATCCTAAAATTATTGAGCAATATGCCAATGAAATTAAAGAAGTAGTTGCGTTGGGTGTAGAGGTTGCCATTGTAATTGGAGGCGGAAATATTTATCGCGGTATGAACGAGGCCGATAGTGGTATTGAAAGAGCGCACGGGGATTATATGGGGATGCTTGCTACAGTAATAAATGCAATGGCTATTCAGGCTATGCTTGAAAAAATTGGCGTGTATACCAGGTTGCAATCTGCCATAAATATGGAGCAGGTAGCGGAGCCGTATATTCGTAGAAAAGCATTAAGACATTTAGAAAAAGGACGTGTAGTTATTTTTGGCGCAGGTACAGGTAATCCTTATTTCACCACCGATACTGCAGGTTCATTAAGAGCCATTGAAATGAAAGCCGATGTAATATTAAAAGGCACAAGAGTAGACGGCGTGTACGATTCAGACCCAGAAAAAAATCCAAATGCAGTTAAGTTTGATAACATTAGTTTCCAAGATTGTATTTCTAAAAACTTAAAAGTAATGGACATGACTGCCTTTACGCTTTGTATGGAAAATAAATTACCAATTATAGTGTTTGATATGAACCAACCGGGTAATTTAATGAAATTAGTAAAAGGCGAAATGGTAGGAACACTAGTTGGCTAGTCCACAATAAAAATATATTATGCAAAAAATATTTTCTTGTTTATTGGTTGTTGTTTTTTTAGTTCAAGGATTAAATACAAATGCACAACAAAAATTATCTATTAGGGATGCAATACAAATTGCATTAAAAAATAGTTACGATATTAAATTAGTTGAAAACACAGTTGCTATTGCAAAAAACAATAACGATTATGGCGTTGCTGGTGCCTTACCAACGGTAAGTGCCACAGGCAATGAAAATAAAACTTCTAGTACCCTACAACAACAATATGCCGATCCTACCAGAAATACTACTAAGTCTGGAGTGGATGGTACCACTGTATCTGCGGGTGTGAGCGCATCGTTAATTTTATTTAATGGATACCGTGTTCAAACAACCAAAGAGCGATTAGCCATATTGGAAAATCAATCCAACTCTTTCTTGCAAACGCAAATTCAGAACACTACAGCCACTGTGATGCAACAATACTATAATATTGTGCGTCAACAAGCCTATTTAACAACAATTGAAAAATCTATCGAAGCAAGTCAGCAAAGGCTTGATATTATTAAAGAAAAACAAAAAGTGGGTGTAGCCAACGAGGCAGATTTATTACAATCTAATTTGGACTTAAATGCATTGTTACAGGCAAAGCAAAATCAATTGTTGGTCATTGACCAAGCAAAGGATGATTTATTAAATACCATGGTGATGCCTGCAAATGCTGCAATCACTATTTCGGATAGTATTTTTGTAGACGGTACTTTAAGTTTTAAAGATATTGAAGCAAAAAGTTTATTGAATCCTAGTTTACAAAGTGCCGAACAACAAATTAAAATAAACCAGTTAATAGAAAAAGAAACCCGTGCATTAATGTATCCAACATTAAGAGCCAATACGGGTTATAACTTTAGTAGTAATAAATCGGCTGCTGGATTTAGTTTGTTAAATGAAACCTATGGTCCTACTTTAGGGGTTACTTTATCGGTTCCTTTATATGCGGGCGGTGCGTCTAAAAAAAGTTATAAAAACGCAATTATCAATACCTCTAGTGCCAACATACAATATCAAAATGCAATAGCGGATATGGCCACTAGTGTTACTAAAACATACCAATCTTATAAAACAAGTGTGAACCAATTAGGCACCGAAGCGGAAAACTATCAAATGTCTCAAGCTTTATTAAATCTGGTAATGCAAAAATTTCAGTTAGGTTCTGCAACTATTGTGGATGTAAAGCAAGCACAACAAAGTTTTGAAAACGCGGGCTTTAGATTAGTAAGTTTAGTGTACACTGCTAAAATTGCAGAAGTAGAATTAAAGCGTTTATCTAATCAATTGGCTTTTTAGCAAATAATGCAAACCATAACGGTACAAGCGCCCGGAAGAATTAATTTAATTGGTGAACATACCGATTATAATAACGGATTCGTGCTCCCAGCAGCCATTCAAAATGTGGCAACGGCAACTATTTCAAAACGTGCCAACGATCAAATACATTTAAAAGCCTTAGACCTATCCGAGGAACTTATTATAAATTCCATAGCCGAACTGCAAGTATCTGAAAAGACTTGGGCTAATTATATAATAGGTGTGATTGTACAGTTTGTAAAAAAACAAAAATTTCCTACAGGATTTGATATTGTTTTAAAAAGCAATGTGCCTATTGGTGCGGGACTTTCTAGCTCCGCTGCAATTGAGTGTGCAGTTGCGTTTGGGCTTAATGAGTTATTTGGATTTAAGCTAGATAAAATGGAATTGGCCTTAATGGCACAAAAGGCCGAGCATGAATTTGCGGGGGTACAATGTGGTATCATGGATCAGTTTGCAAGTTTATTTGGAAAAAAAGACAATGTAGTTTTATTGGATTGTCAAAATATGGAATATCAATATTTTCCATTAAATATAAAAGATTATCAAATTGTATTATTGGATACCGGCGTTAAACATGCATTGGCAAGTAGTGAGTACAATACCCGCAGGGCCGAGTGTGAGCAAGGGATACAATTAATACAAGAAAAGCATGCGCATATACAATCCTTAAGAGAAGCTACTATACATATGCTAGATGAGTGTGTAGATAAAAACACATTACCAATTATATACAATAGATGCAAGTATGTTATAGCAGAAATTGAGCGTACACAGGCTGCCACTTTGGATTTGCTGGCTAATAATTTAAACGCCTTTGGACAAAAAATGTTTGCTACACATAAAGGACTCTCGGAGTTATACCAGGTAAGCTTTCCCGAATTAGACCTAATAGTTAATGCAGTATCCGCTAATGAAAATGTTTTGGGTGCCCGAATGATGGGAGGTGGCTTTGGCGGTTGTACCATTAATATTATTAAAACAGCCATGGTTGAAACTGTTGTAAATGAACTTACACAATTGTATGCAACTAAAACAGGTAAGGCATTACAACATTATATTGTAAGTATTGAGGACGGAGCCAAACTCCTATAACATAAAAAAGCCTCGCATTTTATTGCGAGGCTTTTTTGTAATAACTATACTATTTTGATACTATGTTAATACCAAGATCCATTTATAGTTGTATCTCCGTTAGCATTGTTTTTTTCATTTCTACGTTTTACATTTCTGTTGTGTAAATAAACGGTTACAAACATTAAAGGAATAAATATAAATGTAAATGGAGGTATACCTAGGAAGCTAATCCATTTGCCACCAAAGTGTCTGCGCATTGGACGTTTTAAACGCTCTGCTATAATATACATACCTGGAACAATAAATAAAGTCATAAAGAAAGCAAAAGCCAATCCAAATATAATGGTCCAACTTAAAGGCTTCCAAAATGCAGCATTGTCACCACCAAAGAAAATATGTGGATTTAATTCACTAAATAATGTTACAAAGTTGATATTAAAACCAACTGCAATAGGAATAAATCCAAGTATCGCAGCAAGGGCTGTTAACAACACAGGAATAATTCTTGTTTTACCTGCTTGTACTACGGCCTCTCTTGTTTTCATGCCTCTTGCTCTTAATTCATCGGCAAACTCAATTACAAGGATACCATTTTTAACAACAATACCAGCAAGTCCTACAATACCTAGTCCTGTCATTACACCTGATAACTTCATTCCAAATATGGAGATTCCTAAGAACACCCCAATAATGCTAAATAAAATTTCGGTTAAAATAATCACCGATTTTGATACCGAATTAAACTGCAGTACCAAAGTAAATAAGATTAACATTAACGCAATAATTAATGCCTTACCTAAGAAGCTAACTGTTTCTAACTGTTGTTGATTTTCTCCTGTTTGTTGCACCACAACGCCGTCGGCAATACCTTTAAAATTGCTTATGTATTGTGCAATTACCACGTTCACAGCAGCTGGGTTATAACCCTGGTTGGTTAATACATTACTACGTAATTGAATTAAACGTTTTTGATTTTTACGCTTAACACTTCCTAAAGTATTGGTAGGCTCTACTTTTACAAGGGAGCTAATTGGAATATTTTTAACCATTCCACCAGCAGCCATATCACGGAAGGAAATACGCATGTTTAATAAATCAACTAAATTGTTTCTTTGTGTTTCCTCGTTTCTTAATTGAATTTTATATTCATCCTTACCATCTTTAATTTTAGAAACCTCTTTACCAAATAAAGCAGTTCTAATTTGCATACCTACTTGTGCACTACTTACGCCTTCAATTAAAGCACGGTCACGGTCAATACTTAAAGTTAATTCTGGATTTTGTAAATCCACATCCATCTTTAATTCTTCAATACCAGGAATTTGTGCAGCGTCTAAATAGTTTTTTAATCCTACTGCAGTTTTGATTAAATTATCAAAATCATCACCTTGTATTTCAATATTTACTGGAGGATCGGTTGGAGGTCCGCTTGACTCTTGTGTCACTGTAATTTCTGCACCAGGAATACCTTTTAGCTCTTTTCTTATGGCATCTAAATAAGGCTTGGTAGATTTACCATCACGCTTTTCATATTCCACAAAATTTACTTGAACACGACCCAGTTCGGTACGCGTGCTACGGTCACCTGTCATTGGATCGCCAGCACCTACTGCCACATTGGAAATAATACTTTCCACCAATGGGTTTTTATTTCCGTTTTCAATTCCTAAAACCTTGTTTACTTTATATTCTAATACCTTGGTCACCGAGTCGGTATAGTTTACTTGGGTACCAGTTGGTAATTTTAAATAAACATATACTTGGTTTGGATCACCTATTGGGAAAAACTCAATACCTACACGACCCGAACCTACACTAATTCCCAAAAGCACAAACGATAATATAAGTAATACAAATGTGCCTATTAATAATTTAACGGGTCTCCAACCACTTAATGCTCTTCTTAAAATTCTTTCATAGTTGTCCATTAATTTAGGAAGTACTGTTTCTTGGAAATGTTCAATAGCTTCCTGAATAAAGTATCTATTTGCAACTACTAAAATCATAAAGAAAATTAATAGGTTACCCAAAAAGGTAGCACCCATTAAATCCAATACAATGCCTGCTGCAACTGGGATCCAAAAGTTTTTCTTTTTAAAGATAGCCGCTTTAGGTTCATCGAATTTTACTTCCTCGTGATTCATAAAGTCCACCGCAAAAACGGGATTCATAATAAATGCAACTACTAAGGAAGCAGCCAATGTAAAAATTAACATGGCTGGTAAATACACCATGAATTTACCAATAATACCAGGCCAAAATAATAATGGGAAAAAAGGAGCAAGTGTAGTTACGGTACCAGCAAGTACAGGTACAAATACTTCACCAGCAGCCATTTTAGCCGAGGTAGTTGCTGTTAATTTTCCTTTGCCTTGTACAAATATGCGGTGTGTGTTTTCAATTACCACAATGGCATCGTCCACAATAATTCCCAATCCAAACAATAGGGCAAATAATACCATAAAGTTTAAAGTAATATGCGTGCCTACTACTAAGTCACCTGCTGGTAAAAATACAAAGGCAACAAACATACTTAAGGGTACTGATAATGCCACAAAAAAGGCATTGGTCACACCCATAAAAAACATAAGTACCAATAACACTAAAATAAATCCAATCACAATGGAGTTAACTAGGTCGGTGAAAGAGGATTTTGTTCTAATACTTTGATCTCCCGAAATAACTGCTTTAACGTCCTTAGGTAAATCAGATTTTTCGGCCTCAGCAACAATTTTTTTAACTGCGTCGGTTGTTTCAATTAAGTTTTCACCACTGCGTTTAATAATATTTAAAGTCAATACATTTTTACCGTCTAAACGCGCGTAGCTCTCTTTATTTTTTACCGTGTCTTTAATTTTAGCCACATCCTTTAAATAAATAGGAGCACCGCTGGTATTACGAATAATAATGTTTGCAATATCATTGGCGTTTTTTAATTGACCTTTTAATTGAAGGTTACGATTCATGGTGCCTACCTCTAGTAAACCACCAGATAAATCTAAATTTTCTCTTTGAATAGCCGCAGAGATATCGTCAAATGTAATACCAGCACTTTGCATGCGGTAGTTGTCAACATTAATTTGAAATTCTCTTTCTGGCGCACCCACTAAATCCACTCTATTAATTTGAGATACGCTTTCTAATTTATCTTTTAAATCGTCGGCGTACTTTTTAAGCTGTACTAAATTGTAGTTACCACTAAGGTTTACATACATAATAGGTTGCTCACTAAAGTTTACCTCAATAACCCTTGGTTGTTGTGTAAGGTCGTTAGGCAAGTCGGACTTGGCTTTATCTACCGCATCTTTTACTTTTTGTAATGCTAAATCTGGTTTAACGTCGGTACTAAATTCAACGGTAATGGCCGAAAAATCCTGTTGTGATACCGAGCTAAATTTATTAATCTTTACGCCACTAATACTTTTGATTTGTTTTTCTAGTGGACGCGTAACTAAGTTTTCAATATCCTTTGGAGAGTTACCTACATAAATGGTTTGAACATACATGGTAGGAATTACAATCTCTGGAAATTGTTCTTTTGGAAGCGTAAGAAACTGATAAATACCTCCTAAGCTAATAAACAACATTATTAAATAAATAGATGTTTTATTAGTAATACTCCAAGAGGTGGGTTTAAATTCCTTAAACTTTTCTTTTATTTTATGAATTGTCGACATAAGGACAGATTGAATTTTTTATTTAAAGAAAATTATTTTTGTGAAGTAGTAATTGATTGGCCATCATACAAGGATTGGTATCCTTCTGTAATTACATTATCGCCTGCAACCAAACCACTTAATACTTCAATGTTGTTGCCATAAAATTCACCAACTGTAACTGTTTTTTTACGTGCAACTAATTTTCCTTTTTCGGTTACTGCTACATAAATAAATTTATTTTTATCGTCGTTTTGTAACAAGTTTACTGGAATGCTAATTGCATTAGACTTAGCATAGTCTTTAATTTTAACCTGCGCCAATTGGTTAGGTCTAAAGTCCTTATCCATAGGAAGTTTTGTTTCAATAAAAAAGCTTCGGCTTAATGGATCAATTACATTTCCTAAAACATTTACTTTAGCGGCTAAGTTTTTTTGAGCATCCGGGAAAAATAAATTCACATCGGTACCCACTTTTACTTTACCTGCATAGTTTTCTGGTACTTGAGCTGTAATTTTTAAATGATCGGTATTTACAATTTTAATTTGACCTGGTCCCTGAAAAAACTCACCCACTTTAACATTCACTTCTTCGGCCACACCGTCTACATCGCTATAAATACTTGTGTAAGCCAATTGGTCTTTTGCCATTCCCAATTGCTCAGTAGCAGCTTTTAATTGGCTAGCGCTAGCTTCGGCATTGGTTTTAGCGGTCATCAATTGAATTTCACTACCAATGTTTTGCTCCCATAAATTCTTTTGTTTTTCATAAACTGCTTTTGCTAAAGCCGCTTGTGCTTTTAAAGTTTCAATATTTTGAGCAACCGCTGCAGCGCTTTGCTTAATTAAGCTATTGTCCAACTGAAGTAATAGTTGACCTTTTTTAACACGGTCACCTCTTTTAACAAATAATTGTCTTACTTGTCCGCCACCAGCACGTGGAGTTACATAGGAAACACTTTCCGATTCAATTTTTCCTTGTAGCTCAATATAGTGTGTAAATTCTTGGCTAACTAATGGAGTTACTGTTACTAAAACCGATTTTACATTATCCGATCCACCCACTTCTTTTTCAAGGGATGCAATTTGTGCATTAATTTCTAAAGCCTGTTTTTTTAATTTTTCTAAACTTGCTTTTTTGGCTTCAATATTATTATTACCACTTCCACAAGCTACCGCTATCATGGTTAAAGCAATTGTAAATAATTTTAAACTATGTTTCATTTGTATATATTTTAATGTTGTGTGTTTTATGATTGTATTGGGGTATTATTTAGTTGCTTTATAATTTTCCTGTTGCTTTTAATAAATCCACTTTAGCAATTAAAGCAGCGTATAATGCATTCATATAATTGTTTTGAGCACTCACTAGGTCCGCTTGTGCTGCCGAAATTTCGGTATTGGAACCTGTTCCAGCTTCAAATTTCTTTTTAGTTTGTGTATATACTTTTTCGGCAAGGTTCATATTGTTCTTTTGAAATCCAACTGTAGCTACCGAAGACATATAGTTTAACTTGGCTTGGTTAATTTCGTTGTCAATATTATTTTTTAAGGCCTCTATTTGATTTTCGGTTTGTCTTAATTCAACTTTAGTTCGCTTAATTCTTGCATCCGTTGCAAAGCCATTAAATATAGGTAGGCTAATATTTAAACTAATAAGGGAAGTGGTAAACCAATTACCACCTTCAAAAAAGTCAAACTTACTACGTTGTGCATTTTTAGAATAAGAGCCTGACATAGCAATGGTAGGTAAGTTGCTTAATTGGTAACGCTTAATATTGTACTCGTTTAATTTTTTAATGGTGCCTAAGTACTGGTAGTCCTTGCGCACATTGTATTCAAAATTATTTTCAGTTAATACGTCGTTGTTTAAACTGCTTTCATTAATAACATCGGTTAATATTAAACTATCCTTAACCGGCATGCCCATTAACATTTTTAAACCCATATAACCTATAGCTACACTATTGTTTGCTTTTAATTTTTCTGTTTCTAGGTTGTTTAATTGAACACTTAATTTATCTATGTCTAATTTTTCGGCAAAACCATTTTTGTACATGATTTCTGCGTCGTGTGCAAGCGCTTTAATACGACTAATATTAGCATCTAAAATATTTAATTGTGTTTTACTTGCAGAGAGCTGATAGTAAATTTTATAAATATTTGCTTTAATAGCTTCTTCGGTTAATGCAGCATTTTTTCTTACCATTTCCATAGAAGTGGCTCTTGCTTGTAAAGCAATAAACACTTGGCCATCAAATAATAATTGTTGCAAATTGGCTCCGTAGTTGGCATTAAACTTAGTACCAAACTGAACTGGGATAAAGGTTCCCGCAGGGCCACCAAAAATTTGTGCAGGTAGTAGGGAAGTAGGAATTTTTGTGTAATCCACTACGCCTGTACTTGTGGAAATGGTTGGAAATGCAGCAGCTGCAATTTCACGATTGCTTTGCGCTTGCACCTCAATGGCAAGTAGTGCATTTTTTACTTGCACATTATTTTTTTGTGCATAGGCTACGCACTGTTCCAATGAAAAGGAATGCGAAGTGGTGGTAGTATCCTGTGCTTGAATCAGGTTTACTACCACTAAACTTAGGGTTAAAAATAATAGTTTTTTCATTTTATGATTGCTTGTTTTATTTTTTAAAGTTGTTTTCTAATTCCATCAATTCAAGTGCACTATGTTTTGTATGCATTGTCTCACTATATTGTTTTTTATATTTTTCCATTAATTCAATTCCTTTTATAGACATGACACCGTAAATAAAATTTTCAATTATTTGTAGTGTTACTTTGCCCACATCAAATTTGCTAAAGGGATATAGTTGTGTATTAAATGGAACAAAACTTGTTTCTAAACGGTAAATAGATAAAATTTCTGGATCAATTTCTTTTCGGTAAACCCCTTGTTCAATCCCCTTTATTAAGTTTGTTTTAATAATGCGATGCATAAATTCATCCTTGTGATTTTGAATTCTTGCAAAAGCTTCTGGAAAATATTTTGCAAGCTCGTTCATGGTCATTGGATTCATGTTCTTGAACATATGTTGGATGTCTTCTAAAAGCATAAACATTTCATGCACTGCGTTTTCGGCACTGTCCTGTGTTTTTTGACATTTTAAGGATTGTTCTTCCAATTCTAAATTCACAACAGCCATCACAACGGCTTCCTTGTCCTTGTAAAACTGGTAAATGGTTTTTTTGCTAATACCCAATTGAGAAGCAAGGTCGTCCATGGTTACATGCTTTACGCCATGCCTAGTCATTAGGTCACGCGCTTTAAATAAGATTCTATTTTCCATAGCTTCAATTTGAGGCGCAAAACTACGGAAACTAAATTCGTTTTCAAAGTTTCCAGACCGATTTTATTAATAATTTATGCTGAATGGCAAAAAAGGTGGAAATTTGGACTCTAAATCAATTAAAAATGCCCAGTTTAAGGCAAAAAGCGAGAAGAAAAAGGCTTTTTTCGTACCTGGCCCAACTGTTTTTTCAGGGGGTTATTGTACTGGCTCCCATTGGTATTACTTTTTGGGTAATTGTTAGTTTATTTAACTGGGTGGACAATTTCCTGCCTAATTTATTAAACACATTATTTCCTATCAAATTTGCCGCCGTTAATGGACAAATCCCAAAAGTAACAGGCCTGGGATTTTTATTGGTTATCTCCTTAGTGTTTTTAGTGGGCTGGCTTTCCTCTTTATATTTTATGGAAAAATTTGTTTCCATTTTTGATCGCATTTTAGAGAACACACCCGGCATTAAAATAATTTATTCTTCGGTTAAAGATTTTTTAGAAGCCTTTGCTGGTAACAAGAAAAAATTTGACGAACCCGTTTTAGTAAATGTAGACAGTGAAGGAGTTTGGAGAATTGGTTTTATAACACAACAAAGTTCTGCGCATTTTGGATTGGCCGAACATTATACGGTGTATGTGCCACACTCTTATGCAATATCAGGTATCACGTATATTGTTCCTATTGCTAAAGTAAAAAAATTACCTAAAGGAATTTCTGCTGCCGAAGCAATGAAGTATGTAGTATCCGGAGGTGTTACCACTGTTGACGAGATTGAACAAAGTAAATAATTAAGCATCATGCAATTGCACAATTTTAATTCAGGTCCAGCTATTTTACCAAAGGAAGTGTTAGATGAGGCTGCAGCTGCTATTCATAATTTTAACAACACAGGTTTATCCATTTTAGAAATAGGACACCGAACTACTCATTTTGTAGCAGTAGTAGAGGAAGCAAAAACAATTGTAAAAAGACTCATGGATATTGGGGATGATTACGATGTACTTTTTTTACAAGGAGGTGCTACCATGCAGTTTATGCAAGTGCCTATGAATTTATTAGATGAAAACGGAATGGCTGCAATTTGTGATAATGGTGTATGGGGAAATAAAGCAGTAAAAGAAGCAAAAATATTTGGCCCAGTAACGGTGGTTTCGGATAGCTCAGATAAAAAACATACTTACTTAAATAAGGAATTAAATTTACCAGCAGGAACCAGTTATTTGCACATCACTACCAATAACACAGTGGAGGGAACCCAATGGCATAGCTATCCTCAGGTAAATGTTCCTTTAATTGGCGACATGAGTTCCGATATATTTTGCAGGCCTGCAAACTTTAAACAGTTTGATTTAATTTATGCAGGAGCACAAAAAAATATGGGAGCAGCGGGTGTTACCATGGTAGTATTAAAAAAATCATTACTAGGAAAAGTAAACCGAAAAATTCCTGCCATATTGGATTATCAAAAACATATAGAGGCAGGATCACTATTAAATACACCTCCAGTATTTGCAATTTATGTAAGCTTACTTACTTTAAGATGGATTGAAAAAGAAGGTGGTTTATTAGAGATGCAAAAACGCAATGAACAAAAAGCAAACTTATTATATCAAACCATTGACGAACATCCCGCGTTTTATTGTCCTATTGAAAAAGCAGATCGCAGTATTATGAATGCAGTTTTCTTTTTAACCGATCCTAATAAAGAGGAATCATTTTTAGCAGTTTGTAAAGCACAAGGAATGATAGGTGTAAAAGGTTACCGAACAGTAGGAGGTATAAGAGTTAGTATGTATAATGCATTGCCACTTAGTAGTGTACAAGCATTTTGTGATTTAATGAAAAATTTCTCTTAATTAATTGGCACCAAACAGGTTCAACAAATAATTTAATACTCAAAAAAAAGAACGATATTTGCGCCCATGGCAAAAATTAGACCCTTTGAAGCTGTAAGACCACAGCCACAATTAGCAAAGCAAGTAGCAAGCAAACCATACGATGTTTTAAATAGTGCAGAAGCAAAACAAGAGGCAGTAGGTAATGCATATTCTTTTTTACATATCACAAAAAGTGAAATTGATTTACCCGAAACGGTAGACATTCATTCGCAACAGGTTTATGATTTAGCATTAGAAAATTTAAATGCTTTTTTACAACGTGATGTTTTATTTAAAGAATCAAAACCTTGTTATTATATCTACCGATTAATTATGGATGGACGTGCACAAACAGGACTGGTTTGTGTAAGTAGTGTAGATGATTATAACAATGACATTATTAAAAAACATGAATTCACCCGCCCCGAAAAAGAGCAGGACCGAATTAATCATATTAAAACAACCGGTGCGCAAACAGGTAATGTGTTTTTAGCCTACCGCAATCAAGCAAGTATTGATACTTTAATTGATAAGTGGATGACTACTAAAAACCCAGTGTACGATTTTACGACCGAGGATGGTATTCAGCATACCGTTTGGGCTGTAAGTGACTCGGAAAACATAGCTCAAATCACCAATCTATTTGAAACCGAGGTGCCTTGCACTTATATTGCGGATGGTCACCACCGTGCTGCTTCGGCTGCTAAAGTAAGACTCGCATTAAGTGAAGCGGGCGCCAATGTAAATGGAGACGCTATAAAATCTGCAACCGGTCCAGATTATTTTTTAACTACTTTATTTCCTTCTAACCAGTTGCATATTATGGATTACAACAGGGTAGTAAAGGATTTAAATGGACATACTGTTGAAGGTTTTTTAGAAGCACTTAAAAACGAATTTGAAATAAGCGAACTGGAAGCTGCTTATAAACCAGCAAGCCTGCATAGTTTTGGATTATACCTTGCTGGCAAGTGGTACAGCTTAAAAGCAAAGCCAGGCACTTATAACGACAATGATCCTATTGGCGTATTGGACGTTACTATATTGTCTAATAATATTTTATCCAAACTATTAGGCATTGTGGATCAAAGAACCGACAAGCGTATTGACTTTGTAGGTGGAATAAGAGGCTTAAATGAATTAGAAAAACGTGTGGACAGCGGGGATATGCAACTTGCTATAAGCTTATATCCAGTAACCATTGACCAACTATTTAATATTGCCGATGCGGGTGAAGTGATGCCTCCAAAAAGTACATGGTTTGAACCCAAATTAAGAGACGGTTTATTAACGCATTTAATATACTAGTTTCTTTTTTTTCTGCTCCTTTATTAGTACTTTGTTACACAATTTTGCTTGACCATGGAGTGTAAACGTTTATTTGAGTGTATCGAACACCAATTACAGCATTTTCCTAAACAGGACATGTTGGCTGCCAAAGAAAATGGAGTATGGAGAAAGTATTCCTCACAGGAAGTGGCCACTACGGTAAACCAATTAAGTGCTGGTTTATTAAGTTTAGGTTTGTCGGCAAATAATTTTACACCCGAGGGAAGCGATAAGGTAGCCATTATTAGTGCTAACCGCCCCGAGTGGCTTATTTCGGATATGGCTGCGCAACAATTAGGTATTATTTGGGTGCCAGTTTATCCAACCACCAATCCCCTTGAACTTACTTTTATTTTAAACGACGCCTCGGTTAAATATATGTTTGCAAGCAATACCGACTTGTACAACAAAGTAATGTCCATTAAGGAGCAAGTACCTTGTTTAAAAGAGGTATTTACTTTTGATAAAATTCCAGGTGCTAAACATTGGAGTAGTTTATTAATAAATGATCAAGCAGCACTTGAGCAAGTGGCAGCTATTAAAAAAACAATTCCTGTAAAACAAGTAGCTACGTTTATTTATACTTCGGGTACCACAGGTACACCTAAGGGCGTAATGCTTACACATGAAAATGTTTATTTTAATTTAATGATGGGTAAGGAAAGTTTTCCTTTTCCGGATAATCCAACATATAAAGTATTAAGCTTTTTACCACTAAATCATATTTTTGAAAAAGTAGCATCATACATTTATATGTATAGTGGCATGAGTATTTATTACGCCGAAAGCCTTGATACTATTGGCGATAACTTAAAGGAAATTTCTCCCGATGCTTTTTCTACGGTACCAAGATTACTTGAAAAAGTGTTTGAAAAAATAATGATGAAGGGGGAGGAGCTTACAGGTATTAAACGAAAATTATTTTTCTGGGCAGTTGCTTTAGGTGAAAAATATGATAATATTATTCCGGGATCACTATGGTATCGCATCCAATTAAAAATTGCAAACAAATTAATTTTTAATAAATGGCGTGAGGCATTAGGTGGTAATGTTAAATTTATTGTAACGGGTGGTGCGGCTTGTCAGGTTAAGTTATTGCGCATTTTTAATGCAGCACAAATAAATGTGTACGAGGGTTATGGCCCTACCGAGAACAGTCCTATTATTAGTATTAATTTAAGAACACCGGGGGGCACTAAATTTGGAACAGTGGGTCATGTCATTAAAGGAGTGCAATATAAGCTTGAGGCCGACGGTGAAATTTGTGTGGCAGGTCCAAGTGTGATGTTGGGTTATTACAAACGTCCCGACCTTACCGCAGAAACTATTATAGACGGTTGGTTACATACGGGTGATATTGGTGAAATAGTTGACGGTAAATTTTTAAAAATTACCGATCGTAAAAAAGAGCTCTTTAAAACCAGTGGTGGTAAATATGTTGCACCGCAACCTATTGAAAACAAAATGAAAGAGAGTCCTTTTATTGAACAAATTGTACTTATTGGTGACAACAAAAAATTTGTAAGTGCTTTAATAGTACCAGGTTTTTCAAAATTAAAGGAGTGGGCAAAGCACCATGGTATTGAGTATACCAGCAATGAAGCCATTATTAAAAACACCATGGTGGTAACCATGATTGAGGATATTGTGGAGGAGTATAATACTTTATTTAATCAGGTAGAGCAGGTAAAAAAATTTACTTTACTTCCCAGAGAGTTTAGTATTGATAAAGGTGAAATGACACCTAAGCTTAGTATTCGAAGAAAAAATATTTTGGCAAATTTTGCTACCGAGGTAGAAGCCATGTACGCGTCTTAATTTGTGCGCTGTAAAAACTTTTCTTTAATAATTGTTTGCACGTCCTTGTTTTGAATTTTACTTTCTAACCAAGAAATAATATCCAAATACATAAAGGCCCTACTCTCTAATTTATTTTTCTCAAGTGGTTTTAAAGTATTCAATAAATTCTCAAAGGACGCTTGGGAGCCTGACTGAATGGAGGTTCTTAAAAAGTTAAACAACACTTCCTCCACTGCACCTAGGTTTTTCATTTTAGCCATAAACCTATACACCGACTTTGATAAATAAACAACTACTTCTCGGTTGCCTAATTCATAATGTGCAATTAAGTGCAGTAGTCGCGCATAACATTGTAAGTCATCGCGCAGGTTTACTTTCCAATTAATTATTTGGTTTAGGTAGTCAATTGTTTTTTCGGAGTTGCTAGCACCAAAAAATAAGCATGCTATTTTATAATAAAACACCAAAACGCGGTGACTGTCTATGTATAACTCAATTTCTTTTAGCTTTTCTTCCATGGTTGGAATCATGGCCAAACCCTCGCTAAATGTGCCTTCTAGGAAATGTTGATTAATTTTTGCAATATATAAATAAACAAAAGACTGAATTAAATTGTTTTTATTATTTAAAACAATGGGGGTATCACTAAACTGCTCTAAAATGCAAATGGTTTCTTTGAACTTATCAATATTTTTTAAATCAAAGTGTGCGTTAATTAAATTGTGTAATCCCTTAATGTATTGCGCAGACTCTATTTGTTTCATGTGCGCTTCCTTGTCAAATAAGTCCACCCATTTTTGCGCATACCTATAGTGCATTAAAAAATCCTGTGTAATAAAACCATACCAACAATAACATTGGTAACGGTACAAGCGTTCATAAAAACCTTTTACATTTTTTACTTGCTCAAGTATGGGATCCTGCATAAGCGCATCCAAAGTAATGCGGTCCTCCTGGTCTCTAGCATGTCCATGTTGAATATACCAACTGTATAATTGTAAACTTAAATTGGAAGTTTTTGCAATGTGCACTAAGCGTTCATTGGCCTCGTCTATTTCGTCACTTAATTGTTTAGCACGGTCCTGCATACTACGTGTAATATGTAAGGACTCAATTTTCTTTTCTAAAAAAAGTACTTGTAATAAAAAAGTAACCTGGTTGTTTTGCTTTGTTAGCGTTTTTATTTTATCTAAAATGCGCAGGCTTTGTAAATAAAGTCCTTTGTTGTATAAAATTTTAGCATGGTCCAATTGCTCGTGAATTTGCAAATCAATGTTTTCACTTTGCTTTAAAATACGCAGGCTTGATAAAATTTGATCATACAAGTGTGCTTTTAAATTGGACAATTGTTGCTTTTGTATGGACTCGTTTTTAAGGAGCAATTCCTGCTCATCGTAGTCCTTCATTTTGTCCAGGGCATCAAAAAGCTGCACAATTTTTAAGTCGGCCGACGCAGAATTACGGGCAGCGTACAACTTAAAGTTGCGCTTTTCCCCTTTTTCCAGGGATTTCACTAAAATAAATAAGGCGTCGGTGCTTAAGTTGGGCATCGTAGCTAAATTTTACTCAAATTATTGAAAATCAATGAATTAATCAAATTTCATGTCCTTTATACATTGTAAAATAGGCATAAAATTGATGTGAATTACTTGTGAATATGGGGTATTTTTATACAATAAACGGGCCAAAAGCCCGTTTGTCATCTATAAACGATTGTAAATCAATAATATGAGCCAAAAAGTATTCATTTTTGATACCACTTTAAGAGACGGGGAACAGGTCCCAGGTTGTAAATTAAACACCAAGGAAAAATTGGAGTTAGCAGTACGCTTGGAGGAGTTGGGTGTGGACATTTTGGAAGCAGGTTTTCCTGTTTCTAGCCCGGGCGATTTTGAATCTGTAAACCAAATTGCTAAGACTTTAAAAAATACAGTGGTTTGTGGATTGTCCCGTGCAGTTCAAAACGATATCGAAGTAGCAGCGGCTGCATTAAAACCTGCAAAGCGTTTTAGAATTCATACTGGAATAGGTACATCGGACTTACACATCAAACATAAGTTTAACTCAACAAGAGAAGAAATTATCCAGCGTGCTATTAAGGCCGTAACCATTGCAAGAAATTTTACCGACGACGTAGAATTTTATGCCGAGGATGCAGGCCGTACCGATAACGAATATTTAGCTCGTGTAATTGAAGCGGTGGTAAAAGCAGGTGCCACTACTTTAAATATTCCGGATACTACTGGTTATTGTTTGCCACAACAGTATCAGGAAAAAATGGCTTACTTGTACAATAACGTACCCAATATTGATAAAGCAATTTTATCCTGTCACTGTCACAACGATTTAGGACTTGCAACAGCAAATTCTATTGCTGGTGTGATTGGTGGTGCAAGACAAATTGAGTGTACTATTAATGGTTTAGGAGAGCGTGCTGGTAACACTGCACTAGAGGAAGTAGTGATGATTTTAAATCAACATAAGGATTTAGGTTTTCATACCAGTATTAATGCAAAGCTCTTAAACACAATAAGCCGTGAGGTTTCAGACACCATGCGTATGATGGTGCAACCTAATAAAGCTATTGTGGGTGCCAATGCATTTTCACATTCATCTGGTATTCATCAGGATGGATTTTTAAAGGAAGCGCAAACTTATGAGATTATTAATCCAGCCGAGGTTGGCGCCGACGAAAGTAAAATTGTTTTAACTGCGCGTAGTGGTCGTAGTGCACTGGCGCACCGTTTACATAAAATTGGATTTCAATTTACCCGAAACGAAGTGGATGAATTGTATCCAATCTTTTTAGAAATAGCAGATAAGAAAAAAGAAGTAATGGAAGCAGACTTGCAAGCAATGGCAACAGCGTATAAAAAATAATTTTCGACACTAACGTACAATAAAACGAAAAATGGCAAAAACATTATTTGAAAAAATTTGGGACAAGCACGTAGTAAAGCAAATTGAGGATGGCCCTTCGGTGGTATATATTGACAAACATTTTATACACGAGGTAACCAGCCCACAAGCATTTAGTGGTATTGAAAAAAGAGGGGCACAAATTTTTAGACCCCAACAAATTGTAGCAACTGCGGATCATAATGTTCCAACCATGCATCAGGAGTTGCCTATTAAGGATGCTTTATCAAAGTTTCAGGTAGATACTTTAATAGACAATTGTAAAAAACATGGTGTTGAATTATATGGCCTAGGACACAAGTACCAAGGTATTGTACACGTAATAGGACCCGAGTTAGGTATTACGCAACCAGGTATGACCATTGTTTGTGGCGACAGTCACACTTCAACGCATGGTGCATTTGGTAGTATTGCCTTTGGTATTGGTACCAGTGAAGTGGAAATGGTTTTTGCTGCACAATGTATTATGCAAAGCAAGCCAAAAGTAATGCGCATTAATATTGATGGCACACTTAAAAATGGCGTAGTATCAAAAGATATTATTTTATATATCATTGCTCAAATTAGTGCAAGTGGTGCTACAGGCTATTTTGTAGAATATGCAGGATCGGCTATTCGTGCATTAAGTATGGAAGCGCGTATGACCATTTGTAATATGAGTATTGAAATGGGTGCACGTGGTGGTATGATTGCACCCGATCAAACCACATTTGATTATATCAAAGGACGTTTGTTTGCACCACAAGGCGCAGACTGGGATAAAAAATTAGCGGAGTGGAAAGAACTATTCACCGATGCAGATGCCAAGTTTGATATTGAAATAAATATCAAAGCCGAAGACATTGATCCTATGATTACCTACGGAACCAATCCGGGTATGGGACTAAGTGTAAGAGGTACTTTACCTACTGCAGAAAGTTTTACCGATGCTACCGAAAAACAAAACTATGAAAAGGCGTTAGCGTATATGGGTTTAACTCCTGGACAAAGTTTATTGGGCATGCCGGTACAAAATGTATTTATTGGTTCTTGTACCAATTCACGCATTGAGGATTTTCGTTTAGTAGCAAGCATTATAAAAGGAAAACAAAAGGATCCAAACATTAAAACATTAATTGTTCCAGGTTCTCAGGAAGTAGCTAAACAAATTAAAGCCGAAGGTTTGGATAAAATATTTGCCGACGCTGGTGTAGAAATTAGACAAGCCGGTTGTAGTGCATGTTTAGGTATGAACGAGGATAAAATTCCTGCAGGTGAATATTGTATTAGTACCAGTAACCGAAACTTTGAAGGTCGCCAAGGTGCGGGAGCAAGAACTTTACTTGCAAGCCCATTA
The DNA here is from genome assembly GCA_947456625.1 of Bacteroidota bacterium. Taxonomy (GTDB): domain Bacteria; phylum Bacteroidota; class Bacteroidia; order Chitinophagales; family Chitinophagaceae; genus Sediminibacterium. The sequence continues at coordinate 21,268 of CANGQJ010000018.1, forward strand.
ACTGCAGCCGCTGCTTTGTTAACAGGAAAAATCACGGACATCAGAGATATTTTAAATTAAGACGCTAAATAAAATAGAGTTTATGCAATCATTACAAAAAATAACGAGCAAATTAATTCCGCTACGTATTGAAAACGTAGACACGGATCAAATTATACCTGCACGTTTTTTAAAGGCTACCACCAAGGATGGCTTTGGAAAAAATTTATTCAGAGATTGGCGTTATGAAAACGATGATGAAACCAAACCCAAATTGGATTTTGTGTTAAATCAAAAACAATATAGTGGTGAAATTTTAGTGGCTGCAAAAAACTTTGGTTGTGGATCCTCACGTGAGCATGCTGCTTGGAGTATTCAGGATTATGGATTTAAAGTAGTGGTGTCTAGTTTTTTTGCAGACATCTTTAAAAACAATGCTTTAAACAATGGCGTACTACCAGTAACTGTTTCCGATGCTTTTTTGCAACAAATATTTGCACAAGGCGCAAATGATACCTTAACTGTGGATTTGGAAGCACAAACTATTACCATTGATACAACCGGTGCACAAGAAAAATTTGATATCAATTCATACAAAAAAACTTGTATGTTAAATGGCTACGATGATATTGATTATTTATTAAACATGAAACCAGAAATTGAGGCTTACGAAAAAGCAAGTAAATAATATTAAGTGCAAACCGAATAAAATAAATTATGCAAAAGAAAATAGCAGTCATATTAGGAGACGGAATTGGACCAGAGGTAACGCAACAATCTATTAAAGTATTAAACACCATTGCAAAATATTATAACCACGAGTTTAGTTATGAAAATGCATTAATGGGTGCTTGTGCGATTGATGAAACGGGTAATCCTTTGCCGGACGAGACCATTACAATATGCAAGAACAGTGATGCAATATTATTTGGCGCCATTGGGGATCCCAAATATGATAACGATCCAACTGCAAAAGTAAGACCCGAGCAAGGTTTATTAAAACTAAGAAAGGAATTACAATTGTTTGCCAATATTCGCCCTGTAACTACTTATGCGGCCTTGCAACATTTAACGCCATTAAAACCAAAGTTATTAGAAAACGTGGACTTTGTTATTTATAGAGAGTTAACCGGTGGTATTTATTTTGGTGCTAAAAGTTTAAGCGAGGATGGAACTGTTGCACGTGACGATTGTTCTTATTCCGTTGCCGAAATTGAGCGCATTGCACATTTGGCATTTAAGCATGCACAAATTCGTAGAAAAAAATTAACACTTGTAGATAAAGCCAATGTTTTAGAAACTTCCCGTTTATGGCGTAAAGTAGTACAAGCAATTGCTAAAGAATATATTGATGTTACGGTGGATTATTTATTTGTGGACAATGCAGCCATGCAAATTATTTTAAACCCTGCTCAGTTTGATGTAGTGTTAACCGAGAATTTATTTGGTGATATAATTAGTGACGAAGCTTCGGTACTTGCAGGTTCCCTAGGATTGTTACCATCGGCATCGGTTGGAAATACTGTGGCTTTATTTGAACCTATTCATGGTTCTTATCCGCAAGCAAAAGGAAAAGACATTGCAAATCCGTTGGGATCTATTTTATCATCGGCAATGTTACTTGACCATTTTGGTTTAACCAAAGAGGCAAGTATTGTAAGAGAGGCTGCTGCTTGGTGTTTAAATAGTGGTTTTGTAACAAAGGATATTGATCCAATGAATTCTTATACAACCACTGCTATTGGTGATTTGATTTGTGAATTTATTGAGCGTCATGCAAAAGGAGAGACACATCCTATTCATGAGCGTTTGCATAAATCAACTATCATTTAAATAAAAAATAATTATGGAACTTAATAAATATTCAAAAACCATTACACTGGATCCTACGCAGCCCGCTGCACAGGCTATGTTTTATGGTATTGGTTTAACCGATGCCGATTTAAATAAAGCACAGGTAGGAATTGTAAGTATGGGTTATGATGGCAATACTTGTAATATGCATTTAAATGCACTTGCTGCCGATGTGAAAAAAAGTGTTTGGGAAAACAATTTAGTAGGACTTACTTTTCATACCATTGGTGTGAGTGATGGTATGAGTAATGGGACCGACGGTATGCGTTACTCACTTGTGAGCCGTGATGTGATTGCAGATAGTATTGAAACTGTTTGTGGTGCACAATATTATGACGCTTTAATTACAGTACCTGGTTGTGATAAAAATATGCCTGGCTCTTTAATTGCAATGGGTAGGTTAAACCGCCCATCCTTAATGTTATATGGTGGTACTATTGCACCAGGACATTATAAAGGACAGGACTTAAATATTGTTTCTGCATTTGAAGCACTTGGACAAAAAATGGCGGGACAATTGGATGAAGCCGATTTTAAAGGTATTGTTCAACATGCATGTCCTGGTGCAGGTGCATGCGGTGGTATGTATACAGCTAACACCATGGCATCGGCTATTGAGGCATTGGGTATGAGCTTACCTTACTCCTCTAGTAATCCAGCACTTAGTGCAGAAAAATTACAAGAGTGTAAGGACGCAGGTGCAGCAATAAGACTTTTATTAGAGCGAGATATTAAGCCTCGCGATATTATGACGCGCAAAGCATTTGAAAATGCAGTAGCAGTAATTATGATTTTAGGCGGAAGCACCAATGCAGTACTGCATATGATTGCAATGGCAAAAGCAGTGGGTGTTGAATTTACACAAGACGACTTCCAAACCATTAGTGATAAAATTCCAGTATTGGCGGATTTTAAACCATCGGGTAAATATTTAATGCAGGACTTGCACCAATATGGTGGTGTACCAGCTGTGATGAAATATATGTTGGCACAGGGATGGCTTCATGGTGAATGTTTAACTGTAACAGGAAAAACCATTGCAGAAAATTTAGCAGCAGCACCGGATTTAAATTTTGACCAACAAAAAATTATTCTTCCAAAAGAAAATCCAATAAAAGCAACAGGTCATTTACAAATTATGTATGGCAATTTAGCCACCGGCGGAAGTGTTGCAAAAATTTCTGGTAAGGAAGGCGATATGTTTGAAGGACCTGCTCGTGTGTTTGACGGTGAGCATGCATTAATCGAAGGGATAAATTCAAAAAAGATACAACCTGGTGATGTAGTAGTTATCAAAAACGTAGGCCCAGTAGGCGCTCCAGGCATGCCCGAGATGTTAAAACCAACATCGGCAATTATTGGCGCAGGCTTAGGAAAATCGGTTGCCTTAATAACCGACGGACGTTTTAGTGGTGGTACCCATGGTTTTGTAATTGGACATATTACACCAGAAGCTTACAAAGGAGGATTAATTGGTGTGGTAGAGGATGGAGACATGATTGAATTAAATGTACCTAAACGTACCATGACTTTAAAAGTAGACGAAGCAACTATTGCAAAACGCAGAGCTGCTCAACCTGCACCTAAATTAAAAGTAACCAATGGCGTATTGTATAAATATGCAAAATTAGTAAAAGACGCAAGTGAAGGATGTGTAACGGATGAACTTTAAAGCCGGTGGCTTTAAAGTGATGAAAGCGGACTAGTAAAAAATTAATTAATAATTAATTTTTTAAAGTGATGAATGGGAAAAAGTAAAAAGGAAATTATGGAACAAAAACAATTAACAGGATCGCAAGCAGTACTAGAAGCATGTATTGCCGAAGGGGTAGATACCATTTTTGGATATCCAGGTGGTGCCATTATGCCTATCTATGATGCCTTGTATGATTATAAAGAAAAATTAAGTCATATACTAGTTCGTCACGAACAAGGTGGAATACATGCTGGACAAGGGTTTGCGCGTAGTTCGGGAAAAGTAGGTGTGGTATTTGCAACCAGTGGTCCAGGTGCAACTAATTTAGTTACAGGACTTGCCGATGCAATGATTGATAGTACACCACTAGTATGTATCACAGGACAAGTATTTGCACATTTATTAGGAACCGATGCTTTTCAGGAAACCGATGTAATTAATATTACCATGCCGGTTACTAAATGGAATTATCAAATTACCGACGCCGAAGAAATTCCTGCCATACTTGCCAAAGCATTTTATTTAGCAAGAAGTGGAAGACCTGGTCCTGTGTTAATTGACATTTCTAAGAATGCGCAATTACAAAAATTTGATTACCCAGGTTATACACCTTGCAATCATATTAGATCTTATCGACCAAAACCAGTGATCCGTAAAAACTATATCGATGATGCCGTTGCATTAATTAACAATGCAAAAAAACCATTGGTGATTTTTGGACAAGGTGTGATACTTGGTAAAGCCGAAAAAGAATTTAAAAAGTTTATAGAAAAAAGTGGTATGCCAGCAGCATGGACCATTTTAGGATTAAGTGCATTACCAACCGATCATCCACAAAACGTTGGTATGCTTGGGATGCATGGAAATTATGGCCCCAATGTTTTAACCAACGAGTGTGATGTGTTAATTGCAGTAGGTATGCGTTTTGACGACCGCGTAACTGGACGTTTAGATAAATACGCTAAGCAAGCAAAAATTATTCATTTAGACATTGACCCTTCTGAGATTGATAAAAATGTGCGAGCAACGGTGGGTGTTTGGGGCGACTGTAAAGAAACCTTACCATTACTTACATTAGGTATTGAACAAAAAGATAGAAGTGAGTGGTTGGCTGTTTTTGCAGACTATGCAAAACAAGAATACGAACAATGTATTCAGCCCGAAATGTACCCAAGCTCGGAGGAAATGACCATGGCGGAAGTAATTCGTAATATTAATGAAGTTACTCAAGGAAATGCCATTATGGTAACCGACGTGGGCCAACATCAAATGGTCACATGTAGGTATGCAAAATTTAATGATACCAGAAGTAATGTAACCTCGGGAGGCCTTGGTACCATGGGCTTTGGACTACCAGCAGCTATTGGTGCAAAATTTGGTGCACAGGACCGAACTGTAATTTCGGTAATTGGGGATGGTGGTTTTCAAATGACTTTACAGGAACTAGGAACCATTATGCAAACTGGAGTGGATGTTAAAATTGTGATTTTAAATAATCAGTTTTTAGGTATGGTGCGTCAGTGGCAGGATTTATTTCATGACAAACGTTACTCCTTTGTAGATATTCAAAGTCCGGATTATATTATGCTTGCAAAATCCTATGGCATTGATGGCGCAAAAGTAGAACATCGAAAAGATTTAGTTGCTGCTGTTAAAACCATGCTTTCACATAAAGGGTCTTATTTATTAGAAGTAATGGTGGGAAAGGAAAACAATGTATTTCCAATGGTACCACAAGGTTGTAGCGTAAGTGAAATAAGACTTAAGTAGCGGAACAAAATTATTAATGAAGTAACAGAATTATTATGACAAACAATAACGAGAAACAAGAGTACACGATAACAGTGTATACCGAAAACCAAGTGGGGTTGTTAAATCGTATTGCCATTATTTTTTCACGCCGAAAAATTAATGTGGAAAGCTTAAACACTTCGCCTTCGGAAGTGCAAGGCATACACCGCTTTACTATTGTGGTAATGGAGTCGCGTGATGTGGTTTTAAAAGTGGTTCGTCAAATTGAAAAACAAGTAGAGGTTTTAAAAGCATATTTTAATACCAACGAAGAAATTGTTTGGCAGGAGTTGGCACTATATAAAGTATTAAGTGAGGAGATCACCGAAAAAGTAAAAGTGGAAAGATTATTACGTGAGTTTGGTGCACGTGCAGTAGCCATTAGAAAAGACTTTATTGTTTTTGAAACTACCGGACACCGTGAGGAGACTAATAAATTAATGAAAGCGCTTGAACCTTTTGGATTGGTAGAATTTGTGCGTAGTGCAAGAGTAGCAATAATAAAGGAGAGCGCTGGTTTTCATGAAAAATTAAAGGACTTTGAAAAACGTGAACCAGGCGAGGACGTAATTGAAAACGAATATTTAGGAAAACGCGAAGCCGTGTTTACCATGTAAATAATACCGCTAAAAAAATAAAACAACAACAATAAACATAATCAAATTTTTAAATCTTAATTAAACAAAAAGTAAAATGGCAAAGTTAAATTTCGGAGGTACCGAAGAAAATGTAGTAACTCGTGAAGAGTTTCCATTAGCAAAAGCACAGGAAGTATTAAAAAATGAAACAGTAGCTGTAATTGGTTACGGTGTTCAAGGTCCTGGTCAAGCATTAAACCAAAAGGAAAATGGTATTAATGTAATTGTAGGTCAACGTAAAAATTCAAAGTCTTGGGATAAAGCAGTAGCCGACGGATTTGTTCCAGGTCAAACTTTATTTGAAATAGAGGAAGCATTAGAAAAAGGAACTATTATTTGTTATTTATTAAGTGACGCTGCACAAATTGCAATGTGGCCTACAGTAAAAAAACATTTAACGCCTGGTAAAGCATTGTACTTCTCTCACGGTTTTGGTATTACTTACAAAGAGCAAACTGGTATTATACCTCCAGCCGATGTGGATGTTATTTTAGTAGCACCAAAGGGTTCTGGTACTTCACTTAGAAGAATGTTTTTACAAGGTCGTGGTTTAAACAGTAGCTTTGCAATTTTCCAAGACGCAACTGGTAAAGCACATGACAGAGTTATTGCATTAGGTATTGCAGTAGGATCGGGTTACTTATTTGAAACCGATTTCAAAAAAGAGGTTTACTCCGATTTAACTGGTGAGCGTGGTACTTTAATGGGTGCAATTCAAGGTATCTTTGCAGCACAATATGAGGTGTTACGTAAAAACGGTCACTCTCCTTCTGAATCATTTAATGAAACAGTAGAGGAATTAACACAATCCTTAATGCCACTAGTTGCAGAAAATGGTATGGACTGGATGTATGCAAACTGTTCAACAACGGCACAACGTGGTGCGTTGGATTGGTGGAAAAAATTCCGTGATGCAACATTACCTGTATTTTCTGATTTATACAATAGCGTAGCAACAGGAGCCGAGGCTGCACGTTCTATTGACTTAAATAGTAAAGCAGACTATCGTGAAAAATTAGAAGTTGAGTTAGCCGAATTACATAATAGTGAAATGTGGCAAGCTGGAAGAACTGTAAGAAGTTTACGTCCAGAGAACCAACCTGGTAAATAATATTTGTTATAAAGGATCTAAGTAACTGTGAAAGATTAAGAAATGAGTGATGATCAATTAGTGAATAAGCCTGCACTTGATATTCCGGGAGCGGTAGCAAGATTAAAGCCGGTGGTAAACCATACCCCGCTTCAGTTTAATGCCAATTTATCTCGAAAGTATCAGTGCAGGGTTTATTTAAAAAGAGAGGATTTACAAATTGTACGCTCTTATAAATTAAGAGGCGCTTACAATATGATGAGTCAGTTAACACCAGGTCAATTGGCCAAGGGTGTGGTGTGTGCAAGTGCAGGTAACCATGCACAGGGCTTTGCATATAGTTGTAAAAAACTAAATGTAAAAGGCGTTGTGTTTATGCCTATTCCTTCGCCTCAACAAAAAGTAAATCAAACAAAAATGTTTGGTGAAAATTTTGTGGAAGTTATTTTGGTGGGCGACACTTTTGACGACTGTGCTATTGCTGCAAAAGCCTATACTATACAGCATGGTATGACTTTTATTCCTCCATTTGATCATCCTTCTATTATTGAGGGTCAGGCAACCGTGGGGGTAGAAATTTTAGAAGACTACAACCAACTAGGCGAGCCTGCCATTGATTATTTATTTATTCCAGTAGGTGGCGGCGGACTAAGTGCTGGCGTGGGAACTTATTTTAAACAAAACTCACCGCACACAAAAATTATAGGACTAGAACCGGAAGGAGCTCCTAGTATGTTTTGGGCTTTAAAATCGGGGGCACCTATAGAGCTGGAGAACATTGATAAATTTGTAGACGGCGCAGCCGTGAAACGAGTAGGTGATATTACTTTTTCATTTTGTAAGGATGCCATTGACGATATGCATTTGGTAGCCGAGGGTAAAATTTGTACTACCATTTTACAAATGTATAACGAGGAAGCCATAGTGGTGGAACCCGCAGGGGCATTGACTATTGCGGCACTAGACCATTATGCCGATCAAATTAAAGGAAAGACTATTGTATGTATTGTGAGCGGAAGCAATAACGATATTGCACGTATGCAAGAGATTAAGGAAAGGTCCTTGATATACGAAGGTTTAAAACATTATTTTTTAATTCGCTTTGCACAAAGGCCAGGTGCGCTTAAGGAATTTGTAAACAAAGTATTAGGACCCGATGATGATATCACTAGGTTTGAATACATACAAAAACACAATAAGGAGGCGGGACCTGCACTGGTGGGATTGGAATTAAAATCTAATAAAGATTATGAAGTGCTCATTGAAAATATGAAACGCTATCAAATCAATTACAACGAAATAAATAAAGACGATAATATATATGGCTATTTAATATAGCCGAAAACATTTAGGTTATGCAAGTTTTAAAATTTGGAGGAAGTTCAGTTGGTAGCGCCGAAGCCATATCAAAAGTAGTGGCCATTGTAACAGAGACCATTAAAAAGGAACCAACTATTGTGGTGGTATCTGCAATGAGTGGGGTTACGGATCAATTATTAATGTTAGCGCAAAGTGCATCACAAGGAAACGAAGCATATAAAACTATTATTCAAAATATTGAGCAAAAACATTTGGATGCAGTGCGTGCTTTGTTGCCAATACAAGCACAAAGTGCAACACTTAGTTTGGTAAAACAAACTATTAATGAGCTAGAATCCAATTGTGAAGGGCTTTTCATGCTAAAGGAACTTTCTAATCGCATGCAGGATAAAATTGTAAGCTTTGGTGAAATTTTATCTTCAAAAATTATTGCTGCCACTTTTGAATCCAAAGATGTTAAGCAACAATGGGTAGATTCAAGGCTTTTAATTAAAACCAATTCCAATTATTTAAATGCAGTGGTGGATAAAGAATTAACTGCAAAAACTATTCAAACTTATTTTGCCAATGCAGAAAATAATAAGTTTGATTTATACATGGCACCTGGTTTTATTGCATCCGATTTAAGTGGAAACACTACTACACTTGGTCGTGGAGGATCGGATTATACCGGTGCTATTTTCGCAGCTGCTGTAAAAGCAAGTGCTTTAGAAATTTGGACCGATGTAAGTGGTATGATGACCGCGGATCCGCGCATGGTACAAAATGCAAAAGAAATTCCACAAATATCTTATCAGGAAGCTATGGAGTTATCGCATTTTGGTGCCAAGGTAATTTACCCTCCAACTATTCAGCCGGTAATGCATCAAAACATTCCGGTATGGATTAAAAATACTTTTGAGCCAAATCATCCTGGTACTATTATTAAAAACGAATCGCCAAGTGATACTAATTTTATAAGAGGTATTTCAAGTATCAAAGATATTTGTTTACTAAGCTTAGAGGGCAGTGGTATGGTGGGTATCCCAGGTTTTTCAAAAAGATTATTTGACGCTTTAGCTAAAAAGCAAATTAATATTATTTTAATCACACAAAGTTCTTCGGAACATTCTATTTGTGTGGGTGTGAATGCGAACGACGCGCATTTGGCTAAAATAGCCGTAGACGCCGAGTTTGAACAAGAAATTAATACGCAAAAAGTAGATCCTTTAATAGTTGAAAAGGACGTTGCCATTTTAGCGCTAGTAGGGGAGCAAATGAAAAATCACCCAGGTGTGAGTGGTAAAATGTTTGGTGTGTTAGGGCGCAATGGTATTAATGTAAGAGCCATTGCACAAGGGTCATCGGAAAAAAATATCACTGCAGTAATTGCAACTGCCGATGTTAAAAAAGCCATTAACGTTTTACACGAGGAGTTTTTTGAAACTTCTTATAAACAAGTAAACGTATATATAGCAGGTGCGGGTAATGTAGGCGGTAAATTAATTGCACAAATACAACAACAAATTGAGTATTTAAAAAAATCGCTTCGTTTACAAATAAACATTGTAGGTATTGCTAATAGTAAAAAGCAATTAATAAATATTGAGGGAATTAATTTAAGCAATTGGAGGGATCAATTAGCAGCAGCCCCTGCGGGAGCCATTGCGGATTATGTTTCGACTATTGTTGAAAATAATTTACGTAACTCCATATTTGTAGACGTTACTGCACACGAAAGTGTTGCCAATGTATATGCGCAGTTATTGGGTAAGGCGGTATCGGTGGTTGCTTGTAATAAAATTGCATGCTCCTCGCCTTATGAAAATTATGTCAAGTTAAAAAGTTTAGCACGTACTTATAATGCATCATTTTTATTTGAAACCAATGTGGGCGCTAGTTTACCCATTATTGGAACCCTTAACGATTTAATACGCAGTGGGGATAGTATTAATAAAATAGAAGCGGTATTATCGGGCACTTTAAATTTTGTATTTAATAATTATGCAGGTGGTACCGACGGTAAAACATTTTCGGCTGTAGTGCGTCAAGCACAGGACGAGGGCTATACCGAGCCCGACCCAAGATTGGATTTAGGTGGCACCGATGTGATGCGAAAAATAATGATTCTTGCGCGTGAAGCGGGTACTAAGTTAGAGATGAGTGATATTGTGAATGAAAGTTTCCTTCCTGCAAGTTGTTTTAATGGCAGTGTTGCCGATTTTTATGCCGAGATGGAAAAACAAGAGGCACACTTTAAAAAATTATACGACGCTGCTGCGGCCGAGGGCTGTAAATTAAAATTTGTAGCCAAGTACGAGCGTGATGCTAATGGCAATACAACTGCTAAGGTAGGGTTACAACATATTAAACCTAGTTCCGATTTTTATCATTTATATGGTAAGGATAATTTAGTGTTGTTTTATAGTATGCGTTATCCGGAGCTTCCGTTGGTAATTAAAGGTGCGGGTGCGGGCGCCGATGTAACAGCATCAGGTGTGTTTGCAGATATTATTAGATCCGCTAGAGTATAAATAAAAAACTATGATTCCTATTAATCAATGGATAAAAATTAAAGCGCCGGCAACAGTTGCCAATATGGTATGTGGTTTTGACATACTGGGCTTTGCTGTGAATAATCCGTATGATGAAATGGAAATGCGTTTGGTAAATCGCAGTGATAACCAATTAGGAAGTGTTTTAGGTAACGTTGATAAACCAGCAATTACTATTATTAATATAGACGATTATAATTTACCTACTGCTCCGGAAAAAAATGTAGCTGGTGCTGCGCTTATTGCGTTAATGGAAGAGTGCACTACTGTAGATTTTTCGACCCTTGGCTTTGAGGTTAAAATAAATAAACTAATAAAACCGGGTAGTGGTGTGGGTTCTAGTGCTGCTAGTAGTGCAGGTGCGGTAGTGGGTGCTAATTATTTATTAGGCAATCCTTTTTCTAAAGACGACTTAGTGCGCTTTGCAATGAATGGTGAAAAAGTAGCATCTGGTGTAAAGCATGCCGATAATATTGCGCCATGTATTCATGGTGGTGTTACGCTGGTACGATCTATTTTTCCGTTGGAAGTGATAGCACTTCCTTCGCCTACCTTATTTGTAACAATAGTACATCCACAAATTGAGGTACGCACGGCCGATGCGCGCAGTATTTTAAAACAAAATGTTCAATTAAAGGATGCTATTAAGCAGTGGGGAAATATTGCAGGACTGGTTGCTGGACTTATGAAAGGGGATTATGATTTAATAGGTCGTAGTTTGGAGGATGTGATTATAGAGCCAATACGTTCTATTTTAATTCCTGGTTTTGATGATTTAAAAAAAGCGTGTAAAGCCGCTGGTGCATTGGGTGGTGGTATTTCAGGCTCGGGGCCTTCTATCTTTTTTTTAAGTAAGGAAAAGCAAACTGCTTTGGCCGTGGAGCAAGAGATGAAAAAATTATATGAGGGCTTAGGGCTAGCGCATCACACTTATGTAACAACCATTAATCAAGAAGGAGTAACCATTGAAAAATAATTTGAGATGCAATATTATAGTTTAGGAAAACAGTCCCCTAATGTAAATTTTAAAACTGCGGCCATTACTGGTCAAGCGCCCGATAAAGGATTGTATTTCCCAACTACTATTCCGCAATTTACACCCGCACAAATTGAGCGTTTTAAAACATTGGATAAAGCAACACTTGCTTTTGAAGTTATGAAACCATATGTGGGAGGCACTATTGACGACGCCTCTTTACAACAAATTTGTGCAGAGACTATTAATTTTGATTTTCCTTTAGTACCCATTACCCAAACAATTGCTTCGCTTGAATTATTTCATGGACCTACTTTGGCTTTTAAGGATGTGGGTGCTAGATTTATGAGTAGGTGTTTGGGTTATTTTTCTAAACAAGCAAGTGCGGAAAAAGCTACCAGCATAGATAAATCCACCAGCACGGAAAAACCAACTACCGTATTGGTAGCCACCAGTGGCGATACAGGCGGTGCTGTGGCCAATGGCTTTTTAGGCGTGGACGGCGTAGACGTAATTATTTTATATCCAAAAGGAAAAGTAAGCCCCATACAAGAATTACAATTAACCACCTGCGGACAAAATATTACGGCTTTGGAAGTGGAAGGAAGTTTTGACGATTGCCAAGCAATTGTGAAAGACGCTTTTATGGATGCACCATTAAACAAGGCCTATAATTTAACATCGGCCAACTCCATTAATGTGGCGCGTTGGCTTCCTCAACAATTGTATTACTTTTTTGCATGGCAACAATGGGTTGCAAAATATGGCAATGATTTACCAATGCATATTGTTGTGCCTAGTGGAAATTTTGGAAATATTTGTGCAGGCATGATGGCAAAAGCAAGTGGCCTACCATTAGGACATTTTGTGGCTGCATGTAATGCAAATAATGTGGTGACTAGATATTTACAAACTGGCAATTACGAAGTGCGTAAAGCAGTTGCTACGGTATCCAATGCAATGGATGTGGGTAATCCTAGCAACTTTGTGCGCATTTTGGAAATTATGCAAAATAATTTTGAAAACTTAAAACATGCATTAAGTAGTTACAGTTATGATGACATAACTACTGCATCCACTATACACCGTGTGTATAAAACCAATAATTATATTTTAGATCCGCATGGTGCTGTTGCCTTTTTAGCTGCGGAGGATTTTTTAGATAAATTACCTACTACAGATATAAATAAATTTAAAGGTGCTATTATATTAGAAACTGCACATCCTGTAAAATTTCCCGAAGTAGTGGAGGAGGCAATTGGCCAAACCATTGAAATACCTAAAAGCGTTCAGTTTTTATTAGACAAACAAAAAGTGTCTATTCCAATGGGAGCAAGCTTTGCAGCCTTTAAAAATTGGATGCTAACTAAGGCAAATGCGTAGGGATGAAATAATTCATCTTGCTTATTTAGCACCAACCAATGGGGTTATTGGTGGAGTGAGGATATGAAGGATTGGAAATTTTTACCTCATAAATTTTTACGTCTTTGGAATAAAGTTTATAATAATTGGTGGCATATTAGTACCATTGCAATTAGTGTAAAAAATAATTTTGAAAGCCCAGCCTTATAATTTTCAAATAGAAGCCTTTAATGAAAATGGAATAGGACCCAGAACCGAAATTAAAAAAGCCGATTAACGTATCAATTTTTAGTATTTATACCTAGAAATCACCCTTTTATAAGTTGTAACTAGCGACTATCCAGGACTTCACTATGAAAAATTAAAGGGAAATTTAAATATGTATAGTTCAATACGTTTAAATAAAAAGTATCGATTAATTTTTAGAGAAGTGCATAGTAATTTAGATTTTGGAATTGTAGACACATTGGAAATTATAGAAATTAGTAACCATTACAGTTAATAAATTATAAAATGAGAAAGCGTGATTATTTAGAAGTTGGGATTAATATAAAAGATCTTGTTCCTGTAAGAGCGGTGCATCCAGGTGAACTGCTTCGTGATGTTTTAAAAGCAAAAGGGTACACTCAAAAACGTTTTGCTGAAATGTCTGGAATACAACCAACACAAATAAATGAAGTAATAAATGAAAAAAGAGGTATTAGTGCAGAGATGGCATTAAAAATTGGAGATGTATTAAAAATGGATGCAATTATATGGGCTAAGTTTCAAATGACTTATGAATTATATTTAGCAAGGATAAAACAAAAGAAAAATAAAGAATCTTTAAAAAAACTTAAAAAATTAAATAGCTTCATAAAATAAAAAAAGGGCGACTCATATGAGTCGCCCTTTTTTTTATAATGTTAATTATAGTTTTTAATTTAGGATTGTTTGCTACAATTTCTAAACTGTATTATAATTAAAAATTATTTTTTGATAATTAATTTATCTGAAGTACGTCTTACTTTTAAAGCACTAGATAAATAATCATTAGCAGCGTCACGGTAACCTAATGTTAAAGCAACAGTTGCGTGTAAACCTTGTGCAGCCAATCCTAATTCAGCATCTACAGCTTTAGGATCAAAGCCTTCCATCGGTGTACCATCTACTTGTTCGCTAGCAGCTGCAACTAATGCAAATCCTAAAGCAATATAAGTTTGTTTAGCAGCCCAAATTTGTAATTGCTCTGGTGTTTGATGAGCAATAGCACCTTTCACATAACCAGCAAAATCCTTTAAAGCATCTACTGGTACGCCTCTTTGTTCTGCAATTTCTTGCATGTAAGCATCCACACTTGCTTCGTTAATGGTTGTGTGTGCTGCAAAAATTACTACAGCACTTGACTCACCAATTTGTGGTTGATTGTAAAAATGAGGTTGTAATTTTTTTCTTGTCTCCTCGTCCTCAATTACTAAAATGCTGTATGGAGTTAAACCAAACGAGCTTGGTGCTAAACGGGTAGCTTCTAAAATAGTATCTAATGTTTGAGCAGGAATTTTTGCTCCGTTCATTCTTTTAACAGCATAGCGCCATTTTAATGCATCTAATAAATTCATGGTTATTGTTTTAATATTTAATTAATGTTTGAACATTAAAATTACAATAGTTTAGGTTTATCACCAAAAATACCTGCAATAATGTCTAACTATATAACCAATAGCCTCGCAAAAGGTTCAAAATCAATGAATAATAACCCAATTTTTGGTTTTTAACTTATAAATGACTTAAGTTGGATATGGATCATATTTAAATTCAGCAATCTGCGCTAACTTTATATTATGTTTAAAAAGCCAATTATTTTATGGATTTGTGTGTTAGGGTTAAGCTTGGTTTTTAATCCCTTAACCGCTCAAAAGCCCGGTTCCAAACAAGCTAATTTGGCTAAGTATATTTTAAATGGGCAAATAAAGGACGAGGCAACAGGACAAATATTACAAGGTGCCTCTGTGTATATAACGGACCTTAAAAAAGGTGCGGTGAGTGATAATAAAGGCATGTACCAACTAACACTAGCTGCAGGTAATTATTTAGTTGAGGTAAGTTATATAGGTTACGCCATTATTACAAAAACTATTCAAGTTAATAGCAACAGTGAAATTAATTTTGCATTAAACCACAGTGCACTTGAAAGTGCCAACGTAACTGTTACTAGTTTTTTGCGTGCCACTAGTTCGCGTAAAACACCAACACCAATAAATATAATTCGCAAGGAGGATTTACTTAGGGGCGCTGGTACTAATTTAATTGATGCACTTTCTAACACACCAGGTGTTACCCAATTAACAACGGGTCCTGCAATTTCTAAACCCATTATAAGAGGGCTAGGATACAATAGGGTAATGGTTTTGAACGATGGTGTAAAACAAGAGGGACAACAATGGGGCGACGAACATGGTATTGAAATTGACGAATACAACGTTTCAAGAATTGAAGTTTTAAAAGTACCGGCCTCCATTATTTATGGTAGCGAGGCATTAAGTGGTGTAATTAATATTGTATCCAATGTACCTGTTGCAGAAGGGGCTATAAGAGGAAATATTTTTTCTAATTATCAAAGCAATAATAATTTACAAGGGTATCATTTTGATATTGCTGGTAATCGTATTGGACTTATTTGGGGCGTTAATGCATCGTCTAAAAAAGCAGGGGATTATCAAAATAAATATGATGGCTATGTTTTTAATTCAAAGTTTAATGAAATAGATGCCAGCGCATACACAGGCCTAGAAAGGGATTGGGGCTATACTCATTTTTTTGTAAGCATGTTTAACCAACAACTAGGCATGATAGAGGGGGTGCGTAATAATATGGGCCAGTTTTTAAAACAAGTGTACAACACACAAATTCCTGCTACTAATTTGGATTTTAGTTCCACCACACCTACCGTCCCTTATCAACATATTATACATACCAAATACACTTTAGATAATAATATTAAATGGGGTGAGGGGAGGTTAAAAGCAAATATTGCGTATCAGCAAAACCAGCGCATGGAATATGGCAATAGTATTTTACCTACCCAAAAAAGTTTATTCTTTGACTTAGGTACTTTAAATTATTCTTTTCAATATTTATTACCAGATAATAATAATTGGAAACATACTATTGGTGTAAACGGTACGCAACAGGAAAATATAAACAGAGGCGAGGAGGCTTTAATACCTGCTTATAAAACCACAGAGCTTGGATTATTTTTCTTTACACAAAAAAAATACGAAACCATTACTTTAAGTGGTGGTGCACGCATAGATAAAAAAGGCGTAGAGTTTGATAAACTTAATACACTTAACACCCCAAGCAATAATGTGCATCAACAAAAGGATTTTGGTGATATTGCTGGTTCCTTTGGTATGTCCTACGAGCCCAATAAACAATGGGTTTTTAAATTAAATATAGCAAGGGGTTACCGTGCGCCCAATATGGCCGAGCTTGGTAGCAATGGCGCACACGAGGGTACCAACCGTTATGAATATGGCAATGCTAATTTAAATTCCGAAAAAAGTTTACAATTTGATTTAGGCACCGAGTGGAGTAGTGAGCACGTTTCTTTTTCGGGAAATGTTTTTTACAATATGGTTAGCGGATATATTTATTATCAAAAAATAAATAATAAAGCAGGTGGGGACTCTACGCTTATAAAGGATGGTCAAAAGTTTTTTGCATTTGCTTATGAGCAACAAAATGCAAATTTATATGGGGCCGAGTGTAATTTGGATTTTCATCCGCATCCCTTGGATGGATTACACATTGAAAATACTTTGTCCTATGTACGTGGTGAATTTAATAACCCTGTGGACTATAGTAAAAACCTACCCACTATTCCACCGTTTAGATGGTTATCAGAAATTAAATATGAGTTTGGTAAACAACCTGGTGTTAATAAAAACAATTATGTTTCCTTGCAGTTTGATAATGTGTCTGGTCAAAATAATCCTTTTACTGGATACAATACCGAGACTGCCACTGCTGGTTATACCTTAATTAATGTTGGCATGGGTACGCATATTAAACACAACGGAAAACAAATTTGTAGTGTAAGCTTAGTAGCGCAAAACCTAAGTGATATTGCGTATCAAAACCATTTAAGCCGTTTAAAATACACCGACGAAAATATGGCCACCGGCCGCATGGGTGTTTACAATATGGGTCGCAATTTTAGCCTTAAACTAAATGTGCCCTTGGTGTTTGATTAATGATAGTTTATAAATATATTTTGAATTACTCATTACATTGAGTAATTTTACTCACTACACTGAGTAAAATATATAATATGTTCCAACGACCTCATTTACAACAACTTAAGGAAAGGATGCTTGAAAGCAGACGCTTTATTCAAGTAATTGTTGGGCCTAGACAGGTGGGTAAAACAACCCTGGTTGGCCAATTGGTTAAAGAATTGTCTATTCCAAGTCATATGGTTTCGGCGGATGGAATAGCTGCTTCCAATATTGTTTGGTTAAATCAACAGTGGGAAACTGCAAGACAATTATTAAAATCAAATAAACATATTTCGTATTTATTAGTGATAGATGAGATACAAAAAATAGATAATTGGAGCGAAACAGTAAAAACATTGTGGGATGAGGACACCAAAAATAACTGCAATTTAAAAGTATTAATTTTGGGTTCATCTCGATTAATATTACAAAAAGGATTGACCGAATCCTTAGCAGGCAGATTTGAAAAAACATATATGGGGCATTGGAGTTTTCAAGAAATGAAAGATGCATTTGGTTTTACTCAAGAACAATATGTTTGGTTTGGTGGCTACCCAGGTTCGGCATCTTTAATTCATGATGAACAAAGGTGGAAACATTATATCAAAGAGTCTTTAATTGAAACAAGTATTTTAAAAGATGTTTTAATGTTAGCGAGAATTGATAAACCTGTTTTATTAAAAAATCTTTTTGAAATTGGCTGCTTTTATTCCGGACAAATATTATCGTATACAAAAATTATGGGTCAATTGCAAGGTGTGGGCAATACCACAACACTTTCCAATTATTTAAATTTATTAGATACAGCTGGATTATTGTCTGGCATTGAAAAATTTTCACCTTCTATAATACGCAAACGATCATCAAGCCCAAAATTTCAAGTACATAATACAGCATTAATTAGTGGACAATCTACAACATTGTTTAATGACATTAAAAATAATTCGGCAGCATGGGGTAGAATAGTAGAATCGGCAATTGGCGCTCATTTACTTAATTATTCATTAACCATGGACTATGTCTTAAATTATTGGAGAGAGGGAGACGCCGAAGTGGATTTTGTAATAACAAAAAATAATATTTCTGTTGCTATTGAAGTTAAATCAAGTAAGGCTACTATTACAAATGGGATGAAGCAGTTTCAAAAACGATATGCACCTCAAAAAATAATTTTAATTGGTGCAGATGGAATAAAGTGGCAGGATTTTTTAATGATGAATCCAAGTGATTTGTTTTCATAATTATCCAAGTCCAAATAGCTACAATAACATAATTAATAAGACCAACAAAATTTATTTTTTGTATCTTGTAACAACTAATTATGAAAGTTTTCAAAAATAAATTTTATGCATAAAAAATTAATATTAGCCATTGCTACAATTATGTGTTTAGGTGTTAGTGCGCAAAACAATAGCACTGTAAAAGAAACTAGTAAGGGCTTAA
>CANGQJ010000019.1 GCA_947456625.1 Bacteroidota bacterium
AAGCCTTTAGCTTGGTCTAATATCTTTTTTCTTCTTGCTCTAGATGCAACGGCATTTTTTGAACGTGGCATAATTAATATTTTTTGAATCTACGTCAATAAGACTACGACTCGGTTAATTTAAATTTTGTGAAATTGAATCAATCGGATTGATTTGTAGTCTTATCCTTTTAATCTTAATAAACGTAGAACGAAATCCTTGTTAGTAGATCCTACTAAACCTTTCTTTCTCATTGCTCTTTTACGCTTTGTAGATTTCTTGGTAAGGATGTGTCTTTTGAACGCTTTTTGGAAGGTGATTTCACCGGTTCCAGTAACTTTAAAACGCTTCTTTGCGCTTGAGTTAGTTTTTACTTTTGGCATTATTATAATCTTATCGATTACTCCCTACTGGCGGTCTTGCACGGGCGAGACACTTGTTGAGCCTTGTGGGAAATGGATGGCAAAGGTAGTATAAGTAGATAATAATTCAAACAAAAAAGCCACATAAAATGTGGCTTTTGACAAAAATTCTATTGAAAATCAGCATTTTAACTGATTACTAATTTAAAAACTAGGAAGTTGGTTTCTTTTTTCCACCTGCTTTAGGTTGGAAAATGGCAAACATTCTCTTTCCTTCTAATTTAGGCATGCTTTCTAAGGTACCTGCTTCTGCTAATCTTTCTGCAAATTTTAATAAAAGCAATTGACCACGATCTTGGAACATAATGGCACGTCCTTTGAATTGTACATAAGCTTTTACCTTATTTCCGTCTTGTAAGAACTTTTCAGCATGTTTTGCTTTAAAGTCAAAGTCATGATCATCAGTGCCAGGAGTGAAACGAATCTCTTTAATCTCAGATTGTTTTGAGTTCGCTTTCATCTCTTTTTCCTTACGCTTTTTTTCGTAAAGAAACTTCTTATAATCTATTACTTTACAAACTGGAGGGTTGGCAGTTGGAGAAATCTCCACTAGGTCCAAACCTTGGTCTGCAGCTATTTTCAGCGCTTCTTGTGTGTTGTATACTCCTACGGTGATATTGTCACCAACCAATCTAATTTCTGGAACTCTGATACGATCATTAATACGATGCTCTGGTTCTTGTTGTCTTTGAAACCTTGGGTTAAAACGGGGTCCTCTGTTCGGTAATGCCATTAATTTTTTAAACGTTGTTTATGTTAGTAAAGATAGTCATTGTTATGCTTCGGGCGCCATTCTTTCGGCAATTTCTTCCACTACTTGTGCTAAGAATGCAGCTTTGTCCAACATTCCAAGGTCTCCTTTTCCCTGACGACGAACAGAAAGCTTGCTTTCAGCTACTTCTTTCTCTCCAATCACCAACATATAGGGCACTTTCATTATTTCGGTATCACGGATTTTTTTACCAATTTTTTCATTGCGATCGTCAATTTCTACACGCACGCCTGCCTTTTTTAATTCCGCAAAAACTTCCTGCGCATAGGGCATGAACTTATCGCTAATTGGTAAAATTTTAACCTGTAAAGGTGCTAACCATACTGGGAATTTACCAGCATAATGTTCCAATAAGAACCCAATGAAACGCTCGTGTGTACCCAATGGTGCACGGTGTATAATTAACGGAGTTTCAGGCTCGTTGTCCTTATTAGTGAAATTTAAGTTGAAACGTTTTCCTTGCGCAAAATCCACTTGGTTAGTAGCTAAAGTAAACTCACGGCCAATCACACTCCAAATTTGAACGTCAATCTTAGGGCCGTAAAAAGCACCTTCATCCTGCACTTCCACAAATGGGGTTCCTGTTTCAATTAACACAGCACGCACCATGGCTTCGGTCTCTAACCATAGTTCAGGTTCGTTAATATATTTCTGACCCAATTTAGCGGGATCGTGTAAACTTAAACGCATTACATATTTATCAATTCCAAAAATTTTGAAATACTTTAAATACATATCATTCACTGCACGAAACTCAGCAGCAAATTGTTCCTTAGTACAATAAATATGCGCATCGTTCATGTGTAAACAACGAACACGCATTAAACCAAACAATTCACCCGATTGCTCGTAACGGTAACATGTACCATACTCTGCAAGCCTTAGTGGCATGTCCTTATAGCTCTTTGGTTCTGCATCAAATATTTTATGGTGATGCGGACAGTTCATTGCTTTTAGGTAATATTTAGTGCCATCCAATTCCATTGGCGGGAACATACTATCCTGATAATAAGGTAAGTGACCACTGGTAATGTACATGCTTTCTTTAGCAATATGCGGCGTAACCACACGCTTGTAACCAGCTGCTTCCTCGGTCTCTTTTGCTAAATTTTCTAATGCTTCAATAATAATAGTACCATTTGGCATCCATAAAGGAAGTCCTGGTCCCACATCATCATCCATGGTATAAATACCTAATTCTTTTCCTAATTTTCTATGGTCTCTTTTCTTTGCTTCCTCCAACATTAAAAGATACTCGTCTAATTCCTTTTGATTGGGGAAAGTAACGCCATAAACCCTTGTAAGCATTTTATTTTTCTCATCTCCTTTCCAAAACGCACCTGCAATATTGGTAATTTTGATAGCCTTAATTGCGCCGGTATTTGGAATATGTGGCCCACGACAAAGGTCTGTAAATTGACCTTGAGTGTAAAAAGTAATAGTCCCGTCTTCTAAGCCAGACAATAAATCCAACTTGTATTCATCGCCTTTCTCTGTAAAATAAGCAACCGCTTCGGCCTTGGACATTTCCTTACGGATATATTCATTGGCTTGCTTCGCCAATTCATTCATTTTTTTCTCAAGAATTAAAACATCCTCTTCTTTGAGCGTTTTACCACCTAAGTCAATATCATAGTAAAAACCTTTTTCCAATGCTGGGCCTACCCAAAATTTTGCACCAGGAAACTGAATTTCAACTGCCTCTGCTAATAAGTGTGCTGAAGAATGCCAAAAAGTATTTTTTCCCTCATTATCGTCCCAGGTTAATAATTTTAAAGCTGCATCTGCATTGATAGGACGCGTGGCATCCCATACTTCACCGTTTACCGAAGCTGCTAACACTTTTTTTGCCAAGCCTTCACTGATAGATTTGGCAATACCTAAAGCAGTAATTCCTTTTTCGTAAGAACGAACTGCACCGTCTGGAAATTGAATTTGAACCATGTTTTATAGCTGAATATGGGTGTAAAGATAACAAAAAATAGTGGTTGATGAATTCTTAGATTTGTAGTGATATTTATCCCTAGATTTGTCCTATGCCACGTGTTGTTATTTTTTTATTGATTTTAGGAATCTCAGCTACTACATATGCTCAAAATATGGGTGGCCACTGGGCAGGGTATTTTGTAGCCAACAATAGTTTAGATCAAAGTACCATACCGTATGAAGTAAACATTAGCAATTCTAATAATAATAAATTAATAGCCACCACTTTAACCAATTTTTCAAGTGAACTAAGCGCCACGGCAATTGCACATGGCATTTATACGCCAAAATCTGCATTATTAAATATACAAGAAATAAGGTTTGATAAATTAAGAATTGACCCATCGCTTCAGGCTTGTTTAATGAACAATTATTTATCCTATCAAAAAGTGAACGATAAGGAAATATTACAAGGCACCTATATGGCAAAAAATGCTGTAACTGGTAAGGACTGTGGTACTGGATTTGTGTATTTAATTAGAGAAAGTTCAATTGTTAAAGTAACTCCATCTATCAAAAGTTTAATTATTACAAAAAATAAAAATATTAGTAAAAATAATGTTGTAAAAAAACAAAATAAAATAAACATCAAAACAGATTCTAATTTAATTGTAACTAACATTGAGGCAAAGGATATTTCAAAAATTAGTGCAGTCAATATAGCTGTAACCTCAAGTGAGCAATACTTTCCTAATAAAGTTAACATCCCAAATTTAAGCAACTCCTCAAGCCAACCAGTAACGGTTAATAAAAATGAAACTAGATCAAAAGCAGAAGTAAAAAAAGAAAATGAGCTTCATATTATTGTTCCTTGGGTTTTAATTTCAAGACAAAATATTTTGGTTAAAAAAATAACAACTAAGAGTAAAACAATTAGCTTGGATTTGTATGACAATGGCGCCATTGACAACGACACGGTGACCATGTATAATAATAAAATAATGATGCTTGATAAAACCAGGTTAAGCTATCAACCCGTGCACTTTGATTTGAATTTTAATGATAACATTAAATCACATGAAATAATTTTTGTTGCCAATAATTTAGGAGCAGTACCCCCAAACACAGCATTATTAGTTATTAAAAACGCAAATAAAACTGAGGAAATTTTTATTAATACCGACTTTGGGAAAAACGCCAAACTCATTTTTGAATATGACCCTACCGTGAAGCAATAATTTATTTTGTTTCTTGTAAAACCTGAGTCGCTAAAGTTTGCTTGGCCCTATTGTTAGCACTATAAGGATCTTTCCCATTTTTTTGTAGCCCAAACCAATAAAATGCATCTTGATTTTGGCCCATATCGGAATTAAAAATATAAATATTATTTTGCTCATACCCTATTGCTCCAAGTAAATTAAGTATTTGAATACTACACATATTAAATGTTGCATTAAGCTCCTCCCAATTCGACAAATTGGTATTATTTAAACCCTGTAATTCGGCATTAATATTTAGTACTCCAATTTTCCATAAATTTTGACGATTAGAATCCTGAATTACATTCAAAACAGATAAAGAATCGGTTAAACGAATAAAATCAGCACATTTTTCTTTAATATAAACGGTGTCTTTATTGGTAAATCCCATTACTAATTGTTGATATTGAAGAATAATAACCCCAGCATTTTTATCTAAAATAGGACTGTTATTTTGTGGTTTAAATGACCAATTATTGGATTGCACATTGTTATTAGACACATTTTGGCAAGCCAAAAAAGCAATACACAGTGTAATAAATAAATATTTTAACATCCTTAGGATTTTTATCAAATTTATGCAAATTTACTCCGATCAAAGGCTAACTTTGCGCTCTGAAGTGAAAAAATATGTTAATAGGATTACAAAATGTTACGTTTGAATTTGGCGCAAGGGTTATTGTAAGCGATGCCACCTGGCATATTCAACCTGGTGAAAGAATTGGGTTAATTGGATATAATGGTACTGGAAAGTCCACTTTATTAAAAGTTTTAGTAGGTCAATATACCCCAAGCAAAGGAACAGTTGAGAAAGGACGTGACACCACCATTGGATATTTACACCAAGATTTATTAAGTTTTGATACCAATGAATCCATCACCGAAGTTGCTTTAGGTGCTTTTGAAAGAGTGCGCGAATTAGAGAAAGAAGTAGAACAATTGGGTATTGAATTAGAAGCAAATCCTGAGGATAATGATTTATTGATTAAATATACCGATGCCCTTCATGAAATTGATGTTTTAGACGGTTATAATATCCAACATAAGGCCGAAGAAGTTTTACATGGTTTAGGATTTACAACAGCCGATCTAGTGCGCCCCTATAAAGAATTTAGTGGAGGTTGGAGAATGCGTGTGCTACTTGCTAAAATGATCTTACAAGCTCCAGATGTATTGCTTTTAGATGAGCCTACCAACCACTTAGACTTACCTAGTATTGAATGGTTAGAAAAATATTTATTGCATTATAAAGGAAGTGTGGTAATTGTAAGTCATGATAAATTTTTCCTAAATAAAATGGTTAATAAAATTGTTGAAGTATATCAACAACAATTAAACTTTTATACTGGAAACTATGAATATTATGAGGTTGAAAAAGTACAGCGTGTAGAAATTCAACAACGTGCATTTGAAAACCAACAGGATTACATTCGTCAACAAGAAAAATTCATTGAACGCTTTAAAGCAAAAGCTTCTAAAGCTGCAGCTGCTCAGAGTATTCAAAAAAGACTAGATAAATTAGATGTAATTGAAGATGTTCAAATTGAACGTCCAAATATTAGAATAAATTTCGCCGTAGATAAAACACCAGGTAAAGTATTGGTGGATTTAAAAGGGGTAAGCAAAACCTATCCTAAGCAAGTGATTTTAGAAAATGCATTTGCTGAAATTGAACGTGGCGATAAAATTGCTTTGATTGGAGCCAATGGTAAAGGAAAGTCTACCCTACTAAGAATTGTTGCTGACATGGAGCAATACGAGGGTGAAAGAGTTTGGGGCCATAACGTAGACGAAAGTTTTTATGCGCAACACCAATTGGAATCCCTTAATTTAAATAATACTATTTTACAAGAAGTACAAGAATGTGGAACTAAAAAAACCGACTTAGAATTACGTGCATTATTGGGTTGTTTCTTATTTGGTGGCGATGATGTAGATAAAAGAATTAAAGTATTAAGTGGAGGTGAAAAAGCACGTGTGGCTTTAACTAAAACTATTATTAGCAAGGCCAATTTCTTAATGCTGGATGAGCCAACTAACCACTTGGACATGGTTACCGTGGAGTTGCTAGCAGAAGCCTTAACTAAATATGATGGAAGTATTATTTTGGTAAGTCACGATCGTTATTTTATTTCTAAAACAGCTAACAAAATTTGGGAAATAGAGGATGAAAAAATTATAGAATTTAAGGGCAATTATACGGAATGGGTTGAATGGAAAGAACGCATGGCTAAGCAAAGAGCAGCCAATCCAGAACTAGTTAAACAAACTTCAGCCGAAAAAAAACCTGCTAAACCCGAAGTAATTCCAGTAGCAGAAATTAAGGTTACTCCTTCCGGCCCAATTGATAAAGAATTACAAAAGCAAATTCAAAAATTACAAAAGGCATTAACACAACTTGAACATAATATTGAAACCCTAAATAAGGAAAAAGTAGACATTGAATTACAAATGGCCAACCCAAGCATTTATTCGGACGTTACTAAATTTCAAACAATAGAAAAAAGCTATCATGATAAAAATGCGTTAATTCGTTCCATGAATAAAGAATATGAAATTGCTTTTAACGATTTAGTAGCACTTGAGAGCAAGCAATAGTAAAAAAAATATAAAAGGGGGACATCTGCAAAGATGAACCCCCTTTTTTTTAGATAGAAAAAATAATTATTTCAAATACTTGTCTAGCCAGCGACCTTGCTCATACAATAAGTGTAACAAATTTTCTTTCCCTTTATAACCATGGGCTTCGTATGGTAAGTAAACAAAACGAGCAGTACCTCCATGCCCTTTGATAGCTGCATATAAGCGCTCACTATTTATTGGAAACGTACCGGTATTGTCGTCGGCTTCGCCATGTGTCATTAATAATGGTGCTTTAATTTTATCAGCAAAAGCAAAAGGACTCATTTCTAAATACAATTGTGGTGCTTGCCAAAAAGTACGTTCTTCGTTTTGGAATCCAAAAGGCGTTAGTGTTCTGTTATAAGCTCCACTTCGTGCAATACCAGTTTTAAATAAATTGGTATGTGCAAGTAAATTTGCAGTCATAAAAGCACCATAGCTATGTCCTCCAACTGCCATTCTTTTTCTATCTCCCACTCCCATTTCCACTAATTTATCAATTGCAGCCGAAGCATTTAATTCCAATTGATTTACAAAATCATCATTTGGTTTTTTATCTGGAGATGTTGCTACAATTGGCATTTCTGCATTGTCTAATATTGCATAGCCTTGTGTTACATAAAATACGGGTGAGCCCCAAGATAACATGGTGAATTTATGTTGGTTACCTCTAATTTGACTTGCGTCGGCAGCACTTGTAAATTCACGAGGATAAGCCCAAATTAAAGCTGGAAGCGGACCATCTTTTTCCTTGTTATACCCTTTTGGCAAATATAAATCTCCTGTTAAATCTATACCATCCTTACGCTTGTATTTAATTTTTTCTTTAGTTACTCCTTCCATACCAGCATATGGGTTTGCAAATTGGGTAAGTGTTAAAGTATTAGCAAGGCCAGCACCAGATTTAATGTAGTAATTAGGTACCTCTTTTTCTGTTTCACGACGGGTAATAATTTTTAAACTATTAACGTCTAATACATCGGCAATATATTCAAAACAATTTTCTGCACAACGCCAAATTATTTCCTTTTGCTTAGTTTGTAAATTAAACTTAGCCAAATATGGTAAGTCTCCTTTATCAGAAGCCCCAGTTGTGTTGTTGAACAAGATGGTTTGACCGTCTTTTAATAAAGCAATTACTTCTTCACCATATTTATTTTTTTCAGTAACTGGAGAACCTGGATTGTTATAAGCGTCAGTTGTATTACCTTCGTATAATTTTCTTAAACTGTTTTTACCGCTATTGTAAATACTTACTTTATAAAGTTGTTTGGAACGTTGTTGTTCTGTAACCAAAGCAATTTCATCATTACCCCAATTGGTTCTGCTATATCTAGTTTCTGTTTTAAATAATTCCTTAGCTTCTCCTTTAAATGGCGCTGCTAAAGCATAAACTGCATCATGAAATGGAACTTTCTTTTTTATCAAACCACTATCTAAAGGCAAAGCGTAAGTTATAGTTGCGGCTGCATCGTTTCTCCAATCAAATGCACGTGGTACATTTTGTACATTATCATAACCCGAAGGTGTACTTTCTGCTGAAGGTAAATTTGCTAAACTATGTACTAAATTTCCTTTTGTATCTGTGATAAAAACATTAGCAGCAAAACCATAAGCTGGGACTAAATAAGAAAATGGCTTATTTAATGTACGGGTTAAAAAATATTGCTTGTCAGGTGAAACCGAAATACTTGATAAAATGCTAGGCTTACCAATTTTAGTTTCTACTCCATTGTTATTTTTAACCAATTGTACTGTTGTAAAATAATCAAATAAATATTCATCAAATGGCGACTTTATTAAATCTTGATAAGTCACGCTAGGTGATACTTTACCTAAATTTTCTTGGATAGTTGGTCCTTTTGGTGTGATTGGTTTTTTTGCTACTTTAGCTGGATCATTCACATTAGTTTTATACAATAAATTGGCATCATCTAACCAAATTAAAGTGTTTCCTAAAACAATATTTGCAGCCGTGGTATTTACTTTTTTACAAGTTAAACTGCTGATATCAATAACATAAACGTCTACTTTATTTTGTAAGACATTAAAAAAAGCAATTTTATTTTCGCTATGATTCCATGTAGGACTTAATGCTGACAAACTAGTAGGCAAACCTTTTATATCTAAAGTTTTATTTGTACCAACTTGCTTTAGGACTAAACGATTAATAAATGTTTGACGTGTAAGCGAAGCATTTAATGGATTAATCCTAAGACCAGCAATTTTAAGTTCAGGTTGACCTAGTTCTTCTACTGTGGGATAAGAATTGCGCTCCATTATAAGCATGTATTTTGCCGTTGAATTTACACTTACTCCGGGCGTTGGAGGTGCTAATAATAAATCTGAAATTACTTTGGGTGGTAATTGGTAACTAGTAGCATCCTGTGCCATTAAAAAAATGGAACTACTACAAAATGTCACAAACAAAAAAACCGATTTTATAAATTTTTGCATTGTTAAAATATTTGAATGAATTTAATCAAAAACCAATTCAAACGATTGAAATTTGGATGAACGTGCAAAAAAACTAACAAATGATTGGAAAATGAAAGAAAAATACCCACATCGAAAACGATATCGTGGTAAATTGGCTTCAATTGTTTAAATTTGGGGCTCAGTCTTGGCTATAGTATATTGATTTATGATTGTAAATCAACACATTAAAGAATAATTGATTATTTATGTCAGCTAAAAAAGTAACTAAAATTGCAGTGCTAACTTCTGGTGGAGATGCGCCAGGTATGAACGCCGCAATTAGAGCAGTGGTTAGAACAGGTATATATAATGGTTTAGAAGTATTTGGAGTGACCAGAGGATACAATGGTATGATTGAGGACGATATATTTGAAATGGACTCTAAATCGGTTGCAAATATTATTCAAAGAGGCGGTACTATATTAAAGACAGCAAGAAGTAAGGACTTTTTTACACCAGAAGGACGTCAAATTGCATATGATAACCTTAAAAAAAGAGACATTAACGGGATCGTTGTCATTGGTGGAGATGGAAGTTTTAAAGGGGCTCAAAAATTCAGTAATGAATTTGATATCCCTTGTATTGGACTTCCTGGCACTATTGACAAGGATATTGCGGGAAGCGATTTTACAATTGGTTTTGATACTGCTGTAAATACCGCTGTGGAAGCTATTGACAAAATTAGAGATACAGCCGATGCTCATGACCGTTTATTTGTGGTTGAAGTAATGGGGCGTGATGCTGGATACATTGCACTGCACAGTGGAATAGCTACTGGTGCTGAAAATATTTTAATTCCAGAATCAAAAACAGATATGGAAGCACTTGTTCGTGCTTTAACTGAAAAAGAAAAAAGAAAAAAATTAGTTAACCTAATTGTTGTAGCCGAAGGTGATGAATTTGGTGGTGGCAATCATGTAGGTGATTTCTTAAAACAACGTTTACCAAATGCAGATATTAGAGTTTGTATTTTAGGACATATTCAACGTGGTGGTGCACCAAGTTGCCTAGACCGATTAATTGCTAGTCGCATGGGTTATCATGCTGTGGAATGCTTAATAAATGGCACACATAATGTTATGGTGGGGATTGAGGACAATAAAATGAAATATACCCCACTTGATAATGCCGTAAAAGCAAAACAAAAAATTTCAGAAGAGTGGTTAAAGATTGTAAAAATCTTAGCTAGCTAAAAACATAATAAGAAAAATTAACCCAATCAATAAAAAATATAATGAGCGATCAAAATTTAAAACAAATACATCACAGAACTAAAATAGTTGCAACAGTAGGTCCAGCATGTGAAACATATGACCAACTTAAAGCACTTGTAATAGCTGGTGTTAATGTATTTCGTTTAAACTTTTCACACGGCAGTCACGAGGATAAGAAAAAAATAATTGACAATATTCGTGGAATTAATAAAGAATTGGGTTTGACTGTTGCCATTTTAGGGGATTTACAAGGCCCTAAATTGCGTGTAGGTGAAATTGAAAATAATCGTTTAGAAGTAAAAGAAGGCGATGTACTTACTTTAACAAATGAAAAGTGCATTGGCACCATGGAAAAAATATATGTTTCCTACCCTAACCTTGCAGGTGATGTGGTTGTTGGAAATACTATTATGATTGACGATGGTAAAATTGAAGTAAAAGTAAAAAGTGTTGAAGCAAACAATGATGTAAAAGTTACAGTAAGCTTAGGCGGAATTATTTCATCTAAAAAAGGTTTAAACTTACCTGATACAAAAATTTCTTTACCAGCTTTAACTGAAAAGGATTTAATAGATGCTGAATTTATTATTAAAGAGGAATTAGACTGGGTTGCTTTAAGTTTTGTAAAACGTGTGGCTGATATTGAAATGTTAAGAGAAATCTTAAACAGACATAAGAGCAAATCTAAAATCATTGCTAAAATTGAAATGCCTGAAGCAATTGTTAATTTACGTGACATTATAGTTGCAAGTGATGGTATTATGGTAGCACGTGGTGACTTGGGTGTGGAGCTTCCAGTTGAAAAAATCCCTTTAATTCAAAAAGAAATTATTAAAAAGTGTTTGCATAGAGCAAAACCTGTAATTGTAGCTACTCAAATGATGGAGTCTATGATTGACAGAGTAAAACCAAACCGTTCTGAAATCACTGACGTTGCCAATGCGGTAATTGAGGGTGCAGATGCGGTTATGTTAAGTGGAGAAACTGCAACAGGTCAATTCCCTGTATTGGTTATTGAAACCATGCGTAAAATTATTTCTGAAGTTGAAAAATATGGTTACAACTATAACCGATCTGAGGATTTAAAACCTCAGCCACATTCCCCTTCATTTATTAGTGATGCACTTTGTTATAATGCTTGTAAACTTGCAGAGGACGCTGATGCACAAGGTTTAGTAGGTATGACACAAAGTGGATATACTGCATTTATGTTAAGTAGTTTCCGTCCTAAAGCCCCATTATTTATTTTCACTAAAGAGAAAAGCTTAGTGAACCAATTAAGCCTAAGCTGGGGCGTGAAAGCATTTTATTATGACAAAGAGGAAAGCTTAGATAAAATAATTACGGATCAAATTAAATTATTAAAAGAAAGCGGATTTGTTAAGAAAGATGATATTGTAGTAAATACAGGAAGTACACCAGTACAACTACATTTACCAACCAATATGATTAAGATCAATAAAGTTGATTAAAACTAAAAACGCTCCTTTTTTACAGGAGCGTTTTTTTTGTATATTTATTATGTAAAATAACTCGATTGCCATGCTTGAATCATTTGAAAAAGTTCCCGTTAAAATTTACAAAAACCCAACCGAGGGTTCTAATGCAGTTGCGGCTCAAATTGCAAAACTTATTAGAGAAAAGCAAGCTCATAACCAACCTTGTGTTTTAGGAATGGCAACTGGAGCTACTCCTATTTTATTGTATAAGGAACTAGTGCGTATGCACAAGGAGGAAGGCTTGAGTTTTAAAAACGTAATTACTATTAATTTAGACGAGTATTATCCAATTCCTAGAGATGCTTATCAAAGTTATTGGAGTTTTATGCATAGGCATTTATTTAATCTTGTAGACATTGATCCTAAAAATATAAATTTACCAAATTCAGAATGGAATAAGGATGAATTAAAAGAAAGCTGTTTAGCTTACGAGCAAACCATTGAAAAAATTGGTGGCATTGATTTACAAATTTTAGGAATTGGTAAAAATGGTCATATTGGATTTAACGAACCGGGATCTAGTTTTCATTCAAAAACAAGGGTTATTCATTTAGACAATCAAACACGTATTGCTAATTTATATGAGTGGCATGATATGAACAAAGTGCCAAGACTAGCTATCACAGTGGGTATTAGCAGTATTATGAAAGCTAAAAAAATTGTACTACTTGCATGGGGAAACAAAGCCGATATTATTGCTAAAGCAGTTGAGGGCGACGTAACAGAACAAATTCCTGCAAGTGTTTTACAAAACCACGATGACTGTACATTTGTTATTGATGAATATGCTGCTGCCGAATTAACCCGCAATAAAGCACCTTGGTTAACGGGTGCCAATGACTGGTCTGCTCAAATGATAAAAAAAGCAGTGATAGAACTTGCATTAAAATTAGACAAAACAGTGCTAAGTTTAACCGCAGACGATTATAAAGAAAATAGTTTAGCCGATTTATTGGTTTTAAAGGAATCGGTGTATGAAATTAATTTACAAGTGTTTTACATGTTGCGTGATTCCATTACAGGCTGGCCTGGGGGAAAACCAAATGCTGTAATTCCTGCACATCCTGAGCGTAGTACACCACATCCAAAACGTGTGATGATATTCTCTCCGCATCCTGACGATGATATAATTAGTATGGGAGGAACTTTTATGCGTTTACATGACCAAGGGCATGATGTGCATGTAGCTTATCAAACCAGCGGAAACATTGCTGTAACAGACGAGTTTGTAACCCGCTTTTTAGATTTTGCAGTGGGTTTTGAAGATATGTTTGGCATTGACAATAAAAAAAGCAATGAAATTTTATCGGAAGCAAGAACTTTTTTAGGTAATAAAAAAGCGGGTGATTTAGATACTACTGAAATCAGAGCTATTAAAGGTTTAATAAGACGTTGCGAAGCAAAAGCAACTTGTAGATATGTAGGAATAGCAGAGGACAATTATCATTTTTTAAATTTACCATTTTATGAAACTGGGGCTATTGATAAAAAACCAATGGGCGAACAGGATGTAATTATTACAATGGAATTATTAAGAAAAATTAAACCACATCAAATTTATTGTGCTGGTGACTTAGCCGATCCGCATGGCACTCACAAAGTTTGTTTAGAAGTTATTTTTGAAAGTATGCGTCGAATAAAAGCAGCTGGTGATGATTGGGTTAAGGATTGTTGGGTATGGTTGTATAAAGGTGCATGGCAGGAATGGGATATTTCAGAAATTGAGATGGCGGTTCCAATGAGTCCCGACCAAGTAATGAAAAAACGTTTTGGCATATTTATACATCAGTCTCAAAAAGATAGTGTTCCTTTTCAGGGAACCGATGCTAGGGAATTTTGGCAAAGGGCTGAAATTAGGAATGCCAATACGGCTAATTTATACGCAAGTTTGGGACTTACCAAATATGCTGCAATTGAGGCCTTTGTTAGATGGCATTATTAGATTTAAGGCATTATTAGTCAATTATTTATCTAATTCCTTTGGTAAAATAGGATTTTGGGGTATATTTGCACCCCTTTCTAGCCTAGCTAGAGGTTGGAATGGCCCCGTAGCTCAACTGAATAGAGTATTTGACTACGGATCAAAAGGTTTCAGGTTTGAATCCTGACGGGGTCACAAGGCCCACGCAAACAGCGTGGGCTTTTTCGTGCAAAGACGCGAAACAAGCTTGCTTGATTTTGCGGATGAGCACGAAAAAGCAAAAACATCAAGCACTGATGTTTTTGAAGGGCTTTGGGTACGACCAATGCGAAGAGGATGTTGCGAAGCAACTATCCCAATGCGTAAAGGATGCGACCAAAGGGAGCAATCCTCTTGGGTACGACCAATGCGTAAAGGATGTTGCGAAGCAACTATCCCAATGCGAAGAGGATGTTGCGAAGCAACTATCCCAATGCGTAAAGGATGCAAAAGTAGTTGCTAGAATCCTGCTACCGAATCATCCCCTCTTCTATCTGCGGCTACTTCAATTTTATTTTTATGGATAAAAATCATTTCCGTTTTACCTATGGATGCTCTGTTTGTTAGCTTATATCCCATAGTTTGAAGCGAATTTTTTAATTCTGCAGGAAAGTTAGGTTCAATAAAAACCTCATCAGGTAAATGTTGATGATGAAATTTAGGTTTATTAATAGCGTCATCAATATTCATCCCAAAATTGATTGAATTTACTAAAGCTTGATATACAGATGTAGGAATGGTTGTGCCTCCTGGAGTTCCAACAACAATTGCTGGTTTACCATTTTTTGTAACAATTACTGGACACATACTACTTAACATTCTTTTACCGGGCTGAATAGCATTTGCCTCACCTCCTACTGCTCCAAACATATTAGCAACACCTGGCTTAACACTAAAGTCATCCATTTCGTTATTTAATAAAAATCCAGCACCAGCAACAACTGTTTTAGAACCATATCCACCATTTAATGTAGTGGTAATACTAACCATATTGCCTTGTTTGTCATAAATACTAATATGTGTAGTCTCTTCGCTTTCTTTTATATCACCTGCTTTAATCTCAGCACTCTTACTAGCCTTCCCAGGTATAAAATCTGACATTCTTTTTGCTAAATAAGTATCACTACTCATAGTTTTAATGGGCACTTTCCAAAAATCAGGGTCTCCTAAATGTTCAGCTCTATCGGCATATGCCCTACGCTCTGCTTCGATCATTATTTGAGTTGCCTCGGGTGTTTGAAAACCTTTTTGTATTTGTGAAGTTTTTTCAACCATCTTCATCATTTGTAATAAAATAATCCCTCCACTACTTGGGGGTGGGAAACCATAAATGGAATATCCATTATATTTAAACGAAAGTGGTTTTCTAAATTTTGCTTTATAATTTTTTAAATCAGTTAAAGAAATAATACCATTTCCTTTGTTCATTTCATTTACAATAAGTTTAGCAGTTTCGCCTTCATAAAAACCTTTTGCCCCATTTTGTTGAATTCTTATTAATGTATTAGCTAGTTCAGGTTGAAATAAGGTATCTCCTGCTTTCCAAATTTGATCTTTAACAAAAGCTATTTTAGTATTATTATATTTTAAAAATGATTTTTGATTTGCATTTAAACTGCTTGCTTCTCTTTCTGTAATTACATACCCAAAAGCGGCTAAATCAATGGCTGGTTGTATTAGCAATTTAAAATCTAATTTAGCCGAAGGCAAGGTGGCAAACAATCCGGCAATAGTACCAGGAACTCCGGATGCTAATCTGCCGTTTTGAGAAAGCTCAAGCTGTGCATTCCCCTCTTTATCTAAATACATATTTTTTGAGGAATTACCAGGTGCCACTTCTCTGTAATCAATAGCCAAAAAAGAATTATTTGCTTTTTTAGCAATTAAAAAACCACCGCCGCCAATATTTCCTGCTGCAGGATAAACAACCGCTAAAGCTAATTGAACTGCAATTCCAGCATCAAATGCATTTCCACCTTGTTTCATTATTTGAGCACCAATTAAACTAGCTAAAGGATGCGCACAACTCACTGCTGCATTGTTATAAAATTCATGTTTAACTTGAGTATAATTATAGGGATCTACTGCTTTTCCAGCACCCAACCATTTGGTTTTAGATTGTGCATTTAACACAAATACAGAAAGAATACAACATAATAGTAGTATGCTAATTTTATTCATAAAAATAAATTGAAAATAAATTTAATTAATAAACATTATCACCAGGATGATAAACCAATTCTTTATTCATTAAAACGTCTTCTAGATAAAAGTTTACATCTTTGTATTTGTGATTAATATACCCGTTGGCTTGATCTGTAAAATGCTTAGATTTTGGATTAGCACTTGCACCACCAGTATATATACTCTTTGCTTTTAGTCTTTTACCAAATGAAACTACAGCTACAAATGTATTTCCAGTGGTACCATATCTAACTTTAGAAGTTTTTGATTTTTTACTGCTATAGGCATTTATGGAACCCATAAATGCAGGTGTTGCTGTAACTGCTAAACTTGGTAAATCATCGGATGCCTCTTGTCCTGAAGCATTTCTTTGAAAGCGATTTAATTTGCCCCAGGCAATATTCCATGTCCCCCAGTCTTTGTTCAAATCGGAAATAACACTATCCAATAAAGCCAATTGAGTTGCTGAACTAATATTTTGCAAACTTATATTAGAGCCATTTGCTAAAGAGTATGTGATCTCATTGGTTAATGGTTTTTTTAATTGCGCCAAGTTATTTTGTAATATTTTTTCAACCCATAATACAGACAAAGTAGTTGCAACACTATTGGTATCGGTATAAAAATTCCAATTTTTTAAAATCTCAACTGGCTCTTTTAAATTAGCTGGTTTACCAAATGACTCGTACGATTGAATGAGTAATGGTATAAATTTTGCAGCATTAGACAAGTATGCATTATGACACATGTCAAGAATAGTGTCAATTGTAGCATCATGTATATTTTTTAATTGTCTAACCGCATTCACAGCCCTAGGAGTATGCCCATCTGGAAGCATATAGGCAGGCTTTTTAAACATG
This sequence comes from Bacteroidota bacterium, assembly GCA_947456625.1. Lineage (GTDB taxonomy): Bacteria > Bacteroidota > Bacteroidia > Chitinophagales > Chitinophagaceae > Sediminibacterium. The sequence goes on from CANGQJ010000019.1 coordinate 17,176, forward strand.
ATAGTATCAAAATATCCTGCTCCATATAAAGGGGTTGAATTACAATTTTGCACCCATCCATTTTTTGGATTAACATAATTAGGGATATCATTTAAAGCATGAACTCCTTGCCAATTTGTTGCGGATATATTACCAGGTACAGGCAAAGTATAATCTAAATTACGATCTCTAATTGGAACGAAATTGCCATGCCAATATCCAATATTTCCAGCACGATCTGCATAAATAGTATTGGTACCAGTCATGACACGTTTATCTAACCAACTTTTAAATTCATTAAATGTTTTACTCTTAGTTATTCTCCAGTGTACGCTTAATAGTTCAATATTTTCATTTATAGTTTTAGCTGCAAGCCAATTGTTATTTCGTTTTGCAACTACCGGTCCATGTAATGTTTTATAAGTCATAAAAGTAACACTATCAATGCCATTGCCTTTTTTATAATGAATTGTGATTTTTGTAGAATCTACAGGTATCCATTTAGAATCATATTCATAAACGTAACCATTGTTAATTGGCTTTATGTTTTCTATAAACAAATCCTTAGCGTCGGACAAAGTAACGGTATGCATCCAGCCACAGAATTCATTAAAGCCTTGAAAAATATTAAATTCACCTAAGAAAGGAGCTCCATAAACGTTTAATCCTTCTTTACTAACTAATTGCACCTCTATTCTATTATAAAATTCAGAATGGGGATTAATTAATAAAATGGGATTTTTATCTCTTGTGTTTTTGCCACTAATAGCCCATCCATTTGATCCTGCCTGGGCATCTTCTTGTAGTGGGTTGTTTGCGTTATAAGCAATTGATTCGAGTGACTTTAACGGATACATATTTTTTACATCTGCATCAGTTAAATTTGAATTATTTATACTTGGAATATTATTTAACAATGGTACCCAAGGTTGAATTCTATTTAAAAGCTTAGGTTTTGAATTTGGATGCGTTAAAATATAATAGTTAATACCAGCCGCATAAGCATCACATAACTTTTTTAAATATGGATCACACTTTAGGTATAATGCTTTGGCTTGAATGGTATCCATGTATAATCTAGACCATAAATCTTTATAAATTGCAGACTTACCTTGCACTTCGGACTCTCTGCCCATTCTAGAAATAATAGCATCCTCTACTTTACTAAAATATTCCTCACATTGAACAAACATCATACCAAAAACGGCATCCGCGTCGGTGTTGGTGTATACATGTGGTACTCCCATATTATCTCTTATGATTTTTATGGAGTTGGCTTGTTTTTTCCAAGTCAATTGCTCGGTAGTAGTAAATGACTGTGCATTTACTACTACGGTGAACAATATAATTACGGTGGTTAAAATATATTTTCTCATTAACCTAAATATAATAAATTATCCAATTAGCTTATTATATAGGGACTCATTATTAGGAATTGGCCAAATGTAGTTACCATCGGTTGGGTTAGATGCAGGAACAGGTGTTGCTCCAACAGGTGCTTTTGCAGGAATTGGCAACCCTAAACGCATTAAATCACCATTTCTGATACCTTCTCCGAAAAATTCAATCCTACGTTCGTTTAAAACCTTATTGATTAAGTCGGCTTTGTCTGTAGGTTTAAATACAGTTGTTGCATCCGATCTGCCTCTCACCGCATTTAAAATAGCAGTAGCTCTTGTGTCTAACCCATTAATATTAGCTAAAGCTTCTGCCAAGTTTAATAATACCTCTGAATATCTGATAACAGGTATATAATCGGTATAAGGAGTTCCTAATGCAAATTTAGAACACCATAATCTACCTTTATTGGTTCCCGAAGGTGTAGTGAAAAGAAAACTTCTTCTTTTATCTGTAGACTTCCAATTGGCATCGGCTGCAATTCCTGATGCAAAAACATAAAATTGACCTGTACCTGCTGAACCTAAACCAGTTCCATCGGCAGAGTTAGGCAGGAAATTAGTTGCTAAAGAATTACCTGGTGCGTCACCAGAAGCAAACGCTATAGAAAAAATAGATTCAGTTGAAGTATATGGGGTTTTAAATACTGTGGTAATGTCGGCTGGTAAAGAATGCGCAGCATACGTTGTATTATTAGCAACAAAAGGTGCAGCAGTGGAAACAATTTTATTTGCCTCATTAATTACATTCGCATAATCTCCCATACTTAAATAAACACGAGTTTTTAATGCAATTGCTGTATTTCTTTGAGCTCTAGTTGTATTCAAAACAGCAGTAGCATATTTATTAGGCAAATTTGTTTCCGCATAATTTAAATCAGACAGTATTTGTTTATACACTTCACTTACACTACTTCTTGCCAAATTATAATCAGCTAAACCAGTATTCCCTTTTAATCTTAATGGAACACCCGGATTGCTTCCATTTCCATTGGTGTAAGGTTTAGCATATAATTGTAATAAAGAGTAATAAGTAACCGCTCTTAACAATTTAGCTTCCGCAGTATAATTATTATATAAAGTGTCGCCAACTACTTTTTTACCTTTTGCATCCATACCTTCTAAAAAAACATTACATGCATTTATAGTTTGATAGGATTGTAACCAAACAATATTTACATCAGAAGTTCCAGGATCGGTTAACATCATATAAGTTAAACCGCCTTGTAATGGATTTTGGTTAGAACTAATAAATTCTCCGGCCCTAGCTTCACTGTATAGTATGTAATCACTTCCCCATAAACCAGTTCCTTTAAATGTTGCATATAAACCATTAACTTGGTTTGAAATACGAGCACTAGTCTCAAATGCAGAAGCATCTGCAATTAATGTTGTTGGCACTGGATTAAGCATATCTGATTTAGTACAAGAAATTGTATAAACAGAGATCATTAACAGTAGCGCAAAATATTTTATGTTTTTCATGTCTTATATATTGAAATTTTGATTAAAGGTTTTTATTAAAAATTAACTTTTAATCCTATAGTATAAATTTTAGCATTTGGCATCATATTACGATCAAATCCCTGAGTTGCCGATGAATTATCTTGGCTAGTTACTTCAGGATCAGCTCCTGGATAAGGTGTAAATAATAATAAATTTTGACCGCTAACAAAAATACTTATATCTGAAATTTGAGCTTTCTTTGTTAGTTTTTCAGGTATGGTATAAGATAAAGTAACATTCTTTAATCTTATATAATCACTTGAATAAACATTGGCTGTTAATGGCAAAGAATAACCCCAAGAAGTAAAGTCACCATCTTGAACTTTAGGTACATCGGTTAAGTCGCCTGGCTTTCTCCATCTTCTTAAAATCATTGTAGAGTTATTAGCAAAACGAGCATCCATTAATGTTCCTTGTGTACCATAATACATGTAACCTCCAAATTGATAAGTGAACAAAGTATTTAATGATAAACGCTTATATGTGAATGTATTTGTTAAACCACCATACATTTTTGGAGTAGTATTTTTGTATACAACGGCATCGGTAGCAGTTGCAATAGCAGGTGCTTTGGTACCATCCTCATACTCCCATTGATTTTTTCCATAAACTGGAACTTGTTCATAAAGTACTTTTCTACCGCTACCATCTAAAAATACCCTTCTACCACTAAGTACATCTACCCCAAAAGTCCTGATAGCATATATCATACCAACAGAATATCCGGGAAGTGTAATAGAAACACAGTCGGTTGAACCTCCAACATTACCATATAAAATATTTGGAACAGTTGGGGAAAGTTCGGTTACCATATTTTCATTAAATGAGAAATTTAAATTAGAAGTCCATGTAAAGTTTTTAGCTTGAACAGGAATTACATTTAAAGAAACCTCAATCCCTTTATTATACATTGAACCTACATTCGATAAAACAGAGTTTTGAGTACTACCAGGCAATCCTGCAGATGCTGGTGTTGGTACTCCAAAAATTAAACCATCAATATTATTTTTATAATAAGAAACGTCTCCAGATAAGCGGCCTTTAAACATTGAAAAGTTAACTCCAACATCAAACTTTTTACTTGTTTCCCAGGCTAAATTCTGGTTACCTGCAGTAGAGAAATACAAACCTGCTAAACCACCATACAAGTTTGCTGAATAATTGGTTAATGATGCATAATCACCAATACCAGTTAAATTACCAACTTTACCATAGCTAGATCTTAATCTAAAAGTTTCAAAAGTATTTCCTAATACTGAATTTTTGAAAAACTCCTCGTTCGTTAAATCCCATGCACCAGAATAAGAATAAAATAAGCCAGCTTTATTATTTTTTCCTAACAACGAAGATTCGTCATTTCTAATGCTCCCTGTTAAGAAATATTTACGCTTATAATTATATTGTAGTCTAGAAAATAAGGAATTAAAATATTTGTAAAATACTTGGTTAGCTGTATTTGAAATTGCAACAGTAGTAAATCCACCTTGCATATTTGAGTAAAAAGGATCTGATTGGTTTGATCTTATTAAACCAAATTGATCTCCTGTTTTACTTTGAACTTCTTGACCTAACAATAAATTCAAAGCATGCTCACCAATACTTTTATCAGCTGTTAACGTATTGGTTAAAGTGTAGCTTTCTCTTTTAGAAGAAATTCCAGTTGCACTTCCCAACGCAGTATTACCTTCGTTTGTTCTTGGATCAAAATAACGATTGGTTCTACTACTTATATTATCTATTCCATATAAGGACTTAAAAGTTAACCATTTTGTTGGCTTTAATTGAGCATATATATTTGACTGAATAAAATTATTTGCAGTATTATCATCGTTATAAGCAAGGGTAATTACAGGATTCGTATAACCCATTCTTGTTTGTGATGTTAAGTGACCTTGGTTATCCATTAATGCTAAGTTTAAGCCACTCACATTATAACTTCCGTCTTTATTATAGGGTCCAATAATTGGAGCAGCCACTAATGCTAAACGGTAAGCAACCGAGTTAGCTGCTGTAGAGCTAACCCCATTTCCTGTTGAAAGAACTGCCTGTGTTACGTTGTCGGTGTAGTTTGTTTTAGATCCAATGCTTAACCAACTATTTACTTTATGATCAATATTGTATGTAACCGATTTTCTACCGTAGTTGTTGCCTTTTAAAATTCCTTCTTGATTGGCATATGAAACCGAAAAGAAATATTTAGTAGTAGCAGTTGCACCAGACATACTTATAGAATGTGTTTGGCCAGATGCTTTTCTGAAAATATAGTCATACCAATTGGTTCTTACAATATTTCCATCAGGTCCAACTGAATTACCGTAAAAGTTAGTGGTAGCATTATATGTATTCGCATTTACTAAACCTTCATTTTTGATTTCTAAATATTGATCGCCATTTAATATACTTGCAAGTCTTGTAGCTTCACTTGAAGAATAAGTAACGTCATATGTTACTTTAGTCTTGCCCACTTTTCCACTTTTTGTAGTAATAAATACAACGCCGTTTGCTCCCCTACTACCATAAATACTGGTAGCAGCGGCATCCTTAGCAATATCTACTGATTCTATATCATTTGGATTTAAAAATGCCAATGGGTTATTGGAAGCATTACCACCAACATTAATATCTTCAACATAAACCGGCACTCCATCAACAACAACTAATGGATAAGAGCTTAATGACAAAGAGTTAACACCTCTAATTCTAAATACTGGCGCTTGGTTCATTACACCAGAATTTGCTATCATATTAACCCCTGTAGCTTTACCATTTAAAGCAGATTCAAAACTTTGAATAGGTAAATTTGAAACTGCGTCTCCTTTAACCGAACTATAAGACCCAACATTTAATCTTCTTGTTGATGTTCCATATCCTACAACCACCACTTCATCTAAATTGTTACTTGCTTGTTTTAATACAAGGTCTAGCTTAGTATTAACAGAAACTTTTATGTCAGATGAAACATAACCAATATAAGAAAAGGTTAAAGTACTTTGTTCAGGAATGTTTTTAATATTAAAAGAACCATCTGCTAAAGTAAGTGTAGATATGTTTTTACCTTTTACTTTTACCGAAACGCCTTCTAAAGGCTCTCCTTTTTCATTGGTTACTTTACCAGAAACAATTTTATCAGCAACTACTGCTGTATTTGCTACTTCTGGATTTATTGAAACTACAGTATTATTATTTTGAGAAAAAAGAATTACTCTTTCATCAATAAACTTACTTTCAATATTATATAAACTTTTTAAATCACTTAAAAAATCAGAGATCGTTTTAGGATTTGCGTAATAGTTTATAATTCTATTAGTACTAATTGCATTAGGACTAAAAGAAAACTTAACACTAGTTTGTTTCTGAACTTCATTAATCACTTTCTTTAACTCTACTTTTTCTAAATTAATAGAAAATGATTTCTGAAGAATACTTTGGCTTTTTGCTTCATTTGCAAAAAGAGTTCCTGCAAACATGATAGATATGACTAATTGGATAAATGTAATTTTCATAGCTGTCATAATTGAAGCAACTAGTTGTTGCTTTTTGTTCATAATTAAAATTGTTTAGTTCAAAAATGGATTATTAAAAATTTATCAGTTACAACCTTTCCCTTTTATTAAAATTTTAGTTCCATTTACCTCATAATCGGCATTTGTAGTTATTGTAATAATTTTCAATGCAGAGAATAAATCTAAATGGGAGATATCACCAGTAAACACACAGTTATAAAGCGCTGCGTTTTCAACAGTAATTTCTATTTTATAAAACTTCTCAAGTTGACTAAATACGTTACTTAATTTTTGTTGATCAAACAACAAAGCATGGGGATCTAAGATCTCTGGTTCTTCATTATTTAATACCAATACCGGATGACTTACAATGGTAGTTTCAAATCTTCTAATAGTTTTATCATAGGATACCTTTTGATTTGGTGTTATAATTACCGGAGTAATTGTGGTAGCCGATTTTGAAAGTTTTAAATTTTCTGAAACCTGAACTTTACCAGTTGAGACTTCCACAACCAATTGACCATTTTGCTTATTGGTACCCACCCTAAAACTAGTACCCAACACTTTCGTTACAATATTATTATAGTAAACTAAAAATGGTTTATTTGGATTTTTTTTAACTTTAAAAAAAGCCTCTCCTTCTAAATAAACTTCTCTATTATTGCCTTTAAACTGTTTATCAAAATGTAAAATACTTCCTGGTTCTAAAAAAACTTGTGTCCCATCACTTAATAAAACAGTTTCTACCTTTTTTGATTTATTTATATTGTATTCAATATTATGAGGGATAATGGTGGCAAAATTATTTTGAGGTGTTTTATAATAATTAAACCCTAAATAGGAAACACTAATAATTCCTAATATACATGCAGCAATTGCAAGTTGCTTTAATAAACTAATTTTAGTTTTATTTAAATTAATAATGTTATTTACTGCTGGTTCGGATTTTAAAATATTTACAATAATGTCTTCAGCAATTTGAGGAGGAAGTAATGTGTTCGTTTCTTCGGCAGTATTTAAATCAGCTTCTATACTGTCTAATAATACTTTATTGCTTAGTTCATTTTGAATTAAGTCAAATAATTCATCCTGATCTTTTAGATCTATTTCACCTATTAAGTATTTTTGCAATAAAATATGCAAACGAGTGTTAGTTTCCATGAAGATTACACCCACTTTTAAAAGGGGTACCTATATAATACACTTAAGAAGAAAACATGGAGTACAAAAAGCCTAAAAATTTATAAATAATAATAAAACAAGTATCCCACTAGACTCAAAATGCTTTTTAATAGCCAAAAGCGCTCTAGAAAGGTGTGTTTTAACTGTTAATGGAGAAATATTGAGTTGTTTTCCAATTTGTTCGTAGGTAAATTTTTTGCCCCTTGATAAAAGAAAAACAGTTTTTTGTTGTTCTGGTAATTTTGATAAAGCCATTTTAAGGCTATTATGAAATTCACCTTGTATTAATTTATGATCTGAATTGTTTTCAGAAAGGTTTAATATTGGTGTTATAACATCGACTGCTTTCCAGTCATTTGCGATTTTTCTAAGTTTATTTAATATGTTATTTTTTGCAACTGTATACAACCAAGCTTCTAATGGTTTTGCAACATCAATATTTTTTCTTTCAAACCAAAGCTTTAAAAACACGTCCTGTACTACATCCTGTGCAATTACAGGTGATTTTAAAAACTTAATAGCAGTTTTATATATTCGATTTCTATGTTTATCAAATATTAGTTGAAAAGCATATTCACTATCCTCTTTTAAAAGAATAATTAACTTACTTTCTTCATAATTGCCTTTGTCAAAATAATTAGCCTCCATTGATTAGATGAATGTATAAAATAATTGTAAATTAGACAACTAAGTATGTAACAAAAGTAACATTTAATCAATTTCTGACGTATTTTCATAGTATCCCTATGAGAATTGTAAGAATTTATTCTATTTTATACTTTTTATTATTTTTTGGGCCCTTGTATGCTCAAAATAATAATGTCATTAAGGGAGTGGTTCTAAATGGATTTACACATGAACCTATACCCTATGCCTCTATTCAATGGCAAAAAAATAAACAAGGAGTAATTTGTGATAGTATCGGTAAATTCTCAATTATTTTATCATCCAACCCTAAGGACTCTTTAATAGTCAAATACGTGGGTTTTGATGCAGTCAAATATGCCATACACGATATTCAAAAACTTAATTTCAAACTTACACTTGAAACATTGAGCAATAATGAGGGTATTACGGTAAAATCAAGGTTTAACAAAGGCATGAGGTGGTGGAAACAGGTAGTTGCAAAAAAAGCAAATAACAACCCTTATAACTACTTAACATACCAATGTGAAATTTATAATAAACTGGAATTAGACCTTAACAATGTGAATAGGAATAGTTTTAGTAATATCCCTTTCTTAAAACCATTTTCATTTATTTTAGACAATATAGATAGTGTCACAGACGAAAAACCATTTTTGCCATTTTTAATGACAGAAACCTTATCTGATTATTATTATTCAAAAAGTCCAAATAAAACTAAGGAAATAATTAAAGCATCGCAAACACATGGTATTAAAAGTGATGCCGTGATGCAACTTGTTAATGGATTTAATCAAAATATAAATATTTATGAGAATTATGTTAAAATATTAGGTAAGGAGTTTATAAGTCCAATTAGTGATTTTGGAGATAAATTTTATAAATATAGAGGCGCCGACACACAGTATATCAAAGGTCAAAAAGTATTTCATTTATTGTTCTCACCTTTAAACGAAGGAGAAAATACTTTTATTGGGGATGCATGGATAGATGCAAATAGTTGGGCTATTCACAAAATAAATTTAAACATATCTAAAACAGCAGATATTAATTTTATAAACCGACTAAATATAACACAGGAATTTGATAAAATTGATAGTGGTAAACTAATTACTGCTAAGGATAAAATTACTGCCGATTTTTCACCACTCCCTAAAGACAAACTAACTTTAATTGTTAGAAGAAGTAATTCTTATCAAAAGTATAAATTTAATTCTGATTCAGTTAACTTGGTATTAAATACAAATAAGAAATCAAATGAAGTTGTTTATGAAAATGATGCAAAAATTACAGATAAAAATTTTTGGAGTAATGTAAGACATGAAACCTTAAATAAGAACGAACAAAATATTTTACAATTAATAGATACTTTAAAATCAATCCCATTATTTAAGGAGTATACGCGCAATGTGGAGTTTTTTGTGGATGGGCACCGAAAATTTGGTAAAATTGAAATTGGGCCTTGGTTTAAATGGATAAGTGGAAATGAATTAGAAAAAACCAGATTAAGATTTGATTTGGGAACGACAACGGCATTTAGTAACAATTTAAGATTATACGGATATTTGGCTTATGGCATAAAAGATGAGAAATTTAAAGAAAATCTAGGCTTAGTTTATAAGTACAAAAAAGTAAAAGGGCTTAGTACCGAAATATCCTATTTAAATGACTTAGACAATGGAAGAGTGAGGTTTAGTGAAGACGATATCACCACAGATAATATCTTTTCTCAGTTATTTAGACGTCCCGGAATCCCTCAAAAGTTTTTAGGAATTGAAGAGTATAAATTAAATATAAATAAGGACTGGGAATCTGGCATTAGTAATAATATAATTTTTACTAGAACCAATTACGAGCCTTATACCCCGCTTCCAAATAAAAATTCATTTACCAATGGAACTATTATAAATGCAAATTTATTATACCGATTTAGATACGCACCAGGAGAGAAAAAAATTGAAACCAATAGAAGAAAAATTAGATTCAAAGGGAATAAACCTATTTATGAATTTAATATAAGCCAGGCAGTGAATGATTTAATTGGAAGTAGTTATAATTACACGAAACTCAATGCATCGATAAGTCAAAGAGTAAGAATTCCTAGTTTTGGAACAATATCCTATAATGTGTATGGAGGTAAAATTTATGGGGACAGTTTACCTTTTATGTTGTTAGAATTACACCCAGGAAATGAGGTTTTTGTATATAATAGAAACGGTTTTAATTTAATGAACCGTTTTGAATATTACAGTGATAGTTATGCTGGTTTTCAGATGGAGCATAATATTGAAAAGAAATTAATAAATCTAATCCCCTTTTTACGTAAAACAAAAATTAGACAATTTTGGAATGTTAAAGGAGTTTGGGGCAATATGAATAGTTCTAACAGAGTGTTTAACCGAACAGAACTAGGCCCATACCAATTAAGATCTTTAAGAGACCATACCTACTTGGAATACGGCACTGGCTTTGATAATATATTTAGATTCTTTAGAATAGATTTTGTATGGAGACAAGCACCTCCATATCCAAGCAATTTTTCACCTTCAAGAATGCAACCTGTACAAAATTTTGGAATATTTGGTAGTTTAAGATTGCAGTTTTAATTAAACTAATTTATTTTCTTGTGCAATTTTAAATAGTTCAATATTTGTATTTACTTTTAGTTTCCTAAAAATAACTTTCTTAATAGTAGAAACAGTATTAGGCTTGATTTGTAAAGTATCCCCAATTTCCTTAGTTCGCATTCCCTTAACAATTAAGTCAAAAACCTCACGCTCTCTTGCGGCTAATACAATTGAAACATCTATTATAAATTTTGATTTACTTTGTATCATAATATGTTATTTATTATTTTTCTCTAAAATAAATACATAGCTATACCTATTTTCAAATTGTTCTTCTATACTTTTTTGAAGATCATCACAAGCTTTTAAAAGCTCTCTTTCTCCAACGTGCTTTATAACTACTTTATTTTTTGACAACTTTACCAAATTATTATACAAATGCTTTGCTCTTCGTTCCGACAATCCTTCATTGTATTGTTCAGTGCCATTGCAATCTGTAGCAGATACAATAACAATTTCACGTCCTTTCATTTTTCTTACTCTTGAAATAAGTTTATAATATTCGGCTTTGTCTTTTTCAACAATACTTATCATATTAAAAGGATGATGTAAAGCAATATAATCCTTAGTTAATTTCATTAAAGAATCTATAGTTTTAGCAAAAAGCTGGCTACTAGCATTTTGCTGTTTTGCAATAAGCTCATCTTGTTGAATACGCTTAGCATAAATTTGAGCAGGCGTTAATGGAATATTAATCAAATTAATAAGCATTTCATAACCTTCATTATTTTTTACGAATGAATTTGATTTTATAGGAACAATAATTTGATCGCCATCCCCATTATTTGTTACTATATTAAAATCCTTATTAGGACGGCCTTTAAAACAATAATTTCCATTTTTATCAACCACTGTGCTATCAATAATTTGCGTTTTACCAAACTCATTTCGTTGTGTTAAATACAAATTTTTACCTGGAGCTAAAATACTATCAACCATGACCGTACCACACATATTTATATAAATAGGTACATAGTCAAATGCAAAAATATCATCACTCCCATTACGGTTAGAACTAAAAAAACCCTTTCCATTATTGATATAAAAATTTAAATCATCTTTGTCACTGTTTATAGGATACCCTAAGTTTTTAATAGTCAAATCACCTCTAGCATCCTTAGCTAATTTAAATATATCTAAACCTCCAAGACCTGGATGACCATTACTGCTAAAATATAATACCCCTTCATAAAAAGTTGGAAACAACTCATTTCCAGAAGTATTGATATCTTGACCCGCATTGGAGGTAGGTTTCCAAGATCCATCCTCGTTTTTATCTATATAATAAATATCGGTACCTCCATAACCATTTGGCTCATCGGAAACATAATAAAGCCTATTACCGTCGGATGTAACAGATGGATGAAAATAGTTATAGTTATTTTTATTAAAAAACAGTTTTTTATTTTTATGCCATTTGCCTTCATAAAAATTTGCTTCCCAAATTTCTAATAAATATCCTTTATTTGTTTTACGACCATTACGCGTAAAATAAGCGGTTTTGCCATTTTTTGTAAATGTAATGGAGCCAATATTTAATTGACCTCCTATTTGGTTTGAAAATAATTTAATCCCAGTATCTTGCTTATATTCAATAGCATGAAAATCTAAGGATTTATCTAATATTCGGGTATCATTGCTAGTACCTATATAAAATTGCTTATTTGTTAAATGTTTATCCCTCCATAAAGCAATTGAACTGGTATCAATTCTTATATCATTAATATTTTTGATATAAAATAATTTACTATACCCCGATCCGTCCCATGCAAATTCTGGTGATACCTGCTTTAAAACTCTTTTTTTATATTTTGTATTTACCCTATTTGACTCAAAAACAAGACCATCTTTGTATGGCACTACATTATAATCATTATAAGGTGTATTAAGTTTAGTTTGAAATATATGAAAATCCAAAGAGTCTGCATAAAACTTTTCAATATTGCTAAACCCATAAAACCTTCTATCCTTATATAATGTTTTATTTATAGCTATTAACTTTTCATACTCTTGTTTTGCTATACTATAATTTCCTGTTATTGCATGTAGTTCAGGTAAAATGCTATCCAATTTTGCGCCTAAATTACTTGCTTTATTAAAATAAATTAAAGCACTATCGTATTGATTTACCAATTTATAGGCTTCCCCTAGTTGTTTAAAAACTAGTGTATCCCCGCCCTCTTTTTTTATATAATTTTTATACAAACCAATGGCATAAGCATATTTATATAATTTCATTTGCTTATTTGCCATTTTTAAAACATTTTTATTTGACTGTGCACTTACAGAAAAAATTAAAAATTGTAGCAGTATGGATAGTATTATTTTCATTTATAATAGTTGCAATTATGTATTAATAGGACTAAAAATATCTTGTGGATTTAACTTTTGATTTTGCTTTTGAAAATTCATACCTAAGCATTAATTCATGAGATCCATTGTTATAATATTTTAATTCGGAAATGGTCATATCATATGCATAACCAAATCTTAGGTTATCATTTGCTTGTAGCTCAACCATGCCCACCATGGCATCCCCAGTTCGGTATGAAAATCCTAAACCTAATAAATCTTTCAACCATACATTTGTGTTTAAATCTGCCTGTACTAGTGCGCCACTAACTGCTTTAATCATGGTTGAAGGCTTTATTTTAATATCATCATTAACATCAAAAACATAACCTGATGTTATAAATAAATGCATACTATTTACTTTTTGAATACCCGAGTTCATTACATCAAAAGCACTTAGTCTTGACTTTAAAACATTAGGAAGGGAAACTCCCGCATAAAACTTTTGGGTATTATAATATAATCCCAATCCAACATTAGGAAGCCATTTATTAAAATTGGAATAAAATGCAGGATCACTTGGCGTGTACCTACCTTGCACGTTCATTAAATCAATTCTATAATTCATCAAACCAACACTTAAACCTGCAGATAAAACCCCATTGTCTGAAACTTGAATATGGGTGGATAACATGGAATTTATACCGCTTGCATTTTCTACACCCAAACGGTCATCATATACCTGAACTCCCCAGCCTAATTTATTATCGTTAAAAGCTTTATCAACACTTACCGTAGTAGTTTGAGGAGCTCCGGTTAATCCAACCCATTGTCTGCGTTGGAAAAAGTTTACACTTGTTGCCTCTCTGCTTCCCGCATAAGCTGGATTCACACCCAACATATTATACATATACTGAGAATACATGGGCTCGGTTTGTGCTATAAGTGCATTGCTTAAAAAAACTGCACCAAACATTAAAACTGTTATATATAAATTTTTCATGTGCATTTTTATCTTACAAGGGTTAAGGATGATGCAAATTTCCTAATGACCCCGGTGATGTCTGTGGCTTCCACTATATAATAGTAAGTACCTTCAGGAACATCTTCTCCAATAAAGTTGCTAATGCCTTTTCCTCTCCAATCATTTTGGTAATTAGAATTACTGTATACTTCATTACCCCATCGGTTAAAGATCTTCACTGCAATAGTGGTTCCATAAGGACGCTTAATAATCCAAGCATCATCTATGCCATCATTGTTTGGAGAGAAACCTCCTGGGATCATTACCTCTACTTTAGGAATTACAAATGGTGTTGCTTTTCGGGTGGTATCTCCAGTACTTGAAACCATTGTAGGATCGGTTGAACTTAAATTTACCATTCCAAAACTAGTAGGTGCTGTAATAACTGCGGTGTTTACAAAATTACCCGACTGATTCGACTGAACATTGATGGTTAAAATAATTGAGTCTTCTTTTTTCGCATCCAAAGCTGATTGAATAATTAACAAATCCGTATTGCTAATACCATCGTAACTGTTATTCTTAATTAATTTACCAGATACAATTATAGAAACGACAGACACGCCCCTTGTATCCTTAAATACTTTTGTTAAATCATCTTTCACTAAAACACTATCAATATATTCAGGTGTTAAGTTTTTGACTTTTATAACAAAATCAATATTAAATCTAACATCTAAATTCATTTTCGCTGAA
>CANGQJ010000020.1 GCA_947456625.1 Bacteroidota bacterium
AAATTACCTCTTTCGTATCTTACAACGAATTCTGATTCACCTAAAATATCTTCTAACTTGTTTAATGTAGTTTGAGTCAATTTCATATTATGCATTGATTTATAGGGTAGTAAGTGGACATACAAATATAGTTTTTTAGCAAACTAAGCAGGTAAATAAGCGCTAGTAGTTATTCACATTTCGTACCTTTGACAACACTCATTTTATATGGCTTTTACACATAGAAAAATAATAAATGACCCAGTTCACGGTTTTATAACTATTAACGAACCGCTCATTTTTGAAATTATTAGTCACCCTTTTTACCAAAGGTTAAGAAGGATTCAACAAATGGCTTTAGCCCAATTGGTATATCCAGGCGCAGTGCATACCCGTTTACACCATAGCCTAGGTGCATACCATTTAATGTGCATTGCTATTAATGAGTTAAGGGACAAGGGAATTGAAATAACACCCGAAGAGGCAGTTGCTGCAAAGGCGGCTATTTTATTACACGATATTGGACATGGCCCCTATTCACATGCTTTGGAAAAAGTATTGTTAAAGGGAATTAGTCATGAAGCTTTGTCACTGGAAATTATGCACCATTTAAATGCACAGGACAATACTAAATTAAATGGACAGCTTTCACTTGCCATTCAAATTTTTACCAATAATTATCCTAAAAAATTCTTGCACCAATTAATTAGCGGCCAGTTGGACGTAGACAGGCTTGACTATTTATCACGAGATAGTTTCTTTACCGGTGTAAGCGAAGGCGTTGTAGGTTATGAAAGAATTTTAAAAATGCTAACCGTTAGGGATAATGAATTAGTAGTAGAAGAAAAAGGAATTAATAGTGTAGAGAAATTTTTATTATCACGCCGTTTAATGTATTGGCAGGTGTATCGTCATAAAACAGTTGTGGCGAGTGAAAATATGTTGGTGAAAATAATTGAACGAGCTCAGTTATTGTTTGAACAAAAAAATGAGGAAGTAAAAACAGGTGGCTTGCTTGATAATATTCTAGCAAACCCTAGTTTAAAAATTAAGGAGTTACCCTTAAATGATTACTGCAATTTAGACGATACCGATATTTTATTTGCCATCAAAAAATGGCAAAATCACTCCGATCCAGTATTGTCTGTCTTGTGCAAGGGACTTTTAAACAGAAAATGTTTTAAATGCCAAATTCAATCCGATCCCATTTCAGATGAACAGTGGGGAAATGCATTTGATAAGACTAAAAGCAGGTATCAATTTAGTAATACCGACCTCGCGTTTTTATGTTTTAAAGGCACTGTGTCTAATACACTTTACAAAAATGACAATGAAACCATTAAAATTTTGCTAAAATCAGGAGAAATTGCCAATATTTCGGCCATTCAAAACGCATTAATAGTGGAAAGTCTTTCTGCCCCAGTGAAAAAATTTTACATTTGTTCACTTAACGAATAACCCCCCATTCAAAAATTAAAGAATGTTACAATTTAGTGCCCAACAGATTGCATTGATGATTCAAGGAAAAGTGGAAGGTGACGCTTTGGCTACCGTGAGTCAATTTGGAAAAATTGAAGAAGCAACTGCTGGTCAAATTTCTTTTTTAGCCAATCCTAAATACGAGGAATTTTTATACCAAACAAAAGCAAGTGTAATTATTGTAAACGAAAGTTTAGTCTTAAAAAATAACATTAACGCTACGCTTATAAGAGTACCAGATGCTTATGCCGCATTTGCAACCTTACTAACTAAATACCAGGAATTAAAAAATCAAAATTTATCGGGAATCCAATCCCCTTCATATATTTCATCATCTGCCAAGTTGGGTGAAAACCACTTTGTTGGCGCCTTTGCACATATTGGCGATCAGGTTCAAATTGGAAATAATGTAAAAATATATCCTGGAGTAGTAATTGGAGAAAATGTAAAAATTGGCAATGATGTAATTTTAAATCCAGGAGTAATTATATATTCCGACTGCGTACTTGGAAATAATATTACTATACATGCAGGTGCTATAATTGGAAGTGATGGTTTTGGTTTTGCGCCCACTGCTGATGGTAGTTACCAAAAAGTACCACAACTTGGAAATGTAATTATTGAGGATCATGTTGAAATAGGATCCAATACCACCATTGACCGCGCAACCATAGGATCTACTATTATAAGAAAAGGGGTAAAACTTGACAACCTAATTCAGGTTGCACATAATGTTGAGATTGGAGAAAACACGGTGATTGCCGCTCAAACCGGATTAAGTGGAAGTACTAAAGTGGGTAAAGGCGTGATGATAGGTGGTCAAACTGGGACAGCTGGCCATTTAAGTATTGCCGATGGTGTTAAAGTTGCAGGCCGAAGCGGTATCACAAAAACCATTACCAAAGAGAACTCAGTTATCACAGGATACCCAGCAACGGACCATAATACTGCTTTAAGAGCCCAGGTTCAAGTGAAAAACCTGCCAAATTTGGAAAAAAGGGTTAAAGAATTGGAAATATTAGTAGCTCAACTGTCTCAAAAAGGCTAATTCGGCCTAATTTTGTTGAAAATCATCGCTTTAAGTGAGCGAAGCATAAATAAAATCAGCTTATGGATCAGCATTTCAATCCCGAGAAACAACATACCCTATCCAATAGTATTAGCATTAGTGGAACTGGATTACACACAGGTGTTTTGGTAGACATGAAATTAAATCCTGCCAATCCTGGTTTTGGTATTCAATTTCAAAGAATAGATCTTCCCAATGCACCTATTATAAAAGCCGACTGTGATTTGGTAACCGATACTAGTCGCGGTACCACCCTTCAAGTGGGAGACGCTAAAATAAGTACAGTTGAACATATATTAGCAGCACTTGTAGGAAGTGGTGTTGACAATGTTTTAATTGAAGTGAACGGTCCTGAAATTCCAATTATGGACGGAAGCTCTACTCCATTTATTGATTTAATCGAAGGTATAGGAGTTTTAGAACAAGACGCAGCAAAAGCATGGTATAGTATTGATGAAAATATTTTCCATTACGACGAGGGCAAACGAGTTGAAATGGTTGCACTACCTTCATTGGATTATCAAATAACTACTTTAATTGATTTTAACAGCCCTGTTCTTGGAACACAACATGCTGCGCTAACTACCATTAAGGATTTTAAATCTCAAATTGCACCTTGTCGCACTTTTTGTTTCTTACATGAATTGGAGGCTTTGCTTGAGCATGATTTAATTAAAGGCGGAGATATTAACAACGCAATTGTAGTAGTGGACAAGCCTGTTACCGACGAGGAAATGGGCCGACTTGCAAAAGTATTTAAACGTGAAAAAATTGAAGTAAAAAGCGAAGGTTATTTAAATAATTTAGAATTAAGATTCCCCAACGAACCTGCGAGACATAAGCTCCTTGACGTTATTGGCGACCTTGCCTTAATTGGTTATCCTATAAAAGCACGTATCATTGCCAATAGACCAGGACATAGTAGCAACGTTGAATTTGCTAAAAAAATTAAACAGTACATTAAAAAAAATAAACACGTTAAAGATGTGCCTGTTTACAATCCAGCATTAACACCTGTATTTAATTTAGAGCAAATTGAAAAATTATTACCTCACAGATATCCATTTTTATTTGTCGATAAAATTATTGAGCTTACCGACACGGTAATTGTAGGTGTTAAAAATGTAACATTTAATGAATGGTTTTTCCCTGGTCATTTTCCAGGTAATCCTGTAATGCCAGGCGTTTTACAAATTGAAGCCCTTGCACAAACAGGAGGAATTCTTTGTATCAATGCCATGCCAGAAGGGAATTATGATACTTATTTTTTAAAGATAGATAATTGTAAATTCAAGCAAATGGTGAAGCCAGGTGACACCATGATTTTGAAAATGGAATTAACTGCTCCTATTCGCAGAGGTATATGCGAAATGCGAGGTACCGTTTATGTAGGAGGCAAAGTAGCTACCGAGGCAGACTTAGTTGCACAAGTAGTTAAAAGATCCGAATAAAAATTTAAATTAAAACTATGACGCATCCGTTTACTTATATCGACCCCAATGCAAAAATTGCGCCCAATGTAAAAATTGATCCATTCACTGTAATTCACGGTGAAGTTGTAATTGGCGAAGGCACTTGGATTGGTAGTAATGTAACCATAATGAATGGGACCAAAGTTGGAAAAAATTGTCGCATTTTTCCGGGTGCCGTAATTGGTGCCGATCCGCAGGATTTAAAATTTAATGGCGAGAAAACTTCGGTTGAAATTGGTGACGGAACTACTATTAGAGAATTTGTAACTATTAACCGTGGTACCAGTGATCGTTGGATTACTAAGGTTGGGAATAACTGTTTAATCATGGCCTATAGCCACATCGCACACGACTGTATCGTTGGTAATAATTGTATTTTAAGTAATAGTGTGCAAATTGCCGGGCATGTTACATTAGGTGACTATGCATGGATTGCAGGTGTTAGTGCTGTGCATCAATTTGTAAATATTGGTCAACATGCATACATTGCTGGAGGTAGCTTGGTAAGCAAGGATGTTCCTCCCTATATTAAAGCGGTTCGTAATCCATTAAGTTATGGTGGCGTAAACAGCGTTGGTTTAAAACGAAGAGGGTTTGATCTTGAAAAAATCAATCATATTTTGGATATCTACCGTTACATTTTTAATAAAGGAATGAATACCACACAGGCTTTGGAATTTATTGAAGAAGAATTGCCAGCAACCGACGAACGCGATGAAATTGTGACATTTATTAGAGATAGCGGCCGTGGTATTATTAAGAAATTTGGTAAAGGTGCTGTAGAAGAAGATTAATTATGATACAAATAAGCCTCAGTAACGCAGGTAAAAGATTCAATAAAGATTGGATTTTTAAAGACCTGAATTATACTTTTGAAATGGGGAGGCAGTATGCGCTTATAGGAAATAATGGATCTGGAAAAAGTACTTTATTACAAACTATTGCTGGCTACGCCGGATTATCAAAAGGGGCAATTAGTTGGGGGAATTACGACACCAATAATATTTACAAAAAAATTAGTTTAGCTGCTCCCTATTTAGAATTAATTGAAGAGTTCACAACTATTGAGCAAATTAAATTTCACGAAAAGTTTAAGCCATTAATTACCAATTTGCCCTATGAACAAATGATTGACATGGTTGGATTAAATACCGCAGTAAATAAACAAATAAGATACTTTAGTAGTGGTATGAAGCAACGTTTAAAATTAGCGCTTGCTATTTTTTCAGATACCCCTATTTTATTATTGGACGAACCTTGCAGTAATTTAGACAAAGAAGGATATGACTTGTATCATGCACTAATTAGCAAGTATGCCATGCATAAATTAATTATTGTTGGAAGCAACGACCCATTGGAATATAATTTTTGCAATGCACATATTAACCTAATGGATTATAAGGTTGCAGGAAACAATCAGTAATAAATTATAGCATTGCTAATGCAATCAATTATTAACTCCTGCTTGCAATTAATAAATTTAAATCGGTAAACTTAAGATGAAATTTTTCACTGATATAAAAATCGGTGAGTGCGCCTTTGTATAAATAAATGCCTTCTCTTAAATGCACTTGTTGCCAAATAATTTCCTCTAACCCCCCTTGGTCACCCACCTGAATTAACAAAGGCATTAATACATTACTTATAGCCTGGCTTGCAGTACGCGCAAATCCACTTGGAATATTGGGTACCCCATAATGTATTATGTTGTGCTTAATGATAATTGGATTTTCGTGATTGGTTAATTCACTGGTTTCAAAACAACCACCACGGTCAATAGCGACGTCTATGATAATACTTCCTGGGCGCATAGCAGCCACCATTTCCTCGGTTACAACAATGGGTGCGCGACCAATTTCGTTCCTTAAAGCGCCAACTGCAACCTCACAGGTTTTTAATTGTTTGGCTAAAATTTTAGGCTCTAATACACTGGTCCAAACTCTTTGACCTAAATTATTTTGTAGCCTTTGTAATCTGGAAACATTATTGTCAAATACTTTCACACTTGCACCTAAAGCAAGTGCATTGCGTGTTGCAAATTCACCAATAATATCGGCACCAATAATCACTACCTTGGTAGGAGGCACGCCACTTATTCCGCCCAGCAAAATACCTTTACCTTGGTTAAAATTACTTAGATACTGACCTGCAATAAGCATTACCGCACTACCGGCAATTTCGCCCATGCTTCTTAATATAGGATAGTTCTGATTTTCATCTTTAATATTTTCAATAGCTAATGCAGTAATTTTTTTAGCCATTAATTTTTCAACCAACTCTTTTTTTAATGCCGATAAATGGAGTGGTGAAATTATAATTTGATGCATTTGTAAATAAGGCAAATCCGCTTCTACTGGTGGGGCCGTTTTTACTAGAATGGGGCATTTGTATACTTCCTCTTTTTCAAAAACAATCCTTGCTCCCGCCTCGGCATAATCATGATCCGAGTACCTGCTACCCTCACCTGCTCCGGATTCTACCATTACTTCGTGCCCATTGGCAACAAGCACACCCACTGCCTCGGGAATTAATCCAATTCTATTTTCCTGAAAAGCAATTTCCTTAGGAATCCCAATTAACAAAGGCTTTGTGCGGTGTGGAATATCCAAAACTTCCTCCTGTGTTTCATAGGAAAAGGAACTTGAAATTTGAGGCTTAACAGAACTCATATGGATAAGTTTTTATGAAGTTATAAAAATCCTTCTATGTTCGGGATCTAATATTTCGATATTAATTTTTAAGGTATGCTCCGGCAACAATCCTGGTGCTTTTTCGGGCCATTCTATAAAGCATAAATCGCATTCCTCCATGGCCGCTTCAACCCCTGTTCGGATAGCTTCGGCTTCATCTGATAAACGATACCAGTCCATGTGATAAATGTCATTGTTATTTGCCTCATATAAATTCATTATTGCAAATGTAGGACTAGACACCGCTTGAGCTACCCCTAGTTGTTTACAAATTTGACTTATTAATGTAGTTTTCCCAGCTCCCATGGGTGCAAAAAATGCCCACACCGGCCTATTTGCGTATAAATCCAGCAGCTTGGTTGCTATTTCCTTAATTTGATCTAATGAATAAATTAGCTCCATTTGCCAAAGATACACCAAGTATCATAAAGCCAAAATTAGAAATCTAAAGGGTTGTACCTTTGTAATGTAAAACAGTTTCCTATGGAACATATTCAATTAAAAGTAGACGGCATGAGTTGCACCAATTGTGCACTCTCTATACATAAATATTTAGAAAATCAAGGTGCGATAGAACCTAAAGTTAGTTTTATGGAAGGGGAAGTACAATTTGACTTACCTGCCAATTTAGAAAAAGCAACCCTTGTAAAAGGCATTACCAATTTAGGATATAAAGTGCGCGGACAACAGGAGGCTGCTCCTAAAAAAAAGTGGTTAGACAATAATAAGGACCGTGCAATATTTTGTTTCATTTTTGCAGTGCCGCTTGTTGCTCACATGATACCTGGAGTGCATCAAATTCCTGGTATGCATTTTTTTATGAACCCCTATGTACAATTAGGAATGACTATTCCTGTTTTTATTGTGGGCATGGGATATTTTGGAAAAAGTGCATGGAATAGTTTGCTTAATGGTATCCCCAATATGAATGTGCTTGTAAGTATTGGCGCCATTGCCTCTTTTGGTTATAGTTTATATGGAACCCTAATTGGCAAGGGCATGGAGTTTGCATATTATGAAACAACAGTAACTATTTTAACGCTAGTATTTTTTGGTAATTATTTGGAAGACGCTTCCATTGAAAGTACGCAACGTGCTTTAAAGGATTTAGTAAAGGCACAAAAGGTAATGGCCAATATGATAGTGTTTGATGAAAACCATAAAGAAATTTTATTTTCTGTAGAAAGTGATACTTTAAAAGTGGGTGACTTGGTTTTAATTAATTCAGGGGAAACCATTCCTATGGATTGTAAAGTATTATGGGGCGAAGCCAATGTGAATGAATCTATTGTTACAGGGGAAAGTGTTCCCGTTCACCGTAAAATGAATGATATATTATTAGGAGGAAGTACCATTGAAAACGGCAACGTAAAAGCTTATGTAACTGCTGTTGGAAATGATACCGTACTTGCTAATATTTTAAAAATGGTAAAAGCAGCACAGGGTGAAAAGCCTCCAGTGCAAGTGCTTGCCGATAAAATCTCGGCCATTTTTGTTCCGGTGGTAGTTAGTATTGCGCTAGCTACTTTAATTGGAAATTACTTTTTCGCACACAACGAATTGGGCAATCCAATAGGCTTTGGGGCAAGTATGCTAAGGGCCATTGCGGTATTGGTAATTTCCTGCCCTTGCGCTATGGGACTTGCAACACCCGCTGCTATTGCAGTTGGACTAGGCCGTGGTGCCAGAAACGGTATTGTTTTTAAAAATGCAAAAAGCTTAGAAACATTTAAGGATATAAAGCAAGTAGTATTTGATAAAACCGGTACGCTTACAACAGGACATTTTGAAATTGCAAATTTTAAAATTATACAAACTGCAAATAGTTTAAACCAATTTAAAGAGGAAGATTTTAAAGCACTTGTATATTCATTAGAGCGTTTTTCCAATCACCCAATTGCCAAATGTATCAGTGGCACCTGGAAAACTAATAATGCATCCAGCTGGGCTAAAATAGAAGAAATAAAAGGGATGGGTATTCAAGCAAAAGATAAAGAGGGGAATGAATTTTGGTCTGGTTCTTTCAAGACATTAAAAGACCAAAATGTGGAAGACGGACATAATGTTTATATTCAAAAAAACGGGGTACTTATTGGATGGGTAGATGTAACTGATCAAATCCGACCTGAAGCCAAAGAAGTAATTAAAACCTTACATAGTCAAGGCATACATACTATTTTATTAAGTGGTGACCGAAAAGAAAAATGTGAGGCAGTTGGAAAAGCTTTGGGTATTCAAGAAATTATTAGTGAACAAAGCCCTGCAGATAAATTAAACAAGTTAGACGCACTTACTGCCATTGCACCAACTGCTATGGTGGGCGATGGCATTAACGATGCTCCAGCACTAGCAAAAGCAACTATTGGTATTTCACTAAGCAATGCATCCCATATTGCTATTCAAAGTGCGCAAGTAATTTTAATGAACCAAGGACTTAAAAATTTACCTATGTCACTTGGGCTTGGTAAAAAGACATATAAAACTATTAAAGAAAATTTAGCATGGGCTTTTTCTTATAATATTATTGCTATACCTGTTGCCGCACTTGGATTATTGGGTACTTGGGGACCTACTTATGGTGCCTTAATTATGGGTTTAAGTGATGTAGTATTGGCATTAAATTCACTACGTTTATTTAAGAAAAAATTAGTGTAAGCATTTTTGAAATCTGTACAATCCATATTAACTAAGTACTGGGGTTATGAAAATTTCAGACCACAACAGTTGGCTGTAATTAATAGTGTGCTTGAAAAAAAAGACTCCCTTGCATTACTGCCAACTGGTGCGGGAAAATCCCTTTGCTTTCAAGTACCTACCTTACTTGAGGATGGAATTTGTGTTGTTATTAGCCCACTCATTGCACTCATGCAGGATCAGGTTAAGGATTTGCAAGCAAAAAACATTCCAGCTATTGCTTTAGGTGGACAATTAAGCGAAGAGGCGCAAGAACAAGTAATTGCAGCTGCTATAAGAGGAAAATATAAATTTATTTACTGCTCCCCCGAAAAACTAGCACAACAAAGTTTTCAGGATGCATTAACTCAAATAAAAATCACATTGTTTGCCATTGACGAAGCGCATTGCATATCACAATGGGGATATGACTTTAGGCCATCCTATCGTAAACTTAGTGTTTTAAAAAAATTGTTTCCAAATGTTCCAATTTTAGCAATGACTGCCTCGGCTATTCCACTTGTACAGAGCGATATTATAAAGCAATTAAATTTTAATAATGAAATTGTAATCACCGATACATTTTTAAGACCTAATTTAAAATACAGCATTCATAAAGTACCCGTAAAAATTCATAGTCTTAAAAATATTTTAAATGAATTAACAGGTGCAGCCATTATTTATTGTAATACCAGAAACAATGTAACGCAATTAGCACAGCTCTTAAATGCTTATGGTTATAAAGTAGGCGAATACCATGCAGGCATGACCATTGATGCAAGAAAACAAGTGCAACAAAATTGGATGCAGGATATTACCCCTATTGTAGTTTGCACCAATGCATTTGGTATGGGCATTAATAAAGGCAATGTTAGAAAAGTAATTCATTACGATATTCCGGGAAGCTTGGAACAATATTATCAGGAGGCTGGCCGTGCAGGCAGAGATGGGCAATTGTCGGAAGCAATTTTATTATATCAACAAAACGATTGGGATTATTGGATAGAGCTGCAAGAAAAAAAATATCCAAGTATTGATCTTATTAAAAAAATATACCAGGACCTAGCAAACTTTGTTCAACTTCCAGTTGGCATGGGCGAGAAACAACAATATCTATTTGATTTTGATAATTTTTGTACCGTATTTAAATGGGATAAAATTATTGCC
This sequence comes from Bacteroidota bacterium, assembly GCA_947456625.1. Taxonomy (GTDB): domain Bacteria; phylum Bacteroidota; class Bacteroidia; order Chitinophagales; family Chitinophagaceae; genus Sediminibacterium. Next base: position 10,530 of record CANGQJ010000020.1, read on the forward strand.
CGTAATGCATTAAGTTGGATCCAACAGGAGGGACATATTCGTTTTTCGGAGTCGGCCTTTACTCCTTCTATGGTGCAGGTATTGGGCGACCGTTTTACCATTGATCAATTTCAAAATGCACATTACGAAGCAGGCATGGTTTTGCAAACACTGCTAAGAACCTATGGTGGTATTTTGGACAGTCCTCACTTTATTAACGAAAGGCTAATTGCCGAGTTATTACAAAGGGACAACACATTTGTGATTGAAAATTTAAAATTACTAAGCTTACATGGTATGATTAGTTTTGAGCAAAAACAAAATCAACCAGTAGTGCAATTTTTATGGAACCGAAGTTCAGCTTCATTTATGAAGATAGATTTTGACCATTACACTTTTATGAAAAAGGCTTTTATGGAAAGAATTAAGCAATTTATTGCCTATTTATTAGGACAGCCCCCTATTTGCCGCAGCGTTTATTTGGCCAAATACTTTGGCGAAAAAAGCCCAAATCCTTGTGGGATATGCGACATATGTACAAGTACGAAGAAATAGGTATATTTTAACAAAACATTGGAATTGCTTATTTTTCTAAAAAAACTAAAAGTCGTTTCTTTACATACAGCAAACAGTTAATACAATGAATATGGAAGATAAAAAAAAATACAAAGTGTTATTGTGTGAGGATGATAGCAACTTAGGATTGGTTTTAAAAAACTATTTAGAGTTAGACGAATACGATGTAACCTTAGAGCGTGATGGTCGTTTAGGACTAGCCGCTTTTCAGCGTGAAAAGTTTGACCTATGTTTATTAGACGTTATGATGCCACATGTGGATGGTTTTACCTTGGCGGAGGAAATTAGAGACATTGATCCCGATGTGCCTTTGTTTTTCTTAAGTGCAAAAACTTTAAAAGAGGATATTATTCATGGTTATAAATTAGGCGCGGACGACTATATCACTAAGCCTTTTGACAGCGAGGTATTAATGCTAAAAATTAAAGCAATTATTAAGCGCAATGAGGAAGATAATAAAGTAAGTGATAATCAAGAATACGAATTAGGTACTTACCATTTTAATCCAAAATTACGTGAGTTAAAACACAATGATTTAATTCATGTATTGTCTCCTAAGGAAAACGAATTATTAAAAATGCTTGCCGAGCATAAAAACGATTTGCTAACCAGAGAAAAAGCATTGAAAAAAATATGGGGCAGCGATACTTACTTTAATGGTCGCAGCATGGACGTGTATATTGCTAAACTTAGAAAATTCTTAAAAGAAGATTCACAAATAGAAATTGTAAACATACACGGAAATGGATTCCGCTTAGTTGTTCACTAATTTATCTAAACAACTCTGGGTTTTCAGTGGCACCACCACGGTGCTTACCTAAATGTTCATAAGCTTTATAAGTAACCTCACGTCCACGTGGGGTTCTTTGTAAAAAACCTTCCTGTATTAAAAAAGGTTCATACACTTCCTCAATGGTGCCAGACTCTTCACCTACTGCCGTTGCAATGGTGGAAATCCCAACTGGACCGCCTTTGAACTTTTCTATGATAGCAAGTAAAATACGGTTGTCCATTTCATCTAAACCATGATCATCTACATTAAGTGCTTTAAGTGCATGCTTAGTTATACCCATGTCTACTATGCCATCATTTAAAACTTGTGCAAAGTCTCGCACCCTTCTTAATAATCCATTGGCAATACGGGGTGTGCCTCGGCTACGACGTGCAATTTCACCAGCAGCGTTGGTATTAATTTTGATATTTAATATACCCGCACTTCGTAAAATAATTTTTTCAATTACGGTTGCAGGATAATATTCCAAACGCGATTTAATACCAAAACGTGAAAGTAAGGGTGCCGTTAATAAACCACTACGTGTGGTAGCACCCACTAATGTAAAAGGGTTTAAATTTATTTGTATACTTCTTGCGTTGGCACCACTATCAATCATGATGTCAATTTTATAATCCTCCATAGCAGCATATAAATACTCCTCAACCACGGTGCTTAATCGGTGAATCTCGTCAATAAATAATACATCATTGGGCTCTAGGCTAGTTAATAAACCTGCAAGGTCACTTGGTTTTTCAATTACTGGGCCCGAGGTTTCTTTTATTTGAACGCCCATTTCATTGGCAACTATTCTGCTTAAAGTGGTTTTACCCAATCCTGGAGGGCCATGAAATAAAATATGATCCAACGCCTCCCCTCTTAGTTTTGCAGCCTTAATAAAAATGCTAATATTTTCAATAAGCTGTGGCTGACCTGCAAAGGCATCTATTTCCGTAGGACGAATACTGTTTTCAAATTCACGGTCCTGTGGATTTAAATGTTCATTGTTGGTATCTAAAATTGGGTTGGCCATTTGTATTTTTTAATAATTGTTGTTATTTTAATTTAAATAACTACGTTAATCATTTTGCCTTTTACAAAAATTAATTTTTTAACCGGCTTATCCTCTACCCATTTTTGAATAGCAGCATTAGCAAGTACTATTGCGCGCACTTGCTCCTCGGTAGCGTCAAGTGCAATAGAAATATTTGCTCTTACTTTACCATTAATACTTACTGGATAATCCTTTGCGGTTTCTAAAACATATTGTGCATCAAAAGTTGGATATGCAGCGTCTACAATAAGTCCTTCATTTCCCAGTACACTCCATAATTCTTCGGCAAAGTGCGGCGCATAAGGTGTAATTAAAATAAGTACTTGTTCTAAAATTGCTTTTTTATGACAACCCGCGTCGTATAATTCATTAATACAAATCATAAAAGTACTTATGGCTGTATTAAAACTATAACGCTCGGTGTCCTCTTCTATTTTTTTAATGGTCTTGTGTAAAATTTTAAGCTCTTCTGCAGTTGGGGTTTCATTTACCCAAACCTTGCCTTTCATTTCATCAAAAAATAATCTCCAAAACTTTTTAATAAAACGGTGCACTCCTTCGATACCCTTGGTGTCCCATGGTTTGCTTTGCTCCACAGGTCCTAAGAACATTTCATACATCCTAAAAGTATCTGCACCATATTTTTGTACTAGGTCGTCGGGGTTAACGGTATTAAATTTAGACTTAGACATTTTTTCCACTTCCACACCGCATAAATATTTGCCGTCTTCTAAAATAAATTCCGCATTGGCATAGTCGGGTTTCCATTTTTTAAATGCAGCAGTATCTAATTCAATGCCGTCCACTATGTTCACGTCTACGTGTAGCATATCTACGTCATGTGCTGCAATTAAACGAGCCGAAACAAAAGTTTGGGTGCCACGTTTTCTGTAAACAAAACGCGAACTTCCTTGAATCATTCCTTGGTTTAATAATTTCTTAAAAGGCTCGTCAAAACCAATATGGCCTAAATCATATAAGGCTTTGGTCCACATACGGCTGTATAATAAATGTCCTACTGCATGCTCGGTTCCTCCAATGTATAAGTCCACCTGGCCCCAATAATCACTTGCTTTTCTGCTACAAAATTCCGTTGTGTTACTAGGATCCATATAACGTAAAAAATACCAGCTACTACCCGCATAGCCAGGCATGGTATTGGTTTCGTAGTTTTCAGTTTTCCAGGATTCAATATTTGCAAGAGGGCCTTCACCTTCTGGACCAGGACCGTAGTTATCTACTTCGGGAAGTAGTAATGGCAATTCATTTTCTGAAAGCGGGTAAGCAATTCCATTGATCCATTTAATAGGAAATGGCTCCCCCCAATAACGTTGTCTGCTAAAGGCAGCGTCCCGCATACGGAAATTTACTTTGCGCTTACCAATACCCATTGCCTCTATTTTATCATTCACAATTGCAATAGCATCCTTTTGCACCACCCCATTTAAAAATTCACTGTTGGTTAATTTGGCTTCCTTAGTAGGGTTTGCTTCCTTACCATCAAATGCATCGCCAATAATATTGGTTATAGGAATATTAAAATGTTGTGCAAATTTAAAGTCACGATCATCGCCACAAGGCACGGCCATAATTGCACCAGTACCATAACCAGCCAACACATATTCCGAAATCCAAATAGGAATTAATTTTTGATTAAATGGATTTACTACATAAGCCCCTGTAAAACATCCTGTAATTTTTTTCTCCGCCATACGCTCACGCTCACTGCGGCTTTTCACGTAAGCAATATATTCGGCAACGGCATTTTTATGCGTGTCGGGTGTGATCCTTTCAATTAATGCATGCTCGGGAGCTACTACCATAAAATCCACGCCAAACACAGTGTCGGGACGTGTGGTGTAAACTCTTAAACTAGCGTCATGACCATTAATTGCAAAGTCAATTTCGGCGCCATAACTTTTGCCAATCCAGTTGGATTGCATTTCCTTCATGGCATCGCTAAAATGAATGGTATCTAAACCAGATAATAACCTATCGGCATATTCGGTGATACGCAAATACCATTGTCTTAATTTTTTCTTTTCTACCGGATGTCCTCCTCTTTCACTAAATCCATTAATAACTTCGTCGTTGGCAAGCACCGTTCCTAATGCCTCACACCAATTTACCTCACCATATCCGCAAAATGCCAAACGGTAAAGCATTAAAATTGATTGTTGCTCTTTTTCACTGTATGCTTTCCACTGCGCTGCGGTAAAACTAATATTGTTATCGCCTGGACAAATAAAATTTGCGTTTCCAGCTGTTTCAAAAGCTTGTACTAAATCTACAATTGGTTTTGCTTTATTTTCGGCACGATTAAAATAACTATTAAACAATTGTAAAAAAATCCATTGCGTCCATTTGTAATAAGTTGCATCACATGTTCTTACTTCTCTATCCCAATCGTAACTAAACCCAATATTGTCTAATTGCTTTCTAAAATTGTCAATGTTCCCATGTGTGCTTTTTGAAGGATGCACCCCATGCTCAATGGCATATTGCTCGGCAGGTAAACCAAAAGCATCATATCCCATTGGGTGTAAAACATTAAATCCTTTTAAGCGTTTGTACCTACTGTAAATATCAGATGCAATATACCCCAAAGGATGGCCCACATGCAGTCCTGCTCCACTAGGATAAGGGAACATATCTAATACATAACATTTAGGTTTTGTACTTTCATTACTAACCTGATATGCTTTTTTTGACTTCCAGGCATCCTGCCACTTTTTCTCGATTGCACTAAATTGATATTCCATCTTCGATTTTTCTTAAAAAATATATAATTAGGCCTAAAATAGGCATAATTCGGCCTATGCAAATGTAAGCCATTAGCGTTCAAAACCGTACATTTGCAAAGCGAACAAATAAAAATTTAATGCTATGGCAGCTAATGGATCAGAATCTCTAAAACGCAGTAAACCCAACTACATTTATAGCATTGTTGGAGTGGCCATTGTTTTGTTTATTATGGGTATTATGGGCTGGTTATTTTTAAACTTACAGTCTATTGGGGATAATTTTAAGGAGGATATCCGAATAAGCGTTTATTTAAGAACCTCCGACAAAAATACCATTGGAAGTATTCAGCAATACATTGCAGCGCAGTCCTATGCTAAAAACGTGGAATACGTAGATAAGGAAAAAGCAAAAGCAATTTGGAATAAGGAAAATAACGAAGATTGGGGTAAAATTTTAGACGTAAATCCGCTTCCCGAAAGTGTTGATTTTTTTGCAAAAGCAAACTATGTCAATACCGATAGCCTAACAAAAATTAGTGAACTAATTGGTTCAAAATTTAGCAAGGAAGTAGCCGATATTTCTTATCCTAAAAGTTTAGTGTCAAGTTTAAACGAACGCGCTACAAAAATTGGACTAGTGTTTTTAGTAATGTCTATTGTGTTGTGCGTTATTGTAATTATTAGCATTGACAATACAATACGCTTGGCCATGTTCAGTAATAGGTTTTTAATTAAAACCATGCAAATGGTGGGTGCTACCCGTAATTTTATTTCAAAGCCACTTCTTGTTCGTGCTTTAATTAACGGTTTAATTAGTGCCTTAATAGCAATTATATTATTATTTGGATTAACCCAGTGGGCAACCGCTCAGTTCCCTCAAATTCAAACCTTGCAAGGTGTTAAAACAACTGCATTACTGTTTGGCGGATTAATAGTTTTGGGGGTGAGTATATCGGTTTTAAGCACTTACCGCAGTGTGTTAAAATATTTAAAAATGAAATTGGACGAACTGTATTAATAATAAATAACCCTATTTTTAAAGAAATAAAATTGGACGAATATGAGTCAGGAAAACAATAAAAAATCATTGAACTTTTTTAGTAAAACCAACTACACATGGATGCTAATAGGTGCTGCTTTAATTTTAATAGGCATGTTATTAATGTCCGGAGGAAAAAGTGCAGATCCTAATGTATTTAATGTAAACGAAGTATATGGTTTTAGACGTATTACTTTAGCGCCAATTGTTATTATTGCAGGATTTATTGTTGAGATATACGCTATATTCAAAAAATAATTCATGACTTTATTTCAATCTATTATCATTGCCATTATTGAGGGTATCACGGAGTTTTTACCTATTTCAAGTACGGCACATATGAAGTTTGCAAATCCGTTTTTAGGCATTGCATCTACCCCATTTGTTGACCTTTTTGAAATTGTAATTCAACTAGCTGCAATTGCTTCGGTGGTAGTAGTGTATTATAAAAAGTTTTTTGACTTTAAACATTTTAGTTTTTACTTAAAATTAATTGTAGCTGTAATTCCTGCACTTGTTTTTGGTGCATTATTAAAAAAACATATTGATGCTGCTTTAGGTAATTTATATGTCATTGCAATTGTAATGGTTGCAGGTGGTGTGGTATTATTATTTATAGATAAATTATTTACAGACAACCAAAGCCAGTCCCAGGAAATGAGTTATAAAAAATCATTTATAGTGGGTTGTTTTCAGGTGTTGTCCATTTTGTTTCCTGGTTTAAGCCGCAGTGCAGCCACCATTATTGGCGGTATGAGTCAAAAATTAACTAAAAAAACGGCTGCTGAATTTTCGTTTTTTTTAGCAGTACCAACCATGCTTGCCGCTTCTGCTAAAAGTACGTTGGACGTTTATAAAAGCAACCCCGAAGTATTTAATAATGATAACTTTTTTACATTACTTATTGGTGGATTAGTTGCTTTTGTTGTTGCATTATTAAGCGTAAAGTTTTTCATCAATTTTATACAAAAAAGAGGCTTTGCCCTTTTTGGATGGTACCGTATTGTTTTAGGGATTACTATTATTACCTTATTGTACACTAAGTATCTTTAAGCCATTTGTGATTTATTTGTATATTTAGTTATATAAATAATTACAATGCAAACAGCCTCCAAAAAAGTAGTAAACGGTTGGGCCATGTACGATTGGGCCAATAGTGTTTATAATTTGGTTATTACCTCTACCATTTTCCCAGCCTATTACGAAGCAGTCACTGGAGATGGCAATGAAAACACCTTAATTGATAAAATAAAAATAGGTGGTTACGAATTTGCAAATACTTCCTTATACAACTACATTTTAGGTTTTGCCTTTATAATTGTAGCTATAATGTCTCCAATCCTTTCTTCTATTGCGGACTACCGAGGAAATAAAAAACAATTTTTACAGTTTTTTTGTACCATGGGAAGTTTGGCATGTGCCTCGCTTTATTTTTTTGATTCCAACCATATTATTGGGGGGCTCATTTCTGTAATTATTGCTTGCGTTGGATTTTGGAGTAGCTTGGTTTTTTACAATTCCTACTTACCCGAAATTGCAGCACCCGAGGATAGGGACCGCATTAGTGCAAAAGGTTTTATGATGGGTTATATTGGATCGGTTTTATTACAGCTTATTTGTTTTGTATTTGTTTTAAAACCAGAATTGTTTGGAATTACTGTTGGCAAAGCCTCTCAAATATCATTTTTACTTGTTGGTATTTGGTGGATGGCATTTGGATGGTACTCTATTGGCAAATTGCCTAATGGAACCGGTGTTAAAGGCCCACACAATAATAAATTAATTACACAAGGTTATAAGGAGCTACATAAGGTATGGATTGAACTCAAAAACTTACCTACGCTTAAAAGATTTTTAACCGCTTTTTTCTTTTATAATATGGGCGTACAAACTGTAATGCTTGCGGCAACTTTATATGGCAAAAGCGAATTAAACATTCCTACTACCAATTTAATTTTAGCTATTTTAATTATTCAAATAGTTGCTATTCCTGGCGCCAATTTAATGGCAAGGCTTGCAAGCAAATGGGGCAACTTTAATACGCTAATGGTAGCTGTACTAATTTGGATTGGAGGATGTGTTATGGGTTATTATTTACCAAGAAATAGTATTATACCTTTTTACACACTTGCAGTAGTTGTAGGCTTTGTAATGGGTGGTATTCAGTCGGTTAGTAGGAGCACCTACTCCAAACTAATGCCTGAAACGCATGACACTACAAGTTATTTTAGCTTTTATGACGTGACCGAAAAAATTGCAATTGTGATAGGCATGTTTAGTTTTGGATTTATCAATGAACTAACAGGCTCGCAACGCAATTCGGTATTGGCATTAGGTATATTTTTTGTGATTGGATTTGGTTTATTATACTGCACTTCAAAATTGGAGCAAAATGCAACTACATAGTATTGAAACAGGTAATTTTAAATTAGATGGCGGTGCTATGTTTGGAGTGGTACCCAAAGTAATTTGGAATAAATTAAACCCTGCCGATGAAAATAATTTATGTACTTGGGCATTAAGATGTTTATTAATTATAGAGGGTGATCGTAAAATTTTAGTGGACACCGGAATGGGCAACAAACAAGACCAAAAGTTTTTTAGTCACTACCACCCTAGCAATACACTAAGCTTACAAGACGCACTATTAAAGTTAAATATAGGCGTTCATGAAATTACCGATGTATTGTTAACCCATTTACATTTTGATCATGTTGGAGGTGCCGTTAAAAATAAAAACGGAATACTTGAAACCGTATTTCCTAATGCAACCTACTGGATAAGTGAGCCGCAATGGGCACTTGCACAAAATCCCAATAAACGTGAAAAAGCTTCCTTTTTAAGAGAAAATATTGAACCTATTAAAGCCTCGGGTAGGTTAAAGTTAATTAGTATCCCTGCATATGCCGGCAATAATAAAGTACAAGAAATACATTTTAGTGAAAACATAAGTTGCTTTGTAGTGCATGGTCATACTAGTGCTATGCTACTTCCTAAAATAAATTACAATGGCAATACATTAGTATATATGGCAGACTTATTACCTAGCGTAGGTCATATTCCTATTGCATATGTAATGGGGTATGATATGCAACCACTAGTTACTTTAAATGAAAAAGAACTTTTTTTACAAGATGCTGTTCAAAATAATTATACCCTGTTTTTTGAGCACGATGCTCAAAACGAATGTTGTAATTTACAAGTAACTGAAAAAGGCATTCGTGTAAATCAAACATTTACATTAAGCCAGTTTACAAATAAATAATTATTCGGGGGTATCTACAAGTTCAATTAAAGAACTTAAAGGATGTCTAAGGTTTTGATATCCTACCATATCCACTTTTATAGATCCAACCACAATGGGTGTTTCAATTCTTACGGGTATATGATTTTCATCGTCGGTTACCCATACTACCATTTTTTCACCTCCGTTAAATACAGTTCCTTTTACAAGTAGTGGTGCTAGTTTAATTACTTTAAACCTGCCATAGCGTGTAGTAAGCTCGTCTCTTCCTAAAAATTTAAAATAAGAAGGATACAATTCCTTATCTAAAAAAAAGTTTAAATACATTTTGTCATTTACTTGACAATTGGCATAATTAATATTTCGGGCAGCGTAAATGGCACTAATCACATCATAGGTACATTCGGCGGTTTTAAAAACACCAGGGGCCGTAGAGGTAAGTACCGTTTTTGCTTTTTGATTAAAATTAAGCGTTTCGGTTTGATGAAACTTGCCTTCATTTATTTGCCTTGTAAATTGATAAGGCAGCATTGTTTTTATATCTACAATAGACTCATACTTATCTCGAACTTTAAAAATCCAGTCATATTTTTTATTCGATTTTCCATGTGCGGTGAAAGTATATGTATCGGCACCATTAAAGTTTCCGGCTACAGTAGAAAACTCGGCACTTCCTGCATTAACATATAATCCTATTACATTATAATAAATAGTGTAATTAATTTTTTCGCCTGTATTAAAGGAATTATTTGTTTGATTACAAAGTGTAGATTCCCTTGGTGCAAATAAATTTAATATTGGGAAAAGAAAATATATAAATAAAATGTGCATTGATTAGAGTTAACGCTTATTGTTAAATACTTATTGATTGATACTGCAAAATTATTGATTTAATTTAAAGCCAAGCAATAAGAACAATCCAATTATAGATGGTAGCAAAAAATTAACACCCCATATTAAAGAAGATAAGAATATGATTTCATTTTGATTGCTTGAAAAAGGTGCCAGTAGCAAAATTAGGAGCTGTCCACGAACTACCAGTTCAGAGATACTAAAAGTGGGTAAAATACTTAAACATAAAAATAAAATTGCAACCGAAAATAATAATGGAATAATAGTAATGTCAAAATTAAACATATATGCCACCCATACATATTGCAACATAAATATCATATACCTAAAAAAGGACAATGCCAATATATTTGTTTTAACTGGGACGCTAATTTGAATTTTATTTAAAAAACTTAGCCAGCCGGTAAATGGTTTATTGTAAAAAAAAATCAATAAAGCAACTAATGCAACGCCAGGACTTAACACTTGAACAGTTTTAACCCAAGCAGCACTTGTAATTGGGTAATAATTAATTTGAAAAGCCAAGGCAATCATACCCACAAAAATGGTTACTAATAATTGAGCATAAGAAGCCCAAGCCATTTGTGCCATGCCCAACATTTTATTTCCAGCATCTAAAAATAAAGTGCGCCCGGCATATTCCCCCACCCTATTGGGCGTAAAAAATGCAAAGCTTTGTCCCACTAAAACACTTGTGATTGCTTTACTTAATGAAATAGGATTACTATCATTTACAACCAATCTCCACTTTACCGATTCTATAAAAAAATTAACCCCCATTAAAAGCAATAAGCAAGCCCAACTAAAAAAAGATACACTTATAAATTTATTTTGAATAAAACTTACTAGTAATGGCCAATTGTTATTTGTATTTACCGATTTATAAATGGCTATACTGCAAATGATAAACAATAAAAGTCCCGCCCCTTTTTTACAAATGGAAATGATTGTATTTATGTAGCCTTTAAACATCCTACCAAAGTTCGGAATTTGACCCGATAATTGTAACTTTATTATACATGAATAAAGCACCCATTATACTAGGAATTGACCCTGGAACTCAAATACTAGGTTATGCCATTTTAAAAGGGGGCACAAAGCCTGTTTTAATAGAAATGGACGTGCTTAAACTAACCAAAGAAAAAGATATTTACGCCAGACTACAATTAATTCATGCATGTATTGTTGAAATTATAAAACAACATAAACCAACCCATTTTGCCATTGAAGCTCCTTTTTTTGGAAAAAATGTACAAAGCATGTTAAAGCTGGGAAGGGCACAGGGTGTAGCTATTGCAGCAGCCATGCAATTTGAATTACCCGTTACAGAGTATGCGCCCAAAAAAGTAAAACAATCCATAACAGGAAATGGCAATGCCGATAAGGATATGGTTTGGAAAATGCTTTCACAAATACTTGCCATTAAAAAACAGCCAAAATATTTTGATGCTACCGATGCATTGGGTGTGGCACTTTGTCATTTATATCAAATGAATGGACCTATTTTGCCTACTATTGCTAAAACAGGCAAGGGTTCAAAAACTGCGAAAAAATCTAATGGTTGGGCTGCTTTTATGGCCAACAATCCAAGCAGAGTAAAAATTAAATAATTAAGCTTTAAAAGTGTAACTATTTTTTTTAAATACTATCCCCCAAGTTTTTCTAATATTGTATTTTGTATTTGCACAAACTCCTCCTTGCTTAATTGCAGTTTAGGATTTTCAAAATTAATATCACCTGCTTCATTAATTGGAATTAAATGTATATGTGCATGTGGCACTTCCAATCCAACGGTTACCATACTAACCCTATTGCAAGCAAAGCTGGCTTCAATGGCCTTTGCAATTGGTTTAGTAAACTGCATAAGCTCATTTAAATAGGAATCAGGGACATCAAATATTTTATCAACCTCGGTTTTAGGCACTACTAAGGTGTGCCCTTTTTGCAAAGGGAAAATATCTAAAAAAGCAAAGAACTTATCATTCTCTGCTATTTTATAAGATGGGATTTCACCGTTAATAATTTTAGAAAAAATAGTCATCTCAAACTATTAAACTGTAATGTTATCTACTTTAAATTTCATAGTGCCATTAGGTGTTTGCACTTCGGCAATCTCCCCAATTTTCTTTCCAATCAACCCTTTTCCTATTGGAGAGGATGCAGAAATTTTGCCTGCTTTTAAATCGGCTTCCTTTTCCCCCACTAATTGATAAGTAACTGTTTTTTTAGTAGCCTCATTGGTAATTGTTACTTTGGTCAAAATAGTAACCTTACTGGTATCTATGGTTTTGGTATCTACAATTTTAGCATTTGAAATAGCGGCTTCCAATTGTTTAATTTTGGACTCCAACATTCCTTGGGCTTCCTTGGCAGCATCATATTCGGCATTTTCTTTTAAATCCCCTTTTTCTCTGGCCTCAGCAATTGCTCTGGATGCAGCAGGGCGGTCTACCGATTTTAGTTTTTGTAATTCCTCACGCATCTTATCAAAAGTCTCCTGGGTTACATAAACATTAGTTTCACTCATATCCTTCGTTTTATATAAAAAAAATACAACGCCACATAGTTGTAGCGTTGCAGTATACAAAGGTAAAGATTTTAGATGAAATAATATGCAAAGAAGGTGGAAAGGCCTTAAATTATGGCTAATTTTTCTAATATGATTTTGGCCATTTTATAGTAGGCCTCCTGGCTATAACCCGCTATATGCGGGGTAATTAGGCAGTTAGGGAAACTTAATAAACTATCCAATTGCTCCTTTTCCAAGGCATTGTATTTAGCCAATTGCTCGTTTTCAAGTACGTCCAAGCCTACCCCACTAACCAATTGATTTTGAAGCGCTTTTAGGACCGCTTCCGTATTGGTTACTTGGCCACGACAGGTACTAATAAAATAAGGCTTTTGTTTACAGGCGTTAAAAAAAGCTTCATTGGCGTAATGAAAAGTAAGCTCCGTTAAAGGCAAGTGAACACTAATCACTTGTGCATTTTCTTGAATTTCTTGTAAACTAGCGGCTTTAATTTGGTTGGTTTCAAAGCCCGTTTTATAAATATCATGCACTAGTATTTTTACATCAAAGCCAGCAAGCAGTTTGGCAAAAGCTGCACCGGTATGTCCATATCCAATAATGCCTACCGTTTTACCAGTGAGTTCCATAGCTCTGTTGGCATCTCTAATCCACTGCCCATTTTTAATTTCTGTAAAACTGCTTTGTATTTTATTCATTAAACTTAATACAAGTCCTAAGGTGTGTTCACCAACAGTTGTGCAGTTGCCCTCGGGACTACTTTCACATTTTATTCCTTTACTACATGCAAAGTTTACATCAATTAATTCCATACCACTTCCTAACCTTCCAATCCATTTTAATTGGGATGCATTATTTAAAATGGACGCATCTATTTTTAAACGCGTAGTTACTATTAAACCTACTGCATCATGTATGCTATTTAATAATGCATCATAACTAATAGCAGGCTCATACATAATTTCAAAGCCTTTATCCTTTAATGTTTCCACTAAAAAGGAATGTACTGGTGCTGTTATAATTACCTTGGATGCCATATTAAGGTTGATGCATTTTAAAAGTAAGTGCCGCATAGTCCTCATAGGTAAGGTTTTCGGCGCGTTTGGTAAAGATAGGATCTTCCAATTGCACGGGCGTAAAATATGGCTTTAAAGGGTTGCGTAACATTTTACGACGCTGGCCAAATGCCATTTTAACAATATGATAAAAGCTTTTTTCTGAGGACATTTCAGGAAATTTTTCCTTGCGCTTAAACATAATAACGCCACTATCCACTTTGGGAGGGGGATTAAATGCAGCAGGTGGCACATCAAATAAATAAGTGACATCGTAAAACGCTTGTGCTAATACACTTAATATACCATATGCTTTTGAGTGTGGTTTGGCAGAAATACGCTCGGCAACTTCCTTTTGAAACATACCAATCATAACGGGTACATTTTGTTTCCAATCCAACACCTTAAAAACAATTTGTGTTGAAATATTATAAGGAAAGTTCCCTACCAAAGTAAAGGGTTGTTCAAATGGCATTGCGGTTTCTAAAAAATCCTCATTTATAATTTTCCCATTTAAATCGGGAAAAGTATGTAGTAAATAATTTACTTTTTCGGTGTCCAGCTCTATGGCCTTAAATTGGGAACTAGGCACTTTATATATGTACTCGGTTAAGGCGCCTGCACCAGGCCCTACTTCCAGTAGCCTTTCCATTGGCAATTGTTGCAATTGCGCAAGTATCCTTTCACAAACCGTTTTATCGGTTAAAAAGTGCTGTCCAAGTGACTTTTTTAGCGTGTATTGCATGTAGCAAAGTTAGGTTTTTGTGCGTACTTTTACAGCCTAATAAAATGGATATGAACCAGGAAATCAGAAAACCAATCATTGGCTTTAGTTGTGGGGATTTAAACGGTGTGGGAATTGAATTAATTATCAAATCCTTGTCGGACAGCCGATTATTGGACTTTATGGTTCCTGTTATTTTTGCTAGCAATAAAAGTATTAATTTTTATAAAAAATTAAGCCCAGAATTTGCATTAAATTATTCATCCATCCCAGACTTATCAAAAATAAATCCCAAACAAGTAAACCTAATTCATAGTTGGGAGGAGGATGTTAATATTACCCCTGGTGAATTAACCAATGATGGTGGTAAGTATGCTTTTATTTCCTTGCAACAAGCAGTAGCTGCATTAAAGGATAAAAAAATAGACGGACTAGTAACAGCTCCTATTCATAAAAAAAATATACAGTCGCCTGAATTTAATTTTAGTGGACATACTCCTTATTTACAACATGCATTTGGCAACACCGAAAACCTAATGCTATTGGTTGCCGAAAATTTAAGAATGGCATTGGTAACCGAGCATGTAACCGTGCAGGATATTGCAAAATATATTACCAAGGATAAAATAAAACAAAAGTTACAAATTTTAAATAGCAGTTTACAAAAGGACTTTGGCATTGATAAGCCACGCATTGCAGTACTTGCATTAAATCCACATGCGGGTGACGAAGGCTTAATTGGCAAAGAGGAAATTGAAATTATTCGCCCTGCAGTTAAAGAAAGTAAAAACCAAATGTTGGTGTTTGGCCCCTATTCGGCCGATGCTTTTTTTGCAAGAGGTGCGCATGAAAAATTTGATGGCGTTTTAGCTATGTACCATGACCAAGGATTAATACCATTTAAATCACTTGCTTTTGGCGAGGGCGTGAATTTTACTGCAGGTTTACCTATTGTAAGAACCAGCCCCGATCATGGCACTGCTTTTGATATTGCAGGTAAAAACAAAGCCGATGCTGCTTCCTTTACTGCAAGTATTTTTGAATGTGTTAGAATTATTCATGCACGTCAGGGCTACCGAGACATGCGCTTAAACCCATTGAAAAAAATAAGTGCTCGTATGTTTGCAAATGCCAAGGACGAAACCTTAGAGGAATCCAATTATTAAAAGTTATCCTTGTAACATTTTATACAAACCTACCGAGGAATTTACGCCTAATTTATTGTAAATTTTTTTCTTAAGCGTTGACACCGTATTGCATTTAATTCCTAATGTTTTGGCAATTGTAGTGGTGGTCACTCCATTGGCTATATGAAGCGCTACTTCCTTTTCTCTAGGACTAAGCTTACTAATATTTTGGGGTGAAATATTTTGCATAAATCATTGGGGGATATTTATTATTTACTCAAATTCATTATCTGCGTTACGGTAGGCATAATTACAATTCTAATACGGCGGTTATTTAAACGGCCCGCTTTAGTTTTGTTATCATCCACTGGAATAAATTCACTTCGGCCAGCTGCTATAATACGTTTAGGATTAATCTTATACTTTGTTTGCAATATTCTAGCAACAGCAGTAGCACGATTTACACTCAAGCTCCAGTTATCATTTAAATTACTTTTAAAGGCTTTATTATCCGTATGACCCTCAATCATAAAACTTAAGTCGGGTTGTGCTTGCAATAAACTAGCAATAGTTCCCAATACTTGTTTTGATTGTTTATTTAAATTGTTACTACCACTTTTGAATAATATTTTATCAGAGATTTCAACAAATACAAATCCTTTATTTAATTTAATGTCCGCATCGGCAGCCGTATATTTTTTCATATCGGCCTTAAAACCTTCCAACCAAACATTATTGCCACCGTTTACACCATTGGTAGTTTTAATACCCGCCAACTCCGACTTACTAAGCAAGGAAAGGCCTAACATTTGATTTAAAAACACTTCCCCCTCGGTTATTACAGGAGGCTTTGCAGCTAAAGCTCGGTAATAGTTAACGCTATCGTTTAAGCTATTAACATTAGATTTTAAAACATTAATGTTTGTAGTAAAATTAGAAATGGTATCATTTAATTTTAAATGCAAACTATCGTACTTGTTACTTAAAGCATTATTAGCATCAATAGCTTCACTTAATTTACCCGGAGGTACACAGGAAGCAAATGCCAAAGCCACTGTGATGATTGTTATATATTTTTTCATAGTTATTTATTTAAATAATTTATAAACCAAATCTTGTTTTAACCGCGTTATAATTTGTAGTAATCTCCGATAATGATAATTCCCTGTTATACATATTAACAATAGAATAATCTCCATAAACACCATCACTCATATCCCAACGATGTCCAATATAATATCCAGGTGAAGTAGTTCTTAAAGTTAAATTTGTAGTACTAGAAGCAATTAAAGTTGCATTACGGTACAATTTCAAGACCGAGCCATTATAAGTAGCAATAATTTGAACCCAGTTATTTAAGTCATAAACATAATTGGTGGTGGGTTGCGCAACAGGTGCCCAGCCACCCATAGCTGCAGTGAACCTATAACTATTATTTGCTAAACCACCCCAAGCCCTTGCATTAAAAGACAATAGCATATTAACAGTACCTCCTGACACCTTTTCTGAAAAAAGACATGGAGCATAATTGGTGTTTCCAGATACAGTTGGATCATAATCACCTCTTGTTCCCACCATATTAACCCATACCTCAACAGTGTATGAACTTAAGTTTGCAAAACCTGCCGAAGAGGATGCGTATCCACCAGTACTTGGTATTCTTAAAACACCTCCATTATCACTTGAATAAACACCACCGCTTATTGAAAAATTAGTGACTGCATTACCCGTAATTAAATTTGACCAATTGGTTGCAGTGGAGGAAAAACTTACTGGATTTGCTGCATCTAAATTTAATATCAACCCACTTGTAACAATATTGGGAGGCGTAAATGGAGCTACTGGGGGTGCTTGGTAATTATTATTTCCTTTAAAAAAAGCCTCCTGCCCATAGGATAAATATGCAGTGAATAAAATTAATAGTGTTAGCGTTTTTTTCATAATATTTAGCAATTTGATATGTGGTATTTTTTTTGATTAATAAATACCATAAAATATTTTTGTAGAATTATAATTAGATAAAATTTCAGATGCAGTTAAATACCCGTTATAAATTTGAACCGAACCTAGTCCTCCATGAAAATTTGGATCACCAAATCCCCAATTAGATCTTCCTATATAACAATATGTTCTTGTGACATTTACTGGAGTTGGGTAATTATTTCCTGTTCCACTAGGTTGCCCGTCCACATATATGGCAGCAAGTTTTGTACTTGCATTATAGGTAGCACATACAAAATGCCAAGCGTTTAATGTTAATACAGTATTAGCCTGAAACTGAGCACCTTCGATATACAAGCCAGGTGCGCCACTAGTTCCGTATGTATTTGATAGTAATATATTATGATTACCTGCCCCATTTCCGAAATCAATAATTCTGTTCCAGTTTAAAATTTCAACAGGATAAACCCAGCTTTGAATTGTAAATGAACTACCAGTAAAATAAACTCCATTTTTTGCTTGCGCATAGTTTGCATTTCCTCCAGGGAAATTTAAAGCACCTCCATTACCTGTGCCATAGGCCAATGAGCCATAGATAGTGGCATCATTATTATTCCCAGATAAATCATACCAAGTACCAGGGTTTGCACCTTGTGATAATGAATTTGAATTTCTTGCATCTAAATTCAAAACAAGACTTCCTCCATTTGTTGGATTTGTAATAACATTAATAGTATTAGGACTTGGAACTACATAATTATTATGTCCTCCAAACATAGTGCGTTGTGCATTGGTAACAAATGCAACAAATAAGCATAATATGGTAAATAGTTTTTTCATTATTAAAAACCGAAACGGGATTTAAGTGCGTTAAAATTTGTTGTTACCTCGGCAGCAGTTAATGCTCTATTATAAGATTGAAAAGACGCAATTCCGCCCAACCAACTCCAGCCATAGTCATTTGCTCCTGCGCCGCCAATGTATAATGTAGTATTATCATTTTTTATTGGAGACCAATAAACCGCTGTTCCAACTAATACACCATCAAAATATAATTTTGTATTAATAGCATTAGCATCAACAACAATTGTATAGTTATGCCAGTTTATATCTGGTATCATAGTTGCTGTATTTACATATCCGCTACTTGCATTAAGAAACGGTGATGCTTCTGAATCCCAAACATTCCAAAAACATTTAGCGTTATAAAAAAACATATCAGGTCCCCTACCATCAGGTCCGGCATTAAATAACATACAACTATAAGAATTCAATGCACTTACTTTTGCCCATACATTAAAAGTCATTGAAGTAGTCTTAGTGATTGGAGCAGTAATATAACTTGCTGCAACTTTAGATGTGAAATTAAAATAAGAAACATTGCCGGTAGTTGTAAAAGCAGCTCCAGAAATAGCTCCATTATTTGAACCGGCTAAATCGTACCAGGTAGTTCCGGTACCTCCATAGGAATTATTATTGTTGGCATCTAAATTTTGAATCAGGCCAAGGGCAACTAAGTTGGAGGCAACTGCAGGCGCCGCATAATTATTTTGACTACCAAACATAGTTCGCTGTGCATTGCAAATAAATGCTAAATGAAGTATTAATATGGTGAATAGTTTTTTCATAATTTTTTTATAAACCATAAGTTGATTTTTGAGCATCAAATGTGGAGGTGATTTCAGAAAGTGTTAAAGCGCTACTATAAATCAATGCTTTCCCAATTTTCCCAATAAAAGCCCTGCTGGCTTTATCAGCTGGATCACAGGCAATGTAAAAATTAAGTCCTGTTAAGGTTGAATGCGCATTGTTATTTACAGCAGTTGATATCCCATTTGAATTACATAAATAAGCAGTTGCAGCATTTCCACTTACCGTTATCGCAATCATGGACCAAACATTATTGGGGACATACAAACCTGAATTCCAGTTATAGGTAGCTACATTGTCATTCCAATGATATCCAACTGAATTACTTGTATACAAATCAAGTCCGGTTGCCAAAACAGTACTTCCTCCATTACCTGTTCTATTAAAAATAATTCCTGTATAACTCCCTTGGGTTTGAGATGGATTTACCCATGCAATAAATGTA
>CANGQJ010000021.1 GCA_947456625.1 Bacteroidota bacterium
AGTTCTTCAACCATTGCAAGTTTTCCAACAACAATAGCTTCACATACTGCAAGCATTACTGCTAACACACAAGACCTTGCATTAAAAGCAAATATTGCATCGCCTTCGTTTACTGGAACACCAACGGCACCTACACCAGCTACTAGCGATAACTCTACAAAAATTGCAACTACGGAGTATGTAAAAAATTCAATAACTGCAGCGAGTGCAGGAGTTAGTTCGGTATCTGCTATTTCTGGAACCTCCAATGCTTATGGCGCAACCATTAGTGGAACGGCATTGACATTAACACCGGCTGACGGAACAAATGGTGGTATAGTAACAAATGGAATTCAAACTTTTGCGGGGGCTAAAACATTTAGTAATACAACCACATTTAATAATGATATTTCTGTAAATGGTTACCGTATTGGTAAAGGTGCTGCAAATGTTGGTTCGAATGTTGCATTAGGATTTCTTGCTATGAATAATGCTTCATCCTCAGGTATCAATAACGTATCAATTGGATCAAATACCTTATCAAGTTTAAGCACTGGTAATAATAATATTGCTATTGGAGCAAATGCTTTAAATAATGTTACCACTGGGGGAAATAATATTGCCATTGGTAAAGATGCATTAACTAATCTGCCAACATCTGGCACAAGTAATACTGCCATTGGAACTTTGGCACTTACTTTGGCAACAAGTTCAAATAATACTGCCATTGGAAATGGTGCCGGCACAAGAGTAACATCGGGTGAAAGTAATGTATTAGTTGGGTCTAATACTGGAATTTACTTAACAACAGGATCTAATAACGTGTTACTTGGTAATTTAGCAGGTTCAGGAAGTGGAACCGGAGGTGCTAACAATGTTACTGGTACAAATAGTGTATTTATTGGTAGAAGTACTCAACCACAAAATGATGGTCAAACCAATCAAGTTGTTATTGCGGGTTATGATGGTACAAATGCTAATACAGGATTAGGAAGTAACACAACCTTAATTGGAAATACAGCCACCACCCAAACGCAAATTATGGGTGCATTAAATTTACCAAATACAAGTTCATCCACTTCAACCACAACAGGGGCTTTAGTTGTAGCAGGTGGTGTTGGTATTGCGGGTGCTGCTAATATTGGTGGTAATGTAACTGCGCCTACTTTCATAGGTAATGTAACAGGAACAGTAACAGGTAATTTGTCTGGAACTGCAAACACTGCAACAAATCTAGCGGGCGGAGTTTCAGGCTCTATTCCATACCAAACGGCAGCAGGAACTACGGCAATGATTCCGGTAGGATCTGCGAATCAATTCTTAACCTCAGTTGCTGGCGGGACCTATACTTGGACTTCTACTTCTGCTGTAACTGGGAATAATGTACCATACACCGGAGCGACGGGTGCGGTTAATTTAGGTGCTTATGATTTAACTGTGAATGCTTTGACAGTGGGTAAAGGTGCAGGAGGGAATTCATTAAATACTGGTATGGGGTATCAGGTAATGCAAAGCAATACAACAGGATATAGCAATATTGCGATGGGGTATCAGGTAATGCAAAGTAATACAACAGGAAATAGCAATACTGCTTTAGGGTATCAGGGTATGCAAAGTAATACAACAGGATATAGCAATACTACTTTAGGGTATCAAGGTCTACAAAATAACACAATAGGTGCATATAACACAGCGGTTGGTTATATGTCTTTGAATGCAAATACAACATCTCATAATACCGGTTTAGGAAATAAAGCTTTACAGTATTTAAACTCAGGAACGGGTAATGTGGCTATAGGTTCTGCGGCAGGTATGTCATATGGTGCTAGTTCAAATCTGACTACATCTGATAAAAGCATTTTTATAGGTAATGGTACAATGGCAAAATCAAATTCTAGTAACAACGAAGTCGTGATTGGATATGGTGCCACAGGTAATGGTTCTAATACTGTCACGGTTGGAAATTTATCTAATACAGCTACTTATTTTACTGGGGATATTAATTTGACGGGTAAATTAGTAGGAGGTACTTGGAGTGGAACTACCCTAGCTATTGCCAATGGAGGTACAGGTGCAACTACAGCATCTACAGCTTTAACGAATTTGGGTGCAGAGGCAACAGCCAATAAAAGTACTGCAACAGATTTGGGCAATACCAATCCAAGTGATATTTTATTCCCTTCTCAAAAAGCAGTAAAAACATATGTAGATGCACAAACCGCAGCAGCGGGTGTTTCAGACGGAAGTATTACGAATGTAAAATTAGCAAACAGTACTACCACCTTGGGCGCTACTACATTAACCTTAGGCGGAACAGTGACAAGTGTAACAGGATTAACAAGTTTAGCTGCAACCAATTTAACGGGAACATTATCTGGTACAGCAACTTCGTTAGCAAATGGAAGAACCATCTCAACGACAGGAGATGTAACTTATACAAGTGGATTATTTGATGGTACTGCAAACGTAACAGGTGTTGCTACTTTGGCAGCCTCTGGTGTTGCTTCAGGTACTTATGGTTCATCAACTGCTATACCAACTTTCACAGTGGATAGTAAGGGTAGATTAACTGCTGCAGGTACCGTTGGTATTATTGCAGGAGTTAATTCTTTAAATTATACAAGTACTACTTCTTATGCTGCAGGTGGAACAATTAGTGGAACTTCTTTGACATTGACTGCGGCAGATGGAACCAATCCAGGTTTGATTTCAACAAGTGCTCAAACCATTGTGGGGGCAAAAACTTTCAGTAATACTGCAACATTTAATGCGGATATCGTATTAAATGGTATTAATATTGGTCGTGGAGCTGGTAATATTGCAACTAACTTGGGCTTTGGTAATAGTGTATTAAATGCCAATACCAATGGATATCAAAATACAGCAGTAGGTTATCAGGCTTTACAAAATAATACAAGTTCTCCTGATAATACTGCTTTTGGTTATAAAGCATTGTATAGTTACAATGAAACTCACAACACGGCTGGCTATGGAGGTAATACTGCCATCGGAAGTAATGCATTAAATAGTTTAACCAATGGTAATCAAAATACAGCTGTTGGTCAAAATTCACTACCTGCTAATACAACCGGTGGAGGTAACGTTGCTGTAGGTGTTCAATCTTTAAATGCTAATACTTCTGGAACTTGGAATACATCTATTGGAAATGGGTCATTATATCAAACAACTTCAGGCGGTGAAAACACAGCTATAGGTCGAGCATCTGGAAATGCTAATACAACAGGTACAAAAAATACTTTTTTAGGAGCAAGTACAGATGTGGGTTCTAGTGCTTTGACAAATGCAACCGCCATTGGATATGGTGCTTCTGTTGGTGCTAGTAATACTATCCAATTAGGTAATACAAGTGTAACAAACGTAAAAACAAGCGGAACATTGACAGCAGGTGCTGTAACTTATCCTAAACTTGCAGGAACATCAGGTCAGGTATTGACTGACGATGGGGCTGGTTTATTATACTGGTCTTCAGCTATTTCAAATTTAGGTACGTTTACAACAACCTCTTATGCAAAAGGAGGAACAATTAGTGGAACAACATTAACCTTATCTGCTGCAGATGCAACAAATCCTGGTTTGATTTCAACAGGTGCACAAACTATTGCTGGCGCAAAGACATTTAATAATGATATAACTGCACCTAATTTTATAGGTAATTTATCTGGTAATGCAACTACAGCAACTACTGCAGGTAATATTACGGCAACATCCAATACTACTTTAACCTCATTGGCTAATTTAGCAACTGTGGGAACCATTACAAGTGGTGTATGGAGCGGAACGGCAATAGCAAATAATAATTTAGCTAATAGTGCATTGACCATTGGTTCAACCAATATTGCATTGGGTGCAACAACCAATACATTAGCGGGTTTAAGTACAGTTACTTCAAGTAATTTTACTGGAGCTTTAACAGGTAACGCAAGTACTGCAACAGCATTAGCAACTGGCAGAACCATCTCCACAACGGGTGATGTTACCTATACAAGTGGAGCCTTTGACGGGTCTGCCGCAGTAACGGGTGTTGCGACTTTAGCTGCATCAGGTGTTACTTCAGGAACTTACGGTTCATCAACTTCTATACCAGTTTTATCTGTGGATACAAAAGGTAGAGTAACTATTGCAAGTACAGTTTCAATTGTTGCAGGTGTAAATACCATGACAGCGATTGCAGCAACAGCTAACGCAAATGGAGCTACCATTAGTGGTACAGCATTAACATTAACTCCAGCGGATGCAACGAATGGAGGTATAATTACAGCTGGAACACAGACTATTGGTGGTGCAAAAACTTTTAGTAATACCACTACATTTAGTTCTGATATCGTTGTGGATGGAATTAATATTGGACAAGGTCCTAATAGTAATATTAGTACAAATACCGCAATTGGTGCTGCTGCATTAAATGGTTCGAGTGTATTATCCAATAACGTTGCAGTAGGTTACCAGGCATTATATACTGGCTTGAATGCTGCAGGTTACAATACTGCGGTGGGAAGTTTAGCTGGTAATGGTAACTCTACAGGTGATTATAACAGTTATTACGGCTATAAGTCAGGTTATAATAATACAACTGGATTTCGTAATACTACAATCGGTGCATTATCAATGTCCAATGGTGCAGTTACTGGATATAGTAACCAGGCGATAGGATATAGTTCATTATTTAGAAATACAGGGGGTTATGGGAATAGTGCCCTAGGAGATTCAACAATGTATAATAACACTACTGGTTTTTACAATGTAGGTATTGGTCACAAAGCATTGAGAGATTTAACTACTGGAGATAATAATGTTGGTCTTGGGTTTTTAACCTTGGGTACAATTACTACAGGTGATAAAAATATTGGAATTGGCGGAGCTGCACTAGCAAGTGTGGGTACAGGTAGTTATAATATTGGTATTGGGTATGATGCATTGGGATTTGTAGGAAAAATAGGAGGAGCCTATAATAATAATATTGCGATAGGTTATCAAGCCGGAAAATGGTATGGTGCAAACAGTGCAACTTATACCGCTTCCAATATTGCAAATAATATTTTCATTGGACATGATGTTAGACCAAACGGAGCATCAGACGTGAATGAAATTGTAATTGGAAATAGCCCTTCTGAACTTGGATCTGGTTCATATGGTCAAATTGGATTAGGTAGCCATTCTACGTTAATTGGAAACTCATTAACCCAACAAGCACAAATTTATGGAGTTCTAACAACGGTGCCATCAGCAGCTTCTTCAAGTGCTGGTTATAGCTCAATTATTGAAGCACAAGCATCTTCAAGCGCTGTATCTTCTGGTGGTAGTGTTACCTTAAAAGGTGGTAACAACTCTTCAAGTGGAGCTGGTGGAAATATCAATCTAACACCTGGAACTTCGTCAACAGGTACAGGAGGTAAAGTAATTGCAAGTAGCGATATGACTGTAAATGGTCAAACTATTGGAAAAGGTAATGGAGGTATTTTAACCAACACCGCACATGGATTTTCTGCTCTAAATTCCAATACAACTGGAAAATATAATACAGCCATTGGGTATAATACATTAATTTCTAATTTAACTACAGATCAAAACACAGCGGTGGGTTATGAAGCATTAAAAGTTAATACTGCAGCAAATAATACAGCTGTTGGAGCTAACGTATTAACTGGAAATATAACAGGAACACTAAATGCAGGTTTAGGATTAAATGCATTGTATACTAATTCTTCAGGAAATAATAATACAGCCATGGGTGCATTAGCACTAAGATGGAATGCTTCAGGTTCTGATAACATTGCTATGGGACAGTCAGCAGGTTTGTATGCAACTGGCTCTCAAAACGTTTTCTTGGGATCTAACACTGGTATTAGTAATACTTCAGTTTCAAACAATATATTAATTGGTTATAGTGCAGGTCAATATTATGGAACACTAAGTAATACACCCTACACAACTGGTGGTGGTAACGTATTAATAGGTAATGACGTGCGTCCATTAGCGGATGGTCAAACTAACCAAGTAGTAATTGCAGGCTATACCGGTTCTGGTACTGGCATGACAGGTAATGGCTCTAACACCGTAACTATTGGTAATGCTGCAAATACAGCCAACTACTTAACAGGAGTGACCAATGTGAATACAGGAACATTAACTGCAACAACTGGATTTAACTTATCTGGTAGTGTGAATGATTTCTTGGAGTACAATGTTAAGAATACAAATACAGGAACAAGTGCACAATCTGGTTACAATGCAATGGCTAATAATGGTACCGATGCGGTGAACTTTGCTTGGATGGGTATTAATAACAGTACATTTAATAATCCACAAACTTATAATATTGGAGGAGCCAACGATGTAAGTTTCTTAGGTGGTGGTAATGATATGTATGTTGCTAATGCCAACAATGCCAAATCAATTGTATTTAGTACAGGCAAGGCTGCATCACCCTATTTTGATGAAAGAATGCGTTTGACAAATTCAGGAACATTAGCAATTGGTACAACAGGCGCAACTGCAGTGGATACAACCAATGCAAAATTGCATGTTGCAGGTAAGGTTAAAATTGTAGATGGTGCTCAAGCTGCAGGTAAAGTATTAACATCAGATGCAAATGGAGTTGCATCTTGGAGTAATGCAGGAGGTACAGTTACCACAACTAGTTCAAGTGCTACGTATACTAATACTAGCAATGTAACCTATATCATTTTCACTGGTTCAACAGCTTCACAGCAAATCACATTGCCTACTGCTGCACAAGCTGGAAATGGAAGGGAGTATACAATTAAGAATATTGCAAGTGTCAATGTGACAATATCTGCTGGAGGCACATGCTATATTATTACTGATAATTCAACAACTACTGCAACAACTGCAGTTTTAGGAATTGAACCATCTAATAATTGGATGAAATTAATATCAGATGGTACAAGTTGGTATGTAATGCGTGCATTATTCTAAACAAAAACCAACAACCTAATTATAAAATTATTTCAAGTATATATTTAATGGAAAATTTAACAATCACAAATCCTTTTAATATTCTTTCAAAAAGAGAAAGAGAAGTATTGGATTTAATGTTGCAGGGAGCGCCAGTAAAAGATATTAGTGCTTCTTTGGATTTAAAATCCAACACCATCTCAACTTTTAAAAAGAATGTACTTTCTAAAACGGGTGTAAAAAATAATATTGAGTTATTTAAATTGGCGCAAGAGTATAAAATTGTATAGAACTTGAAAAAAATATTTTTCATAGTAAGCACTTTAATTTTTGCCTCTTTTGCAGAAGCGCAAACTGGTATTGGTACCACTACACCTGTGAATAAATTTCAAGTGGAAACAACTACTGCAGATCCAGCAAATAGTGGTACAAATGCAAATGGAAATTTTCGATTGAGCGGGAATTCGGCTAGTCATGTATTAGATTTTGGATTGAGTAGCACAAGTACCTATTCTTGGATACAGGCAAGAAATAAAACCTATGGCACCAATTATAATTTACTCTTAAATCCTTTGGGAGGAAATGTAGGTATTGGCACAAGTAGTCCAGTGTCTACGTTAACCGTTGGTAATGCTGCGGGTACTGTAGCTGGAGAAATTACGTTGAATCCTCAAGCTTCATCTAATGAGGGAGGCCAAATCACACTTAAAAAATCTTTAACAAACAGTGTACTTGACTGGACTATTGATCAATACGGGACCACGGCTGCTAATGCAAGACTTAGATTATTTAGTGGCAATACTGAAACCAATGGAATAAATATTTTAGAAAATGGGAATGTTGGAATTGGCACCAATAATCCAACTACCAAATTATATGTAAACGGTGATATTACTGCAAATTCAGTTGCAGGTACTTCGGACATTCGTTTTAAAACCAATATTCGTCCAGTTGAAAATGCGTTGGATAAAGTAAAATCATTAAGAGGAGTTTACTTTAATTGGAATCAAAAAGCATTTCCTGAAAAGGAATTTGGCGCTCAGGATGAATTAGGATTTATTGCACAGGAAGTTGAAAAAATAGTTCCTGAAATTGTGTCAAAAGATAAATCAAAAGAAGAATACCGTTCAGTAAAATATGACAAATTGGTTGCTATGTTAGTGGAGGCCATTAAAGAGCAGCAAAAACAAATAGATAGTTTAAAAATAAAAGTATATAAGTTAAGTAAAACAAAAAATAAGTAAGAGATGAAGTATTTATTTATTTTTTCTTTTTTATTGATGACACTGACTTCTTTTAGTCAAATGATTACATCGCCGGCATCACTAACGATTGAGGCGAATGTAAATAATACAAATGCCGGTGATTTTGTTGTGAACTGGGCAAACAATACGGATAATTTATTAGTAAGTGTAAGTTTAGATTATGTTAATGGAGCAACCTTAAGTTTTCCAACAACCACAGGATTGACGCGTAATTATGGTTATTCATCTTGGACAAATGTTTCAAGTATTGTATTTTATGGAACTAGAGATAATATTAATATAGCACTAGCAGCTATGACCGTTTCAATGGGTGCCACTAAAACAGCCATAAGAATTAATTTAGAAGTTTCTCAATATGATGCTTCTTATGTTTATAATCCAACCAATAAACACTTTTATAAATTTGTAAGTGGATCAATTACTTACACCAATGCTAAAGTGGGCGCGGCAGCACAAGCTTCATTTAAAGGCAAGACGCCTTATTTAGCAACCATCACTAACTCTTCTGAAAACGATTTTATCAACAATAATATTTCTTACAATAATATATGGATTGCCATGTCTGATGCAGCTACCGAAGGCAGATGGGTATATGATGCGGGTCCAGAAGCAAATACTAATTTTTGGAATACATCTGTATCAGGAATTACCAATTCAACCTATACTGCATATGCATCAACTGGAAATACAGTCAGTGGACAATATTCAAACTGGTGTGCCAATGAACCAAACAATGCGGATGGATCTCGAAATGGCGAGGATCAAGTGGTAGCAAAATCGGGTGGGGCTACTTGTTGGAATGATTTGGCAGATGGAAATAGTGGAAGTGTAACTGGTTATTTAGTAGAAATAAGTGCTGACTATCCTTCTGGGTCTGATTATACAGGGGTGTATGCTAGTTATGTTGTTCATAATAATGATATGGCATTTTCATTGTCATCAACAAATAGTTTGAATAGTACTACCATTTCCAAT
The DNA here is from genome assembly GCA_947456625.1 of Bacteroidota bacterium. Taxonomy (GTDB): domain Bacteria; phylum Bacteroidota; class Bacteroidia; order Chitinophagales; family Chitinophagaceae; genus Sediminibacterium. The sequence continues at coordinate 9,156 of CANGQJ010000021.1, forward strand.
GTTGGAAATGCTTTTGGAGGTTTGCAAATCAATGACGGACATACAGTAACATTAAATACATCTACTACTATAAATACGAACAAACTTGTTTTAAGTGGTACTGGTAAAATTGTATTTACAGACGCTACCAGTAAATGGAAGCCTGGCACATCCGCTACTACTAATACTATTACGCATAGTCCATCAACCAATAACAACCCATTATATTGGAGTGCAACTGATGTTTGGAATAATGACGCATTTGCCTATTGGGATGGAACTTATGGTCATTATACACCTTGGCTTAACTCTGTTCAAGGATGGTCGGCAATAGCTGGAACACAGGGTCATTCAATAACGCTTAACTATGCAGTTCCTGTATATATTACAGGAATCGTGACGCAAGGTAGACAAAATGCAGCTCAATGGGTTACACAGGCAAATGTGGAGGTTAGCTTAGACAATACTAATTGGACAACTATTTTTACCAATGCCAATTTAAATACCGACCAAACAACACTTGTTAATACTTTATTCCCAACGGTGCAATATGCAAAGTATGTTAGAGTCACACCTACCAACTGGATTGGGCATCCTACAATGCGTTTAGGACTATTAATTAAACAATAATGAAATTTAAATATTTTTTATATCTGCTTTTCGTATTTTTTGCAACACAAACTGTTGCACAAACTGGTATTGGTACCAGTACACCTAATGCATCAGCCAAGCTGGATGTCACTGCAACCAATAAAGGATTTTTACCTCCTAGGGTTTCTTTAATAAGTACTACCGATGTAACAACCATTCCAACCCCTGCAATTGGTTTATTAATTTATTGTAAAGGAGATGCTGGTTTAGCAGCAGGATATTATTATTGGAATGGTGCAGTTTGGACAACCATAGCAACTGCTGGAGGAAGTGGGAGCGTAGCTGCTGAATATGGGATTCAATATTTAGGAGCCACTGTTACTGTATCAGGTTTAACACCTGTTGATGCTTTAAGCTTTACTTTACCATCAGCTGGTATCTGGGAAGTCATTTCATTTGTTCGCTCTCAAGGTAGCCCCACTTTTATTGGCGGTTATGCTATATACGATCCTGCGGGTACAATGGTATCAAATTCTGAAGTATTAGGTGCATATGGTGAATATGCAACAACGGCTACAGGAGTAATTCGTATTACAACAACAGGCGCTGCTACTTATAAATTAAAAGCATGGGCATCTCTTGGCGCTTATAGCGTGATGTCAAATAACGATGGTCGAACAGGTGTAACCTGGCAAAAAATTAGTGGCAATGCACCCATGACGGTTATTAATTATGGAGATGTGAAAACTGGTATTCAAACGGCCGATCACAATGGATGGATCAAATTAGATGGAAGATTAAAATCAAGTTTATCAGCAACGCAACAAGTACAAGCTACTACACTTGGTATTGGAACGAACTTGCCCAATGCCAATAATGCATTCTTAGTTCAAAATGGGACTACCTTAGGATCGGTTTCAGGCAGTAATTCAAAAACAATTTTACAAGCTAATTTGCCCAATATCAATTTTCCAACTGCAACTACTTCAACGAATGGGGACCACTCCCATTCATTTACAAGACCACAAGGGGATCAAAACTATAGTAATGGTTCTGGTAGTGCATGGTGGGGAAGTACTTGGGGTAGTACCAATTGGACATCTACAGCAGGTGCACATAGTCATACCGTAACTGTTTCTTCGGGAGGAAGCGGTACTGCTTTAGATATTACACCGCAAAGCTTATCGGTAAACACTTTTATTTATTTAGGATTTTAATAATATAGTTCAACATGAAAATTATTCTCTTAAATATTGTTTTATTATTCAGTGTTTTCTTTGTAAATGCGCAAACAGGCATTGGAACTACTACGCCAGATGCTTCTGCAAAGCTAGATGTCTATGCTTATAATAAAGGTTTTTTACCACCGCGTGTTACTTTAACAAGTTATACAGATATAAGTACGATTCCTAACCTTGCAACTGGTTTATTAATTTATAATACGGGGAGTAATGTTGGCCTTGCAGCAGGTTATTATTTTTGGAATGGGAATGCTTGGGCTACTATTGCAACAGCTGGTGGTAGTGGAAGTTTTGCAGCCTCTTTTTTACGAGGATCGAGGACCG
>CANGQJ010000022.1 GCA_947456625.1 Bacteroidota bacterium
ACATCTGTACCAATTGCCAACCCTAAATTTGTTCTAGCTGCCGCTGGTGTAGTTGCACCAGTACCTCCTTTTGCAATTGCAATTTCAGTGCCACTCCATGTTCCTGAAATGATGGTGCCAACAGTATTTAAATTTGATAAAGAAGTTAAGGTTGTATTTGATGTAGCTGTAATGTTGCCTGCAGTTGTTGCAGTGGCAGCATTTCCAGTGGTATTTTGATTCCATGTAGGTACTACTCCCGACAATAATGAATATGGGACAGACCCCGATGTTAAAGTACCTATACTTGTTAAACTTGATCCTGTAATTGTATTTGCTAAGGCAGTTCCAGTAAGTGTTCCAGCGGTAGCAATTACGCTTACTGAACCGGCTGCAGTTAATCTTCCTTTTGCATCTACTGTAAAAGTTGGAATGGCTGTTGATGAACCATAACTTGCTGCAGTGACAGTTGTATTTGCTAATGTAGAAGTAAATGTTCCGGTACCTGTTCCAGTAACATCTCCTGTTAAGGTAATTGTTTGATCGCCTGTATTAATTCCACTTAATGTAGTGATGCCTAATTTTGTTTTAATAGTCGATGTAGTTTCATCCCCAGTATTTGTTCCTGATGTGTTTGATAACACACCAGATTTCTGTGCATCTGTTACATAATTTCTGTCTGTACTTGGTGCAATATCTGCAGTAGTAGCATCTGCCCCTGCAGTTACTAATCCTTTTGCATCATAAGTAACTTTTGTTTTTGTTGCGCCTGTAATAGAAGCGTTCACTGCAACAAAATCCGAAGTACTGCTATTTGCTGCAGTTCCAAAAGTTCTATAGGCTAATACATCAGTACCAATCGCTAACCCTAAATTGGTTCTTGCAGCTGCAGCAGTTGTCGCGCCGGTACCCCCTTTATTTAATGCAATGGTTGTTCCACTCCATACACCAGTTGTTATTGTTCCTACCGTTGTAATATCTGTTCCAACTAATTTAGAAGCAGTTATACTTCCAGCTAATTTTGCATTGGTAATACTTAAATCGGCCACGCCGGCATTTGCATTTTGCAAATCCACATAAGTTTTTACAGCTTTTTGAGAAGGAAATAAAATATCACTAGGACTAGTATTGCCCAAATCGGTGGCTGTGCTTTTGTTGCCTCTAGCTTCCGCACCAAGATTTATTAAAGCGCCTTCAGCAGTGGATGTACCTGTTCCACCATTTAAGATGGATACCACACCTGTCACATTCGCTGCATTTCCTGTAATGTTTCCAGAAGGGGTTGCATAATCTGTTCCAGCAACCAATGCATTTTGTTTATTATTAAAGGTGGTAAAATCAGATGATCTTAAATAACCATTATTGCTCGATGTAGCAGCTGTCATCGTAAGTGTACCTGTTGAGGCGTTATAATTTAATGGGCCAGAAGCACTGATGGCATTTCTTACTCTTGTATCTGTATAATATTTATTATTTGCGCCCTCGCCTATTTCATCTGTTGTTAATGTCACATAGGCACCAGGTATCCCATTAATTGTTGTAACAGAAGTAGGTACAGCAAGTTCTACCCAATTTGCTCTAATAGAAGGATCGGAGCCACTTAATATTAAATTTTTGCTGCTATCAGTACGAATGGCAATACTACCAACTACTGCTGAAGAAAGTGCAAGCATAGCTGCTTGAGATGCAACCACATTAGCACTCTGAAATGAAACAACTGGAATTTGAGCTGCTGGAATTTTCGAATTCATATCTAAGCTTGCTACGCCATTCGCTACTCCTCTTTTAGAAGCATCTAATTTTAAAGCTAAGCCATTGGTAACATCTGTGTTATAAGCTTTTAAATTAATTCTATTTGATAAAGTGGATGTATCTGCTTTTTGTAATAAGAAGCTTGTGTCTGCTTTATTTAATTTTAATGCCAAACCAATGTTAACATCAGTAGTAGCTGCTTTTAAATTAATTCTATTACTTAGGGTTGCTGTATCTGCTTTTTGTAATAAGAAGCTTGTGTCTACTTTATTGAATTTTAATGCCAAACTAGTATTAACATCTGTAGTAGCTGCTTTTAAATTAATTCTATTAGATAAAGTGGCGGTATCTACTTTATCTAATTTTAAAGCCAATTGCGTATAGATGGCTGTACTATCAAATGTTTTAGAAGCTAATTGAGTTGGCGTAACATATTGAGTGATACTGTCAGCAATACTCATTTTCTTATCAACTCTTGCTATTAAACTAGTCGCGTCAAACTTGACACCCTTTAATTGCAAAGGAGTTACATAAATTACTCCACTATCCGATTTACTTATTTTTGTATTAATTTTTTCAATCAAATTTGTAGTGTCGAATTTAATTTCTTTTAATTGCAGCGGTGTAATGTAAATAGTTCCACTATCCGCAAGATTTACTTTTGAGTCTAAGGAACTATCAATAACAGCTGCTGTTAATGAAGTAATATTAGAAGCAACTATTGCTTTAACCATTTTTGCATAAGGTGCCAACATGTTTGCAGTATCTGTTGTTGATACTTTTGTCGAAACAGCAGTAGACAAGCTTTGAACAGTTTGTGATTTTGCGTAAATGGCTAACATTTTTGTTGTGTCAGCTATACTTAATTTGGTATCTAATGCACCTGTACTTGAGGAATATAAAGCATAAGGCACTGTTCCAAAAGGACTAGTTCCTAAATCAATCAACTCCTTAGTATAATCCCAATTTGTAACAGGCGCAATGGGTTGTATGGCAATTTTTAAATTTAAAAAGTAGGGACCTTTTGACCACTCAATAGAAGCCAAATTTGCTACCGTACCTCCTTTTCTAGCCCCCTGACCTAAACTAATACTAAAAACACCTGTTGGATCGGTTTGTGATTGATGTTCTTCAATTAATACCTTAGTCCCATTTTGTGTATTTTGTAAAATAGTTGATAATATATATATATTTCTGTCTTTTGCAGGATTAGAAAAATTATCTCTTGCAACAGCTTGGAAAAAAATACCACTGCCTTGTGTTTGCGCTAATATTTGATTCGATAAAAAATTACAAATCATTATCAATATTGCAATACAAGTTTTATTTAAAATATTTTTATTCATATAATTCCTATTGTGCTAATTCGCTTTAATAAATTTTATAGCATCATTAAAATGTATCGATGTTATTTTTAAAATATAAGTCCCAGTCGTTAATCCGCCTAAATCAACGGTGATACCTTGGTATAAACTAAATCCTGTTTCTTTTGTGGAACTGATAAATTGCCCCTCAGCAGTATATACTTGTAAGTTAAATTCTTCGGTTAAGGGAGGGGTATTTATAAACTTTACTTTAGTATTACTATTTACAGGATTAGGGAATAATTTAATGCCTAAAGTATTAAAATTCATAACTACTTCACAAGCTATTGCAAACTCGCCCGCACCTCTTACACCATTTAAAACAGCAACACCCGATTGTACATCAATACAAGCTGTTGTGCTTTTAAAATTCAAAGCGCTTACTGTTCCAGTAGCCGACCCCATCATGCCAATACTACTCATAACTATTTGAGCATGAGCTGAAGCGCTTAGCATTAATAAGAAGATTGATAAAATAAAAAACTTCTTCATTTAATGAGACGTGTTGTAATAGAATTTAATAGTACTACCAGCGCTTAAATAATACAAAATCATATTATTTGCCCCTACTGTTTCAATATTATAGATGTACTCTAACGTATTTGAACCAACAGTTTTAGCTTTAACATGAATTTGCAAAATACCGTTCGCTTTTTCTACAATGAAACTGCCATTAAGTCCGTCAGAATCTACCGTAGATAAATTTTTTAAAAATTTCACAAAATAAGTTGATTGCCCTAAGTAGGTTTTTGTGGTAGTGCCTGCAGAAGTTGTCGTTTGGCTATAGTCCAAATACCAAACTTTCTCTGCGATCATTTGATAAGTCAAATTAATTTCAGCACCTGTGGTATCTTTCTTACAAGATGTCAAAAGGAATAACGAAGAACAGATAATTAATATACTTTTTTTCATTTTTATAAATTTTAAAATAAATCACTTGCTTTAATCATCAAACCTATCTCGAGTGAATTGAGATAGGTAGATACAGGCGATCTAGTAAAGGAGGTCACCCCTTGTTTATAATGCATAAATAGGGTATAAAAAGATTGATTCTCATATTCCAATCCTATATCCGCTCTTATTAAAAAACGGTGGTAATTATTATTCACTAAATTATCTGCACTTTGTCCAGAAAGTCTAGTATCAATGCTTGGACCACCCACTACATAAAACTTTGATCTTTCATTTGGTTTAAATGGAAGTAATTTTTTATAATGTGCAGCTATCATTAAATGTAGAAACTGATCATCCGCTTTAAACCTAGAAAAATCACCAATAAATGGTTGCAAGCTTATTGAACTACTATAATCAGTACCAGATGAAATTCTATCTAAAACAAATCCAAAGGAATAGAGGTGATTTTCTTTATAAATACCATCTACTCTAAAACCAGCATAATAACCAGGTTTAAATGCAGATTTATTATTGGCTAAATCGTAATTAAAACTAGAATTGTACCCACTAGCGTTTATAAATTGTTTTGAAAAACCAATACCAGATAATAAATAAACTTTATTGTCTTTAAAATCAATAAACACCTGATTGAATTCTTTTTTAACGCTTTTCTTAAATGCTTGAACTTTATCTCTAAAAGGGTGCAGTAAATAAGCACTATCTAATGATGCTGTGCTTGGCTTATTCGAATTTGTTTTTTGCTGGGCTTGAACTATAATAGAACCAATAAGGCAACAGAAAACTAACAAGTGTTTCAAATTATTCATATTAAACTAAATTCATTTAGATATTAATCTGGATTTGTTTGCTTTTTAGGCATAAAAAATCCCGCTCTTTATTGAAGCGGGGCGCAAAATAGTTTTTGTATGTATCTAGACTTAAATCTAATACTCGAACATTGTCTAGATTTCAAAAACGTCTACAAAGTCGTTTTTTTAGCCTTCAATTTTAAAATAAACTAATGTATTGATTTCCTAAACTAAAACAAATTCGAAAAAAATTATCTAAAAGCAGTACTTATACATTATAAATTTTGTAAATATTCAGAAGGAGTTTGGCCAGTTTTTAATTTAAAGGCATTAATAAAACTACTTCTTGATCCAAAACCTGATTGCTTAGATAAAGCATCTAGGGTTAGTGTTTCATAGGAACCACTTTCAATTAGGCTAATTACATGGTTTATTCTTAGATCGTTTTTCCATGTATTAAAATTAATTTTCAAGTGTTCGTTTAAATAATAGGACAAGTGATGGACAGGTATATCGGTATCTGCAGACATAATTGATAGCGTAAAGTTAGTATTGATATAAGGCAGACTTATTAAATAATTGTCAATCTTTGATTTAAGCAGGTTTAATTTATCTTCAGAAATTTCAAAACTTTTGGACTCCTTTTTAATTGGATTTTCTTGCTCTAGTGGTGCCAATTTTTGTATATTGATCGCATAGTCTAGTTGAGGTAGCCCATATAAAATATTGGGAAAAAATAACAAAGAAAAGTTTAATAAGATGAGTCCTAAAGCAGTGGCATATAATATATACTCACTTCTGACTTCAGTTTCCTGCGTATTTCTTGTTCTATACCCTATGATTGAAAACAATAAAAAAGTGAAATAAAGAAGCAAGGACATCGCAATTAGAGATATCAACCATCTGTAAATTAGTTTCGATTGCAAATCATTATAGGTTTCATTCAATCTTTTTTTATAAATTAAAAAAGCAGATGCAATAACATAAGAAATAGTAAAAAATGGCCTAGATATAAAAGATATGGCAGGTGAAAGAAACAAGAAATTATTTTTAAATATATTAACCGGATCTGCTATTACCCTATCTGCATATACTAATTTTTGATCTGCATTAAAAAAAAGATAGGGACTGATATTGATTAAAATAATAAAAGCAGGAATAAAATGAATAAAATCTTTTTTAGAAAACCTATAATCATCATTAACCAAACCCCTTACGTAAAAATAAAAAAATGGACCAAGTAATAAATACAAGGGCGTAAAATGAACCAACATAATGGCAACTAAATTACGGTCGCCCGAATACAATGCCGCATAATGTGATAGTGAATAAATATTATTAATTAAAAAGAAAAAGAACAAGTATAAGTTCGCCCTATTTGATATTCTTAAATTTATTAAGATCAAAAATGATATTAAAAATCCCAATAAAGTTAGATATAAAAGCATATTTTGTTAACAGCACAGGGGGTTAGCTGATATAAAATTATTGGCCATTTTCCACTAATTTTGAATCATGTTTCATTTCATTATCAACCCAAAGGCAGGCAGTAAAAATAAGGCAAAATACACAAAACTTATCCACCTTATTAAGTCTAATAGCAGCCATTTTATTTGGGAAACAACCGAACCACTTGAAGCTGTTGCCTTTACACAAAAAGCAATTGAAAAAGGAGCTACCAGAATTATAGCAGTGGGTGGCGATGGGACCATCAATGAAGTAGCCTCCGTTTTAGTGGGTAAGGCAATTCCACTTGGTATTATTCCAGTAGGTTCTGGCAATGGATTAGCAAGACATTTAAATATTCCACTTGATTATAAAAAGGCCTTTCAAAAAGCATTGGTGGGGGCTTCTATCAAAATAGATGTGGGCCATATCAACCATAGACCCTTCTTCTGTACCGCAGGCATAGGTTTTGATGCAGCAGTAGCCCATCGATTCGCTAATACAAAAGGTCGTGGGTTAATTAATTACATGAAAGCAACCGTCATCACGCTTTTTAAATACAAACCAATTCAAGTTTGCATTAATAATAGCGCTATGGAAAAAGTTTTTTCATTAAGTATAGCCAATGCCAATCAATTTGGGAATGATGCTTTTATTTCACCCTTCTCCAATATTCAAGACGGACAACTGGAATTAGTGAAAATTGGTTTATTAAATAAATTAGAAGCAGCTATATTAGCAGTAAGGTTATTTAAAAAAAACATACATCATTCTAAAAATGTCCATTTCCAAGCATGTACCCATGCAAGCATACATTATGCAAAAAACGCACCCATTCATATTGATGGTGAAAATCTTTTAACCGATAACGAATTACTAAAAATTTCAATAAGTCCTTTAGCACTTACAGTAATTGTTTAAAGCAGCCATTTATCATAATTGAAGCCTAGTTTAGACCAATTAGATGTATTTGGGCCTATATTTGCAGGCGTTAAATTTTAAATTTATCCCCTAATAACTCATCTCATGATCAAGCAGTTTTTTACTTTATTTTTAATGATTGGTTTTTTGAATTTAAATGCTCAAAGTCAAATTCTATTTACTGGTAAAATTACTAGTGCAACCAATGCACCAGTGACCAATGCTTCTATTTCAGTTTTGAATTCTAATATGCATTCTATTTCAGATAAGAATGGCAATTTCAAAATAAATTTTCCAAGCCAAGGTAACTATCAACTAGAAATCAATCATATTAATTTTGCTTCCATTCATCCAAGCGTTCAGGTAAATAAAAACAATAATGAATCAAATTTTACTTTAATTGAATCAACTAAAACTTTGGATGAGTTAGTGGTAACCGCAGAAAAAAAAGAAGAGCTATTGCAAAAAATTCCTTCCAGCATTACCGCTTTAAATGCAAAACAAGTGAATGCATTTGGTTTATGGAATACTAAAGAAATTACAGGTATCATTCCTAATTTATACAGCGCCGACCCTGGAGATGCACGTGATGTAACTTCTGTAAGGGGCATTGCCACTAGTTCTTACGATCCTACGGTGGCCACCTATATAGATGGGGTAAATCAATTTAGCTTAGATACATATATTCCTACCTTGTTCGATATTGAAAGAATTGAAGTACTTCGCGGACCACAAGGAACCCTTTATGGAAGAAATGCCATGGCCGGGGTCATTAACATTATCACCAAGCAACCCACGAATACTACTACTGGATTTGCAGACATTAACATTGGTAATTACAATCAACGAAGAATTACTGCTGGATTTAAAACACCTATTATAAAAGATAAATTATTTTTTGGTGCCTCTATCTTATCTAATAAAAGAGATGGTTTTTATACCAATGATTTTACCCATAGCAGTTATGACAATCAAAATGGATTTTCTGGAAATTATTTTTTAAAATATCAATTGAGCAATCGTTGGGATATCAATTTAAATTTCAAACACCTTGCGAATGAAAACCAAGGACCCTTTCCTTTGGTTTTTGGATTAGAGGATGCCATGAGCAACCCTTACCACTTAAATCAGAATGCAACTACTACCATGAAGGACAAGACTACCAATAGCAGCTTGTCTATTCATTATGCGGGCAATGCGTTTAATTTTAATAGCCAAACTGCCTACCAACAAAATTATCGTTATTATACTACGCCAATTGACGGCGATTTCTCCCCCATTGATGCTATTTCAATTATCAATAATTATGGCAAGGACTGGAACAATATAAAAGTACTTACCCAGGATTTTAAATTTACGAGCAACAACACCAGCAATAGTAAATTCAAATGGACTGCTGGTGCTTTCTTGTTTTATCAAGATGCACCAGTGAAACAAACTACCCGTTTTGGAAAGGATGCCAATTTGATGATGATTGGAGATTCCTTGTTTAGCACCACAAGTGTAAGTACCACCCTTAAAAAAGGATTCGCTTTGTATGGTCAAGCTACTTATGCTATAAGCAACCAATTAAACATTACACTAGGGTTAAGAAATGATTATGAAAATCAATCTGAATCTGTTTTAGGCACATACCAACACGATCCTAGTACAGATCAATACATTACCAGATCGGATACTTTGGGTCGCACCCATTTCAATGCTTTATCTCCAAAACTTTCCATAGACTTTCAAGTTAATAATTATAGTTTATGGTATGGTAATTATAGCAGGGGATTTAGAGCTGGTGGACTATCTCCACTTGCCTCAGATCCTTCACAGCCGCCACTTTTAAGCTATTTGCCAGAGTACAGCAATAACTTCGAAACAGGTATTAAAAACAATTGGTTCAATAATAAATTAATTGTAAATATCGCATTGTTTTATGCTAAAATAACAGACGCGCAAGTGCCAAGTTTAGTTTTGCCTGACGCTATTACCATTACAAAAAATACAGGCCAATTAACAAGCAAGGGAATGGAAGCAGAGCTATTTGCCTTGCCTGCAAAAGGTTTATTGTTACAATATTCATTTGGCGCTACCAATGCAAAATTTGATCAATTGGATTTAGCGGCACAAGGGGAAAGCGTAAATTTAGCTGGCAAACATCCAATTTTCACGCCTGCTACTACTTCTTTATTAGCCGTTCAATATACTTATCCTATGGCTAAAAATTTGAACCTAATGGCAAGGGCGGAATGGAAATACATAGGAACTACTTATTTTGATTTAGCCAATACCATTCAGCAATCCCCCTATCAATTATTAAATTTGAAAACTGGTATTGAATACAATAAAATGGGACTTCATTTTTGGGCAAAAAATATTACTGGTACCAAATTCATCTCCTATGGGTATGATTTTGGCGCAGTTCATTTAGGCGATCCAAGTACTTTTGGCAGCAGTTTTTCTTATAAATTTTAATGATTTCCCTCAAGTTTCACTAAACAAAGGATGATAAATATCAGACCTATACGCTTAGTTGAACAAAATGCCCTAAAGCGTGGATTATATGTGGATTACCTAGGTAATTATTAGCCGTTTTATTGCTACTTTACAGCATCATTTTTTATACCTAATTTACTATGGGTGCTATTTCATTAATTGCCTTGTTAATTGCCGCTATTGCATTTTCTGCAGGTGGCATTTTA
>CANGQJ010000023.1 GCA_947456625.1 Bacteroidota bacterium
ATGATGCTCCGAAAAAGCGGTGTTGATACAGATGAGGTTTTTGTGGGTGGAAGGAAAAGAGACCTATGTATGTGGATTTCAGGGATATTGGAGTTTTACCAATACAGTGAGATTAATATACAGGACAACACCCACTTTTATGACCTTGACCCTGATTTTGATATGCCAAACAGCTTTCGCTAGGGAAAGTATTTGTTTTAGAAAAAAATAATTATATTAGCATTATGAAAAAGATAATCAATAACCCTTATTTAATGGATATAATTAAAGTGTTAATAATCTTTGGAACATTGAGATTATTAAACATCTATCACAAATCCGAAAATAATAACTTGGAATTATTAATACTACTTATTGTTGTCTTAAGCGTAAGATACTTTTTCAGAAAACATAAAACTAAATTACAAAATTGAATATCTGGGGGACTATTTTTTAAGAGTATCATTATTTAAAGATTTATACATATTCTCCAAACTCCCTTTTTTTAGATTAAGTTTATTTGATGAATTTAAATCATCCCCCTTTTTAGTATAAATCAATAATACCCCCATTCCTTGATTAAATGGTATTTGTGATTGTCCTGGTGGAAAATATTTTACAAGTGAGACCTCGTAAGGATGAATTCCAAAGAAAACACTGCTCTCTACTTGTTGTTCGTCAAGGTATAGCATTATTGAACTTTGTTCTCGGTTTCCACCATTTTGTATTCCCTTCTTGTAATTTTGTAAAGAACCAACACCTCTTGTAGTTGATAATTCATACCCTTCTAATGTTCTTCTAATTGAAACATTATTTAAGATGTTTTGTAGATAATCTAATATAGTTCCACCATTGTAATTTGGTGGGTTATTAATCAAATCATAAGTTCTTGAAGTAGTCATATTGGAAAATAGACCTGTAGCATATCTTTCATTTATTATTTCAATAGGTTTCTTTCTCTTTGTTGAAACTTTTACTGATTTCAAATTAATAATACTTTCTAATGTGTCTTTTGTTTGAGAATACCCTAGTAGGCTAAAAAAAAATAGTATTGAAAATATTATAAAGCTCTTCATAAGTAATATAGATCTGAAATGAAATTACCAATGTAATGTAGCAATAAATTATTTAATTTATATGCCAAACAAGTTTCGCTAGGATCAGAGTTCAAATCCTATTGCACAACATCAAGTAATTCAATCCATTATAGTTTGCCAAGAAATATCTTGCGCTGATCATGGTACAGAATTTGTTTGGCACCATATAAATTAACTAGCAATTTCAATATATTGTTAGCATAAGTGCTAGACATTTGTTAAATTATCAAATCTTAAACGGTCGTTTATGTTTTGATATTCTGGTTCATTTATCTTAGCCAGAAACAAATTATATGGAAAATTATATCGCTTATGTCCGCACAAGTACAGGAAGACAAGTTTTAGGGTTAGAGGAACAACAACTAAGAATTAATCAGTTTATTCAATCAACAGGTAATTTTTTGGTTGAAATTGTAATTGAGCAAGAGAGTGGTAAGAATAACAACAGAGTAAGATTAGATTATGCTACTAACCTTTGTATAAAACACGGCTACACCCTTTTATTTACGAAATTAGACAGGTTAAGTCGTGAAGTGGAGTTCTTATTCACTTTAAGGAATAAAGGTGTTAAACTTCGTTGCATTGAGCTTCCTGAACTTAATACACTTACACTTGGAATATTTGGTTCTGTTGCACAATGGGAAAGAGAACTCATATCCAATAGGACAAAAAGTGGATTGGCAGCTTTAAAAGCTAGAGGAGTTAAATTAGGCTCACCTAAAAATCTTAATGATGCTGCTCGTGAAAAAGGTATTGAATCAATTATAAAAAAAAGGGTTGAAAATGAAAATTGGAAAATGGCTAAAATGTTTATTGAGCATTTCCAAATGAAATATGGGTATATAAATTATACCGCAATTGCTAAAGAGCTGAATATTAATGGGTATAAGACAAGGAATGGTAATTACTATAACCCAACTACTGTTAGAAGGTTGAGTTTATTAAGTTGAGCTTATAAAAAGATTATTTTTCCCATTCAAATATTTTTTCAATTCTATATACTCTCTTTGTATCTGTTTTATTTGGTTCTTTTGTAAAACGTATTCCTTTGGGAACTTTTGAGTTTAATTTTTCTAAAAATATTTCCTCAATATGATCTAAAGAATAAACATATTCTTTAAGTGTTTTTTTCACTTTTTCAGTGGGTTCATCAACTTCAAATACTTGGCTTGTTGGGTATTCAATGTGCTTCATTTTAACCGAAAACATTTTCTCTGTATCTTCTGCTTCAAGAATAAGACCAGGCAGGCCATACAACTTAAAAGGGCCGTATGGTAATGGTATTTCTTCTGTATACCAAGCAATATATCTACGTCCTCTAAAATCTCCAATTGCTTTTTTACATATAAAGTTGCCTATTTTACGTTTATCATCTCTAATTTCCCATTGTATTTTTATCCAATTATCTTCTACTGTATATTCATCTAATGCTGCAGATTTAGGAAATCTTAAGGTTATTTTTTCTGTATTATAATTCCTGTATATAACTTCCCCTACTTCATCACCATACTTAAAGGTCACTCCAAGACCCTGTGGTTCTTGATTAATGCCAACATTTTTTTGTGAATAAAATTTTGTAGAATAAGATATTCCAATACTTAATGTATCGTTAAAAAATAATCTTGATTTAACTGTTTTTTCCTTTAAATTTTCATTAGGATATTTAATATCATAGATTATTAAACCAGATTTATTTTGCGCATTGGCTAAAGTAAACAGGTATAATAAAATGTTTGTAATGAATGCCTTGCGTCTCATTTAGTTAGGAATTATTTATGATCGGTCTTTACTTTATTTGTATCTGTTTTGACTTTCTTTCTACCATTATCTTTTAATGCATTGTCTAAAATCATTTCAATCTGTCCATTCACGCTTCTGAACTCATCTTCGGCCCATTTTGCTAATGCAGAAAAGGTTTCATGGTTAATTCTTAATACAAATGTTTTTTTTGCTAATGACATATTTGTATTTTAAAGATTAATAAAGGGTGCCAGTATTTAGAACAGGAGATGCAGATTTTTCACCACAAAGAACTACCATTAAGTTACTTACCATTGCAGCTTTCTTATCGTCATCCAGCACTACTATATCTTTTTCGGATAACATTGCTAATGCCATTTCAACCATTCCCACTGCACCTTCTACAATTTTAGTTCTAGCAGCTACAATCGCAGTAGCTTGTTGTCTTTGTAGCATAGCACCTGCAATTTCAGCTGCATAAGCCAAATGACTAATTCTAGCCTCGGTAACAGTAATGCCTGCTTTTATTAATCTTTCATTTAGTTCTTGTTCGAGCATCTTGATTACTTTTTCACCACCATCACGCAATGTTATTTGCGCATGTTCATCCTCAATATTATCATAAGGGTAGCTAGTAGCTAAATGTCTAACAGCAGCTTCACTTTGGTTTTTCATGTATTCATTAAAATTGGTAACATCAAAAACGGCTTTGTAAGTATCACTTACTTCGTATAGTATAACAGCCGCAATTTCAATAGGGTTGCCCAACTTATCATTTACTTTTAATTTGGTACTCTCCACACTTTGAGAGCGAAGGGAAACTTTCAATTTTGAATAAAAAGGATTTACAAACTGCAATCCATTTTCCCTTACTGTTCCTACATATTTACCAAAGAAGGTAAGTACAATACTATAGTTTGGCTCTACTACCATTAATCCCTTAATTAATAAAACAGCAAAAAGAATAAATAAAACACCAAAGAAAATTACACCTCCGCTTGGAGTTGCGTTTTGTGCTGTGGTAATAATTCCATATAAACCAGTAATAAAAGACAAAAGAGCTATTAAGGCTGCCTTATAGCCATTCATTGGGTTCTTTAATTTTTCCATAGTAGTAATTTGATATTATAATGATATTATAAAACTAATCAAAATTTTAATATTAATTTAAATTTTTTGTTAAAACTAAAAATTTAGTTGTAAAACTAAAAAATTAGTTATAGATTTGTTTTTATAAATCAAAAACGATGAGTAAACCATTAACAAAAGCTGAGGAACAAGTAATGCAGGTACTTTGGAAATTAGAATCTGCCTATCTAAAGGACATTGTAGATGAAATGCCAGCACCCAAACCGCATAGTAATACAATTGCGACTATCATTAAAATCTTAATTGACAAAGGATATATTAACCATGAGGTACATGGAAGGGTACATTGTTATGCTCCAGTTATTAGTAAAGAAGAATATTCATCGTCTAGCATCAAAACATTGGTGGAAGGGTATTTTGAGGGGTCTTTTTCAGATGTGGTTTCCTTTATGGTAAAACAGAAGGACTTAAAAGTTGCTGATTTAGAATTACTCCTTCAAGAAATTAAAAAGAAAAAATAACTACCATGATTACAATTCTATTTTATTTATTGAAAGTAGTTTTATGTAGTGCTTTATTATACACTTACTACTGGTTTGTATTAAGAAACAAACAGTTTCATCAGTACAATAGGTTTTACTTAATGGGTATATCTGTTCTTTCATGTCTTGTTCCTTTTATTAAAATTGATATTATAAAGGAACAAGTAGTTGCGGCACCTAAGGTTTTGAATTTCGTTGATTTAATTGCTGATAAGAATAGTATCATAGAACAAGACGTTATTGTAAAAAGTTCTCAGTTTACATGGGATAATATGGTGTTAATTATAGCAATTAGTATATCACTTTTATTAATTATTAAGTTTATAAAATCGTTGTGGAATGTAAGAAAATTGATAAGGGTATATCCAATGAAAAAGTTAGCAAATCTGTACCTAGTGATGACAGATGTTAAAGGAACTCCCTTCTCTTTCTTCAAATATATATTTTGGAACACTTCTATTGATTTAAATGGCGAAGTGGGGAAGAAGATTTTAGCACACGAAGTAGCTCATATTGAAGAAAACCATTCATTTGATAAGCTCTTCATTGAATTGCAGTTAATAATAGGTTGGTTTAATCCAATTACATGGTTAATTAGGAATGAATTGTATTTGATACATGAATTCATTGCAGATCAAAAATCTATTCAAAATAACGATACGAGTGTTTTAGCGGAGTTATTATTGGCGTCTGCTTATCCCTCACAACAACATATATTATCAAATTCATTTTTCTTTTCACCAATTAAACGTAGAATCCAAATGTTTACAAAAACAAACACAAAATATAGTTATCTGAGAAGATTGACTATATTACCAATCATGGCTGCGACTGTATTACTATTTGCATTTAGAAATGGTAATCTTGATTCAAAGCCAATTATTAAATTAGATAAGCAATTTACAGTAATTATCGATGCTGGTCACGGAGGTAATGACCTTGGTGCAAGTGCAGAAGATGGAACTACTGAAAAGGATTTAGCACTATCTATTGCTAAAAAAGTAAAAGCATTAAATAATAATCCTAATATAGACATTGTACTTACAAGAGAGTCTGATAGGTTCATAAATGTGGTTGATAGAGCAAATTTCGCAAATGCATCAAATGCTAATTTATTTGTATCTATTCACATGGATAAAGCTGGTACTGCAAAATTTACTGGCACGACATGTTATATTCCTTCTAAAAACAAGTTATATTCAAAAGAGAATATCATGATTGCTAAAAATATATTAGACGCCACAAGTGATTTATTCCCTGAAAGTAAAATTACTACAAGAAAAATGGGAATTTGGGTACTTGAAAATGTTAAAATGCCGTCAGTTTTATTTGAGAGTGGATTTATTACCAATCCAAATGATTTAAAACTTGTTAAAGCTAATGAAGAAAAAATAGCAAATATGTTATTGGATGGTATTAATTCATATTTGTCAGGTAGCAATAAAATTCAAATAGAATCCGACACAATACCAAAGTCAAACGCGACTGGTTTAAGAAGTGGTCAAGTTAGAGTGACATCCAAGACATCAACTGATACGCTTGTTTATACACGATCTTCTGGAAGTAATAAAGAAAAATTCTCAAATGTAACTTTAACAACAAAAGACAAACAAAAAGTATTAGATGCATTAGAGAAAAAGGCCAATGTGGTTGTTGAAAAGAAAACTGAAAATGGATCAGAAAAATATATTATAGTTGATAATAATACAGCAATACCAAAAGTCAAACCACTTATTTTTGTAGATGGCGTTAAGATGACTGAAAAGGAAATGAAAGCAATATCTCCAAATGATATTGAATCAGTGAATGTGTTAAAAGGAGATCAAGCAATAAAAAAATACGCTGAAGATGGTAAAGTTGGAGTGATAGAAATTAAATTAAGGCGCAAGAATTAATTTTCTACTTTCCCGATTATTCCCGAAAGTTCCCAATACAAGAAAACCCTTGCTGTAAAGCAAGGGTTTTCTTGTATCTTTAAAAGAACTTCAAAATACCTAATAAAATATTTTTTATCTCCCAGGCAACCTTTCCACCTTTTTAAGCATTTATATTACTGAATGGACATTAACCAACTGATAAAAGACTGTCAAGTTAATAATATAATTGCGCAAAGGCTCTTGTACGAGCAATACTGTCATCAGCTTTTCACCTGTTGTAAGCGCTATATAAAAAATATTGAAGATGCTGAGGAGTGCTTAATGAACGGCTATCTAAAAATATTTAAAAGCATTAGGACATTTGAAGGTGATTGCGTCGCCTCATTGTATGGATGGATGAAAAAAATTATGATTAATGAGTGTTTAATGAAATTGAGGAAAAAGAATGCTTTGTTGTTTATCGAGATGGATGATAGTATAATTGATGCATCCGTTGAGCCCAATATTTTGGAAGAAATAAATGCAAAGGAAATATATGCATTGATTCAAGAACTGCCAGCTGGATATAAAAGCATTTTTAACTTATATGTGGTTGAGCAATTATCGCACAAAGAAATTGCAACTTTATTAAAAATTAGTGAAGGCACAAGTAAGAGCCAATTAAATAAGGCAAGATTATATTTGAAAAAATTAATGAATAATCAAAATAGCACCAAAAATGAATTTAGAAAAAGAGGATAGAATCATTAGTGATAAACTTAATGAGTATACCGAATTTGATGCGTTTGATAAGCATGAAGTTTGGAATCGTATTGAAGACCAATTGTCAAAACGCAAAGAGAAGGAATTCCCTATTTTGAGATATGTAAGTATTGCAGCTTTATTTATATTTTTTATAGGAGTCTATTTTGCAACGGTTCAATCAAAAAATAATTTTCAAACTGTAGCAAATAAAGAGAGTCTAGTGAAAGGAGAACATCATTCCAAAAACACAGATGCCCCATATAGTATCTTGGCCACACCTTCGTCAAAAGTTACTAAAAACGGGAAGCCTGTTATTGTTGAGCAAACAACTAAAATGCATTTGAATATTTCAAACAATAGTTCAGTTGTTTCAACTAAGTCAACAAATATAGACATCCAAGAGCCGATGTTAGAAAAGGCAAATTCGATAACAGTTTTGGAAAATCAATCTTCTATTAATTCAGATTCAAAAGCGTTAAATGTTAGTTCTCCTTTAGCTGTGGTTTATGTTAAAAATATTGCTCTAAAGCATAAGTATGCTATTGTACATATTAATGATTTGTCTCGTTCTGATGATGGAACGCCTGCGTTGACCCCAATAACAAAGGAAAAAATGACAATTGCATCTAATCCACCATTATATTCAAATGAACAAGAAGCTGTTCAAAAATATTTATCCATAAAACTAATTTTAAATAAACCTTCTTATAGCTTAAATTATGATCATGAAAAATAAATTACTAACTTTTGTTTTTGTACTTATTGTTTCTAATGTTCTTAATGCGCAAATTTCAAACATTAGGAATACAAGGTTTAATACCGAAGAGCAATTATTCGGCAACCCCACACTATACTCGACACCAGTTAATTTTACTTTTGTAAATAATCAAAACAAAGCAGTAAAAGTGTCTTTTGAAATGTATACCATTCATCAACTAAACCAACTGCCTAATTTGGATTCGATTTTAAATGAGGCAAAACAATATCTATCCTATTTCGTAGATTCTTTTAAAAATGATGCCATCGTAAGAAGTGTTGATTATTTAGTACTTCAAAAAATGGCCCCTCAATTTAGAATAAATAATAATAATTACAACTCAACCAATTTCACATTAAAAAATAATGAATTAGTAGAACTAAAGATTAATTCAGATACTTTAAGAATAAAATTATTTACACTAAATAATTTGAATGCCTTCAAAATATATCCCCCAGAAGGATTAGCTAAAGGGGAGCAGTATTTCCCTTTTTATATTAATATAATTGTCAACAACCTTACTGATATTAAAAGTTTGCCGGATACAATACTTTCAAATTGTATAACAAAAATTAGAAAAGATGTTGATCATTATTTGAATGAAAAATCCGAAGTCAATTATTTTGCCCATTTTAATGCAGTTTATAATATGAAAAATGGGATTATAACGCCATTGGGGACTAATAAAAGAATTAGAGGTACGTATTTGGGACCACACAACCAATTGGAGTTAGGTATGAATTACGGATTTAGATTCTTATCTGGAGCGCCAGTTACTCATGTTGCAGTAGGTTTGCTATTGCGCTCTCGTCAAACGATTTTTTCGCTTTCTTATGAGTTAAATGGCTTTTACTCAAAAGATAATTTAAACAGAATGTCAATAAGTCAAAACAATTTTCTTAATATTGGATTTGTCAAATCTCAAAAAAATAAGAATTTGAATGAGTTTCATCTTATGTCTACTTTAAGCATAGGCAAATTAATGCATCGAGAAGGAGATTGGTTGCCTGCAAATACATATAGGCTTGGTTTGCCATCAGTTGCATTTGGGTATCTTCATTTTCAACCCGAACTATATTTTGGTAAATTTGATGGACAATCAAAATCC
>CANGQJ010000024.1 GCA_947456625.1 Bacteroidota bacterium
TAGAGCAAAGAAATTAATGAGTGATTTATACGCACCATTTGTAAGACAGGGCAATCCTGTGATATTTATGGACGAGCGTAGCTCAGAGTTAACTAAATATGCAGCTAATAGCTTCCTTGCTACAAAAATTTCTTTTATGAACGAGATTGCTCAACTATGTGAGCGCATGGGTGCGGATGTGGATATGGTAAGAAGAGGCATTGGAAGTGATGACAGAATCGGAAAAAGATTTTTATTCCCAGGTATTGGATATGGTGGAAGTTGTTTTCCAAAAGATGTGCAAGCACTCATCATGTCATCAGATGAAGTAAAATATGATTTTGAGATTTTAAAAGCAGTAGAAAAAGTAAATGCTAATCAAAAACTACATTTAGTAGAGAAGATAAAAGCGTATTACAAAAATGATCTTAAGGGCAAACATTTTGCATTGTGGGGATTAGCGTTCAAGCCAAATACGGACGATATAAGAGAAGCACCAGCATTGAGTATTATTGATGCTTTAACAAAAGCAGGAGCTACAGTAACAGCATATGATCCAGAAGCCATGTCAAACGTAAAGGCACAGATAGGAGATAAGATCAAGTATGCCGAGAATCAATACCTAGCATTGGAAGGCGCATCAGCTTTAATTATTGCAACAGAGTGGAGTGAGTTTAGAACACCTGACTTTGATTTAATGTCACAGAAGTTAAATGAACACAAAATTGTCTTTGATGGCAGAAACTTATTTGACGTTCAAATGATGATTGAGCTAGGTTATTATTACGAGAGTATTGGAAGATCAGGTTTAGAAAAACAATCTTCCTAAATAAAAAAACAACATGAGTCAAAAAAGAATATTAATTACAGGAGCAGCCGGATTCTTAGGATCGCATTTATGTGATCTTTTTATCAATGAAGGGTATTATGTAATTGCTATGGATAACTTAATCACTGGGGACTTGCAAAACATCGCACACTTAAGAAGCAATCCCAATTTTGAGTTTATCCATCATGATGTTACTAAGTATATTGAGATTGAAGGAGCACTTGATTATATATTACATTTTGCATCACCAGCAAGCCCGATAGATTATTTAAAAATTCCTATTCAAACTTTAAAAGTTGGCGCAATGGGTACGCATAATTGTTTGGGACTAGCTAAAGCAAAAGGTGCAAGAATTCTAGTGGCAAGCACTAGTGAAGTTTATGGCGATCCATTGGTACATCCACAAACAGAGGAGTACTGGGGTAATGTAAATCCAGTGGGTCCAAGAGGTGTGTATGATGAAGCTAAGCGCTATATGGAAAGCATTACAATGGCTTACCATACTTTTCATAATGTAGAGACAAGAATTATCAGAATATTTAATACCTATGGACCACGAATGCGCCTGAATGATGGAAGAGCGTTACCTGCATTTATTGGTCAAGCATTAAGAGGAGAAGACATGACGGTCTTTGGTGATGGTTCACAAACAAGAAGCTTTTGTTATGTGGATGATTTGGTTGAAGGGATTTATAGACTTTTATTAAGCGATTACTCAAGTCCTGTGAATATTGGCAACCCTAATGAAATTAGCTTAAAGGATTTTGCAGAGGAAGTATTAAAACTAACAGGGTCTACTGTAAAAATAATTTACAAGCCTTTACCTGTGGATGATCCTAAACAAAGACAACCAGATATCACCAAAGCAAAAACCATTTTAGGTTGGGAGCCAAAAGTAGATCGTGCCGAAGGTTTAAAGAAAACCTATGATTATTTCAAAGAATTAGATAAAGAAGAAATTTATAAATTACCTAAAAATTTTAAAAATTAAATAAAAGTGAAAAAAGCAATTATTACTGGTATAACCGGACAGGATGGAGCATATTTAGCTGAATTTTTATTACAGAAAGGGTATGAAGTCCATGGTATTAAAAGGAGATCATCCTTATTTAATACACAAAGAATTGATCATATCTATGAGGATTCACATACACCTCATCGTCACTTGCATTTGCATTATGGCGATTTAACAGATAGCACTAACTTAATAAGAATTATTCAGGAGGTTCAACCAGATGAGATATATAATTTAGCAGCGATGAGTCATGTTGCAGTAAGCTTTGAAGAGCCGGAATACACTGCAAATGCTGATGGTATTGGTACTTTGAGAATTTTAGAAGCGGTAAGATTATTAGGATTAATAAAAAAGACCAAAATTTACCAAGCATCAACATCTGAACTCTATGGTTTAGTTCAAGCAGTTCCTCAATCAGAAACTACACCATTCTATCCACGTTCTCCATATGCTGTTGCTAAGCTTTATGCATATTGGATTACAGTTAATTATCGAGAAGCATATAATATGTATGCATGTAATGGTATATTATTTAATCATGAGTCCCCACAAAGAGGAGAAACTTTTGTTACTCGAAAAATAACTAGAGCAACAGCGAAAATTTCATTGGGTCTTGAAAAATGTTTGTATTTAGGAAATCTAAATGCAAAAAGGGATTGGGGCCATGCTAAAGATTATATTGAAGGGATGTATTTGATTTTGCAGCAAGAAAAGCCTGAGGATTTTGTTTTAGCAACTGGAATAACTACTACAATCCGCGATTTTGTTAAAATGAGCTTTGCAGAAGTGGGTGTTGAACTTGCTTTCAGAGGAGAAGAGGAAAATGAAGAGGGATATGTAGTTGCAAATTCAGGTGAGTTTAATATTCCACTAGGAGAAGTAGTCGTGAGAGTAGATCCAAAGTATTATAGACCAACGGAAGTAGAATTATTAATTGGTGACCCTACCAAAGCAATGACAAAACTTGGATGGAAGCCTAAATACGATTTACCGTTGTTAGTCAAGGAAATGGTAGAAAGTGATATTAAATTATTCAAGAAAGAATTATTACTAAAACAAAACGGCCATAATTAAGTATGGACAAATTATCTAAAATTTTTATTGCAGGTCATAATGGCATGGTTGGTTCTGCGATAAACAGAATGTTAAGTAATAAAGGATTTACAAATATTATTACAAGAACCTCAAAAGAACTAGATTTAAGAGATCAGTTTTCTGTCAATAATTTTTTTTCAACCGAAAAGCCAGATTATGTGATTTTGGCAGCTGCAAAAGTTGGAGGAATTAGTGCAAATAATCTTTATCGTGCAGAATTTTTGTATGATAATTTAATGATCGAAACAAATATCATTCATTCTTCATATTTGAATA